>NZ_JBNBLH010000020.1:0-37495 GCF_049830555.1 Roseobacter sp. EG26
ACGCAATAGGCGTCCGCACGCGGGCTACTGGACGTTAAAACAATCCCAAAACCCGAAAATCGACGAAATCTTAGAGCCAAACGCGCGCCCAGAAAAACTAAGATAGTTTCCACACAGCCTCAGCCCATAGGAGTCAAGATGCTGCGGTGCCGCGAATACAGGCTCTTGTTTCTTCGATCGTATTCAAGCGACCCCATGCTTGCCGGATGACCGATAGGGCCGCGAATTCGGCCCGATCTCTAGTGTTCCTAAGACCTGTGGCGCTTACCCCAAAGGTCGAAGCTAACAGATATTCCGCGCTGCTCTCATGGATTTTCAAATCCGGATCGGTGTTCTTACCTGTAGTCGCATCGACGTACAGCGGTTCTTAGGACAGCGTTCTCTGCACCACGATCCCGATTGAGCGTGATTGATGTGTCTTAGTTGCGGGAACGCCGTTTCGGCAGTGACGGCATGATGGTTTGCGAATTTGTCAGAAATGGCGCTTGCAAAGCCGCCACGGCCCTTCGCCTCAAAGCGGCGGAGAACGTTGGTTTATGTGACTTTCTCGGCAAAGCTGTCTTTCTCGAAAAGTTCACCGGCGAACAGAGCGAGGCCTGCCAACACGGCCTGCTCCGAATCCAGCCTATTGATGCCCATTCCGGCGATTCCAAGTGCCTTGCTGTAAGCATGGCAAATGGATCCATTGGAGATCAGGATGACATGACTAACGTCTTCCAGCTTTGATCCCGCGATTTCTTGACCGATCAAAAGTCCCGAAAGGTGGGCGGCAAAGTTGAACGTTTCGGCCTTGGGGTCCAGCAGCGCACGGGCCCGAATGGGAAACAAATCGCTCAGTGCCGACCGTTTGCCACCAAGCACGTCGCGGACGGCTTCTGAGAATTCCGATGTTTCGTGAAGTCTTGCGGAACGATCGCCGCAAAAACTGGACAACGTCGACTGCGTGGTAAGCAGTGCAAACAATTCGCCTGTCATGGCGGTTTGCCAGCTTTGCAACTGCCCGTTCTTGACCCGACACCACTTGGAATGTGTGCCGGGCAAGCAATACACCCCATCGCCAGATCCCCTGCTCAGCGCACCGAAAAGAAGTGTTTCCTCTCCGCGCATCACATCGAATTTGCCCTCGGTTGAATGGCAGACGCCTGGCAGGATTTTGCAAGCGTAACCCCCGAAACGAGCAGTTGCGGCCCGGCTGGCAATCTCGTCGCGTCCTGCCGGTGCCTTGACATAAGGCACCTCGCGCCACCCGTCGCGCGCACCGGCCATCCCGCAGACAAGCACCGGCACTGTCTGAGGTACGCGACCTTCCCGCAAGACGCTTTCAAGATAGGGCGCATAGTCTGACGGCCCCAGCTTTGACATGCCCATTTCGTTTTTTGCGAGGAGGCGTTGCTCTTGCCCTGTGATGCAATGCCAGGCGCGGAACGAACTGGTGCCCCAATCGACACCGACAAATTCAATGCAGGCCATCTCGACACTCTCAGATTGAAAAACGTTTGATGAAATCCAGGTCAGGTTCGACGCCCAGACCCGGACCATCTGGTATCGCGACAAAGCCCTGTTTCGCCCTGACCTGCGCCTGAATGTTCAAAGGTTCCAGAAGTAGTTCGTCGCGGAACTTGTTGTCGGTGGTGTCGAATTCCAGCAGTGGTTCACGTGGGTTCAGCCCGCCGGGCAGGGGTGGCATGGCCGCAAGCAATTGCAGGTTCGTCGCCACGGCAATGGCCGATCCCCAGACATGGTTCACCACAGGCGTGAAATGGGCGTGGCACAGGGCAAGAACGCGCAGGTATTCGGTGATGCCGCCAAGGGCGCAAACCTCGGGCTGGGCAATATCCAGCCCGCGGTTTTCAAGAGCTTGGCGCCATCCCCAGCGATTGAACTCGGCCTCGCCACCTGAAATGTTGACACTCAGCCCCGCGCGCAGTTCCCGGTAGCCGTCCAGATCTTCGGGGGCAACCGGTTCTTCGAACCAATAGGCGCCCAGTTCTTCAAGCGCACGCCCGACGTAGAACGCATCATGCGTGGTGTAGCAGTGGTTGGCATCGACCATGAAATCAAAATCATCGCCCACACCTTGGCGCACTGCTTCGCAGAGTTTGACGTCATTCTTCGGCCCAAGCCCAACCTTCATCTTTGTCGCAGCAAAGCCCATCTCCTTGATCGCTGTGGCCTCATCCTCAAACCGTGCAGCCATTGCGTCCGCATCCTCGCGGCGCAGCATCATGCCGTAGCCGTAGACCTGCACCTGGGTGCGGTGCGCGCCGCCGATCAGCTTGTGAATGGGCAGGCCTGTCACCTTGCCCGCAATATCCCAGAGCGCGATATCGACACCCGAAAGCGATTGCAGCGGCATGCCCTTTTGTCCGTGATCGCGCATCAGGTTGTAGGCCTTGTGCCAGATCACATCACGGTCGAGTGGATCCATGCCAAGAACCATCGGTGCAATCACACCCTCGACGATGCTCTTGTTCGCCCGCGCGATGCTGCCCGGTCCAAAACATTCGCCCCAGCCGGTGATCCCTTCGTCCGTCGACACCTCGACCAAATGCGCGGTGCGTTTGGCGTAGAATTGCTGCGAATAACCCAATTCCTCAGGCAGGTCGTATTCTAAGACATGGCTTTGGATCTTGGTGATTTTCATGTGTTCAACCCCTCGAATTCGGAGCTGTCGAAAGCTCGCGTGACGCGTTTAAGAACCAAGTAGTCGTTCAGCGCGAGGGCCGAGCAATCGTGCCCGATCCCCGACTGACCGATCCCGCCATGGGGCAGGTCGATGTCGTATTTCAAGCCATTGATCTGGATTTCACCGTAGCGCAGCTGGCTGGCATAACGCTCCGCACGGGCCAGGTCACGGGTGAAGATATAGGCAGTCAGCCCGCCTTCTTCGCAATCATTGGCCATACGCAACAGATCGCTATCATCGTGAAACGGAACAAGGCTGACGACGGGTCCAAAGGTCTCTTGCTGGTAGACCTGCATCGTCTCGGTCACGTCGCCCAGCACAGTGGGTGCGATGTAGTGCCCCTTGTTCAGATGTGCGGGGCGATCGCCGCCTGCCAGAAGGTTCGCGCCGTCAGCCACAGCGTCGTCGATCAAGTGCTTGATCCGGGTCCAGGCGCGGGCATCGATCACAGGCCCGGTTGTGATTTCGGCAGACTTGTCGAACCCGACTTTTGCTGCCTTGGCCCGGTCCACGACCTTTTCCGTAAAGGCCTCGCGCACGGCTTCGGCCACGAAGACCCGATTGGGCGACACGCAGATTTGCCCCGCATTCGAAAATTTCACCCCCGTGACAATGTCTGCGGCAAGATCAAGATCAGCATCTTCAAAGACCAGCATTGGCGCATTGCCGCCCAACTCCATAGAGTAGCGTTTGATCGAGGTAGCACCCGTGCGCATGATGTGCTGGCCCGTCTTGGTTGAGCCGATCAGGGTTACCACTTGCGGAATGGTCGAAGCGGTCAGGGCATCGGCCACATCGTAGCCATCGGTGCATAGAATTTGGACGACACCTTTGGGCAGGCCGATTTTGGCGCAAAGGGCGCCCACGGCATAGGCCGAGATCGGCGTCGCCTCGGATGGTCTGATGATGATCGGACAGCCAGCCGCCATGGCGGGACCAATCTTGAAGGCAAGGTTCAGAAGCGGGAAGTTCCACGCCAGAAAGGCAACCGCCACGCCCGCAGGCTCATGCACCATCCGGTGCCTATGTGTCCCCGCACGGTCGGCCAGCCCGTAATCCTGAATGCGGGCGATTTCTTCGGCGTAGAAGTCGAGCGACACGACCAGCCTGTCCCAGTCCTCATGGGTCTGCGCCCAGGGTTTGCCCATCTCTTGATGCACACAGTCGCGCAGAAACTCCTCTTGGGCGATGACTTCATCGCGCAGCCTGCGCATCCAGACCTGCCGCACGGCAATGGGTGTCGCGGCCCAGCCGGGGAACGCTGCCTTGGCGGATTGGAGCGCGCGTTCGACATCCTCAAAGCCCGCGGTTGATACGTTGGCGATCGGCTCCTCCGTGGCCGGATTGATGACGTCTTTCCGTCCGCTGCCTTCGGCCAGCGCGCCATCGATGTACATTTGCGTCGGGAAATTCATCACGGCCTCAATCAAACAGGGTTTCAATGTTGGTCTTGATCTGGTCGCCTATGTAAAGCGCCAGCGCCTGAATCGTGGAGGTCGGATTGACCGCGCCAGAGGTGACAAAGATCGAGCCATCGACAATGAAGAGGTTTTTCACGTCGTGGCTGCGACCCCAGCCGTTCACCACCGATGTCTCGGGATCATTGCCCATGCGGCAGGTGCCCATCTGGTGCCAGCCTGCGCGCCACCAGACCTTGTCGTCATTCTTGGGCAACACACGCTTGGCCCCGGCGGCCAGCAGGATTTCCGTGGCGCGCGCTTCTCCGTGTTTCAGCATGGCGCGGGTGTTGTCGCCCAGACTGTAGGTGATTTTCGGCGCGGGGATGCCGTCGCTATCGGTTAAATCCGGGTCGAGCGTGACGCAGTTGTGTTCTTCGGGCAGGTCCTCTGTGACCACGGTCAGACCTGCGAGATAGGGATAGACGTTATCCATGATCTCTCGGTGTTCAGCGCCCCAGGGGATCGGGTTGTCAATGCCATAGCCGCCAAGGGCATAGGTCATTGGCGTCGTTGAACGCCCCGAATGCAATCCATAGCCGCGCACAAAACCGCGTGACGGATCGCTTTCGTAGAATTCCTGAGACAGGATCGAACAGGCCATCGGCCCCTCATGCCCTTTCATCGGCTCATCGAACACGCCCGCCACTCCGGTGAGCGGGTGGAACATCAGATTCTTGCCGACCATACCGGATCGGTTGGCAAGACCCTCTGGAAAGGACTTTGATTTGGAGTTCAAAAGCAGGCGCGGCGTGCCGACGCCGTTACAGGCCATGACCACCAGTTCGGCCTTTTGTTCGTGCAGCTGACCGTCAGCCCCGTGATAGAGCACCCCGCTGGCAAAGCCCGTCGCCTCATCCACCAAGATCTCGCGGACCCGTGCACGCGTACGCAACTCCACGCCCGCGTTTTCCAGCATCGGCCAATAGGTGAAGTTGGTGCCGCCCTTGGCCCCGGCCGCGCATCCCAGATCGCAGGTGCCTGCATTCACGCACTTCTGTCGGCCATCGTCATCCTGGCTGAGGATCGCCACGTCAGAAGGCCACCAATGCCAGCCTATTTCGTTGAAGCCATTCGCCAGCGTTTGACCCAGCTTGCCTATCGGAATGGGGGGATGCGGCGGGGTGTAGTCGGGGTAGGCGGGGTTGCCGGCCAAGCCTGACACGCCCGTATTGCGATCATTCATGTCATAGAAGGGCGCAAGCGTTTGGTAATCGACTGGCCAATCGTCACCCACACCATCAAGGGTCTTGGTGCGAAAATCGCTGGGTCGCATGCGCGGCCAGTGACCCAGAAAGTTCATGGTGGAGCCGCCGACACCGTTCCAGTTCACCGGCGTGATGCAACTGTCCTTGGCATTGATCGGGTAGTCCTGACGCGCCTTCCGCACGTTGGGATCAACCGAAAAATCGCCGTATCGGGCCAATTCGTAATCGTCCCGACGCGATGGAAAATCCTTGTCCGCCAGATGGTCACCCTGTTCCAGACACAGGATTCGCATCCGTGTTTCCAAAAGCGACCAGGCGATGGCCGCGCCCGAGGCACCGGCCCCGATGATCAGCACGTCAACAGGTTCGTTCGTCATCTCGTGCCTCCGGTCGGGTTTCGGAAAACAGGGCCGCGCGCGCGCACGGGCGCCGTCAGCTTGTCCATCAGTTCGGGGGTTTCGCGGGCCACATCATAGCCCAACGGGTGCACGGGGTGGGCGCCGACGCCAACCTTGGCGCGCATGTCGGGGCGGCTGTAATAGCCCTTGTAGGTCTCTGTCAGAAAGGCCGCAAAGGCGTCCGGCTGATCCTGCTCCAACTGGCGGACGAGGTCCGTCGTGACCCCGTCCGCCAAGGTCTGCGCATGGCGCAGAAGGGAGTAAACCTGAACTTTGAATGCGGCATTGCTCTCAGCAACACCGGCAATGAAACTGGCGACGCCCAATTCACCTGCTGCGGGGATCGCACGCTCGGCGTTGGCGGGGATCAGCTCGTCAAGAATTGCGGTGAGAACGGCGGTTTCATTATCAGTCCACATCTCAGCGCCCTCCCACGTTGTTGCGGGACACAGCGTCGATGGCTACGGCAAGAAGCAGGATCGCACCCGAGACCATCAGCTTGTCGGCCGCACTTGCTCCAGTCAGGTCCAGACCGTTGCCCAACGATCCAATGACCAGGGCACCGAGGATCGCGTTCCAGACCGAACCCCGCCCACCAAAAAGCGAGGTGCCGCCAATCACCGCAGCCCCGATGGCCTCCAAAAGCAGGGATCCACCGGCGAAAGCGGTGTAGGAGACGGAACCAAAGCGGGACGCACCAAAAATGCCGCCGATGGCCGCCATCAGACCCACGATGGCAAAGGCAGAGACGCGAATGCGCTGCACTTTCATGCCCACCCGTCTGGCACTTTCGGCATTGCCACCCACGGCGAAAAGCGACCGGCCATAAGGCGTGGATGTGGTGATCCAGCCTAAGAGTGCAGTAAGTGCCACCAGCAAGACCAGAAGCAATGGCAGCGAGCGGTAGGCGTTCAATGTCAGAACAACAGCGACCACGATGACGCCAAAGGCCACAACCTGACCCCAAAGCGCCAGCGGGCTGTCCAACTCCAACCCCTTGGCTTGCCGCTGTGACTGCTTGCGCAGGCTGGCGAAGGCAAAAAGCCCGACGACAACGGCGGCCAATATCAACCCCCAGATATCGGGGATTAGAACGCGCGCGATGCCGCGCACAAAAGGGTCACCCACGTTGAGGTTTCCCGTGGGCAGGATTTTCTGCATCAGTCCCTGATAGCCAAGCAATCCGGCGAGTGTCACGACGAAGGACGGGATGCCGACATAGGCCACCAACAGCCCCTGTGCTGCCCCCATCACGATGCCCACACCCATCACGATGATGCAGGCCAGCCAGCCTGGCACGCCTGCCAGCACCAGCACGCCCAACAGGGCGGCACAGACACCGGCGGTTGCGGCGGCGGACAGATCAATCTCGCCCAGCAAAAGGACGACGGTGATACCGACCGCCAGCGTTGCAATCACGGCGGATTGCATGAACAGGTTGTAGATGTTGCGGGGGCTCAGAAAGATCGCGCGAAAGCTTTCGGCCTCGCCCGTTATCACGTCATAGGCAGGCAGGACCAACCCGAAGTAACCCCAGATCGCTGCAAGCGCGAGGAGGACGGGCACAAAAGCCCCGAATTGCGTTTCCCGCAACGCGCGGAACCGGTCAAGAAATGTCATTTTGGCCTCAGGCTGCATCACCGGCCCCTTCATCGGAAGCTGTGTCCAAGCCGCGGGTCATCGCGACGACAATCTCGTCCGGCGTGGTCTGGGACGTGGTATAGGTCGCGACATTACTGCCGTGGCGCAGCACCGTGATCCGGTCGGCCACTTCGAAGATGTCGCGCATGTTGTGAGAGATATAGACAACCGCATGGTTCGTCTCGCGCAGGCGTTTAACGACTTCCAGCACCTGCCGGGTCTGGGCGACGCCGAGCGCGGCGGTGGGTTCATCAAGCATCACAACAGTGCTTTCTGTCCCAACGGCGCGGGCGATGGCAATCGCCTGACGCTGCCCGCCGGACAGTCCCCCAACCTTGGCGCGCACGGACTGCAGGGTGCGTACTTGTAACTTGTCGATGGCTTCTCGCGCCTTCACTTCCATCTCAAGATCATCAAGCGGACGCAGAAGGCGTGGAAGGAAGCCCCAACCGGGCTTTGTCGGCTCGTCGCCCAGCGACAGGTTCGCGGCTACATCAAGGTTCTCGCAAAGCGCCAGATCCTGATAAACGATCTGAATGCCAAGCCCGCTTGCGTCATTTGGCGACGACACGCTGACCGGCTTGCCATCCAGTGTGAATTGACCGGCATCAGCAGCATGAGCCCCGGCCAGCACCTTCATCAAGGTTGATTTGCCCGCGCCATTGTCGCCGACCAGCGCCATGACCTCGCCACGGGCGACTTCGAAAGCGACGCCCCGCAGGGCATGGACACCGCCAAAGCGTTTGTGGATACCACGCACGGCTAGGTGCGCTGGTGGGGCAGCTTGCCCCACCAAATTGTCTTGAGATGTCATTGACTGACCCTTACTGGCAGAAATCGGTTGCGGCGGCTTCGCCCTGACAAACCATTTCCTTGGTAATCGAGGTATCGTTCTCGATCACATAAGCCACGCCTTCGGCACCAACGGCCGAATAGGAACCGACCGGCACATAGGCCACCTCCGCTCCGACCCCATTTGTCACCGTGTCCGGCGCAAGATCAGAGAAATCTTCGCCATTGACCAGACGCACGGTCACGGCAGCGGCTGCTGCGGCCATGTCTTCCAGTGGACGCCAGCCACACTGCGTTTGTTTGCCCAAGAGCATCAGTTGTTGCGCCTGAACCGTGCAGTCAAGGCCCGAGACCGGCACCGTGCCCGCCATGCCTTGTTCTTCCATCGCGGCGATAGCCGCACCGGCGTTCCCGTCATTGGACGACACCACACCCTGCACATTATTATCAAGCTGTGTGAGGGCTTGATCCATCGAGCGACGTGCAATGGCTGGATCCCAGCCTTGCGTCCAGTTTTCATATCCCATGATCCGTGCACCGCTTTCGTAAAGCGGCGTCAAGGCGCGTAGTTGACCATTGTGGATCACGGCGGCGTTCGGGTCGGTGGGCGACCCCTTGAGCATCACCAAAGTGTCACCGTCCTTGGTGTTGTCGATGATGTGCATCGCCTGATCATAACCCATGCCTTCCAGATCGGCCTGCACCCAGAATGTGGTGTTCGCCGAATTGATCATCCGGTCATAGGCGATCGTTGGAATGCCTTCCTCGGCGGCAGTGTCGGCGATGATGGCAGAGCTTTCGCCGTCAATCGGGATAACGACAAGAACCTTGGCGCCCTGTGTCAGCGCCTGTTCCGCCTGCCGTTGCTGGGTCGATGTATCGTTGTTGGCGTTAAAGACCTCGACCTTCACGTCAGGGGCTAATGCGCTCATTGTCCGCACAAACGCAGCTGCATCCTGAGACTCCCAGCGTGGGTTCACATTTTCGGGCAACAGCAGTGCCACCATATCCTCAGCCGCGGCGGAATTCGCCGACATGAGTGCCGTTGCCGCAACGGACCCGGCCAACAGGCCTTTCGTTAATTTGGAAAACATCATATCCTCCTTGTTGATGTTTTTGGCGCGCTGCGCCGAGATATCTGGTGGCGTTTCCCCCGAAAATTCGGGCAACTGGACGGCGCGAGGCTTGCTTCGAAACTTTTCTCGTGCCGTCACCACTAATTCGGCCACCTTTCCGAACAGTGGTGAAATTCTTGATCAACGGTGATCGGCCTCCTTCAACCTGAATCCCGGAAGCACATTTGAAAGGCGCTCGTAGGTGTCGGCCATGTGTTTGCGCATCGCCGTGCTTGCTTTCTCGCTGTCCTTGGCCTCAATCGCTTCAAGGATTTCGCGGTGAAGCGGCAGGGACCGCTCTTTGTTATCAAGCGGATCGTCGTTAGTGATCTTGATCGAGCTGAGCAAAGCCGAAAAGATCACACCCTCCATGGCCGTTAGCAGTTCATTGTTGGACGCGCGCAGGATGGCGCGGTGGAACAAGGCATCGGCAATGACAAAATCCTGAATGGATGCGGCGCGTTCCATGGCCAACTGAGCCTTGCGAATATCCTCGACCTGATCAGGTGACGCAGACGTGGCAGCCCAGCCCGCCGCATTCGGCTCGATCATTTGTCGCACATCCATAAGCTGGCGCAAGAAGTCGGGCCTTGGTTCGATGCCCTGGTGCCAGGCAAGAACATCGTCGTCCAAAAGGTTCCAACTGACCCGGCGGCGCACCCGCGTCCCACTGCCACGCCGTACTTCGAGAAGGCCTTTGCCAACGAGTAGTTTTACCGCCTCGCGCACCACCGACTTGCTGACGCCGAACCGGTCACAAAGCTTGTTCTCGTCATCAATCAGGCCGCCTTCAGAAAAATGACCGGCGACGATCCGCCGCCCCAACTCGCGGCAAACCTGCGTGGCCAAGCCCGGCGCAACACCCGCAGCATCCTTGAGATCATAATATAGTAGCTCGCTCATGGCATATGATAAAACATCTGATGTTTCATATGTCCAGATGTTTTTTTTGTGATCCTTGCTCGTGGCTCATGGTCCGAGATGTCAGTGTTTTCGAAAAGTGTTTCTTTACCAGGGCATGGTCAGAAAACAGACATTGAACGGATCAAGTCGAATGACAACTAAGCCCCGTAGAATGTTAGTTCACACAGTCCCAGATTATGCACCCGTAGCAAATGCCCGGAGAGCAGGCCGTGACCGCAGCGTTCTTAACCCGTTACCGATGGCGGCTTTGGGCCGCAAGTTCCGGGGCTATGGGTAAGGCAGGCTGAGAGCCGCAACGTCGCTCGTTTCTGCTTGGTGGCCTTATCTACTGCATCGCCGTTGCGCGACAAACGTAGATGTTGCTGCTATGAGATAACTTGACTGTTTTCCCACTCATAAACTGGCTAAAACGCCTATCGGACTATTGCTTGCAGGGACTACTCAACGGTGGCTGGGAACCCATTATGGCAATTGTTTCGTTCTGATTTTGCGTTGGGCAGCGCAAGAATTTGCGCGCTGCACAAAGTGTTTCCAGAACCGTTGGTGAAGACCGGCACCCGTGCGTTTCCCATTGAAAAGATCATTGCTAACAACTGCTTCTTGTCGAATTGCCAGCCGCGGTTGATGCCGCCCATCAACAGATCACTTCAACGCCAGATCAACTTCGATGTTGTTTCTGACCGCAGCGGAGTAGGGGCAAATCTTATGAGCACCATCGACAATTTTTTGTCCGGTTTCCGTATCGATACCAGGCAGGTCAATTTCAAGCTGGACACCCAGTTTGAATGCAGCGCCATCTGACCCGGGCTTGAGCGCGACGCTCGACGCAACAGTGGCCGTTGAGGCATCAACGCCCATGCTGAGCGCCGTATACCGAAGTGCAGAAATGAAGCAGCCGGCGTAGCCAGCCGCAAACAACATTTCAGGATCCACACGTGGGCGGTCCGACGTTGAGGGCGCTTCCTGCATCTCCTCGGGCAGCATGTCATAAACGGCTGATGGCATCACAAGGTCGAGGTCTAGTGTCCCATCCGCAGTGGACACGCGACCTGCGCGCCCGCCTGATGCGGTGGCTGTTGTAATGTAGATTGCTGTTTCCAAGGCTGACATTTCTTTCTCCCGTTCAGAACTATCGTTGATCAAAAGATTCTCGCGCTTTATAATGTTAAAAATTGTAACGTGTCAATATGTGCAGTTAGGATAAGCATGCATTCCAGATTTAATGAGCTTCGAAAAACCAACCTGGGTCAGGGATTGGAGAGCCTCTTGAGCAGCTCCAGGAAGTATGTGGAATATGCCGCACTCTCTCGTGCGGGCCTCCCGGCAATCGCAGCGGCGGTGCACGAACTTGAGGACCTGTTTCCGATTGTAAAATCAGATCAGGCCGCCAGGCAGTTTTGTGGAGCAGTTGTCGGGGAAGTCATGAGGGATGCTGGCCACGAGATCCTGAGACCGCGCGGGCGTGTCTGCGGAAATCTCTTTACTTACGGAACTGTGTGGACACCGTTTCCGGTCGAAAAGGATGTGGAGCAGATCATCCAAAGCATGTCTGGCGTGCCGAGAAAACTATCCGCAATGCTGGAGGGAATACCTGTTCGGTTCTTGCGGATCGATCCACAAAAAGAGAGCATGCCGGTTGCCAATCGCATTGTTGAGATGATTTGCAACGATGTCGCGTTTTCCAACAGGGTAGAAGGCATATCGGGGGCTGCGTCGGGTGACACCTCGATTGACGCACTGCTTCTGGCTCTTCGCTCCCAGGATGGTGTCCTCAACGTGGGTGAATTTAACGCTCAGTTTAAGAGCTGTCGTGAAGCACTGTGCAAAAACCTTGTGCAACGGCTCGCGGGCACTTCAGTTGCCAATGCATCTGTAAATCTGACCCCTGACGCTCTGCGAGATGCAATACGTCAAGCACATGATGCAGACCAAACTCTGCTCAGCGATCTTCAGGAGTTTGTTCTGGAGCTTTCCTTTGGATCATGAGCACTCATTCAGATGCCTCTATTTATTTCTCCGGCGACTATGGTTATTCGCCCCGATCAAGCCGCCTCAGTTCCCGAGGCCGGGCCCACTTAACCGCTTGGACGTATCTTCCTTGACGTGTCCTGCCGCCATCTTTGCAAATGCCAGCCGCCAGCCCGCTGCTAGTTCTGGCATATCCGCCAACAGCGCAGCGTCATTGGGTGTGATGCGCTTGGTCAGTCGCGCTTGAGTCACCTGTCGGACAGTCCAGTTTGGTTGCGGACGTTCAACAAGGGTAATGCTGTCACCAACGCCTGCGGTACCTTCGTCAAGCACCCGGTAATACCACCCTGTGCGGCCGGTCTTTTGAAAAAGATAGGGCATCTTGTCCTGGCCGGTATGGAGTCCAAGTTTCCAGCACGGCTGTCGTCCTTGCGAAATCTGGACCGTTGCAGTTCCAAGCTTCAGAATATCGCCGATGCAAAGCGTGTCTTCTGTCAGACCGATGGTCGAGATGTTCTCGCCAAAGGCCGCAGGCCGGGTCCCGTCGGGGATCAGCCCTTCAGCCTGCCAGGCGGCGTAATGGTCGAATGCGTAGTGGTGAATTGCCTTATCCGCCCCGCCGTGAACTTCAAGGTCGGCCTGTGCATCCTGAACGAAACCGTGGGCACCGATGCCCTGCGTCCCGGTCGCGGGATCCTTTTGGATGGCAGAGGGTGGCTTGCCGGGCCAGCGATCCGCCACCTTCCCAACAAACAGGCCCTCGATCTTGGACGAAAGATCTGGGGTCATGCGATTGCCGCTTCCTCATGTTCGATACAGATTTTTTCGCTGTCTTCTGGCGAAATAGGCAGGGATAAAAGCTGGCAGAATGCCCCGTTGTTTGCAGTTTGGTGATAACGGCAAGACTTACACTGGCCGAACGACTTCCCGCCGTTCAGCGCAAGGGCCTGCCGCAACGTTTGGCGTAACCCGCTCTCCAGCTCAACCACGCCTTGGTCCATAAGCCTCGTCAGCGCCACCGCGATAACGCTGTCTTCTTCCAGCACGGCGATTCCCGCCCGCGTCAGCGCATAAGAGATCGACCGTTTGTCGATCTCTGAACGCACTTCCTCGACAAACCCCTTGCGCAACAGCGCTTTGAGGGTCTGCGACATGGTTCCGCGCGTTGTCCCAAGGAATTCCGCGACATGTGACGGAGACCGTGAAAACCGGTTCGCATCGCGCAGATATTCCAGCGCAGACCTTTGGACCGGATTCAAATCGCCGGACCAGCTGCTGGCGCTATCCAACCTTGCCAACCTGTTCATCAGGGCTCGGATTTTTTGTTCTGAGGTCATGATATTTAAGTATCGAGTCGAAACTACTATTGCAATCCTGAATCTCATTATGATAGCGACTCGCTAGCAAAATGAATCAAGGAGACTATCAATGCCCAACAAAACACCTTTCCTGACGGCCGCCATTCTGTTTGCTGCGAGTGCAGCATTTGCTGGTGGAGATCACGCAGCGGATATGCATGACGCAGTCCAATCGCCCGCAGTCGCAGACAAAGTCGCGGCCTTTGACATTCTAGCTGCACACGCACATCGCAAAGGCAACACAGTGACCTTCCACATGACCACCAATGGGGTCGCCGGGTCAGAAACCCCCGGGGCCATGGGTGCGGTTGGCGGTTCTGATGTGTGGTCTTACGTGTGGCCCACATCGCTTGATCCGTCTGCGGTTGGATTTGAGGGCGGCACCGGTATTCTGGCGATGGCCGCCACCAGCCACCCCGACTTTGATGACACGCCTCTGTTTGATGAAAACGGTGATGGCGATCCATCCAACGATGGCGTGGAATGGCACAGCCACTGGGTTGTCCTGACCCCGACAGAGGCCTGCGGCCCCGGTGCTTTGGCGGTGCGCGACATCCCTGAGGGCAGCACTCCAAAACTGCCTGCGACCTGGCCTGGCTTTCCGATCTTTCTGGACAGCCCCGGATTTACGCCGCTGTTTGACGGACCCGAAATCAGCGTCAATGCGGGCTTTGCCAGCGGTGTAAACCTGGACGGCGTGGCGTATGATGGCGTGACGGCCGCCTTGCGGGTGAATGCCAACATCCACTCACCGCTTTTGTGCGTGACAGATGTCTTCGATGTGGCCTCGGGCGATCTGAGTCTGCCCGGTCTCTTGCGGTAAGAAGACATGGGCAGCGGCGCGAAATTCGCCACTGCCTTCTGCACCGTTAATCGCCAGCGGGCTTCAAGATATAGCAGGCGCTGTCTCTTGACGCATCGATCATCGAGGTATAGGCGAGCTGCATGAATAAGACTGCAACCTCACCAGACCTGCTCGACCCCGACTATTGGGGGAATACGATCAAGATGAGCCTGTCCAAGTTTTTCATCCTCTGCGTGCTGCAATATGAGGATCTGCATGGCTACGATATTGCCAGGCAGGTTGAACAGCGCACCGATGGGTGCTGCACCCCGCGCGAAGGTACGATCTATCCGGTGCTCAAGCAGTTTACCGAAGGCGGTTACGTCACCTTCTCGTCAGAGATCGTCTCAGGTCGCGAACGCAAAGTCTATTCGGTAACGGAAAAGGGGCGCCAGGCCTTCCAGGTCGCTTTGACCGAATGGATGAAAATCACACGCTGCCTTCAGGAGTGTTCCTGCGCAGCCTGCCCCTAAAAAAATTTAACTTCACGTATTGAAGGTCGATGCATCGATCCTACAGAAAAGAAACCGGAACCATGAAAATCGTCAGCTTCAAAATCTGCCCCTTTGTGCAGCGTGTCACCGCGCTTCTGGAAGCCAAGGGCATCGCGTATGACCTTGAATTCATCAGCCTCAGCAACAAACCCCAGTGGTTTCTGGACATTTCGCCTAATGGGCAGGTGCCGCTGTTGATCACAGATGAGGGCGAGGCGCTGTTTGAAAGCGATGCGATCGTGGAATACATCGAAGAAGCCTACGCCCCCCTGCGTGCAGGCCTGACACCCGTGGAAAAGGCACGCGAACGTGCGTGGAGCTATCTGGCCACCAAGCACTACCTGCCCCAATGCGGCGCACAGCGCAGCGCCGATCAGGACATCCTGTCAGAGCGCAGCCAGAAGTTGAACAAAGCCTTCGACACAATTGAGGCCCAATTGGGCGACACAAAATTCTTTGCTGGTGACGAGATCAGCCTAGTCGATGTGGCCTGGTTGGTGCTGTTGCACCGGGCCTGCATCATCGAACAGCAAAGCGGCTACGATTTTCTTGGCGGTCGCCCAAAGCTGAAAACTTGGCAGACCAACATCATGCAATCTGGCTTGCCCGCCAAATCAGTCGCGCCTGACTTCGTTGCGGATTTCTCGGACTTCTACCTGTCCGACCAGACCTTCCTGGGGCGAGGTGCTGCCGCCAAAAGCCGCGAGTTCAGCGACAGCCAGCCGCTGGCAATGTGCTGCTGATCGGGCGAGGGGAACAGAGACATGAGCAAGTTCGACACCGCACCGGCCAAGACCGGCGACACCTTCGCGCGCCACAACCCGAAGTATCTCAAGATGTTCTACGGCACCGACCAGGTCACTCCGTTCTGGGTGGCCGATATGGACCTGCCCATCGCCGACCCGATCAAAGAGGCCCTGCAATACGTCGCCGACCGGGGGCAATTTGCCTATGAGTTCAACTCCGAAGGAGTACTCGGGGCGATCTCCGGCTGGTTCGACCGGCGGCACGGGTTGAGGCTGAAGCCTGAGAGTTTCGTTCCACTTCCCGGTGTGCTGACGGCGATATCGCTGCTGATCCGTGAATTGTCAGATGATGGTGACGGTGTGCTGATGCAGATGCCCGCCTAAGCCAAATGTTCTTCGTGGCAACCGTCGCTCAATGCATCGCCGCAATTATCGCCAATGCCAGCCTCATCTGGCTTACGCACACCATCACCAAAGCCAACTACACGGGATTAGGATTGCTTGCCGCAGATGCGTAGGTGGGTAGCCATAGTTCTTTCGCTGAAATTCAACTACCTACCCCTTCAGTTTGCTCGATAGACGGGAGGTTCATTGACAGATGTCCGCTTAAGGGCGGATGGTCCACCTATTATACCCGTCATTTTCCAGGGGGATTTCATTCGTAATGGGATGATCGCGACGTGCTGTGCAGTGGTGCTATGCGGGTGCGCCGAAGAAAACCTGCTTGATGCCGAAAGGGGGCTAATCGATGAGCTGCAAGTGGGCAATAAGGTGAGCATTGCGCCCGAAACCAAACTTGTCGAACTCGCCAGCTACAGCCGCAAGATGTCAGTTGCATATCGCAACGCTGCCAGAAAAACCGCATCAACACAGGATGTGCAGTCATTCCTGACCTTCGTGCCAGCCGGGTCTTTCGTCACGGGAGCCGTTGGAAGTGCTTCGGATCGAGCCTTGGCAAACAAAGCGATAGCGGGTGCAGCTGTGCAACAGATTGGTCTGCGGACTGCGCCCAAATTGGCCATCAGCGGCATGTATACAGGCGCAAAACGATTGAATTGCATCGCAACTGTCGCGGCCGTCTGGCACCACACGCTGCAAGATCAGGACGATAGCACTTTAAAAGCAGCCAGCGCCCTTGTCTTCGGAGCAACTGAGGAAGTGAGGATTACGATGCGCGAGAGCTCAGTGCGAGAAGTTGCCGATTATGGTGAACTCGTCACAGCTTTGACGCCACCACCAGTCAATCAGCCGGGTGTTGCTCCTAAGCAAATGCAGGCTTCAAAAATTACTAAATTTTCCAATGATCTCGAAAAGCGCTTGAAAAAAGCGAAGAGAAAGCGAATTAGCGCGACAAACCGAATTGGTCGCTCGGAGTCATGCCTGCGATACGCCAAAGTGTCGCTGATCACATACCGATATGATCAAGCTGGTACTCCCAAGCCAACCAGCACAGGCAACACAGACCGCGAGATGTTTACACGTTTGGGCTTAGTGCCGACCGCAAGGTTTGCTCTGACCAGAATTTCGTCTGTAGCACGACCTTCGGTGATGACCACAGCGGAGTCTGCAAGGTGTTTGCTGTACTGCAAAATCGAAGATTTTTCCGTTTGCACCCCGTTGGCAGGGAGGCACTGTGTCCTCTTGTGCACCCTCTCGTCAATGGCTTTATCAAGGATGTCAGCCCTAAGCAGAGCCTCGTTTTGGCCGGTTAGGTCGACAAGCGGGACAAACTCGCCTTTTGCAATCGCGGCCATTGTCCCCGCAGTACCTATTCGCACCTGCGGCGGTAGCTTTTTGGCGACTTTGTGCTTTCCCCAAAACCGGTCGTTCCATCACGCGTGATCAGCCCGATCGCGAAACGAACTTGCCCGGCGGACTGGCGCCACATTGGAGGATCGGGACTACGCCGCCGTTCACTTTGGTTGGATCGGTGCTTGCACTCAGAACATCATCCCTCTCAGCCGAAAGCGGGCTTTAAAGCAATCCCTCAGAACAAATTTTTCTGGATTGCCAAAAGATGCTGATGCATCTCTTCAGCAGCCAGGATCGGGTCGCGGTTGGCAATGGCCTGATAGATTGCGCCGTGTTGATCGCAGTAGACAAGACGGCGTTCTGGGGTGAGCGTTCGGCGTTTCATGTCGAGCCAGTTTTTGCGCAAACGTATCGCCTGAAAGATGTCATGAAGCGCAGTCAAAAAATCATTGCGCGTGCTTTCGAAAATGCGTTTGTGGAATTCTCCGTCCCAGGCTTCAAAAGCTTCTGTCTCCAGCGACGACGTGGCCAGTTCATGCGCATTGCGAATGGCAACCAGATCAGATCTTCGAGCGTTGGCAGCTGAAACCGAAGCTGCCTTTGGTTCTACAATAAGACGGACGTTCATCACATCTGCCGGGCTACTTCCTGCGATACGCTCCATCACATCGAGCAATTCTTCAGCGTCGTCGCTTGTTTCGTCGGCGTGAGCCACGGTGTCTGCGGCATCTATCGCCTCCGCGTGACGTGCCTCACCATGCCCACCAAACAGGTTGCGGCTGCGCACCGACAGGTGCAATTTCATTGCCTCCGTCGCGGCCTCCGCATCACGCGCCATCAGCGCTTTCAGAATCTCCTCGTGCTGTGCAATTGTTTCAAGCCGACGCGCTTCGCTGAAGCCGCTCCGTCTGATTGCAATTACCGGTTTGCGCCGACGCGCAATGACCAGCAGTTCATTCAGTTCTTTGAGAAACTCGTTGCGTGCCGACCTGAAGATCAACTCGTGAAAAACAGCATCCAGCGCCTCGAATTCGACCACCCGGCGTTCGTCGACCGTACGCATGTGAACGTCGCGCAGGGCTTCCAATTTCCCTTCGCTGGCGTTTTGTGCAGCGGTTGCCGCGGCATGTGGCTCGATGATCAACCTCATATTCATGATATCAAACGGGCTGATTTCTGTAAGCCGATCAACGATTGCCGAAAGGTCCGTGACACCAGTGACAAACGTTTCATTGATCACGGTTTCACGGCCCACATGCCGAGTAAGAATGCCTTCTTGTTCGAGCGTAGACAGCGCTCGTCGAATGGTGTTGCGCGCGACTCCATAGTGATCCGAAAGGGCCCGTTCATTCGGCAAAACACGGGTCTTTTGCCATTCCGGTCCTGCAATCCTTTCACGCAGGGACTTGGTAATTTCGACTGCTTTGATTCTCGCCATTGTTTCTTCTTTGCGTGAAACCTTTGCCAATATTGGTATAATATATGACTGTGGAGAGGAATAGAAAATCGACCGATTCCTGACGTATACCATCTGTTTTCCCTTAAATTACCGGGTTTTGTGCTCGAAAATTATTTTCTTGCCGTATCAAGAGCGCTTGGCTAGTTTCGATAATGTGAACCAATATCCGTATAGGTTCATATTGTGGGGGTGGCATCATGAAGCTGGCGACATTCAAAATCGGTGGAGAGCGCCATATCGGTCGAGTCGATCTGGACCAGATGTGTGTCTATCCGTTTGATGTGAGCCTGTATGAAGCGTCGAGAGGGGTGACCGCCCTCATTGGTCGCGCTCAAATGCCGCGAGAAAAGGAGCCGCTGGACCTTGCCCGGATCAGGCTGGAAGCGCCGGTGCCGCGTCCGGCGCGCAACATTTTCTGCGTGGGTAAAAATTACCACGCGCATGCCAGGGAATTTGCCCAAAGTGGATTCGATTCCTCGGCAGCAAGCGGCGACATCCCCGAGCATCCGATCATCTTTTCAAAGGTGCCCGAATGTGTCGTTGGCCCGGAGGACGCTGTCGTAATCGACAAATCGGTTTCCGAAGCGATTGATTACGAAGCCGAACTCGCTGTCATCATGGGTGTTGGTGGCCGAGGGATTTCAGCCTCCGACGCAATGGATCACATCTGGGGATACACAATTGTCAACGACGTCACCGCGCGCGATCTGCAGGGCCGTCATAGCCAGTGGCTGATCGGCAAGTCGCAGGACACATTCTGCCCGATGGGGCCGTGGGTTGTCACAACCGACGACGTTGATTTTTCGAAGATGGTCGTGCGCTGCACTGTCAATGGCGAACTGCGGCAGAGCGCACCGGTCGCCGATCTCATATTTGACATACCAACGCTCATCTCCACGCTGTCTGCCGGACTGACACTCAACCCCGGCGATATCATTGCAACGGGCACACCGGTTGGCGTGGGCATCGGCTTCTCGCCACCGAAGTACCTTGTTCCGGGCGATGTTGTGCGGGTCGAGATCGACCAGATCGGATATTTGCAGAATGAAATGGTCGCGAAGTGAGTCTTGTTGTCGAAGATACCGGAGACGGGTTTCCAATTGTGCTGTTGCACGGATTGGGCGGCACGTCGAACACGTGGCAGCCGCTGATGACGGCTCTTGGCAACATGCGGGCCATCCGGCCCGATATGCCCGGTTCCGGGCGCTCTGCCTTGGGATCACAGCGTCTCAGCATCGCGGTAATGGTCGAGGCGGTGACACAATGGTTGACCGACAGGGGAATTGAGACGTTTCACCTTGTCGGCCATTCGATGGGCACCATTGTGTGTCAGCACATCGCGGCACGCTTTCCAGATCGGGTAAAGGGGCTGGTCCTCTATGGGGCCCTGACAGAACCACCGCAAACAGCCCGTGAAGGCCTGTTACTTCGCGCGACGCATGCGCGGAAAGAAAACCTGGCAGGAATTGCAGATCAGATCGTCCAGAACACGCTCGCGCCATCTACCCACAGGGAAAATCCCGCAGCTGTCGCATTTGTTCGTGAAAGCGTTTTGAGGCAGACAGGTGATGGTTACGCAGCCAATTGCGAGGCACTTTCGCTGGCAGAAGCGGCCGATTGGCGTAAGATCACAGCATCGACACTGCTGGTCACAGGCGAAAGCGATCCTGTTGCTCCCGTTAGTATGGGGCGGTTGCTCAGCGAAAAAATCAGCGGAGCGAAGCTGGAGATCCTACCCGGGTGCGGTCACTGGACTCCATTGGAAAAACCCGAACAGAGCGCTGTTCTGCTAAGAGGCTTCTTGGCAGAGCACCCACAATAGATGACTGCGCGGCATTGCGCGAGATGAGAGGTCAATATGGCAGATAGTGATTGGAACAGTGGCGCCGACACCTCCGGAGAAATCGTATTTACAAATGTGCGCATCCTCGATGCGACGGGTGAATATCCCTACTCTGGCGAAGTCACCGTAAAGGGGAACCGCATTTCGCGCGTGAGCAGAGGTGGTTCACGTTTTGGTGGCGGTCAATATGGCGGTGCCACTGTTATTGACGGGATGGGTGCCACACTGATGCCCGGCATGATCGACGCACACCTGCATCTGAGTTGGAACAATGCGCCGGGCATTGATCCGATCCAGATGATGGAGCTTGAAGAGCATATGCTGGTCACCATGGAGATGGCCAAGTTGGTTCTTGACGCCGGGTTTACTTCAGGTCGTGGTGCGGCGGCAGCAAAACCAAGGTTGGATGTCGTCGCAAAGCGCTTCATCAACGAGGGGCGCTATCCGGGGCCACGGTATCTTGCTGCCGGTCCTGAGATCACCACAGTAGGTGGTCTGGGGGATGCAGCGCCCAGTCATATTCCGCATGAGGGCTTGAATCTGGGCCTTGTTGTATCGGGCCCCGAAGAGGTCCGCCGGACGGTGCGTCAATTGATCAAGATCGGTGTGGACAGCATCAAGCTCAATCTGTCCGGTGAAGCCATCACGGGCATGGGCGCCGAAGAAACGCCCATGTCCGAAGAAGAAGTCGCCATGGCCTGCGCCGAGGCCCGGTGCCGAAACAAGGTGATCAGCGCCCATGCCCGGTCCAGTGGATCGGTCAAACAGTGCATTCGTCATGGTATTCAGAACATCTATCACGCCAGCTTTGCCGATGAAGAAAGCCTCGACATGCTTGAAGCTGTCAAGGACAAGCATTTTGTTGCGCCCGGTATTGCCTGGTTGATCAACACCGCGCGTCATGCTGAGGAATGGGGCATCGTACCTGGATCACCGCTTTCGATGGAATACGAACGCGAGCTGGAGATGTGTGTCGACACCATGAAAAAGATGCACAAACGGGGTATCCGGGTCTGCATCGGTGGTGACTATGGCTTTGCCTGGACCCCACAGGGCACCAATGCCAAGGACGTGCAGACCTTTGTCGACATGCTTGGTTTCTCTCCAATGGAGGCGATACAGGCCGCGACCAAATATGGCGGCGAGATCATGTGTATGGAACATGAACTTGGCATGATCAAAGAGGGATATCTGGCCGATTTGCTGCTTGTTGACGGGGATCCGATTTCGGATGTGAGCATCCTTCAAGAGCAGAAACGTCTTCTCGCTATCATGAAAGATGGCAAATTCCACAAGGCACCCAAAACCGGCGAACAACGGCGGCGCCTGACCGCATGAATGACTTGCGCCCCCCTGACGACACGCTGAACAACGCGCCCGCGCTGACAAAGCGCCAAGTTTGGATCGGCATTGCAGTCATTCTGGCGCTGTTGCTCGCGTGGCTTGTTTTCACGCCTGTCTGGCCTGAGTGGGTCAAGGATATTCTGATCTCCAAGAAGGCCTTTGTCAGTTCCATTCTGAATGGCCTGACGCTGGCGGGACTGTATTTCCTTGTCGCAAGTGGCTTTACCCTCGTGTTTGGGCTTATGCGCAATGTCAATCTGGCGCATGGCTCACTCTATCTGCTGGGCGCCTATGTAGGATACGAGATCGCGGATCTCACAGGCTACTGGCTGCTAGGCGTTGCCGGGGCCTTTGTGATCGTGGGGCTGCTTGGGATTGTCTTGCAGGTTGCGGTGTTTCGTCGACTTGAAGGCGATGATCTGCGCCAGACACTTGTTACCATCGGGATTTCCATCGTTGCTGCAGATTTGATGTTGGCGATCTGGGCCGGCGGAACCTACCAGATTCTTGTGCCCGATTGGCTGTCAGGCACGCTTGAACTGCCGATTATCTCAGCAGTCAGGTCGAATGGATCTATCGTATACATCAAGTACCCGCTCTTTCGTATTCTGGTTTTGCTTGCCGCGATTGCCATTGGGATTGCGCTGTGGCTGATGTTGAACCGCACACGGGTCGGCATGATGATCCGTGCAGGCGTTGATGATCGTGAGATGCTCTCGGCCTCAGGTATCAACGTCCATGCTGTTTTCGCCATTGTATTTGCGGTCGGCGCCGGTCTTGCAGGATTGGCAGGCGTGATTGGCGGCTCCGCACTTTCAGTCTCACCAGGAGAGGACGTGCGGTATCTGCTTGCCTCACTGGTGGTGGTGATCGTCGGCGGCATGGGGTCAATCAGCGGGGCAGCAATTGGAGCCCTCCTCATCGGGTTGGCTGAGCAACTGGGCCTCGTTTATTTCCCGACCTACGGGATCGTTGTCACGTTCTTGATCATGGTCGTCACGCTGGCAATCAGACCACAGGGCATCATGGGTTCGACATCGTGACTACAGAACCGTTCCCCGATCAGGCGCCTGCGCGCAACGATCTTATCGCGCGCATCGGCGCGGGGCACTTGGCGTTGGCGGCCGTTTTGCTCGTCTTTCCCTTTGTGGCTTCTGACTTTTTCACGACGCAAATCGGTGCCTATTCGTTGATTTTCGGAATGCTGGGCCTCTCTTTGATGTGGCTGGCGGGGTATGGCGGCATGGTCAGCCTCGCTCAGATCACCATCGCCGGGATCGCGGGCTATACTGTCGCCATTTTCGGCGAAAACAGCGCGGATGTGCATGGGTTCGGCTGGCCCTGGTGGGTGCTTGTGCCCTTTGCAGTCTTCATCGCAGCCTTGGCATCTGCACTGGTGGGCTGGGTTTCGGTGCGGACCAGCGGCATCTACACGATCATGATCACGCTCGCGGTTGCTACTGCGATGTTCTACTTCGCTCAGCAGAACTACACATTGTTCAACGGCTTTCCCGGATTTGCAGGTGTAAAAGCGCCTGTCGTTTTCGGGATCGACTGGCGCGACCCAATGCCTTTCTACTTTCTCAGTCTTGGGGTCGCGATCCTTTGCTACCTTGCGGTGCTCTATGCCTCAAAGTCCACTTTCGGGCTGACCTTGCAGGCAACCCGCGACAACCAGCGCCGGATGCGCGCCCTTGGATACGACGTAACCATGCACAAGGTGTTTGCATGGTTTCTGGCTGGCATTATCGCAGGGCTGGCTGGCATTCTTTTGGTTTGGTTCAATGGGCGCATTTCGCCGGGCACCATCAATGTAGGTGCTGCAATCAACGTACTTATCATCACGGTCATCGGCGGCCTGCGTCACCCGATTGGTCCGTTCCTTGGAGCGGTCGTGGTGATCCTTATGCAGACCTTTGCCATCGATATAGTCGGGGCTGAACGGTTCAATACCCTGATCGGATTACTTTTTCTGGTGATCGTCTTTGTATCACCTGACGGCATTCTGGGACTTTGGGAAAAAGCAAAACCCCACCTCGCGCCCGGATCACTCAGGTCTGACATCTGAATATTGCAGGCCAAAAATGACACGACGACTCAAGAAACCAAGGGAGGTTCAAATGAGACTGCACAGAAGAACACTAATGGCTGCGACGCTGGCCACTTTTACGCTGCCGGGATTGGCAATGGCGCAGGATGACACAATCAAAATAGGTCTTCTGGCCACATTCGAAGGCGCTTTCACGGTGCTAGGTGAGGACAGTGAACGCGGCGCGATGGTCGCGCTCAGCGAGGCTGGCGGCATGGCCGGCGGCAAAAAGATCGAGGTCATCAAGGGATCATCCGACGCCTCACCCGATTCTGCCGTGCGTGCGGCGCGAAAACTCGTCGAACAAGACGGCGTTTCAATACTCGTTGGTCCCCTTTCGGGGGACGAAGGGATAGCGGTTAAAAACTATGCCCTGTCGCAACCCGATGTGACTTTCATCAATGGATCATCCGCTGCACAGGACACGACCTTCCGTGACCCTGCGCCCAACTTTTTCCGGTTCTCGACCGATGGGGCCCAATGGATGGCGGGGCTTGGCACCTATGCGTACAACGAAAAGGGCTACCAAAACGTGGCTGTCGTTGCAGAGGACTACTCCTTTCCATACACGCAGGTCTTTGGTTTCATGGCTGAATTCTGCCAGGCGGGTGGCAAGGTGACGTCGAAATCCTGGGTGCCGATTGGCAACAAAGATTATTCGTCCGTCATCGCGGCTATCCCGGATGACGTTGACGCGATTTATGTGGCTCTTGGTGGGGCCGATGCCGTCAACTTCTTGTCGCAATTTCAGCAGGCCGGAGGCGAAGCGCCATTGATTGGCGGGTCCATTACAGTCGATCAGACCGTTTTGACCTCCAAAGGTCGCTTGAAAGATGTTCTTATCGGCACGCCCGCTGCAGGTCCAATTGCAGACACTAACGACGCACCTGAGTGGGTCGCCTTTGTCGAAGCCTACAAAGAGACGGATGGCGCTTTCCCGTCGCCATCGCTCTTTGCACATGCCTACTATATCGGCATGAAAGCCGCCATCCTTGCGCTGAACGAGGTGGATGGTGACATGAGCGATCCAGCCGCCTACCGTGCGGCGCTGAGCGCTCTGAGCTTCGAGACACCCACCGGGATGGTATCGCTGGATGAGAACCGCAATGCGATCGCCGACATGTATCTGACTGAGGTAACCGAAGATGCCGACGGAAATTTGGTCAACAAGTTGATCCAGGTGACATCGCAGGTGAATCAGACCCTTGGAATCGACAAGGAAGAATTCATGGCATTGGGTGCGGTAAGCCGCGAAAACCCAAGCTGCGAATAACGCGATGGCCAAGCAGGACACCAATCTGGCGGCATCTCGGCTAGAGGGGACCGGCGCATGTGCGTTGGAGCTTTCTGGTGTAGCACGTCATTTTGGTGCCCTTATCGCGTTATCGGACATCAACATGAGGATCGCGGCTGGTGAACGGCGCGCGGTCCTCGGCTCCAATGGCGCGGGCAAGACAACATTGTTCAACGCCATTACCGGCGACTTTGAATGCACGTCTGGCCGCATTCAGTTCTTTGGTGAGGACATCACCGAAATCCCTGCACACGAGCGTATTCGCCGCGGCCTGCGCCGGACTTACCAGATTTCACAGCTATTCGACGGGCTCAGCGTGCTTGAGTCCGTTTTCCTTGCCTGTCGCGGTGTCTCGCGCCGACGATTTTCGTTGCTGCGTCCGATGGATCGGGATGCGAATATGGCACAGGCACATTCAATCCTGCACGCCGTCCATCTTGAAGATGACCGCGATTTGCTGGTTTCGACCCTCAGTCATGGACGTAAGCGCCAGCTTGAGATTGCCCTGGCGTTGGCCGGAGCACCCCGATTTATCCTGTTTGATGAACCCGCTGCCGGACTTTCCCCCACAGAGCGACGGGACCTTGTGGCGATCCTGAACGCATTGCCGGATCATATCGGATATATCATCATCGAGCACGATCTGGACGTTGCGCTGCGTGTGTCAAAATATGTGTCAATGATGCACAACGGACGCGTCTTCAAAGAAGGGACACCAGAAGAGATCGAAAACGACGCCGAGGTGCAGGCAATCTATCTGGGGGGTGGTCATGGTTGAGCGCCCGATGCTTCAGGTTGATGATTTGCAGGTCTATTATGGAGAAAGCCATGCCCTGCAGGGTGTGAGCTTTGCTCTGGGCTCTGGTGTATTGTCCATTGTGGGTCGCAATGGCATGGGCAAGACGACGCTGTGCAACACGATCACCGGGCTGACAAAGGCACGCTCCGGTTCGATCCGGATCGCCGGGCGCGACATAACAAAACTTGATCCGCACGAAATCCATCGTCTTGGCGTGGGCTATGTGCCCCAGGGTCGGCGGGTCTGGCCCAGCCTGACCGTGGATGAACATCTGCGGTTGGCAGCAGGCACGGCCCGCGATTCCTCATGGACGCCGGATCGCGTATATCAGACGTTTCCGCGACTGGCGGAAAGGCGCAGCAACGGAGGCGCACAGCTGTCGGGCGGCGAGCAGCAGATGCTGGCCATCAGCCGCGCTCTTTTGTCTGATCCCAAGCTACTGGTCATGGATGAGCCCACCGAAGGATTGGCCCCGGTGATTGTGGATCAGGTGCGCGACATGCTGGTCACTTTGGGGGCCGAAGGCGAAATGGCGATCCTTGTGATTGAACAGAATATCGGGGTTGCCACATCCGTGTCTGATCAGGTCGGCATCATGGTCAATGGCAAGATCAGCCGGATGATGGCATCAGCAGCGCTTTCTGCCGACACCGATATGCAGCAGCGCCTGTTGGGTGTGGGCCGTCAGGCCGAAGACGAAGCGATTGAGCCTACACCAGAAGACGCCGCAGCCGCGCAGGCGCAGCTGGACCATGTGTACCGCGTGACCCGAGAAGACGACGCTGCCCACTACCCGGTTGCCCAGATGCCCAACCGCTGGAATGTGCAGGCACCCATCGCGCCCTTGGCACAGAAGGTGACTCCTGAGCCCGAGGAAGATGTGTTCCACATTCCTTTTGCAGAGCGCGTGGGTCGCACCGTTCTGGTAGCTGGCACCTTTGACACCAAGGCCCGCGAACTGGGTTTCATCGCGGCAAAGCTGCGCAAAAAGGGCGTGCCCGTGCGCACCGTTGATCTTTCCACCTCGGGCAAACCCAGTCGGGCAGATGTTCCAGCGATGCAGGTTGCCAGCATGGCACGGGGAGGTACGGGGGCGGTCATGACCGGAGAACGCGGCGCTTCGGTGCGCGCCATGGCCGATGCATTTGCAAAATGGATCAGTCGGGAACGCGGCATAGGTGGTATCATTTCTGCGGGCGGTTCTGGTGGAACATCGCTGGCGACGGCAGGCATGCGGGCATTGCCGTTTGGAATTCCGAAATTGATGGTGTCGACCGTCGCATCGGGTGAGGTTGCGCAATATGTCGGCGCATCGGACATCCAGATGATCCATTCGGTTGCCGACGTGCAAGGGCTAAACCGCATTACAGAGGTTGTTCTTAGTAACGCAGCCCATGCCATGGCGGGCATGGTCGCAGGCCTGCCGTCCGCTGCCGCGCGCGCAGCAGAGCGCAAACTGATGCGTCCTGCAATCGGTTTGACAATGTTTGGTGTGACGACTCCACTCGTGCAGGCAGTGGGTCAGGCCCTGGGAAAGGACTACGACTGCCTGACCTTTCACGCCACGGGCATTGGGGGGCGCGCGATGGAGGGATTGGTCGACAGCGGCGATATCTCTGCCGTTCTCGACCTGACAACAACGGAACTGGCTGACATGCTCGTTGGGGGTGTCTTCCCCGCCGATGATGACCGATTCGGCGCTGTGATCCGCACGCGTGTGCCCTATGTTGGATCTGTTGGGGCTCTTGATATGGTGAATTTTGGACCACGCGAACGCGTTCCGGAGAAATTCAACGACCGCAAATTTGTGATTCACAACGCGGCTGTTACCCTGATGCGGACAACAATTGAGGAAAGCCGCCAGTGCGGTAACTGGATCGGTGAGCGCCTAAATCAGATGGACGGTCCAGTCCGGTTCTTGTTGCCCGAAGGTGGTGTGTCGGCCCTTGATGCACCGGGCCAGCCGTTTGAAGACGAAGCCGCGCGCGCCGCACTGTTCGACGCTATTGAGGCGCGGGTCACTCAAACAGGTCAGCGGCAGGTATTGCGCGTTCCCGCACATATCAACCACCCTGATTTCACACATGCGGTGTTGGACGCATTCCACGCCATCGCACCGACGCTACAAAGGAGAGCATGATGGCAGCGCCAGACAGGGCAACACTCATAAGTAGGTTCAACGAGATGAAGTCGCAGGGAAGCCCTATCGTGGGCGGTGGCGCGGGCACAGGGTTATCCGCCAAATGCGAAGAAGAAGGCGGGATCGATCTGATCGTCATTTACAACTCGGGCCGTTACCGCATGGCCGGACGCGGCTCGCTTGCGGGGATGATGGCTTACGGCAACGCCAACCAGATCGTGATGGAAATGGCTTCCGAAGTGCTGCCGGTGGTCAAAAACGTACCGGTACTGGCTGGCGTGAACGGAACCGACCCGTTTTGCATGTTTGACAGTTTTCTCGACGATCTGACGCGTGTGGGTTTTGCCGGGGTTCAGAATTTTCCAACCGTCGGCCTGATCGACGGTACTTTTCGCGAAAATCTTGAAGCAACGGGCATGTCTTATCAGCTCGAAGTTGACATGATCGCCATGGCGCATCGCAAGGGGATGTTTACCACGCCCTACGTCTTTAGCGAAGACGATGCCCGGGCCATGACAAAGGCAGGCGCGGACATTGTCGTATGCCATCTGGGTTTGACGACGGGCGGGTCTATTGGGGCAGGTACGGCCCTGACGCTTGAAGACTGCCCAGAGATCGTGGATCGCTGGGCAAGGGCCGCGATGGAGGTGCGCGAAGACGTGATCGTGCTTGTGCACGGCGGCCCAGTAGCTGAACCTCAAGATGCCGAATATGTGCTGCGCCACACCAAACATTGCCATGGGTTCTATGGAGCCTCTTCAATGGAGCGGCTGCCAACAGAACGGGCGCTGACAGAACAGACGCGCAAGTTCAAATCCATCAGTTTCAAAGCTTAGAAGGGAAATCGGATCATGAGTTCCAGCACATTCGGACAGCTTCTTTTATGGATCATCATAACCGTCATTGTCATCGCCGTTGCAGTCTATGTGCTGCGCTGGCTCTATCGCCGCTCGACAAAGGAAATTGCTTTTGTCCGAACGGGTTTCCTTGGCGAAAAAGTGATTGTCAACGGGGGCGCCTTTGTCATTCCGGTCCTGCATGAACTGACGCCCGTGAACATGAACGTGCTGCGCATCGCGGTCGAGCGTTTGGAAAACAAGGCATTGATCACAAAAAATCGCATGCGCATTGATCTGAGTGCAGAGTTCTTTGTGCGTGTCGGTGCCAGCAATGAGATGGTGGCAGCGGCGGCGCAAACTCTGGGGCGACGCACGTTGCGAGACGGCGGTCTGCACGAACTGCTTGAGGGCAAATTCGCAGGCGCATTACGCACCGTTGCAGCACAAATGACATTGGAAGAACTGCACGAGAACCGACACGAATACGCCGCAAAGGTGCGCGATCTGGCTTCTGAATCTCTGGCCGCCAATGGGCTTGAGCTTGAGAGCGTTGCAATCGTTGATCTGGACCAGACAGGTCTTGAGTTCTTTGACCCGTCCAACAGCTTTGACGCAGAAGGTTTGACCCAGCTCACCGAGACCATTGAAAACCGTCGTAAATTGCGGAACGAAATTGAGCAACGCGCGCTGGTGGACATCCGCAACCAGAACCTCGAGACGCAGCGCAAAGTGCTCGAAATTGATCGTGACACCGAATATGCGCAGCTTGAACAAGAGCGCGAAGTTGAAGTACGGCGAGCCGCACAGCGCACGGAATTGGCGCGCGAACGGGCCTTGCGCGAACAAGAAGCCGAGCAAGCGCGTATGGAATCAAATGAGGCCGTCGAAGTCTCACGTTTAATGCAAGAACGTCGCTTGACCCAAGAACGCATCGAAAAGGAAAAAGAGGCCCAGAAGCTTGAACTGTCCCGGCGACGTGCGTTGGACGAAGCAGAGTTGAAAACCCGCGAATTAACCGAAAAAGAGAACATCGCGCTGGAACTGTCTCTGGAGCAGGCGCGGATTGAACGTGAACAGGCACAGGACACCCTGGCCATAGCACGCAAGAAAGCCCTCGAACTGGCTGAGCAAGACCGCCAGATCGCATTGGCCAAGAAAGCGCTTGAATTGACTGAGGCAGAAGGAGAGCGCAAGCGTGCACAGATCGTTGCGGATCAGGGCACCGAGGCCGAGAAAGTGGCGCAAGCCCGTGCCCTGGACGAGGTGCGTATTGCCCGTGAAAAACACCTGGAAGCCTTGCAAATCGCCAAACGGCAGGCCTTTGAGGAAGCCGAAATCGCGTCCGGCGAGGAAGTTGAGCGTGCAAGGGTTACGGCTGAACGCGGCGTTGAAGAAGCCCGGATGCTGAAGGCCAAAGAACTGCGCCAGATTGAAGTTCAGGGCGATCTCGAAGTGGAGATGGCGCGCGAGGAAAAGGCAATCGCGCTGGCAAAGAAAAGCCAGGAGCGGTCAAGTGCGATTGCCGCAGCCGAAGCGGTCCGTGGCAAAGCGATCCAAGCCGAGGAACAGGCATTTACGCTGCGCGAGAAGGAAATTGCGGAACGCCGCAAGGTGATCGACATGATCGCTGCGCACCGCGAGGCTGAGCGGAGCGCTCTGGAAATAACCGCCAAGGCGGAAGCAGAAATGGCGGCGGCGAAGTCTTTGGCAGAGGCGCAAAAAATCGCTGCCACCGCTTCGGCGGAGGCTGAAAAGACCCTCGCCCTGTCCGCGGCCGAACGCTACAGCGTTGATTCCAAAGGGGCCAAACAGATGAACGAGGCGGAGAATGTGTTGTCCGAAGATGCACGCGCCGGTCGGTTGCGCGCTGCCTTGCTTGACCGGCTCGAAGGGATTGTTCGCGAAAGCGTGAGACCCATGGAGAAGATCGATGGCATCAAGATATTGCACGTTGATGGTATCAATGCCGGGGGATCAGGCGGCAATAAAAACGTTACGGATGAGGTCATAGATTCTGCGCTTCGGTACCGCGTTCAAGCGCCGATGATCGACAATCTGATGAAAGAAATTGGTATCGAAGGTGGCAGCATGGGGCGCATGACTGATGTGCTGCGAGACGCAAAGGACATCGCGAAACTGTCCGAGAATGGCGAGAAATCCGGAAAGTCTGACGATACCGCTGATCGACGTGACAGAGACGACGACTGACCATGGCAACAGTATTTGTCTCAACTGTTCTGAACGCCCCTCCCGCCGCAGTTTGGCGTATCGTGCGAGATTTCAACGGACTGCCGGACTGGACGCCCTTCGTTGTCGAGAGCCGCATTGAGGGCAATTTACCTGCGGACAAAGTAGGCTGTGTCCGCATTTTCAAATTGGCCGATGGCGGCGTCATCAAGGAACAGCTTCTTGGCCTGTCCGATTACGACTTCAAATGTACCTACGCGATCCTCGAAAGCCCAATGGCAGTCACTGAGTATGTCGCAACACTCGCATTAGCGCCGGTGACCGATGGCAATAGGTGCTTTGCCAGCTGGGAGGCAACGTTCGAATGCCGCCCCGAAGATGAAAAAGAATTGATCGCCCATATCGGCGACAACGTGTTTCAGAGTGCATTCACGGCTCTGAAAAAGCGACTGGATGGACGGTGATGGCAATCAGGCCCACCCAGCCGCTCGGCTTCAACCCCTCGTAAGGAGGAGAAACTAAGATGACTAAAACACTTTTCACCGTTGTTGCAATCCTATGTGCGACCCAAGTTGTCGCCCAGGAAAGGGAACTGCCCGATCTGGTCAGGCAAGCCACACCTGATGCTGTGGTGCAGGAACACCTGGATGCGCTTAATTTATGTGACTGGGATCGACTTATGGCACAGTATCCTGCGGATGCAGAAATTCACTTGGCCGGAGGTACGATCATTTCTGGGCGCAAGGATATCGGCGATCTTTTCGCCGGCTTCTGCCAGTCCGTTGCGGATGGCGGCCTGATGGGCATCACATTTGCAAGCGAACACGTTTTCCCGGTCGGCAATACGCTGAATGTGCAATGGGTGGCCCGGGCGGATTTTCTGGCCGAAGAATACCGCGGTTCGGATGCCTATGTCACACGCGATGGTCTGATGGCGGCCATGGTGACAACCTTTGATGGCGCCGCATTGAAGATGAAGTAAAAGAATAGCAGGCGCACGATGGTCACAATACGCGAAAGCACTGTCATTGATGCGCCTGCTATTGATGTTTGGCGGCTCCTGCGCGATTTCAATGCCCATGAACGCTGGCATCCGGCAATCGCGACCAGCTTTATCGAAGGCGGAGGCGCGCCTGATGTCGTCGGCGCTGTGCGCAATTTTCGACTGACCGATGGTGGTCTGCTGCGCGAGCAACTCATCGATGCCTCAGATCTTGACATGAGGCTCAGCTATTGCCTGCTCGAGGCCCCTGTGCCGTTACACAACTATGTGGCCCACATGCGCTTGCGCCGGGTCACGGACGGTGACGCATGTTTTGTCGAATGGTGGAGCCGGTTTGACCCACCAGCTGCAGAAATCACCAAGATGACAGAGCTTGTTCGCGACGGCGTCTACCGAGCAGGGTTCAGGGCCTTGCAAGATTGGTTTGGCGGCGTTCCTCAAAATGCGCCTGCCATTCCCAGCGTACTCTCAACCAGGCCAGTGCCTCTTCTTGCCTCTTCGCTGGATGAAAAAGGGACTGGCATTTTCGTGCAAGCCTTTGGTGGCCCGGAGAATCTCGTTGAACGGCCTATTGCAATTCCCCGTCTCGGTCCGCGCGAAGTGTTGTTGTCCCAGACCTACGTGGGTGTAAATTTCATTGATATCCATACCCGGACCGGACATTTCAATTTGATTCAGCCTCCGTCCATTCCAGGTATGGAAGCCGTGGGCAAAGTCGCGTTGCTCGGGGCCGAAGTTCAAGGGTTGAGCCTCGGAGATCGTGTTGGCTACGCCTGCGCGCCGCCAGGGGCCTATTGCAGCCACAGGATCATGCCTTCAGAGGCCCTGGTTACCCTGCCAGACACCTTGTCAGATGCTCAGGCTGCCGCCAGCCTGTTGCGCGGTGTAACAACAAACTTCCTGACGACAGATGTCCATCGTCTGAAGGTCGATGAAACCGTGATTGTTCATGCGGCGGCTGGTGGGCTTGGGCAACTGCTTGTCCAGGCCTGCGTAGCGCGCGGGGCTCATGTCATAGCAACAGCAGGCAGCGCGCAGGGTCGCGATATGGCGCTGGCGCTGGGTGCGGCAGCTGCGGTGGACTATCGAAGCTCTGATTGCATCGGGGAAATCATGGATTTGACACGCGGCAGAGGAGCTAATGTTGTCTTTGACGGGGTTGGCGCCGAAACTTTCGAGACGTCCTTAACCGTCGTTGCTATCAGAGGCCACGTAATCAGTTTTGGTGAAGCTTCGGGCGATATTGGCTCTTGGGATATCGGTAGCTTTTCGTCGAAATCCCTGCGGATTTCTCGCCCGAACTACGGACATTTTGCAGACAGCTTCGTTGAAAACGCGCGCTCTTTCTTTGATATGGTTGCTGCGGGTGATGTTCGTATTCCAAACCCCAAAACCTATCCTTTGAGCGACGCGAAGCAGGCCCATGATGATCTCGAAAACAACCGGTATTCGGGTGCCAGCGTTTTGGAAGTCTAGTCTTTGCCCGAAGCACCGATATTCGGTGTCTAAGTAGGTGCTAAAAAGGGTTTTGAGTGTAAGGGTCCGGGGAGATCAGGATAAGATGTGGAGTTCCGGCTCTGGTCGACCGGTTGGGGCCTCACCAATGGCGGCAGCGCTTTTTACGCTGTGAATATTTGCTATTATCTTTTCAGGGCAAGTTACCACCTAGGTGCCACGAATTTGCTCTTTCCGCTCTCACTACTCCATCATCCCGCTTCTGCGACCCGATATGCCCGCGAAATGAACGACAACGCACTAGACGCGGCAGCAAGGTTCACCGACCCGCAATCCTGTCTCGTAGCCGGAACAGAGAACCTGCAATCGCGAGAGCCGCTAATGATAGATTGGGCACGGATCAGCTGGACCGCCGAAGCTGAAGTGTGCATTTTCCGGCTTTTATCTGCTTTGGGAGGGATCGAAGCGTCCCGTTCCTTTATGGAAGCGCAGGGGTTTAGGATGCCGCCAGATAATTTTAGCTCCGAAAACCCTTATGTACACGACGATGCACTGCGCATCACAGCATATTGGTCAATCCGCAACAATGGGCCGAAGTTTCCCGCGCGCGGTGTTCTGGATCGCCTAAGAGCGGCGGTTCCCTATTCGATGGTTGTGAATGTCTATTTCAGCCAAGACGGGAGCAGGGTGCTGGCGGTGCAGATCGGGTACAATACGGTTTGAACTACCAATTTGACCTTCTGAGGCGCTTCTTGAAAGCGGAGGATGAACCAAAGCATTAATCCCCCAAAAAATAGCCCATTGTGTGGTGCCCCAAGATGGGCAAACGCTTTTCCCCTTCACCAGAGCAGACATCAGTGGGTGATCAGCATTGGTAGGTATGGGCTCGCAGTCGACATCTGAAGGTTTTGGTCAGATGACCACAGCCAGCCCGGAGGAGACATTCAATCCAAGGGTTGCTCTAACGGGTGTGCGGACTTTGCTGCCGTCCAAGCACGAAGCGCAGATGACCGCTGTGCAGCCTAAACCGGACATCAGTTTGTGAAGCATCTCTGGCAAATGAGCGAGGCTGAGCGCAGATCAATCGCGGCGGCGCTTGGATACAGATAAATGCTGTGTCTGTCCCCAGTGGCGAAATTCTTAGGCAGTAACCGCTACTGTCGCGGCGAAGGCGGGCAGAGCCTTTGTGTAGGTTTGCTTAAACGTCATTTTGCACGCAGCCGCAGTTGGTGGCGTTTATTTCCGATTTCCGTGAGTTCTGTGAAGAGCAATTCACCGTTTGGGCGCATTCTTAGTTCCGCATCAAATTGGAAACAGGAATCCCCGCAGTCCTCCATCTTCACCAAGTTCAATTTGGCAAAACCGCCCTGGCTAAAAATTGAAAAGTCTAAATCATACCCAACGTTCCACCCTGAAAGCCCAACTGTATTTGCGCCTGAAGCATTCAAGCATTGATTTACTCTCTCGGGATAGTCGTCATTCATGGTCAGGTCAACCTCAACAGCTATCGATAACGTACCACTCCCATAGTTTCGGCTTGCCGAAAAGTCTTTCATTTCAACTGTGTAAGTCTCCCAAGATGTCCAACTGCAAAAATCCGCAAAACTATCGGAGACTCTACGAACGCCAGTCCACGTTCCATCAAATCCATCGAAAATTTCGCTCAATTTCTCCTGTTCATTGGCCAAAGCTCGCTTCTCGATTTCAAGTCGCCTTTCTTGCTCCTGCTGCCCTAACTCTGCGGCAATTTGTTCCGGACTCTTGCCAATCCTTAGGTTAAGCTTGCCGCCCTCCAAAGATATCTCAGACAACCCAAAAAATGATAACGTGACCATAAGACATAAAAAAGCTGCGAGACTAGACCACATGATCCGGTTGAAAACTATAAGGTACACTAAGTCCCAAAACGTTCTTCCAGATACTGGTTGTTCCCCCGATCCTTCTTTGCTTTTCTTATGCGCGCCGCCGTCTTCTGGCTCACGGTTGTCTCTTGACGTCTTTTTGCTACCGCTCATAAGGATCTTCCAAAATAGTACTGTCGTTGCTGAAACGTTTCTGTCTCTGGAGTCGCCTACGCAGATTCCCCCGATAAGATACCCACGGGCAAAATCTATACGGTTCCGTGACAGTTGTGACTAGCCTCTTGGAGCGGCCATTCATTGTGGAGTGATAATCCAGAGCTATGGGCTCGGAACCGTCATCTGAAGGTTTTGGTCAGATGACCACAGCTAGCCGGGAAGAGACATTCAATCCAAGGACTGCTCTAACGGGTGTGCGGGACGAAGCGGGCGTTGACAACGGTTGCGCCAACGTCCGCTTTCGGGGTGCTACGGATATGACAGAATCAACCGCTGGGACTTACAAACACGCGAGGTGGCCTCTAATTACTTACCGATTCGATCATTTGATTGTCCTTGCTGCTGCTCCGAGAACGCCTGTCGCGCAGCCTCTTTCGCCGAGAGAATGACGGCATCTTCCCGAGCCTCGAGCACAAGAATTCGATCCTTGAGCTGCGCAATAAGGACGCCCTGTTCCCTTTGCTTGCTCTCAACTTCTTCAAGCACTTTCAGCACGGTGACCATCTTTTTAATATCGTCATAAACGCTCATCGGAATGGAAACCCTCTTAATCCAAGGTGCCTTGATGGAGAGAAAAACGCTGAAGTCGCGCTTCTATTTCGGAAGCTGCTCTTCCTGATAGCTCGCGTAACTCCAAATAATTCGCGATCAACAACGGATCGGCTTCGCCGCTAACTTCAATATACGAGATTTCTGGGTCATTGATCTCTTCCAAATTTCCATCATGAGTAAAAATCACGACGAAGCGGCGGTGAATATCAGAAGTGTTCGCTATAACTTTAACTTGGTCACCGTTCGGTGCGAGGAAGTAGTTGATATTCTGCTCGATTTCGTCGTCCGACTTACCTTGAAATTCAATCGTATTCTTCAGAATTTCGACGTCAAAAACATCGACCTCTTCAAGCGGCACCGAAAATGGCTTCTCAACCGGCGGAGAGACAGCGAACGGCGGAATGCTGGACGGTTTCTCATTGATATCGGGATGCCATTCGTCTCCTTCATTCCGTACGACAACTAAGCCCCGTACATCCTTTGCTGCATCCACTATTCCTTCAACGGTGCGACCATCGCGGAGCAAAATGTACCATTGGTTCATCATTTCATGCCCAATGCTCTCGGGAGTATCTGAATTGGTATTTCCCAACTGATAAAGAAATCCCTCAGACTCCAGGAGAGCCATTGCAATAGGGCTACCAGATATTGGGTTTTGCCCGCCCCTATCGCGGCCACCTATGTCTTTGCTTCGATCGGACAAGGCAGTTTCCTTGGCTGTTTAAATTGAACCTACAGTCTGCCCTGGTCATCGACCAGAAATCAAATGGTTTGCGGTTGCGGCACTGACCAAGAATGGACTCGAATGGCACCTAGCAAGTTTCGGCGAGCTTCCTTTGGTCAAGATTGCTTGAAAATTTGGGTAAAGCGGACTTCCGCTGCACGGCAGAAAACTGGTAAGCAGGGCTGAGGCTGTGTGGAAACTATCTTAGTTTTTCTGGGCGCGCGTTTGGCTCTAAGATTTCGTCGATTTTCGGGTTTTGGGATTGTTTTAACGTCCAGTAGCCCGCGTGCGGACGCCTATTGCGTT
>NZ_JBNBLH010000021.1:0-36697 GCF_049830555.1 Roseobacter sp. EG26
AAGACCATCGAAACGCGACGCTTGCTTCACCGCAAATCCGCCGCATAATCAAACCAACCAGATGAGCTAGTCCCTCTCTTAGTTCAGGCAGCCATCTGTCCCAAAATCCCTGACGACGGACAAGCGGGTAAAATGAGAAAATTCCCCCAATTAGTCGAATACGCTTGCAACAGCTGCTCGTGTTCAATCCCGCCGCTCACGGTTAATCTGCTTCCTTCGGATACTCCCTGAGAACGACGAGGCTTTCGAAGCCTGTCAAAGGTGGATCAAAGAGATGTGTTTCAGTGAAGGCGGCATAGTCCTCCATCGAGGCACACCTGACGATGATCGCAAGGTCAGCATCGCCAGTCACATAATATAGACGCTCGACCTCCTTCAGGCGACGAAGCTTTTGCTTTAAGATATCGATGCGCTGTGGGTTGTCTCGCGCAACGCTCAAAAGCACGATCACGCGCGTGGCTGGGCCCTGAAAACTCGGGGAAATCACAGCAACCTCACGCTCGATCGCACCGATTTTGCGCAACCTTTGGACGCGTCGCAGGCAAGCGGCAGACGACAATCCGACTTTCTGGGAAAGGTCACGGCCGGTTTGGCGGCTGTCGATCTGCAGTTGCTCCAGTAGTTGGCGGTCAAATGAGTCTAGATTTTGCATTGGACGCTCCTTGATTGAGCATATCCTCGCATGGCACGGAATTTTCGCAATTACTGACTACGTTTTGCGATACGGCCGCAGACTTAAGGAGTGTTTTGCGAACTGGGCGTTCTTGATCACGGTATTCTTTGGGTGTTTTTACCGAAGAAGGAGGCCACAATGCCCAGACCAAAGCAAAACCCCAAAGTTGCAGTTATGCAGCGCCTGGCCGGGCGGATCGCCTTGATCAGGCGCCGTCGTCGGGATGCCCGGCATCTGCGCGGATTGCCGAGCTATCTGTTGTCAGATGTCGGGCTCAGACGCCCAGACATAGATTGGGTAGTTCGAAAGCCCTTCGAACAGCACCGTCCGCGCCGGCGGTCAAGATAGCAAGCGATCCTCGGCAAGTTTTCAAATACTTGAATCCAATCGAGCGAGGTTTTTATGTTTAGACTGGTAACAACAACTGCATTCTGCGCGTGCTTTGCGAGTGCTGCTTCCGCATCAGATGATCCTGTTCGGATCGGGCTGCTATTCGGGTTCACTGGGCCAATCGAGTCAATGGCCCCGGAAATCGCAGCCTCCGCAGAGCTTGCACTTGAAGAAGCCACTCAGTCGGGTCTGTTCTTGGGAGGGCGGCGTATTCAGCCCATTCGTGCAGACAGCACATGTGTGGATGCAGGGCATGCGGTGGCGGCGGCCGAGCGCTTGGTGACTGCAGAGCGGATCGAAGCGCTGATCGGTGCAGACTGTTCTGGTGTCGCCGGTGCCGTGGCCAGCGGGGTTACCGTACCTCACGGCATCGTGTCCATTTCACCTACCGCCACATCCCCAAACCTTACCAGCCTGAGGGATAACGGTCTTTTCTTTCGGACAGCGCCTTCGGACAGGCGACAGGGTGAGGTGCTTGCGGATGTACTGATTGCCAAAGGAATCCAATCGGTTGCGGTGACGTATACAGCCAACGACTATGGAAAAGGCCTCGCGGTATCGTTCTCGGAGTCATTTACCAAGAAAGGGGGAGTGGTGGTTGCAGAGTTGCCTCATGTCGATGGTGCGGGTGACTATACCGCCGAAGTCGCGACGCTGGCGGCAAGTGGGGCCGATGTTTTGTTGGTTGCTGGATATGCCGACCAGGGAGGTCAGGCGATCGTTCGTTCGGCCCTTGATCTGGGCGCGTTCGACCGTTTCGTTTTTCCAGACGGCATGGTGGCTACATCTTTGGTTGAAACCTTTGGAGACGCCCTGACGGGTGCCATCGGAACACTTCCTGGGAGTGACAACGACACTGTGGCAGCTTTTGATCGTATGCTCACCGCGCAGGGTATCCCGGGTCAGGCCCCATATCGCGCGGAAGCCTATGATGCCGCTGCACTGCTCGCACTTGCCATCCAGGCAAAGCATCTCTCCGGTGATCAATCGCTTTCAAATGCGCTGATGCAGGTCGCAAATGCGCCCGGTATCGAAATTGGTCCAGGCGAAATCGCAACTGGGCTTGAGATTCTTTCGGAAGGTGGCGAAATCGACTATGTCGGCGCCAGCGCTGTCGAGTTCACACCGGACGGAGATGCCACCGGCACCTACCGTGAAGTCATCTTCTCGGCTGAAGGGTTCGAGACCGTTGGCATACGGTAGTTCATGCGATCTGCGAAATCCGCCTGTCGTCCCGACATTGCGCCCGGCAAACAAGGCGGACTTACCCGCGCTGGCGCAACTCGCGGACATCGCCACGCGCGATCTGCTTGGACCCTTTCTCAACCCTGCACAGCGTCGGCATGCATCAACCTTCACGCCGTTTGACCCCTGGCTTATCACGGACGGCACCTACTTTGTCGTCGAGTTGGATGGGGTCATCAGAGCGTCGGGTGGTTGGAGCCGGCGCCCAACATTGATCCATCAATCAACACCCGAAGCTGAGTACCCTAAGCCCGATCCGTCAGGCACTGCGCGCATCCGGGCCATGTATACTGAACCGACATATGCGCGCCGAGGTTTGGGTCGGGTGATTTTATCCGTTTGCGAAGTCTCCGCCCGGCTTTCCGGTCACCATCGTCTGGAACTTCTCGCAACGCCTGTGGGCAAGTTCCTGTACCTCTCTTGTGGATTTGAAACAATCGAATGCAAAAAGCTACAAGTCGACGAGGGTGTCACGTATTCAGTGTTCCGAATGCAAAAATTCTTGCATAGGAAAGAACCCGGCCCCAGCAACACCAGCTCTGTTTAGCGCGCATTTGCCCAGAAACGAAGTGGTGCAAATGGTCGTTAAAGCGGGCGTACGTATATTCCGATGAGGCCCAGCAATTGCCTCAGACAGAGGCAGTTGCTGCCTTTGCAAAATCGAACCCGTATGACTACCGAGCTTTGAGAACGTCTTCGATGGCCGACATCCCAGTTTCAATATCCTCGACAATGATTTGTTCCATTGCCGGGTCATCGGACGAAAAACTCCCTGACCACATGACCAGCGGGGTACCAAAGGGTTCAATCGACAAAGTCGCGGTGAAATTCTCAATCGGCAAAGACGAGCTGACGGTTTTGTAGGTGTAGGACAGGCCGGGTTCTTCCGCGATACGTTTTTGCACGATTTCGTTCCCTGAAACCGTGGTCAGCACACGGACAAGCGACCCGTCGATGGTCTTTAGCGAACAGGTGCTCACACCTGGGTGCCAATCATCAATGTCGCAAAAGTCGCCGATCAGATGCCAGACCTCAACGGCCGGAGACGACAGTTCAAGCGAGCGCTTTACGTGATAGTCCGCAGACGCGGCGGCAGAGGCGCAAAGCGCACAAATGGCGGTGACCGTACTCTTCAATGTGAAGTTCATGTTCTTTCCTTACGTATCCGTGTCACTGGTTACAGGGCCTGGAATTTTGAATTTCCTGAACCATGTAGCGGCGACTTTCTGGTTAAAGGGTGTGTTGTTGCAGGTGGTAGGTCCACATGCGGGAGTGCGTCGAGAACGGGAGAATTCCCTTGCCTCCCGGCGTGCCTCTTCGCAAAGGTAGAAAGGCATGGAGGCACCTGAAATGTCCGGAGTAAATCCTGAAAAAGATATGAAATCGTCCGGGACGGTCTTGTTGGGTGACTTCGTCTTTTCACTGCAAACAAAAGAGTTGCGCGATGGATTGGGCGACGTGGTTCATTTGCGCAGTCAGAGCTCGGAAGTCCTCGCTTACCTTGCAGCGCGCCATGGCGAGACTGTTTCCAAGGCAGAATTGTTCGAAAGCGTCTGGGACAAGAAGTTTGTCACGGATGACAGTCTTACACAGTGTATCGCGGATATAAGGCGCGCCCTGCACGATACGGATCACGGCATTGTCCAGACGCTGCCCAAAAAGGGGTATCGACTGATTGCAACATCAGACGGCAAGCCGCATCAACCACAGAGAATCCGTCACTATCCAACGTCAAGAACTGGCTTGATTGGCCTTGTGTTGACCATTGCCTTGCTGGGTTTTGGCCTTTTTCGGATCACGTCAAATGACGGTGATCCAATTGATGCAACCTCGACAGAACTACCACTCCCTGCCAAGCCGTCCATCGCCGTACTGGCGTTTGAAGATCACAGTGTCGGCGACGATGTGGGCTATCTTAGTGATGCAATTGCAGAGGGGGTGATTGCCGATCTTTCGCGGTTTCCCGAGCTTTTCGTCATAGCCCGCAATTCGAGTTTCAGCTTTCGCAACAGGCCAACCGACGTGAAGGCAATTTCCAAGGCGCTTGGTGTTCGCTACCTGCTTGAAGGGAGTCAGCAAAAAAGCGACGACCGGTTGCGCGTAACCATCCAGCTTATTGATGCGGTCCAGGGGCACAACCTTTGGTCACAGGTTTACAACAGCGATTTGAGCGATGTGTTCGCTGTTCAAGATGAGATCGTCCGCAAAACCGCAGCCACGGTGGCACAAAAGGTCATGAACTTTGAAGGCCAGAAGGTCATCGCTTCAGACGAAGCCACGCTGACGGCCTTGTTACTCAATCTGAAAGCGCGCCAACATCTTTTCGATTTCACACCCGAAGGGAACGAAAAAGCGCGGCAGGCCAATCTTGCCGCAATAAGGGCCGACCCGACGGCGCCCTTCGGTTACGTCGGACTGACCTTCGTCCACATCAACAAGTACCGGTGGGGGTGGACGGATCGCGACCCCATTTTGGAATTGAACGCTGCGCGAGAGTACGCGAGGAAGGCGGTCGAAATTGCCCCGGATTACTATGACAGTCATTCGGCGATGGCATACCTGCATATTCAGGAAGGCGATCTCGAAAAAGCGGTTGCACGTTATAAGCAGGCCCTGGAACTGAACCCGAACGACACAGGTGCAATGGCCTCTCTGGCGGAGGCTTTGACCTATGGTGGGCTGGCGGAAGACGCGGAAGACCTCATGCTGAAAGTTATCCGTCTCGATCCGCTGCATCAGGACTGGATAAAGTGGAACCTGGCCTGGGTTCAGTGGCACACACGGAACTGCGACGACGCGCTGCAAACCATGAACGCGATGTCCGAGATACCGCCGATGGCACTTCGCGTATTGGCGATCATCCAGATTTGCCGCGGCAGGACCGACGAAGCCAACGAGGCCGTTGGACGTCTGCTACAGTTCGACCCGCAGTATTCGCTCGCGCAAGTGCGCCATAACTACGACGGAAAATACAAGAACATTTCAGACCTCGAACGAGTATTGAACAACCTCCGAGACGCAGGGTTGCCAGAGTAGCTTCACGTCCCAAACCAGAGATCAATGGATCGGCCGTGAGAACTTCAGTGTACCGCATTCCGTCTGTCCAGCGACTTCGCAGATCAAGACTGGCGTTTCGTTCTAAGGGGCGATTTCACAGAACATCAGCGTGCAAACCACAACCAAAAAAATGCCGAGCGTTAGGAGGCACCTCAGCCATGGTGGCATGTGAAGAAACGCAGTGGCAGTTTGAGCAAATTGTAGAGATTGCTAACGTTCGAATGTACTGAACATTTCTTTCTCGACGGGTGATTGCAGTAGTTTTCGCATAAGCGCATCGATCCGGTTGTCGACTTTGCTTGAGCTATGCTTCTCATCCGACTGGATCATCCCAATCTGCCCCTCGATGGCTGTTCGGGTCGATAGCAACTGAGCCTCTGCCTGAAGTAAGAAAAGGTCGTTGAAGGTCGATTCTGCGAAATCTTCTTTGTATTTTTCTTTCATCGCCTGAGTGTGCGCAAAAAATTCGAGCGCGCGTTCATTGGCGGCGTCGAGATTGTCCAACGTGGTGAGCGTGCGCTCTTCCCACGCCATCGATTGTGCTGCGTCCAGTTCGAGCAAGAACTCCTGAGCGGTCAGCCCGGGCTGTTCTTGCGAAGGGACATCCGGCAGCATCGGCCTTTCGATACTGCCAAGCAATTGCCCGATCATCGTGCCCTCGGGCACAGCCTGCGAAAAGCCAACTGTCTCGCGCTGCTCCACCTTTTCGCGCACAAAGTTGAAATACTCGATGACGACCAAGCGCATCTCGTTGACCAAATCCCGTCGCCGTTCATTTTCACCGCTCCAGAAAAAGACCTTTTCCAATGACAGAACGTTGTCAAACGCACGCTCGTCCACGTCCCTGTGGATGAAATTCGAAAGCTCTTTGGTCGCGCTGACCGGCACCCGATCAGCTATCTGGCCGAAAGCGGGTTTCGCAAATCGGTGAAACAGGTAGTAGGCTTGGTGTTCGTCAAGCAACCGCAGGCCGGGATAATGCCGACCTTCATAGAGCGTATTCGGAGAGTCTGTGAGACCGGTGGTCGTGCTCAGAACCTGATCGACGAAATTGTCGTCAATAAAGCGCGTTTCCGCGGCGGGATACCCGCCAACCCTCAGGGATTTCCTGCTTGGGGCGCGCTCGCGTTCAAGGACGTTGTTTGTTTCGAGATAAAGCAGCCACACCGCCAACTCCATAGGTACAACGAAAGCGTCCAGATCGGCCAGAATGGTGTCGGAAAGATCGATCATGTCAAAAAGGTTGTTTTCAATCTCCTCCATGACCAGCACGGTCTCAAAGGCTGAAAAGATATCATCTTCTGGGACGTTATCGAGGATGGCCTGCATCTGCGCGTAGTGTTCGATCACGTCAAGCTTGAGCGCTTCGCATTCCGATACCATCTCGGTGATGGCCCCGGTGGTTGTGAATGCGGATTCATACGACGCGCTGTCCGTTTGCGTCGGCGTTATCTCTGCAAAAGCACCGGGATGGTCTTGCAACGCGATCTGGGAAAACGATCTGACGGCGGCCTTCCCGGCATCGACGTGATGCGCGTAATCGTCAATCAACCCTTGGACCTTGTTGGACAGGCGCTTTGTAGCAAGGTCCTGATAGCGCACGGTCAGTGCGTCCATGGAGGGCAAATCAGTCCCCATGGCGTCAATGGCAAAGGCAAGGTTTTGATCGAGGTATTCAATATCATGACGCACGCGGGCCAGTTCTTCCTTGGTTACAAGGTTCATTTTCTTCCGCGCCCGCCACGCACGTTTGCGCGATTTTGGTGGGCGGCGCATGTGCAGGCGGTTGAGGAGCCGTAGCTCTTGTCCCGCCAAATCCGAGCGCATTCGCGCAAGCGTTGCTGTTTTTCGGTCGGCCGTGGCCACACGCCGTAGCATCACCTTCGACCGCGCAGAAGTCTTGATGCTCGTCAACAATAGCGCACCGGCTCCGGCCACCACCGGAGCCGCAGTCGTCACCCCGGTGAGCACCACGACTTCGATGGCCAGCGCAAAGAACAATTCCCCCATGATCTGCCCGAAGGTGACTGGCTTGCCCTGTTCAATCTCGCGCATTCTGGCTTCCAGACTGTGCAGGCGGACGTCCTGAACGTTGTTGAGCGCAATGGAGGCCAGCTTTTCGATGAGATCGAGTTGAAACACCGTATGCTCGCGCATCGTATCGATGTTGCCGAGCAGGAACGATTTCAGAATCCGTGCCTGATCCTTTTCCGGCGCTTCGTTAAGCGCGCCAAAAAGCTCGGCATACATATCATAGGCAAAATCTTCGCTGGTCCCGGATGTGTCATCCATCGGCGCTGGCCTTGCTGCCAGATGTCATCAGTGCTGCCATGGCGGTCTCCTGCTCCTCGATCTCTTCCTCGCTGGGCAATTCGACCGCGCCACCCGTATCGGCGCCGAAGGAACAGTCAAACTCCGGCAGTTCCGACCCCTCCTGAAGATAGACGAAGCTGGTTGGTACCTTGACCTCCCAGGGCGCGTCCACGGGCATCCCGTCACCCTTACCAAGCTGCACTGAAGCGTGCAGTTCTTCGAGAAGCGAAAGATGCGTATCGTCGTCAAAGGCCGGCACTTCACCACCCGCCCAAATCATGTTTGTGCGCAAGAAATATAGAACAGACCGCTCATAGTTCGGGCGCAGCGGGACGACGACCCGCGCAAAACCGGATCTGAGAAACTGATCAAAGAGCGCGTCACCTGTTTCAGCCTCGCGAAAAAGTTCGTCCCACCTTTGACGATCCGTCCAGAAGTAGGGATAGAGCTTGTAAGTAATCATTTCCCATTCGAACGCTTCCTCGGCAAAGGCCGCCGTGACACCATTGACGTTGTTCGCTTGCCAGTTGGGAATGCCAAAGAGCCCGGACAGATTGATCTCCATCCGCCCGTCGGGCAACTCGTTCAGCTTTTGCGGCTGCTCTGCGAAGGCGGTGTGCCGGGTCAGAATGTCGATACAGTGCTTGCGCAACTCTTCGGCCTCGATCCGCCGGTATGTCTCCTCGCGCGGCTGTGCCTTGAGCGCACCGACTTGATTGTCGCGGGACGACTCTGCCTGCTGAAGCTCCTGATCATAAGCGGTTTGCTTATTGGTGTAGGCCTGCAGAATCTTGGCATAGGTGTCGATCTGCCATTGCTGCAACGTCTCGTCGTTACGCTCCATTTTGTAGAGCAGATTGAAGTAGAACTTGCCCTCGAATTCCGCCCCGATCGTGATCGGAATTTCGCCTTCGAGCGGGTCTGGTGAGGGATGCCATTCGTCGAAACGATTGGTGCTGACCATGATGTCCTTGTCGTTGTCTGCACCATCGTTGTGGGTCAGGTAATAACAGGTCACACCCATCACGTTGACCAGCAGCATATTGACGTCCGACGACGTGTCGGAAAAGCCGATGGTCGTGTAGTATCCGTACTTCACGTCCGTGTTCGTGCCGTTCTTGTCGGGTCGGCTGATCTGGGTCATGGGGATATTGGCCTGCCATTCCACCAGGTGATACCCTTGGTCAACAATGACCGTGTCGATCGTCTTGGCGAGGGTCGGTTCGTTGTGGTCCTGCACACCATTGTCAGAGGTGCCAGGATCAGCGTCGGGGTGCGAAATGCCCTTGCCCTTCACAAGCGTCAGGGGCGGCGGCGGCGCGATATCCGTGGCGTCATAGGTTGCGGCGAGGCTGGCGTAGTTGGCCTCGGTGACGTCCTGATAGCTTTTAATGGGCGGTGAAAGATCACGCGGATGAACGGGTGGGTCGATGTCCGCCAGTTCTTGCCGGTCGATGAGTTTTGCGAGGTCGCGCAGAAAGAAGGCCGGTTCGGGCACGTAGAATTGCAGGAACAATCGTTTGCCGTAATCGAAAAGCTGCGCATTGTAGTATTTGTCGATCCAGCGGTAGATGCCGGTGATATGGGTATCGCTTTCGGTGTTGTTGAAGCCTTGCAGCGTGGTTTTCACCGACTCTGTCACGATGGTGACTTTTTTGAATTCACTCACCGCTTCGCGCACGCGCTTGGTGGCTTCTTCGGTCACCGTTTTCGCGTATTCCTGCGATGTTGTGAGCGACGCGTCCTTGGAAGAGGTGTAGGAAGCATTGGCACCGATGGTCGCTGAGAAGGCCGGCGCATTGTAGGATGCGCTGATATTGCCGCTGACAGATGTCTGCTGACTTTGCGCCTCCTGTGATTGGACCGAAAGGGAAAACCGTTCCTCAAACCCGGAGGTTTGAGTTTCCTCGATCTCACGTTCAAAGGAACTTTCGGTGGTGTCCGTGATGCTATTGAGGTCACGGCTGCTGAATTCGCGGCGCTCGCGGGCCATGACATTTTCGATCTGCGCGATCTCACCCATCTTGTAACCGCACAGGTTTTGCTCAACGACCAGCAGGTCGCCGACGGTCACGGGCGCAAGGCAGCTTTGCCGCAAGGGCCGGAAATGGATGCATGATTTGATCGGTTGCAGCAGATCGTCGTCACCTCCGAAGATCGGTAGAACTGAGTTCAGAGATGTCAGTGGCTTGTCGGTTGCGGTATCTTGCGCAGCAGTGGTTGTTGCGGCGGTCTTGTTGGCGGCGGTATCCGAACGTCTGGATTGTGATGTCTTCGTTCTTTTCATTTTGGCTCTCCGCTTCATCGGCTGCTAGGCTAGGTTGTTGTAGCTCAGGAGATTTTTGGGCAATGTCGCCTCGTAGGCATCGAAGTCGTAGTATGGCCATGTGATCGGCGGCGTGGGCTTCAGGTTTTCGAGGCGCAGCAGGGTCAGAAGATGCATCCCGCGAATGGCATCGATATGATGGTTCGTTTCGACCTGATGGATGCCCGCCATCACACAGACCGCGTAAAGCGACTCCCAGATCACAGAGTACTCCAGAAACAGGACCAAAAGCGCAGGCGGCGGCAGCACCGGATTATGGAAAAAATTCGAAGTCGCCAGTGCGGGTATGCGGTCTTCGAGCAGGGCAATGATGCTTGCCAGTTCTACGCCTTCCGTAGTGCTGCCGTCCCGGTTGTGAACCGGCCCCCGCAGCTCAGAACGCAGGGTGTCGGTCACCGTCTCGAATTGCAGTTGATAATATCGCTCGGCGCTAAAGAAGAGAGGGCCTTCCATCATGGCCCTGGCAAGAACCACCTTCTGCAAATAATTGTCGGTCCCGATGAGTTGCTCGCGCAATGGTGCTTGTGCATCCGTTCTGAGGTCACGGATATAGCGCAGACGTTTCAGCTTTTGCCGAATACGTTCGGGCTGTCTCAGCGTAATGAATTCCAGGGTGGTCTCTGACATGTTGGCGGTCCTCACGTGTCGGAAAAGAAGTGCTCAGTTTGCTGTACCGGGTCTCGGTATCGCGATGCGGCCCGGATCGTCGGAGCGGATTGCAACTGTCTCTTGCGTCGGTGCGACGCTTTGCACGAGGGCGATGGTGAGCAGAATGCCAACGACACTCCAATACGATCGCTGGCCAAAACCAACCCTGCGCCTACGCTGTCGTGTCGGCGGATGTACCAATTGCGGGTGGGTCCAAAAGACGGTGGCCGGGTGTGCGGGCCAGGGAGAAATACTATTCGGGGGGCGTCTATCTCGCATTGAAATAACCTCTTACAAAATATTGCCGAACCCATGCGGTGGGTTCTGCATCACAGATCAACGGTCCTGATTCGTGGTATTGTGCACGCCTGGAGGGAATTGATTCGGGAACCCCTTCGGGAAAAAATCGTGAATCCATGGCTCATCACTGAGCAGACTGAAGGTCGTATGAACGGATTTCTGTTGGAACATGGCATTAGGCTCAATTTACTTGGGCCCTTCGAATTGCGCTGCGGCGATCAGTTCCTATCCGTTTCAGCCCGTAAAGACCGTGGATTGCTGGGTCTCCTCGCCCTGTCCGCCGACAAGTGCATGCTGCGTAGCCAACTCGCGGGAGTTCTTTGGAGCGAGAGTAGCGAACTACGTGCCCGTGACAGCCTGAAACAAGCGCTGCGTCGGCTCAAGTTGTTGTCCGAAGAGGCTGGTATCTGCCTCATCGAGGCAGATCGACAATCGGTAAGGCTCGGGCCCGATTTGTCTGTCGATGTATTCGATCTTTTGGATGCTGCGGATGATCTTTCAGAGGATGTTTTACAGTTGCGCCGTGGTCCTTTTCTGGAACGCTTGCAGATATCTGATCCGCTTTTTCGCGACTGGCTTCTCGCTGAACGCGCGCGACTTGATGCCGTCTTCACAGGTCTGGCTTTGCGTCTTATGCGCCGCGGGGAGGCCACCAGGCACTCCAGCGCGATGTCCTATGCGGCACGCCGCCTGCTCTCGGTCGACCCGTTCAACGAAGAGGCGGTGCGGACACTCATGCACGGGCACGTCGAACGAGGTGAGCGAAGCCTGGCGTTGCGATGCTACGAGGCGGCGCGTGAACTGCTTGCTGAAAACCTTGGAATAGAACCCGAGAAAGAGACAACCGAGATTGCAGATCGGATTAGATCGGCTGACGCAGTTGGGACAAAAGATGCCGTCGCGCTTCCAACCGGCACAACAATGATAGCCGTTCTGCCATTCGCCACCCTGGGGGGCGATCCAACACAAGATTACTTTGCGGATGGGTTGACCGAAGACATCATTACGGATCTGGGCAAGGTTCGTGACATCGGTGTTACAGCACGCAGCGTGGCATTCGCACTCAAGAACAGAAGCGTTTGCACCATCGAAGTCGCGAGAAGTCTGGGAGCAAGCCATATCCTACAGGGCAGCGTCCGGCAGGACGGACAATCGGTGCGTGTCACCGCCCGGCTCGTCGACGGAGGATCTGGTGATCAAATCTGGGCCGACCGCTTCGACCATCCGTTGACCGACATCTTCCTGTTGCAAGACCTGCTCGCGCGTCGCGTCGTTAAAGCCCTGCGCGGTGCCCTGTTTCCGGACACCGATGCAGAGTTCAAAAGGGGTACAAAGGATGTTGAAGCCTACAAACTCTTCCTGAAAGCCCGTTCCTTTTACCTCCGTGGTCTCGATCACCGCAGCCTTGGAACTGCAAAGCTTCTGCTGACGCAGGCGGTTGAACGTGATCCCAAATATGCAGAGGCGTTTGCGCTTCTGGCTTTGTGCGAGTTCTACCTATCCATCAGATCAATCGGTGGAGGGGGCGATCCCGGGTTTTCGCGCTGCAGCGAATTGGCGCGCAAGGCTTATGGATTGGATGATGAGTTGGCGGAGGTCAGGGCCGCCGTGGGCCTCGGGCACTACGCCAAAGGCAACTATGGCGCAGCCGAACGGGAACTGGCGATCGCCGCGCAGATGGATCCAGACCTCTATGAGCCGCCGTTTTTCCTGGCCCGGAACCACCGCGTTCGCGGCGACCGTGCCCAGGCGGCGCGCCTTTATGCTCAAGCGGCATCTTTGCGCTCAGAGGATTATCGCTCTTCAGGTCTTCTTGCCGAAGAGCTGCGCGCAATGGGCCGTCATGATGAGGCGACCGAAGCTCTGCGCGAGGCGGGACGCCGGCTCGAAGCGGCGGTAGAGCGACATCCTGACAACACCGACGCCCTCGCGTTTGGGGCATCTGTCTACGCTGAGCTTGGCCGGACTGATCAGGCCCGAGAGTGGTGTCGTTGGGCCATGATCCTTGGCGATGACGATGGCCTGGTACAATTTAACTACAATCTTGCCCGCGCATTTGTGTTTATGGGCCAAGCCGACGAAGCGATAGAACGTTTGGCCCGTCTCTCAAAAACCTCAAGCCTTGTGCGGCGGCGCTTGATCGCTTGGATTGCAACGGATTTGGATTTTGCGACTTTGCGCGAAAGTCAGGCTTTCAAGGCGCTCATGGAGGAGTTCGATGGGTGCGAACTATAGGCCGTAGTTGGATGTAAATTGGCTTGCGGGGTTGGGTCTGACCATTTCATCGCAGTTTTGCTCAAGCCCCTTCAAGGTGCGGGGCCCTGAGCAGGCTGATGTTGGCGCGTTCAGGCATTTGGCGCTACAGACTTTGGAGAGGTTTATTCGCTCGTCCGGATTTCAATCCGACCATGGTTTCTGTAGCGTAGCTGTGTCTCAGGAAATTTCTATCAGGACAGGTTTGGGTTTGGTCGCAATGATTGCGGGTCAATGTAGTGCGCATCACCGAGCAGATTTACCCTTCCCGAAAGGCTTTCGTGAAGTAGTCGGTGAGGGGTTTTGCAAGATAGCTGAGAGGAGAGCGCTCGGAGGTTTTGATGAACGCATCCACGGGCATCCCGGGGAGGAGAACCTGCCCTCCCAGCTTTTCCATTTCACCCTGAACAGGGATCAGTTCCGCCTGATAATAGGACATGCCCGTGGTCTCGTCGGTAAAGATATCGGCGGAGAGCTTGGTGACCCGCCCGGTTATCTCAGGCGTCAAACGTTGATCAAAGGCGGCAAAACGCAAGGTGGCGGCCTGTCCCACATGAACCTGATCCACGTGAATTGGATCTACGCGGGCGGAAACCACCATCGGCTGGTCCTGCGGGATGATGTACATGATCGGTTCAGCGGGAGAGACAACCGATTGCAGGGCAAAAACCCGCGACCCGTAGATGACGCCGCTCACGGGCGCGCGCAGGTCCATGCGCGACAACGTGTCCTTGGTGCTGAGCCTGCGCTGAACCAGTTCCACTTCCTGGAATTGCAAATCCCGCAGTGTCGTGATCGCCTCTTCGCGCAGACGCGTTGTCAAGGCGATCCGTTCGATATTGAGAGCGGCGATCTGCCCCCGTAATTGTGCGACATTGGCCGTTACGTTGCCAATCTCCCCCAAAAGCCGCGCCTGTTCCCGTTGCAACGCCGAAACACGCGAGGCTTGGGCAAGCCCCTTTTCCAGTAGCGACTGTGCATCCCGCAATTCCGTTTCGATCAACGCTTCCTGGGTTTCGAGAGCCGCGAGCTGGGCAGTAGCCCCCAGGATCTGGTTCTCGGCCTGGGCAATTTGTTCGGCGATCTGTTCTGAACTCTGTTCAAGCGAGGCGGCACGCGCACCAAAAAGTCTGGCCTGTCCGTCGATCAATGCCTGGACCGCCGGATCCCGCACGGCTTCTTCGCGCAGGTCATCGGAGATCGGAAGACCATCCAGACCGTCGCGTTCCGCCTGCAAGCGGGCCTTGCGGGCCAGGATTTCGAAAAGCTGCCCTTCGATGATGGCAAGTTCCGAGCGCAGTTGCGTGTCATCAAACTGCAGCACAACGTCGCCAGCGGATACCACGTCACCATCTTTCACGAGCAGCGCACCAACAACACCGCCCTGCGGGTGTTGCAGTACCTGACGGTTGGATTCCACCTGGATCATTCCAGAGGCGATCACGGCACCCGCGATCCGCGCCTGAACACTCCAAACACCCAAAACACCCACGAGAACCATCAAGGCGGCCATCCCGATCAACAACGGACCTGTTGCTTTCCATCTTTGGGTCTTACGCGGCACTTTGTTCATGATGACTTCGCCTGGGTGAGCGATTGCTTGATCGTTTCCACATTGCTCACCATCGATTTGAGGACCTCGTCACGCGCGCCATCTGCCTTGATCTGACCGCCTTCGATGACCAGCAACCGGTCGCATTCAGAAATGGCTGAGGGGCGGTGGGTCATGATCACCACAGCGCGACCTCTGGCTTTGAAGTCACGTACTGCCGAATTCAGGGCGATTGAGCCATCATTATCCAATGCAGAATTTGGCTCATCCAGGATGAGCAAAACGGGGTCTCCGTAGAACGCCCGCGCCAGAGCGATGCGTTGGCGTTGCCCACCCGACAGTTGTGCGTCATCGCCATGGACAACGGTTTTGTACCCATCGGGGAGTGAAAGGATCATCTCGTGCGCATTGGCACGCTTGGCGGCTTCAACCACCTTTGCATCATCCGGCTGTGTCGACATGCGCGCAATATTCTCAGCGATCGTACCGGAAAAGAGCACGATATTCTGCGGCAGGTATCCGATGTAAGAGCCCAAAGCATCGGGGTCATATTGATCCAGCGTTGCGCCGCCAAAACGAACCTCTCCTGCGGTGATCCGTGTGAGGCCCAATAGGGTTTTTGCAAGTGTTGTCTTGCCTGATCCGCTCTTGCCGATCACGCCGAGAGCTTCGCCTTCGCCCAGATAAAAGGACACCGCCTTTAAAGTGGGAGCCTTTGCACCAGCTGCCATCACGGAAACCCCGGCAACGGAGATGTTGGCATGGGGTTGCGGGAGCGCATGAGCCTCACGCAGTTCCGGCGTTTTTTCCAGCAATTGCGCCAAGGAGTACCACGCCGCGCGCGCCTGCTGGACCATGTTCCATTGTCCTAGCGCCTGCTGGACCGGGGCAAGTGCGCGTCCCATCAGGATCGAGCTGGCAATCATCGCACCGGCGGTCACTTCGCCCTGCAATACCAGATAGGCTCCCAACGCCAGCATCGCCGATTGCAGAAACAGCGTGAAGGACTTCGAAATTGCGGTGAAAATGCCTGTCCAGTCGCTGGCGCGCATGGAGGTTTCAAGCGATGCGTCCCGAAGGTCATGCCAACGGTCTGCGACCGACGCACTCATGCCCTGCGCGCGCACGACTTCTGCCGCGCGGCGTGCTTGTTCGGCGAAGCTTTGGGCGCGTTGCGAAACGACTTGTGCTTCCAGCGTTTTGGATTTCGTCAGCCAATTGTTCAGCAACGTGATGATCGCGAGTGTCGCGCTACCAGCAACCGCCAGCCACCCCAACCAGGGATGAAAGATGAAAATCGCTGCAAGGAAGACAGGGGTCCATGGAATATCGAAAAGCGCGATCACCACCGGCGAGGCGAAGAGCGTCCGAACCGTTTCGAGGTCCCGTAGCCCACTGGCGGGGGCTGCCCTTTCGGACGGGACCACTGCGCGCCTGAGAATAGCCTCAAACACCCGATCATCCATTTGAGACTGAAACCGCGCGCCAAACCGCGCCAGCACCCGGCCGCGCGCATAATCAAGAACCATCATCAAACCGAAGAGTACTGCGACCAAAAGAAAAAGAGCGACAAGTGTCTCTTCCGAACGAGACCCCAAAACCCGGTCGTACACCTGCAGCATGAAAAGAGGCCCGGTCAGCATCAGAAGGTTCACAAAGATGCTGAACCCAAACACCGCCCATAAAAGCCAAGCGCCAGCCCGCCGCGCGCGGCGTAACTCCTGAAGGCCAGGTTGAGTTCTGTCGATCACCCTTCAACACCTTGGAAATGAGCGGAAAAAATCAATTCTCAATCCTCCACGACGGATATATTTAGTGTGCCAGTTCAGCGTCTGCTCGACTTATTTCGAGAGTCGGCATTTGTTTCATGTCACACATACGCTTCCATTGAACCTGCGCAAAGATAGTTGAAGCCCATTTGGTAAACCACCGATTGCACCAGAAGGCCACCCAATCGGCGGTCGTTAGTTGAGGTGAATTTTCCGAACAGTAAGAAATGTGATGGCGATACTCTAGGGCGAATTTTTGATGCCCGCGCATCAAATTTAGCGCTAAGCCTTGGATCGTTCGGCAGCACGAGATTTCGCTAAAGTGCCAGAAGCACACTCGGATGTTGCGATATTTTTTCGAGTGTTTCGCCACCGGTTGGAGGCCAAAGCTGTGGCCAGATGCGTTACCTCAACGGGCGTTCAAAAGACCATTCAAGGGCAACAGACTGCCGCTCCGGGCGCCTGTGCTGAGCCCGGTCTTTCCATCAGGCAAATCGCCCAGGAGTTGTAAGTCACTTGATATAAGGAAAAAAATCTGCTGTTTAGGAGTGTTAACTGTTGGGAATGCTGTCAATTATGTTCGAGTCTATTGTTCAAGAAGTTCTTATTGTCTGCCTGTTGATTTCCATTTCTTTGGCTGGGCGGGCTGCTCTCATCATGGCGGGGCAGCGATGGGTTGGGACCTTCGCGCATACCGCCACGCTTACCACATTGCCGATTATTACGTTTGTGATCACCAAGGTCATTTCCGGTAATATCGCCTTGTCGCTGGGCATGATCGGCGCTTTGTCTATCGTTCGTTTCAGAAATCCGGTGAAATCGCCCTTTGAGCTTTCCGTCTATTTTGCAGCGATCACCATGGGGATTGCCGCTTCGGTTTCAGTCAAGTGGCTCGTCTTTTTTGTTGCCGCCATGGGACTGGCACTCGTGGTGATGGTGGTTGCGAGCATCCTTGCTCCGCGCATTCTCGGACGCCCCTATTTTGAGACGTCTTTTAGCGAGGGCAATCGTCTGAGTACGCTGGAGGTTGAGGCCAGCGCCGCTTTGCATGCTCTTCAGGATAGCGAAGATCTGATTTCCGAAGTGCGCCGCGACGGCGCCTATTCTTACATTCTAGCATCTAACAAGTTTACGGTCCTCCAAGGCGATTTGCGAAAATTAGAGGGCAATCCGTCTGTCATCGAAGCGCGCTTAAACAAGTGATGCTGGGACGACCGTTCAAAAGGGTTTTCATCTGGGCCTTATGCTTCTGCGGCTTTGCCACCGCGTCGATGGCAGCTTGCGATTTTGCGACCTACGCTTACCGCGATGAACTTGCCAATCCTGCTCAGATCGAGAGCATTGATGTCGAGATTCGCAAAAGCAGGAAATGGTTCAAGAATAGTATCTCGATCCTTGCGACCGACAAGATCACCATAGGAGATGAATTCAAGCGTAAGGTGGATGCGACCCTGCTGGTCCGTTATCCGTTTGGAAACTGCAGCTACAAAGCACGGGTCCGGCAGAGCGGTGACATCAAGGACCACATAAATTTGCTGCCCGGCGGCAATATCATCTCCAGTCTCGATGTCCGGCTTCGGGAAGGGAATGTCCTGAACGCTACGCGGTTCAAACTGCTTTTGCCGCACACGCGCATGGGTGTGAATGAGGTTTTGGGCACGTTGATCTTGCGCAAACTTGGGTTCATCGCGCCGGAGACATTCATGGTTCCTGCGTCGATCAACGGAATTTCGGTCCAATTACTGTTTCAGGAAAACGCCCAGAAAGAACTTTTGGAACGGAACAACCGCCGCGAAGGTCCGATTTTTGAAGGGGATGAAGACCTGACGTGGGATGTCGATGGGTTCGACAATCTGGAGCTGGAAAGTGTCTCTCTGGCCCGTTTGACCAATGGGAAATGGGCCGAGAAGGGCGAGATTTCGACGCAGATCTCGCTGGAGGCTTTCAAACGGCTGCAAGCTGCTTTCCTAGCTTACGCGGACGATGTCGAATTCAGGTACTATGGCATGCAGTTGGCGCCAAACCCCAACGCTGAAGATCACGTATTCGAAACATATGCGATTGCCTTGCTGGCGATGACCGGTCGGCACGCATTGCGGCCCCACAACCGCAAATTCTACTTCAATAGTTTCTCGCAGACCTTTGAACCGATCTACTACGATGGCAACCTTGAGTTTCTCAATGAGCTAAAACCTTTCGAGCGTCTTGGTGAGGCCAAGTCGCTGGAGTTCTTTCTCAAACATGCATCCCCAGAAGCCATTGAGGAAATGGCGACACGAGTTGAGGCGTTGCAAAACGATGATGCATTCAAGGAGGCCTTTTTCAAGCGGGCAAGGATGGAGAGAGAGGCCGCAGATGCCATGATGAACCAAAGCCTTGAAGCGATGCTCTCGGGAATTGCCACCCTTCGGGAGATGCAGCGTCCATATGCGCAGGACACTGATCAGAAAGTGGTTCTTGCCTTTGCGGAAAAACGTCAAAGACTGGCAGATCGTGCGGCCGGTTTCGGATTTAGCTATCGCTATTTTGATCTCGAAGGACGCACCGAAGCAGGGGATTACATCGGACAACGGATATCGGCATCTGGGGAGGCTGAGAGGGTCTCGCTGTCGTCTACTGAGTTGATCGATCTGATCAGCGACAATGAATTCGAAGATGATCGGCTGCTGCTCTTGTCTGAGCCAGATCAGGCAATCGAGGACGAGTTCCGAATACTGCCGTTTTTGAGTGGGGAACTGGTTCTTTCGACCGGTGCCAAGGTCGATCTCGACCTTGCAGCAAGAAAAATGATTGTCACGCAAACCGAAGCTGATGACTGGGTTCTTGTGCGCGGAGTGCATCTTCAAGGCTGGACAATCGATTTCGATGGGAATGCGCAAAGCACCGCGATACTCAGCACACAGCGATTTAACAAGTTTGGGCTGACCGGATGTCTGAATTTCTTTGATGTGACTTTCGATGCGAGTAAGGTTTCCGGCGCGGGTGGGCAGTGCGAAGACAGTGTCAACATCGTCTCGTCCAAGGGATTCCTCACCAGCCTGACGGTAGAGGATGGCTTCGCCGATGCGATCGATATCGATTTTTCTGAGATCTCGATTGGTAACCTCAAGGTGACGCGCACGGGCAATGATTGCTTTGATGTGTCTTCGGGAAAATTCGAAATTGCCTCGGCGGTTCTCGAAGACTGCGGTGATAAAGGCATTTCGGTCGGGGAAAATTCTCAGTTTGAAGCGGATGACGTTGTCATCGACACAGCCGCGATAGGCGTATCGTCAAAAGACTTTTCTCGCTCTCATGTTGTTCGCTTCGTGGGTAAGGAAATCCCGATCTGTGCTGAGGCGTTCCAGAAAAAGCAGGAATATGGCGGTGGGACGCTGAAACTGGATGCCTACGATTGCGAGGGGGATGTCAACGTGGATGCATTTTCAGACATCGCTGTTAACGAACTCACGCAATGAGCTTTCGGAAAGAACGCAAATTTCGGTTGACCTCAAGCGATGCAAAGAAGTTCAGAGCGCTTCTTTTGGGGCGAGGAATGTCATTGCTGCATCCCAATCGCAAGATTGCCAGCCAATATTTTGATACCCGGGATCTTCAAGCCTTTCGCGACTCCGAAGAAGGCGTATTGCCACGGTTCAAAATCAGGGTTCGCTGGTACAATGATGATCAATCGAGTCTGTCGCTGGAGCGAAAAACGTCTTCCGTCGAAGGGCGTTTCAAAACGACCAAGGCAGTTAAAGCGGAAGAATTCGCTAATTTCATAAGAAATGGCATCGTGGATCAGTCTTATGGAAACCTAATTCCCTCAGTTTGCATCGAATACCGGCGATCCTACTTCAATTACGAAGACCTTAGAATAACCTTCGATAGCGATATTCGATACCGCTACAGTGGCAGCGCTAGGCAGTTCCGCGATCTGGAGGAGGTGGTTGAGATCAAGGCACCCTTCGAGGTGCCGGACAATTATCTTGAAACCATCGTGCCGGTGCCTTCGTCCCGGTTTTCAAAGTATGCGCGATCTTTCCTGCACCGAGAAAACGCGATCTGACAACCGTTCCCTGGATTCTCCAAAAGTGAGCATCGAGCAATCGTGGCCACCCAAATTTGCGTGATCGGGAAAACCAGCCTGAAATACCCATGTGGGCGATCAGATTGAGGCCGCTTGCGCGATCACGATGTTCAATGAGATGTAGCCGATCAGGAAAACCAGCAGTGCGGCGATGTCAAAACGCCGTTGCAACGGCGCCCCGCCGGTCACCTCGCCAATTTTCAGCGTCATCGTAGAGGTCAGGACCGCGAGAAAAATTGTCACCAACGAAGCACCTGTCACGAAATCGGTTAAGCCGACAGTGCCGGTTTTGGGGATAAGGCGCGACACCACATAGGTGCTTGCGATCGCCGCGAAGAAGGCACCGATACTGACCGAAAAGCGAGGCCCGGTATGTGCGGGGCCAATAAGAAATGACAAAAGGCAAATGGCCACGGAGGCGAATGTTCCGAGGAACATCTTGATGTAGAGTGCCCAACCGGGCTCTTTTATCGCGATCCCGTAGACGAGTTGCGAGTAGGTCGCCTGGTAGCCTTCTGCGAGGCGCGGATCGCCTCTTCTGGTTTTGTATGAATGCGGTTTCTGGACGATTGTGCTGTCGTAGATTTCGTAGCCCGGAATCTTAACTCGGGAACTGACCGCGCTGCCGCTGACATCGGGCACAAAGATCATTTTCCCAATCTGGTTTTGCGCGTCTTCGATGCGAAGCGCCAGCAAATGGTCATCCCGCGGAAACCTGGCAACATTGAAAAACTTGGAAATGCGCGCCGTGACACGATAGAGTTCGTAACGTGTCACGCTATCGTCATAGCGCGTCTTGAGTTCCTTTTTGAGAATCTCACCATCTATGACATGGAAATTTTGCCCGGGCGAGATTTCGCGATCTGACCATCGAAACCATAGGTAGAAATCAACGGTCCAATTGGTATCCGGCATCGACAGACGTGGGATACGGTCGACGTAAATACCTGTTTCGACGGAGATTTGCTCGGAATGATCGATGCCGTCCAGTGCGCGCGCATCAACGCCCGTGCGGCCGGTTTCATCAGCCGTGGGGTCAAGCCGGGCACGGTGTTCCTGTTGTGCGTTGCTTTTGCTCGTTTGGAGCATATCGGCCATGAAATACATGGCTGAAATATAGCCGGTGGATACTGTAAACAACCAAGCGATCAGGAGGGGTTTCAACATTATCAAACGCTCGCAATATCCAGGTGCCAATGCAGCTTTCTGACGGTTTAGCCTAAACCTCTGGTTGCAGTTGTCCAACCATTTGTCGACCCCGCTGTGATCCTTTGCGAAGGCCGGACCCCATGCGCGGCATTCCAGATCGCTTCAAAAGGGGGGCGCCGGGTCACCTTGGGGCGCGAATTCATTTGCAAGAACAGAATTCCCTTTCTAGGCTTGTTTTACAAAACTGTTACAAAGCAGATGGTTCTGGGAGGGATTACATGACTTCATTAAAGATACTGTGCGGTGCATCCGCGCTTGCACTGGTTGCCGCAGCCGGTGCCGCGCAAGCGGATAAACTGACATTCTATTGTTCCGCGCAAGAGGACTGGTGCCAGTTGATGGCCAACAGTTTTCAGGATGCCACGGGCATAGACGTGGCAATGACGCGCAAATCGTCAGGCGAAACCTTTGCGCAAATCAAGGCGGAGAGCGCCAACCCAAAGGGCGATGTCTGGTGGGGCGGCACGGGTGACCCGCATCTTCAGGCCGCTGAGGAAGGGCTGACCGCGGAATACCTGTCACCAATGCGGGACCAACTGCATCCTTGGGCGATCTCACAGGCCGAAAGTGCCGGCAATAAAACCATTGGGATTTATTCCGGCGCCTTGGGTTACGGCTACAACGCCGATTTGCTGGCGGCGAACAATCTGCCGGAACCAGCCTGCTGGAAGGATCTGCTCAAGCCTGAATATAAAGGCCATGTTCAGATGGCGAACCCCAATTCGTCCGGTACGGCCTACACAACATTGGCCACCATGATGCAGCTCTTTGGAGAAGATGAAGGCTTTGATTTCATGAAAGGCCTGCATACCAACGTCAACCAATACACGAAATCCGGATCCGCCCCAATCAAAGCGGCCGGACGCGGCGAGAACACCATTGGCATCGTGTTCATGCATGACGCTGTCAAACAGGCTGTGTCGGGCTTCCCGGTCAAGGTCGTGGCACCCTGTGAGGGGACAGGCTACGAGATCGGATCCATGTCGATCATCGACGGTGCGCGTAACATGGACGAAGCTAAAAAGTTCTATGATTGGGCGCTAAGTGCTGAAGCGCAAAACCTCGCGCTGCAGGTTAATGCGTTCCAGGTGCCGTCTAACAAGGGAGCTGAAACATCCGCCTCCGCGCCGGATATGTCCCAGATCACCTTGATTGACTACGATTTCAAGAAATACGGGTCGTCCGATGAGCGCAAGCGTTTGCTGAAGAAGTGGGATGATGAGGTGTCTGTTCTGCCGCAATAAATATGCGCCAGCTGGCATCTGAAAAAACAACTCATCCGGTCCTGATCTTCTGGATCATTGCCGGATGGGTCGGTTTCTTCCTCCTCCCCTGGTACGGGGTGGAGGAATTTTTTGCGTTTGAATGGTTGGTAGATGGCTACCCACTTGATGCAGATTACGCGCCTGCCGCGTTTCTGATCGGCCAGGGCGAAAAACTGTGGCTGGCACCAATGGTTTTGGCGCTTCTGGCACCGCTCTGGGTGGTCAAAAGGCGAAAAACCGATCCGCTTTACGCCAAGGTGCTGATCCTTGCAGGGGCTTTCGGCTTTGGCTGGTTGATTGTTCAGGGCTTCAGCATCGGTATCCGCGGCTGGAACTTCGACTGGGCCGAAGCGGTCTTTGGCGATCTGGGCGACCGTCAGTTTGGGATGGGATATGGCGCGCTGATCTGTGCCTCGGCTTTTCTGTTTCTATTTACGCAAGGCATTGCTGCGCGCGGCGCGATCAATGGCGATGTCTTTGTCGTCAGTGCAATCGGCGGCGTCATCGTGATTGTCACCGCATTTGTTTTCTTCCCGATCGCCAAGATGTTGACCGCCGCATTCATCACGGAAGAGGGCGGCTATTCCGCCAGCGTCTTTGCCGCCAAGTTTTTTGATGACCGTCTTTGGGGATTGGGGTGCCTCTCGGGCGGGCGCTGCGGCGTGGCGTGGAATTCGCTGTTCCTTGCGGTACTTGTCGGGCTGATCACAACGGTGCTGGGCCTCATTTTCGCATTGGTGGTGACCCGGTCTGGCTTTCGCTACAAACGCGCCTTGCGGGCGCTGACGGTCCTGCCGATCATCACGCCACCCTTCGTGATTGGCCTTGCGCTTATTCTGCTCTTTGGGCTGTCGGGGTCCGTCACCGTATTTTTCTCCGATGCGTTCGGCATTCAGCCGACGCGGTGGCTATATGGCCTGCCGGGGGTGCTGATCGCCCAGACGCTGGCGTTCACACCCATCGCGTTTCTGGTGCTCATCGGTGTGGTCGAAGGTGTTTCGCCGTCAATGGAAGAGGCAGCGCAAACGCTGCGCGCCAGCAAGTGGCAGGTCTTCAAAACCGTCTCCTTGCCGCTGATGCGTCCGGGGCTGGCCAATGCCTTTCTACTCGGTTTCATCGAAAGCATGGCCGATTTCGGCAACCCGCTGGTACTGGGAGGAAACTTCGATGTGCTCTCGACGGAGATCTTTTTTGCCATCGTTGGCGCACAATATGATCAGGGCAAGGCGGCCGTTCTGGCGATGGTGCTACTGTGTTTCACGCTGGGTGCGTTTTACGCGCAACGTTTCTGGTTGGGCAAAAAGAGCTACACAACCGTTTCCGGCAAGGGTGATAGCGGGGTGCATCCCCATATGCCGCGGGCCTTGTCCTTGCCGGTTCTGACGCTCGCCATGATCTGGGCCGGTTTCACAGCGGTTGTCTACCTGATGATCTTCTATGGCTCGGTTGTAGAGCTTTGGGGTGTCAATAACACGCTCACATTCAAACACTACATCACCGCATTTTCGTTCCGTCTGGAGGAGGGCGGCATCCGCTGGTCGGGCGCTGCGTGGGACAGTTTCTGGACGACACTGAAAATCGCCGCGATCGCCGCACCGCTCACGGCCATCGTCGGCCTGATCACCGCTTATCTTCTGACGCGCCAGACATTCGCGGGCAAAAACGCATTCGAATTTGGCACCATGCTCAGCTTTGCCATTCCCGGCACGGTGATCGGTGTCAGCTACATTCTGGCCTTCAATGTTCCGCCGATTGAGATCACCGGAACCGGCATCATTCTTGTGGTCAGCTTCATCTTCCGGAACATGCCTGTCGGTGTAAGGGCGGGCATCGCTTCCATGTCGCAATTGGACAAATCGCTCGACGAGTCGTCCCTGACGTTGGGGGCAAATTCCTGGGAGACCTTCCGCCGGATTATCCTGCCGCTTCTGCGACCGGCGATCCTGGCCGCGTTGGTCTATAGCTTTGTGCGTGCGATGACGGCCATTTCGGCAGTGATTTTTCTGGTCTCGGCGGAATACGACATGGCGACCAGCTACATCATCGGGCGGGTGGAGAATAACGATTACGGGCTGGCGATTGCCTATTCCACAACTCTGATCTTCGTGATGCTCAGCGTCGTGGCCCTCATGCAGGTGATTGTCGGACGCACGGAAATCGGGCGACGCATGACCCAATCGCGCACCAATGTATAAGGACGCACGGATATGAGTATCAATTCCAAAGCCGCGCCGGTCAGTTTTCGCAGCGTCACCAAAATCTATGGCAAGGACGTTGTGGCCGTCGATGATATCAATCTGGAGATTGAAGCGGGCAAACTGGTGACCTTGCTGGGCCCGTCGGGCTGCGGCAAAACAACAACACTGCGTATGATCGCCGGTCTGGAAATGGCCTCAAAGGGTTCCATTCATATTGGGGATCGCGACGTCACCCTGTTGCCTGCGACCGATCGCGATGTGTCGATGGTGTTTCAATCCTACGCGCTCTTTCCGCATATGACGGTGATGGAGAATGTCTCCTACGGGCTGGGGTTTTCCGGGTTCGACAAATCGGAAACACGCGACCGGGCCGCCCAGGGGCTCGATCTGGTGGGTTTGAAGGGATATGGGGATCGGCTGCCTTCCGAGCTTTCGGGGGGGCAACAGCAACGTGTCGCCGTGGCCCGCGCATTGGTGCTGGAGCCTCAGGTGTTGCTCTTTGACGAACCGCTCTCCAATCTGGATGCCAAACTACGGCGTCAGGTGCGTGAAGAGATCCGCGAAATCCAGCAGAATCTTGGATTGACGGTCGTCTATGTCACCCACGATCAGGAAGAGGCCCTGGCGGTATCTGACGAGATTGTCGTTATGCGCAACGCAGGTATCGCGCAGATCGGGACACCTCGGCAATTATATGACGCACCGGCAGATCGGTTTGTCGCAGACTTTATCGGTGAGGCGAATATCATCCCGTGCGAAATCACAAATGTGACCGGAGAAACCGCAAGTATCCGCGTTGACGATTTCATCCATTCATTGCCCGCGCGCGGCTTGGGGCAGGGGGCGGCAATGCTGGCTGTAAGGCCCACACGCTTGAAGCTGGGTGCAGAGGCGGGCATGCACATGGAAATTTCAAAAGCGACATATGTCGGCAGTCGTATGGAATATACGTTGAATGCTGGATTTGGACAGATTTTTGCCGTTAGCGAAAATGTGGATGCACCGTTGGGTGTTGGGGAAAGCGTGATCGTGGGGTTGGATGCGATTGGCCCGGTCTTGCTGCCAGCTGACGAACCACCGAGATAGAAACTTGTTTGCTTTCAATAGGTTTTGTCTCCATATGATTTTGCAAAGTCAACGCGCCAACTTTGCAAACCCCAACGCCTTGCCACCTGCAAGACGGCTCGACGTGTACACTACCTAGCTTTGATAAGCTGCATCAGCAATTCGCACCAGATCTTTGAAAACGCCCCTGCTTCCCACGACGACGCGCCCCCCGTTTGTCATCATGTCATTCGCGCTTTGCTCTTCAATACACCCTCCGGCTTCCTGAACCAGCAGTTGCCCGGCAAGACAGTCCCAGGCGTTCATATGCTCTTCGACATAACCGATTAACCGCCCCGCAGCCACGTAGGCGAGCGAGAGAGCGCCGGAGGCATTGCGATGAAAGATGCCGCCCTCGGTCAGAACGGACTCAATTACCCGGACAGAGGCCGATTTGTTGATGCGGTTAGAAAATCCGGTACCAATACTGCCGCGCGTCATTGCTGTATTTTCGGGGCAAACCAGTCTCTCATCATTCAACCAGGCACCCGCGTCGCGGATCGCCAGGTACATTTCCTCATGGATCGGATCACAGGTGACGCCAATCTGGGTTTGATCGTCCTTTACCACGGCGATGACCACTGTCCATGCCGGGATGGCCGAGATGAAATTCGTTGTGCCATCAATCGGATCGATTACCCAAGTGTAGCCCGATCTGGAAGGTTTAGGTGCGTCTTCCTCCCCCACGATACCATCCGCAGGAAAGGCTTCCTCGATCATCTTGCGGACATGGACCTCAACGGCTTTATCGGCCTCGGACACAAAATCCTGAGGTCCCTTATCTTCGATGACCAGGCTGCCCAGCCGCCGAAAATAATCGAGCGCAAGCGCCCCGCCGCTTCTTGCAATATCGACCGCCGCGTCGCTGCGATTATCCATGAAACCACCTTGTTCTTAAGTCAATGAAGACCCTTACCTCGCAGGTGTCGCGAAGTCTGTCCAGCCGCTTCAAATCCGTGCGTCCCACGCTGCCCTTCAGCACATTTGCTCCATGGGCTGCCAGGTCGCGCGTGGTCTCCGATCCAACGTTGAAAATGAAAAAAAGCACCCGCCGCCATTGGGTTGGTCATGCTTCCTGTCAATCTCGCGCCCGCTCAGAGCGCAATATAATAGAGTTCCGACAGCGCCGTGTCCGACGAGAAGGAGGTCACCCATGATGGGGCCTTCCAAAACCGCATTTACCTCATCAACAATGCGCTGCTGTGCGTGGTTTGCTGTTTCCCATCCACGAATGCTTTGTGCCGGATTGTTAAAAAAACGGTCGGCCACGGCCTCGAACCTATCTGACGGTAAGAATCCCGTCGCGCTCCGGTCATTTTCATGCATCCGTGGACGCACCTCAACTGTCAGACCCAAAGCGGCAGCCAATGGCTGTGCCGTCTCGACCGCCTTGGTTTCGGCGCTGCTGACGATACGGGTGGTGCCGGTCAGAACATCACGCTCCGCCAGTTGGCGCACCCTTTGAAGGCCCAACTCGTTGAGGGACCATTTGTCGATGTCCTTGTGCGGTTCAATCAAGACCTGCGGGTGGGAGAGATAGCGCACTGTAAGATCCATACCGCACGCTACCGCGCCGTGAGTCGGTGGCAAGATAGAATTGTGGGTTTATGTGAACTGGCGCCTATTTGATGCACGCGGCTGCGGCCAGTTCTGGCGGGTTCGCCCCGGTCTCGATAATAAGGCGTCGGATGGGATACACATTGCTGTTCAAACCCGTACTATGGCTTCATCGAGCGACGGATGGTGCATCGCACATCCCTTTGGAGGTTTGAAAGTTGGCTAAGAAACAAGGCGCAAGTGGTGCCCCTACGGGACCCGATGAGCAGGAACTGGCACGTCAGTACGTCGAATTCCTTGGGAGGTGCAAAACGGGCGTAGAGGTTTGTGACTTCATTCATGAAGAGGCACTGGCGCAGGGCTTTCTCGAAAAGGGACAGGCGCATGACAAAGGCGCGCTACGACTGTCCTTGCGGTTCAATGATCGGTGCGGTGTGCTTTTCTCCATCTCTGATTTCTCGAAAATCGGCGATGGTTTGAAAATTCTTGGCTCCCATGTGGACAGCCCGCGCCTTGACTTGAAACCTGCGCCGCCCGAGGAGAAATTTGGGGTGGGCACGTTACAAACCCGGTACTATGGCGGTATCAAAAAGCACCATTGGGTGGGTATCCCGCTCGAGCTACACGGTCGGGGGCGATCAAAGTCGGGTGCGCGTTTTGCGGTAAGGATCGGTCGACAGGCGGATGATCCGGTGTTCACCATCAGTGATCTGGCGCCTCATCTGGGGCATCAACCGGATGGCGGGGCGACCAATAGCTCGCAAATCTCTGCGGAGCATCTCAACGTGATCGCCGGTTTGGCCGATCCCGACACGCCGAAGGACAAGAAATCTTTTGCGGAAGGGATGCTGGCGGCATTGGGCCTGGAAGCCGGTGACTTTGTCACAGGCGAATTCGAGGCGGTGCCGGCCATGCAACCGCGGTTTATCGGCTTTGAAAAGAAAATGATCGGTGCCTACGGTCATGACAATCGCGCCTGCACGTTCGCCTCACTCAAGGCTTTTCTGGAGATGCAGAAAGCGGGTCAGAACTGTGCGTTCATTTTCACCGACCGCGAGGAGGTGGGATCGCAGGGTGTTCATGGTGCAGATTCCAACATCCTTGAGCGGTTCCTTTTCGAGGTGTTTGAAGCCTTTGATGAAAAAGATTATTTCCTGCTGCGTAAAGTCATTTCGAATTCCGTGATGTTGAGCGGCGACGTGAATGTAGCGCTTGATCCGTCCTGGCCGGGACCAACAGACGAGCGCAACAGCGGGCATTTGGGCAAGGGCGTTTGTATCGCAAAATACACGGGATCGCGGGGGAAGCGCATGGCCAGTGAGGCCGATAGCTCGCTGGTCAGTCAGATGCGCAATATCATGATCAAGGATGATTTGCCGTGGCAGCCGGGGGAACTGGGCAAAGTTGATTTTGGAGGCGGTGGTACCGTGGCAATGCATTTTGCGCGCCAAGGGGTTCAGGTCTTTGACATGGGGCCGCCAATCCTCAGCATGCACAGCCCTTACGAGGTCATGGCGGTGGCTGATCTGCAAACCACTTATCTGGCGTATAAAGCTTTTCTGGAACGTTTTGAGATCGAAGATCCCGTGACCTAAGAGATTGGCGCGACCACGTTTCGAGTTGACACCAAGAAAGATGGCAAATGAATCTGCATGAGTTTCTGGATAAATCCGTAACCCCCTATCATTCTACACGGGCTGTGTGCGACTGGTTGGAATCCGCCGGGTTCTCTGAAGTTGCGAATTCCGCGGAACAGGCACCTGGTCGGTATTTCACCGTACGTGGGGGCAAAACGGTCTTCGCCTGGGTTGTGCCAGACAACCGGGAGGCAGATGCATTCCATATTGTCTCTGCGCATACGGATTTTCCGTCGCTGAAAATCAAATCAGAGGGGTATTTCTCGAAAATGGGATGCCATTTTCTGGCGGTTCATCCTTATGACGGGCCAAATTTGGCGAGCTGGATGGATCGTGATCTGGGCATCGCCGGTCTGGCCTATTTCAAAGAGGAAAATTCGGTTGCAGCAAAGCTCATCCATTCAACGCTGAAGTGCCGAACCCTTGGGGTGCCGACCCATATGAATGCGGGCAAGGCGGAACCAAATGCGCAGACAGACCTCCACTGCCTGTTCGATACCGGCGACGCGTTGACCCCCGAAGCTTTCTGGGAAACGCTGTTGGCGGGCACTGGCCAGCAGGGCGTGCCGCTGGAGCACGACTTGTTTCTCTACGACACGGCAAAGTCATCGACGGTTGGGAAAGAAGACGCGTTTGTGAGCGGCGCACGATTGGACAATCTGATATCCTGCTTTGCCGCGATTTCAGCGCTAACGTCTCGGGATTGGACCGGTGGCATGTGCATACCGGTCGTGGCGCTTTTCGACGCTGAGGAAATTGGCAGCGGCACATGGCTTGGCGCCAAATCACCGCTTTTTGAAAAGGTTCTCGCGGGAATTGGCGGCGATAACCTTGATGAGATGATCGGTAAGTCGGCGCAGATATCACTGGATGTGGCGCACGCTCTTCACCCGCTTTCACCGGAACTGTTTGACAGCCAGGAGTCGCCGATCTCGGGGTCCGGTCCCGTGGCAAAATACGGGATACGGGGCAATTATTCTTATAATGCGCATCTGATGGCGCATCTGAAGATGCTGGCGGGTGAGAGTGGCATCAACATGCAGAGCTTCACCTACCGTGCGGATCGTGGGCAGGGCGGATCGTTGGGCCCGCATTCGTCGACGGCGCTTGCAGTGCGGTCTGTCGATATCGGTGTGCCGATCTTTGCGATGCATTCGGTCAGAGAAGCCTGCGCACGCGCTGATATTGATGCGTCAACCACGCTGCTTTCAGCGTTCTTTGAAACGCCATGCCCGTTTGATAACAATCAGTCAGACTGAATGAGGGTCTGTCGATCAAACCAAACGCGACCCATCTGCAAATAAATGAGCCTGCTCCCTTTCAGGAGCAGGCTCACAGGGTTCAAGGAACCGGTCTTTGCTGCTGTATCTAGCGCTCCAGGGCGCCGACACCGGAGAAGCGGAAGGCTTCTTTTTCCAGGTTGTCGATTTCTTCGATGCTCATGTTGTCATGGGCGACGGTGATGCGACCCAGGAACACCAGCGGTAACTCCTCTTGGCGTCCTTCAAGGTGAGCCTTGATGGCCTCTGCCGTTGCCGCGCCGACGTCATCGCCCATCCGCATGGGCGTCGCGTCAAGCTCCCCACGGCGAATGGCATCAAGCTCAAGGCCGGTGCCGCCCCATCCGGTGGAGAAAATCTCTTTCTCTTTGCCAATGGACAGCTGCGCTTCGACCGATCCCATAGACATGGCGGTGTTAGCGTTGTGGATGACTTTCGCTTCCGGATAGGCCTGCAAGATCAATTGCGTCCCCTCAAAGCCGCCTTCGCGCTGATACTCACCGTAGTGTTCGTAAACAACGTTCCAGTTCCCTTTTTCTGCGACGCAATCCTTGAAATCACCCGAACGCTGGTTGTCGGTGATCCCGGGGATACCCCGGTTCATGGCGTAGGTCACATCCTTGCCCAGACGCTCGACCATGTAGTCACAGATCTTGAGGGCCCCGTAGGCGGATGAGAAATCAAACCAACCGGCAGGTTGCGTTTTGAGATACTTCAGCGGTGTGTGAAAGGCCCAGACAAAGGTTGTCAGATCAGGATTGGCTGAAAGCTTGTCAATGTTGTCGGCTTGGGTTGCAAGTTCGGAGGGACCGAAGATCACGAAGTCATAGAGATCAGCATCCTGATCCACCTGGCTTGCATAGGTTGCCTGCAATGAGTGCTCGACCTGACGAGAGGCGAATTCGCGGGTTTCATACTTGATGCCCAGTTGGTCCAGCCGCTTGGTCAGAGCCAGATAGTTCCGTGCCCAAAAATCTGATACATCCGCGGAAGGGTAGATCAGCGCGATCTGGATCGGATTTTCCTGTGTGCCGCTGTAGGGGATCGCAGCTTCACCAGTAGCGGCTTGCAGCGCTTCGAGGGCACCGTCCTGATTGACCTCGCCGGGCAGCCAGTGATCCCTGTCAGCAATGCCGGGCAGCTCCTTGAGCGGCAAATCCGCCGCGCCGGCTGCCAGCGCCGTTGTGGTGGCAAGCAGTGCTGCGACCAACGGTGTTTTGAATGTTGTCATTTAAGTTCCTCCCAGAAGTGAGCGATAGCCGCTCGATGAATGATTTAGCCGCTTGGGTTGGCCGGGCCGCCAAAGATCAGACTAATGATGCTGAGCACGATCAGGGCCCCCATGATCCAAACCGTCATTTTCAGCAGCTTGCGATTGTCAGGGTTGCTGAGCGCGGCGGCCAAGCCGCCTGAGCCATCGCGATCCTTTTTCTGCAGCCAGGTGTAAAGCGCTACCGACAAGATGATGACGACGCCTGACGCCACCGATTGCCAGAAGAATTCAATGCGCAGGGTGACAAGCGCGTTGATCATCATCGACAGCAGCAAGACACCGGCCAGCGAGCCGACAATCGAGGCGCGCCCCCCGAACAGGGATGTCCCTCCCACGACAACGGCGGCGATGACATGCAGGTTGAAATAGGGGGCGGATGTCGCCTGAATGGCATTCAGCTTACCGGTAAGCATGATACCGGCCAATGCGGCCATCGTCCCCATCAGCACATAGGCGTAGACCCGGTGCCGGTCGACCGCGATGCCTGTCATTTCGCTCGCCTCAGGGTTAGAGCCGATAGAGATGGTATACCGTCCGAAATGAGTAGATTTCAGCATGAAGTAGCCAATTGCCAACGTAATGAGGCCAATGACGACAGGTGTCGGCAGGAAGACCAGAGACTGGCCACGCCCGATCTCTGTGATCAGATCGGGGAACCGCGCAAGAACAAGCCCCTTGGCAATGACAAGCGCAAAGCCTCGATAGACCAGATCCATTGCAAGGGTGCCAATGAGGTCGGGCACCTTGAACTTGGTGATGACCAATCCATTGATCAAACCCATCAAAGCACCGAGGCACAAGGCGATCAGCGCTGCCGACCAGGCCGGGAAACCATATTGCTTGATCAGAAAGGCCATAATGATGGACGAAAGCGCGGCAACCGATCCGATAGACAAATCGATACCGCGTTGTGTGATGACAAATGTCATTGCCATTGCCATGGGCATATAGAGCGCTGCATCGAGCAGTATCTGTGTCATGTTCGAGACACGGAAATAACGCGCAGGCTCTGCGACGCCCATGAACAGGATGATCGCGAGGATCATCGCCATGGGCCCAAGAAAGCTGATGTAGGGTTCGATCTTTTCCGAAAAGCTCGGCTGTTCGATCGCGGTTTCGCTGGATGCCATTGGTTCTGCCCCTATGCTGCGGTCTTGGTGCCAACAATCATGCCCAGCACTTCTTCGTTGGTGGTTTCTGAGGTTTTGACGACGCCCGCGCATTGGCCCCGGCGCTGGACATGGATGCGGTCAGATACTTCAAACACATCATCCAGTGAGTGGGAAATGACGATGATCGCGAGACCCTGCGCCTTCAGCACCTTGATCAATTCAAGCGTGCGCGCCGTTTCCTGCGGCCCCAAGGCGGCAGTGGGTTCATCCATGACCAGCACGCGCAAATCGTCATGTCGCACCGCGCGCGCAATGGCGACAGCTTGACGTTGCCCACCCGAGAGGCTCTCGGTCGCAACATCCATGCTTTTGAGCTGAACACCCAACCGATCCTTCAGAACGCGGGTGGCTTCCTCTTTCATGCGTCGATTGTCGAGCGCGGTGAAACCGGCAACAGACTTCGTTAGCTCGGCGCCCAGAAACAGGTTTTCGGCGGGCGTCAGGTGGTCGGCGATAGCCAAATTCTGGTAAACTGCGTCAATGCCATTCTCGATTGCATCGGAATGGCTGGCCATCTGGAAGGGTTTGTCGTCGAGCTTGATTGAGCCTTCCGTGGGCTGGTAGACCCCGGTTAGGACTTTGATGAGGGTGGATTTTCCTGCACCGTTGTCGCCAACGATGGCCAAGACCTCACCGGGATAGGCGTCGAGATCGACGTTATCCAGTGCAACGACGCCGCCAAATCGCTTTACGATTCCTCGCATTGCAATGATGGGTTTTTGTGATGCCATTCTTTCCCCCTCTGGCGCCATCTGATGTTCATCCAGATATGATCCGCATCTGTGTGGCAAGAGACCCTCTAGGGACCTGCTGCCCATGCGCAATTTCTGGATGCCCTCCGTTGAACGCAGAATACGTTACCGATAACATCTGTCAAGTGTTATCGATAACATAATCGTGCCACTGGCGATGAAATTCTCGAACATCCCTAAAAACCCTGTGTAAGCAAATCAGCGATTTCAACTATCTAACGAAGCTCACGCGATTCCATGGCCCATAAATAACAGCAACTTAGGTGGATTCTGGAGGTATCAATGTCGGTTTTCAGCCTGATCTGTCTAGGCGGGATTAACCGTGTGATTTTTTATGTAATGTGATTAGATGATCCGGGAGATTGAGTTTTGAGATCAGATGTCGCGGGATAAGAGTACCTATAAGGAGACCTTTAATCGTGCTCTCGATCTGATCGCAAAAAATGGCGTAGGGGCCACTCTGCCAACAGAATCTGAGCTTTCACAAAGGTGGGGAACAAGTCGCACGACCGTGCGAGCCGTGCTGACTCAACTAAACACCGCAGGCGTCATTTCTTGGTTAGGGCGCAAAAAGGTGGTCCTGCGCGAACCGTTGAAACGGGATTTTTTCCCGGCGGAAGAAACGACCTCGACCAGTGAACGGGTCCAGAGCAAATTCATGGAATACGTGCTCGGAGGCAACTTGAAACCGGGAACTCTTGTGCGGGAATCCGATCTGGTGCGCGCATTTGGTGCCAGTACATCTGTGGTCCGTGAGCTATTAATCCGGTTTTCACGATTTGGGCTGATTGAGAAGAAACCAAACCGGGCTTGGGTGTTGCGCGGCTTCACTCGTGAATTCGCAGCAGAGCTTTTTGATGTGCGAGAGATGTTCGAACGCAGGGCGTTCGAGGGATTTTTGAAAGCCGGGTCTCAGAGCGCGGGTCATCAGGCGTTGCGCGCGCTGGAACCAGAACACCGTCGGATCATGGCGCATATCGATACAGCCTATCGCGATTTTCCGCGGTTGGATGAGCAATTTCATCGGGTTTGGGTGGACCAGCTGGGCAATCGCTTCGCGGATGATTTCTTTGGCCTCGTGTCGGTTGTGTTCCATTACCACTATCGCTGGAACAAAAAGGGTGAACGAGAGCGAAATTACTATGCCGCTCAACAGCATCTGGCCGTCATTGAGGCCGTCGCAAAGGAGAATTTCTCCGAGGCACAGTTGAGATTCGACGAACATCTTGAACACGCACGTTCAACATTGATGAAATCAGTTCAATGGGATCAACCGGCCTGAGCTTCGCGCCAGCTCGTTCACCGCTCACACGTATTTTTAAGCTGATTTGAAGAAAGTCGTTGAGATGTTTCCGGCGACATTAACGGCTTTTCACATAGTGGTGGGTAACTTGTCGCTTGGGACGCTGCGGCTGACGTCGCTGCGATGGTGAAAATACGATTGGGGTGTATTGGGACAATGAAATTCCTTCTTCTTCAAATGAGTTTGATTGCGGTGGTGCTGATGGGGTGCGGGGAAACGGTCCCGGTAAATCAGTCGCCTCGTATTCTTGCGATGGGCGATTCCATGATGGCCTGGCACGCCGGGAGCGATAGCGGCATTTCCGACAACGTGGAGCAAATACTCAACGAGCCGGTGATTGATCGCTCCGTTGTCGGGGCCAGAATGATCTACAATCTTCCCATTACCGGGGCGATGGGGCTGAATATTGCCAAGCAGTATGCGCCCGGGAACTGGGATTGGATCATCATTAACGGCGGCGGCAATGACCTATGGCTCGGCTGTGGGTGCAGCCGCTGTGATCGTCGTATGAATAAGATGATCAGTGAGAACGGGCGTAATGGCGAAATCGCCAATCTCGTAAGCAGTCTGCGGAGAACCGGCGCGCAAGTGATATACGTAGGGTATCTGCGAAGCCCCGGTGTCGGGTCGATCATCGAACATTGCCGGGATGAGGGCAATGAGTTGGAACGCAGGATTTCGCGGATGGCCCAGGCCGATGGCGGAGTGCATTTTGTTTCGCTGCGGGATCTCGTGCCATATGGTGACAGATCCTTTCACTCGGGCGATCGGATTCACCCGTCGCAAAAAGCAAGCCGCGAAATTGCCAAACGCATTGTTGGCGTGATCGAGCGGTGACAAAACCCATCATACAGGTCGGCCCGGATCTGCTAGTTGGCATTGCCGGGTTCGGCCCGTATCTTTCGATAATCCAATATTAGCGCCGCGTGGTGTTGTCCGACTTCCCCCCCCGCAGCACCATCGATGTAGTCGAAGACCATCCACGGCAGGCGCCTGCGGGCGAGGCGGCGGGCGTCTGCTGCGGAGTGGATATGGGCGGCGGCGGGCATCGGCTCAGGCCTGAACCGCCTTCATGAACCGATCACGGATCACCACCGGATCCATCGTGATCACCGGCAGCTTGATGTTGCCGCTGTCGCATTTGCTGACGATCACGGTCATCTCCTTGCTGTCGATGGCCGCTTGCAGCGCGGCCCCGGTCTCTTCCGCCTTGCAGGTGACGACATTCTCGCAACCACATGCTTTTGCGACATTTTCCAGCTTGGTTTTCTTGCCTGCATAGGTCGGTTGATCGCCAGTGGAGCCGTAAGAGCCATTGTCGATGATCAGCAGAATGTAGTTGTCGGCCACGT
>NZ_JBNBLH010000022.1:0-35768 GCF_049830555.1 Roseobacter sp. EG26
GAGAGGCGTTCGATCGCGGTCGTGACTTCGCGGCCTGGGTCGGTTTGGTGCCTCGACAATACAGCACCGGCGGTCGAACCGTGTTGGGGCGCATCTCCAAGCGGGGAAGCAGGTATCTAAGGATGCTTTTCGTTCAGGCGGCGAAGATCATCATGATGCGACCGCATCGTTGGCCCGACTTCAGCTTTGGTGAATGGCTGGCACGCGCTTCCGAACGCATGCATCGCAACAAGGCTGCCGTCGCCCTTGCCAACAAACTCGCACGCATGGCCTGGAGCATTCTAAGACACAAAACGGCGTTTGATGCGCCAAGAGACGAGGTTGCCATCGGCGTCTGAGCCGAAGCGACCCAAAGGAGTTCGCGATAGATCGAAAGCATGGAACGGAAAAACTACGCCCCCAGAATCTGACGGCCCAAATGGTCGACAACGACCTGTCCGCTAATGAGATCACGGTGCGAGCGTAACCCCAACAAGGCCACGACCCGCGTGTCGATCAGTAGGCCGGATACATATGAGCGACTTCCGAGAACGTGCGAAGAAATCAATTGCGAACAGCAGCCGGTACATACATAGGGCCGTGCGCGACGGATTGCGGCATGGATTTGGTCAGGATGCTGCGCAGCCTCCGAGGTCGGCACTGAGCCCGAATTACATTTTTCTGTAGCGCAGCGAATGCCCGCTTATCTTGAAGATTAGAAAAAACTTGGCCAGCCTAAGCATGATTGTCAGGATGAATTGTGAGCTTCTACTGCGAGGGCTGATAGCGCTAGATCACCAAGTGCGTGACCACGGAATACAAAGGCCGTTTTATCCTTTGGACCATGTCGCCCCGGGATATTGCCAAGAACCATCTGTGATAGATCACCATGGATTAGCGACGGGTCACACAGCTTGTTTGAAAGGGCCGCCTCTTGTTCAAGATCATCTATAATGACGTGATCCAATCCCGCAAAACTGTCCCGCTTCCAAGGGGCGGCAAGATCCACAATAGCTGCGAACGAACCGGGGCGCATTCCAGCAGCGTCGAGGAACGGTTTGGCCCCACCGGTATAGGTCACGGTTGTCACTAACAGATCACAGCTTTCAACGACATCCTGGCCGGTCTCACAGGCCTGCGTTGTCAGGCCACGTTCCGCTGCGTGTTTGACTAACTTATCCTGATTTGCCTGCCCTCGTCCAAAAAACACCATGTGTTTCAACGGAAATAGATCCACAAAAGCGTCCAGATGGCTTGCAGCCTGAACCCCACATCCTACGAACCCGATGGTTGATGCATCGGGGTTTGCCATATACTTGGCAGCCGTCGCACTGAGCCCCGCCGTGCGTAGCGCTGTGATCCAATTTCCGTCAAGTACGGCAACAGGCAGACCTGTCACACTATCCAGCATTGTTACCAGACCGTTGATCTGTGGCAGTCCGTTAGCGGTGTTGTCTGGGTTCAAAACCACCGTTTTAACGGCCAACAGGGATGGCCCGTCCATCGCGGCCAAAGCTGCCATCATATAGCGTTGATCGTTTGGCGGTATGATAACGGCCTTAGGCGCGGACCAAACTGTGCCCTCAGCCTGACCGCGAATCGCCGCTTCGATAGCCGCTACAATTTGAGGGGTCGAAAGGTTCAGTGAATCCAGGTCATCATGCGACAGATAGGGAATGTTCATGGCTGCTCCAGGCCCGATTTGTTGTTCGGCCATGTATCGCTGAGCCGATATCCTTCGGGCCAGGGATCATCGGGGTCAAGCATGTGTTGATGGGTTCCCGTAATCCATGCGCGACCAGTGATTTCTGGAACAATTGCCGGTGTGTCACCCAGCATGACAGTCTCGGCGATCCGACCATGAAATTCAGAATTGATAATGGAACGGGCGGTGAAAGTTTCGCCCACCTGCATCTCGCTGCGCGCATGTAACAGCGCCATACGGGCAGACGCCGCCGTGCCGGTTGGGGAGCGGTCAATTTTGCCGGGTTGAATTGCTACTGCTGCTGAAGTGGTCAGATGGCTACCCTCACGATGAATTGGGCCTGCGAACAGGCAAAAGGAAAAGTGTCTCCAGTCGGGGTTGGTGGGGTGATGGAAGGACAATTGCGCATTGGCCGCATTGGTGATCGAAACACCCAGATCGGCCAGAGCCTTGGCCTCAGACGCCACAAGGCTGAACCCAAGGGCGACGGCATCCACCACGACAAAACTGTCGCCTCCAAAGGCGGTATCCACTTTGATATCTCCCAGGCCTGGCACGTGAAGTGGTACGGCCAATTCACCCGCAAAGGATGGCAGGTTGCGCACGGTGATCCGTTCCGCCTTGCCATTCCGGCAGTCCGCCTTGACGTGAACAAGGCCGCCGGGGGCTTCCAATGTCATCTCGGTCACAGGTTCCGTCATTGGGATAATCCCGCTGTCCAGAAGAACCGTGGACACACAGATCGAATTGGAGCCTGACATCGGCGGTGTGTCTTCCGGCTCCATGATGATCCAGCCCATTTGGGCATCAGGATGCTTTGGTGGCACCAATAGGTTCACATGGCGAAACACACCCCCACGCGGTTCATTCAGCACGAAATTCCGCAGTGTCTCATCCTTTGCGATCCATGTGCGCTGCTCCCACAGCGTGTCACCAGGTGCGGGTGCCACGCCGCCAACGATCACGTCACCGACTTCGCCCTCGGCATGACATGACACGACATGAATGGTTTTTGTACTGCGCATCTCAGATATCCTTTATCAGCCGCAGCGCATCATAGATGGCTGCATGGGTGTTGCGGGCAGACACGGCATCGCCAATGCGGAAGAGTTGAAACGCGCCATCTGGATTGCGTTCCAAGGTTTGGGGCCGCCCGGCCAGCAGTGCATCCTGATCGACAGCACCGCCATTGCGCGACAAGGGTTTGAGATCAAAATAGAGATCATCCAGCGGCAGAGTGCCGTAGTTGACGACGACCTGATCATAATCGGTCTGAGAGGTATGATCACTGTAATCGGTGCCAATGGTCGCCGTCATCTTGTTGCCATTGCGGGCCACATCCAGCAGTCGACGGGTGACGGTAAAGGTCACATCCTTGTCCTGCAAACTGCGCATATAAGGTACCAGGTTCATTGCCATTACATCGGGCGAAAACGTACGGTCTGGCGTCATGATCTCCACCTCTGATCCTGCCAGCGCTGCAACTTCGGCAGCTTGCAACGCCGGGTGATCGCCGCTTTCGTCATAGATCAACACCTTACCCGCAGGCCGGACGTCGCCTGAGATGATGTCCCACGTTGTAACCACATTGGCCTGTTCGCCGTGTTGCTCAAACAGCTCGGTATTGGGCATGCCGCCCGTCGCGACAATCACAACATCCGGATCAAGTGTGGTGACATCGTCTGCTTCGGCCCAGGCATTGAAATGAAACGCCACATCGCGGGCAGCACATTGGGCCATGCGCCAATCAATTATGCTGATCATCTCTCGTCGTCGCGGGTTCTGGGCGGTCAGGCGAATTTGCCCTCCGGGATCCGATGCCGCCTCAAAGACGATCACCTCGTGCCCACGCTCTGCCGCAATTCGTGCTGCTTCCAGTCCGGCAGGTCCGGCACCGACAATGGCGACCTTCTTCTTGTTCTTGGCCGCGCTGATGGTATGCGGCATCGACAATTCGCGACCTGTGGCAGCATTGTGAATGCACAATGCCTCACCCGCCTGATAGATGCGATCAAGACAATAGGTGGCCCCTACGCAGGGACGGATATCGTCTTCGCGACCTTCTGCGATCTTCTGAACAATGTGCGGGTCCGCCATGTGGGCGCGGGTCATGCCTACCATGTCCAAAAGCCCCGCCTGGATAGCATGTCGCGCTGTGGCCACATCGGGAATCTTGGCGGCATGAAAGGTTGGCATGCCCGTGGCTTTTTTGACTTCGCCTGCGAAGTCGAGATGCGGGGCGTTCTTCATGCCCTGTACGGGGATCATGTCGGTCATCGCAGGATCAGTATGAATGCGACCCCGAATGACATTCAAAAAATCAACTTGGCCGGACGACGCCAGACGTTTTGAAATTTCCAGACCGTCTTCTACTGTGATGCCACCCTTTTGTGCCTCATCCGCCGTGTATCTCAGGCCGACTATAAACGCAGATCCAACACGTTTGCGAATTGCGCTCAGCACATCCATCGGAAACCGCATGCGGTTTTCCAACGTGTCCGCGCCGTACGGCCCCACCAGATCGTTGGTCAAGGGCGACCAAAACTGATCCAGCAAGTGGCCGTATACCTGCAGCTCAATCCCATCCATACCACCGGCCTGCATCCGCTCGGCCGCGTCGGCGAAGTCGTTGATGATACGGTCAATATCCCAATCCTCGATCAGCTTGGGAAAGGAACGGTGGGCTGGCTCTCGGTGCTTGGACGACGACACCGACGGCAACCAGTCGCCTTTATTCCATCCCGTACGGCGCCCCAAATGGGTCAACTGGATCATGACGGCGCAGCCATGTTCGTGCACCGCATCTGTCAGGTTCTGAATCCATGGAACGACCTCATCTTTATAGGCGAGAATATTGTTGAAGACTGGCGGGCTGTCCTTGCTGACCGCCGCAGACCCTGCGGTCATCGCCAGCGCGACACCTGCCTTGGCGCGTTCGGCATGGTACGCTGCATATCGCTCTTTTGGCATGCCGTCCTGGGGATAGGCCGGTTCATGAGAGGTGGTCATGATGCGATTTCGCAGCGTCAGATGCTTGAGTTGGTAGGGCTGTAGCAGCGGATCTTTGGACATGACGTATCCCTGGCTGGGTTCGGCTGTAGTATTGACACATATGTCAAGTACATCATTTTCACAATTGACACATATGTCAAGTTAAATAAAATCAAGCCATGGAAACACCTCCGCGATCCCGTGAACGTGCCACTCGACAGGTTTGGCTGAATGCTGCGTATGACCTGTTTGTTTCCGAAGGCATTGAGGCCGTCAAAATCATGGCCTTAGCCAAAAAACTTGAACTTACCAGGACCGGGTTTTACTGGCATTTCAAAGACCTGGACGACCTTCATGCTGAAATCATCCAGATTTGGCAGACCCGCAACACAGGCATCATGGTTCAAAGATGCGAGATGCCAGCAGACAGCCTATGTGCTGCGTTGTTCAACTTGGTCGATTGCTGGATTGATCCGGACTTGTTCGATGCGCCTCTCGATCTTGCGATCCGCAACTGGGCCCGCAACGACGAGAAACTTCAGAAGTTGGTCGAAAATTCGGACGAAATGCGGGTGGCGGCCGTTCAGGCAGTGTTCCAAAAATTCGGCGTTGATCCTGACATGGCGCATTACCGGGCGAAGACGGCGGTGCTGACCCAAACCGGGTACTATTCAATGAAGATCACCGAACCTCGGTTGGATCGTGCCGTCTCGGGAACCCGATACGTCGAAATCTTCGCAGGCGAACGTCCAACCCAGCAAGAAATCGATGATTTTCTTGTCCGTCATTGCGACGACAACAGCTAGCAGGCTCTAGTTTGCTGGAAAGTCGTTAGATTGCAGGGGGATAGTCAAAAGCTGACATTCCATTACCTAATTGAGTGCTCGGCTAAGTCCGCGGCCCGGTCCTCCGATACAGCCCACACCGCGCGATAGCAGCGAATGCCTGGTAAGCGGGCTGCAAATGCAGCATCGAAGGAGAAGCTCGAACGTCTCCTAAGGACCGTACAGGATCGAACGAGTGATTGGGATCGCGTGTCAAATCCGTGTTGCCTCGTTGTCGCGCTAGGCTTCAGTTCGTGCAACCTGTTGTGATTGCTAGAATTTGACCCAGGCATTCTTGGCAGGTTGTGTGTAGCGCTCGAAAGGAGTTCTTTCCCGCCTTCCGGCCTCGCGTTGAATGAAGTTCAGTATGGAAAAGTAAAAGTTTGTGATCGCTCCCCCGTCGCTGTCTTCGAGCCTCCCAATCCCGTCGTCAACGTGTATCAGTCCACGGTCTAGGACGTACACCAAATCAAGAACATGATCGGAACCACACGCAGATGCCAACCGACCCGCTTCTTGTTTTAGCCAGTTGCTTGCCGCCAAATCTGTCTCGTATGCAAATAAGCAATGAAAGTAACGAGCCGTCTTCTTACTTGAGGCCCTTGGGCTTACGGCATTGCCCGCCAATGGTCGACCGAATGGCTTCAAGTTCCGCAGTTTTCGAGCGGCTGTCACGCTCTTTTCTATTTCCGCCTTCGTAAGCTTCGACTTTACTTCGATAGACGATAACAGTGCTTCCGCCGCAAGAATATCTGCTCCCTCAGCGCGGAAAGGGAAATCTACTAAGGAGTCGTAGAACATCAGATCAAGCTGCGGACTGGAGTTACCTTGTAGATCCACAACCTCACCTTCGGTGACAGAGTAATGTCCGGGGAGTTGTTGACGAAAGAAATTGCCGAGCACGCCTTCACGAGCAGATCCCTTGTTCCCGCGGTGGAGCACATTTTGGGTCTTGAGAAACGAAAGCCCAAACTCTTTTACTGCCGCACCAAACTGGGGGTTTAGGTACGGCGTTCGTGGCAGTTTCTTTTTTCCCATCCACAGGCACCCCTGATTATTTCAAGCCCAGTCTTGCCCGAAGAAATTCTTCGCGCAATCGCACCGTTCGCCATAATTGCTAAGGCCCGAACCGATAAGGCATAGAGTGATTGCCGAGAGATTTTGCGCCAATGGCGAATGTCAGCAATGCGGGCTGCAACTGCAGCATCCGGGCGATGCGTTGAGCGTCCGGTATGGGCCGTCCTTGCTGGAGCCATGTTTACTTAAGGCTCAACATGCTGCGACCGATTGAAAGACCGCGATGAGCCCAATCTGTTCGATGCTGCGGGTAGCATCAATGACTGCTTTGGGTCAGCCCCAGACTAGACTGGTGCCATCTCAGCTAGTTGTGCAAGTCGTTTGGCGCTGGTCAACGCCGCATCTTTGGTCAAGGACCAAGCTTGGGTCAAACCCTCGACGATCACCATTAAGTCGCTGATGCTTAAATCGCTTCCAGCTCTTGCAACCGCCATCTGCGAAACCTCTGCCTTGTGCCGCTCTAACAACTCGCGAAGGATAGCATCATCAGGCGCCGAGGCTACGGCCGCATGAAACAAGCAGCCGTGGCTTGCTTCCGCCCGCATCCAGCCTGCCACACGGTCAAGAGTTTCGTTCAAGCCCTGCTTAGATGATTTGGTAGGATCGCCAAATACATGCTCCAGATACCGTTGATGCCGATGCTCCAACGCCAATCGGACCATGGCATCGCGCGACGGAGCGTACTTGTAGAGCGTGCGCAAGCTGACACCAGCCGCGTCTCGCAAATCTTCGACGCTGGGTTCGGCAAACCCTCGCGTGGCAAAGGCACGTTCCAATCCGCTGGCTATCTTGGTCGTCATTTTATTCATGCTTGACGGAGTAGAATACTCATTCTACTTACGCAAGTAGAAGAAACATTCTACCGGAGACTCGCATGAATCTTCCCGACACAATGCGTGGCGTTGTTTTGACTGGCCATGGTGGCCCTGAGATGCTCGAATTGCGCGATAATCTACCCGTTCCATCACCGGGCCCAAACGATGTTATAATCCGTGTAGGTGCTGCCGGTGTGAACAACACCGACATCAACACGCGCACAGCCTGGTATTCCAAAGGTGAAGCCGATGATGCGGATGCGACATGGTCAGGCAAGCCTCTAGAGTTTCCACGCGTCCAGGGGGCAGATGTGTGTGGAGAGATCGTTGCCGTTGGGACAGACGTCGCTGCCAGCCGTATCGGCGAGAGAGTTCTGATCGAGCCTTGCATCCGCTTTGCAGATGGTGTGGAGCAAAGTCCGCCATGGTACTTCGGCTCCGAATGCGATGGAGGTTTTGCTCAGTTTACACGGGTCGACACCCGCCAAGCCTGTGTAGTCAAAAGCAATTTAACAGATATCGAACTAGCTTCGTTCCCGTGTTCGTATTCCACCGCAGAAAACATGCTAACTCGTGCCAACCTGCAGGCAGGAGAGACAATTTTGGTTACTGGTGCGTCAGGCGGCGTGGGTTCGGCCACGGTGCAGTTGGCACGTGCACGGGGTGCAAACGTGATAGCGATAACCAGCCCTGCCAAGATGGACACGTTGATTGATCTTGGCGCGGAACGGACATTGCCACGTGATGCTGATCTTGTCGCAGAATTAAGTTCGGGTAGCATCGACGTCGTGGTCGACCTGGTGGCAGGGTCCAATTGGCCAACCCTGCTGGATGTTCTGCGCTCTGGGGGCCGTTATGCAGTGGCTGGTGCCATTGGCGGTCCAATGGTCGAGTTGGATGTGCGCACGCTCTACCTCAAGGATCTCAGTTTTTTTGGCTGTACAGTTTTGGAGCCAGAGGTCTTTGGCAACCTCGTCGGGTGCATCGAGCGAGCTGAACTCAAACCTTTGGTCGCAGAAGTATTTGCGTTGAAGGATATTGAGGCGGCGCAAGCAGCTTTCGGTGACAAGGGTTACACCGGTAAGATCGTTCTGAACGTAGATTGAAGGAAGCAGACTATCAGTTCGCAATGATCAAAGGGCGCTTAGTCCGCAGACTGTGAGCTCGACGGTCCTTGAATTTCGCTAGCGCAGAGAATGACCGCAAAGCGGACTGCGAATGCAGCATTTGGAGCGGGTGCTCAATGTCGTGTGTGGGTGGCGCCTGCATTGCAAGTGTTTTCTGCGTTGAATGCGGCGGTCCGTCAGTACCGTCGTGTGTTCGGCCTGTTGACGCAGCCAGTGTTGTCGACTGCTGGCCTTGATGAGTTCCGCAAGCGAGGTTCCTATCGGGAATACGACCTCTGAGGGCCGTGACTTTCGTCGGAGTGTCCTGGCTTTTGGTTGACTTACATCCGCATCATCACATCAAACATCTTGCATTTCTGGCAGGTCGATCCGATCAGGCGACCGGCTGCCGATATTCCTGTTGTTTTGTCAGTATCGCCCAGATGATCCGGGCGCTCTTGTTGGCCATCGCGACCGTCGCCAACCGGAACGGTTTCTCGGCGAGGATTCTGGCGCTCCAGATATCTATGCGCTCCGGGTGCTTCCTGCCCATCAGCGCACGGGATGTCATGCCGGTGATCAGGAGCTTTCGGATGTAACGGTCGCCCTTCTTGGTGATCTTGCCGAGCTTTTCCTTTCCACCACTGGACTTGTTGAGTGGTGTCAGGCCTAGCCACGCCGCAAGATCGCGACCAGTCCGAAATTGCTTAGCATCTCCGATGGTCGCCACGATGGCGGAGGCGGTAATCGGGCCGACGCCAGGCATGCGCATCAAACGCCGGGCACCGGCATCCAGCAGCGCATCCCTCTCGATCATCTTTGAATAGCCTTCAACGCGCTCGTGAACGCCAAGAAACTGGTAGCAGACCGTGCCGAGAATGCCGCTTGCAAGGTCCGGCATGTCGGGCCGTTCCCCTTCAAGGTGGCGTTTGGCAAAGGCAATCACAGCCTCGATCCCGCTCCGCAGCACATGGCCGAATTCGCGCAAAAGGCTTCGGATCATATTCGCCAGCTGCGTGCGCTGCCGGACCGCGAGATTCCGGGTGCGGTGCAGCGCCAGGATCGCCTGCTGGTCTTCGGATTTCACTTCGACGAAGCGCATCGTCGGGCGGCGCACGGCTTCGCAGATCGCCTCGGCATCAGCGGCGTCTGTCTTGCCGCGCTTCACATAGGGTTTGACATAGGCTGCTGGCATCAGGCGGACGTCATGACCCAGCCTGCTGAGTTCACGGCCCCAATAGTGGGCAGAGCCGCAGGCTTCCATGCCGACAACACAGCGCGGAAGGGTCTCGAAAAATGCAAGCAGCTTCGGGCGCTTGATCTTCTTGTTGAATATCTTTCGGCCAGCGGCTGAAATCCCATGAACCTGGAACACGTCCTTGGCCAGATCCAGTCCAACTGTTTTAACTGTCATTGGGTGGCTCCTTTCCTAGCAGTCGGTAACAACTGCAGTATGGCGCATCGCGACGCCGGTGGAGCAGGAGCCACCCACTCCATCCGGAAGGGGCCGTCCCCGAAAGCGGTGCAACCGCCTGCCACGGAAGATGCTGCGCCGCCTCCGAGGTCAGAAGTGAGCCCTTAGTACCGCGTGCTGCAGTTCGAACGAATGTCGGCTTTGGCCTAAATTTGTTTTGCTTGATGCATGAACGAGTGCCAAACGTGGCAAAAGCGATAACCAATGTCACAGTTTTCTGACCGCTTTGCGGAATGCACTGGGACTTTGGCCGGATGTAGCTTCGAAAGCGCGACTGAATGCACTGCGGCTGGAAAATCCAACGGAGTCAGCTACTCGTTTCATAGGTAAATCTGTATTGCGCAGCAGGTCGCCCGCTTTGCGCACCCGCAGATTGCGAAGTAGCTCCATCGGACCTGCACCGTACGCTTCGGAAAATCGCTTCGCAAACGCGGCCCGGCTCATGCCTGCTATATCCGCGAGTGACTCGACAGAGAACGACTTGCCCGGGTCGTTCAGCATCGCATTCAGCGCTTTCCAGAGCATCGGATCGCGCAACGCAGCCATCCAATCCAGTGGTCCTCCCTGCTCGGTCATTCGCATGCGCATCATGACAATCACAGCCTGCATCAACAGAACCCGGATCAGAGCGCGGCTGCCGACGCTAGGCTCACATACTTCGTACATCAGCGTGTCGACCAGGGTCATGAGGTCACTGCCTGGTTCGGCACGTGTCACCAACGGTTCGCGTACCAAGTTGACCACATCCGTGGCCCCCATCAGCCCAATATTGACGTGCGCACAAAGTGCGATCAAACGGCTGGCGCTGCCGCCACTTTCATCTGGGGCCGATTTGAGGACCTGTGCCAAGTTCAGCGCCGCTGGTTTGCAAGACGGTCCGGGTACAACCGTCGCGCCATCATTCAAGACCTCGTGGCTGTTCAGTGACGGGATCAAAACCAAACTGCCCTTGGATATCCTGATCGGGGTCTGCCCCCGCATCGTGATCTGGCCCTCACCGCACAGAATATAGTGAAGGGTCACCGCGGCATCCGGCTTGAGGGCAACATGGCAGGTTCCGTGGATCTCACAGACCGCAAACGGCTCCGCACGGATATCGAGTTGATCGAAAATGTGGTCGTAACTCATCCGATGATTTTGACTTTAAACTCGTTTGCCGTCACGGAGATTTTTGTGACTGGTCCAAATCAAGACGAAAAGGCACACCGACTGTCACACATAGGGCTTCTCGATACATCCAAAGAAGGAAAGACCTGATGTGCAATTGCGATGACCATGATCACGGTGACAAGAAACTGTCTCGGCGGGCGGCGCTGACCACTGGCCTGGCAGGGACTGCGGCAGCCGCGGCCACGGCGCTGGCCGGAACCGCTCAGGCGCAAGGTACGGCCAACCCATATGCAGAACCGGCAGAGCCTGCATTGCCGGCATCTGACATGAAGCTCGATCTGAGTCGCGCGGCGCTGGTGGTGACCGACCCTCAGAACGATTTCCTCAGCCCCGATGGAGTGACCTGGGGCGTGATTGGCGCGTCCGTCATCGAACTCAACACGGTCGAGAACATCGAAACCCTGTTCCGTACGGCCAAAGAGCACGACATCACCACTGCGGTGTCGCCGCATTATTACTTTCCAACCGACCATGGTTGGAAGTTTGAAGGCGCGTTGGAAAAGCTGATGCACCAGATTGGCATGTTTGACCGTAAGGGCCCTCTTAACGTTGAAGGATTTGAAGGCTCGGGCGCGGACTGGCTGGAGCGGTACAAGCCCTACATCAACGACGGCAAGACCATCGTGACCTCGCCCCACAAGATGTACGGCAATGACACCAACGACCTGACGCTGCAACTGCGCAAGCAAGGCGTGGATCAAGTCATCCTGGCAGGTATGTCGGCCAACCTGTGCACGGAATCGCATATGCGCGAATTGATCGAGAACGGTTTCGAAGTGGCCGTGGTGCGGGATGCGACTGCTGCGGCGCAACTGCCCGAGGGGGATGGATACCTTGCTGCCCTCATCAACTTCCGCTTCATCGCCAACGCGGTCTGGAGCACTGAAGAAGCTGTAGCGCAAATCAAGACGGCAGCTCTCTAAACCAACCCTTCCCCGAGGCGCCCTGACCCAGGTCAGAGTTATGCCGTGCCCGGTATCGACGTCTCCGATGACGGGCACGGTCTTGTTCACGCGAGCGGGCAGAAATCAAAGGACAAAGAATGAAATCAAACTCAGTCAAGGAAGACACGATAAGGGCGGTTCTGGGCAAGGTTTTCCGCCTTTATGTGCAAAGCCACTGTTATCATTGGAATGTGGAAGGTCCAAATTTCCGCAGCTTGCATGCCATGTTTGAGACCCAATACCAAACGCTCAACGGGTTCATCGATGCGATTGCAGAACGGTTACGTGTGCTGGGGGTCAAAGCGCCTGCATCATTGGATGAGCTACTTGTTGCGGGCGAAGGACGCCAATTGTCTGCGGCCAAGACGGTAGATGAAATGCTGGCGAACCACTGCGCCGAATTCTCGAGCTTCATCGATGCTCTCCGAAATGCCATCCAGGTTCTCACTGATGTCCGGGACGACGGCACAGTTGGGGTTCTGACGGATATTCTCGAATGGTGCGAAAAGGAGCACTGGATGATGTCAGCCACCATGAAATAGGCTGAAATGGGCACAAGGCAGCATCAATTCTACCTGCGTCGAAATAGTCACCGGCGAGGAATATGGGTCGAAATGGGCAAAGCCGTCCTTGGTCGCCGAGACCTATAGGGCCCTTTTGTCCGCTGACTGTGAGTTCGACCATCTCAAAACTTTCCACATGCAGCGAATGGCGGCAATGCGGGCATGACCGGGGCATCTTGACCCACTGGCCAACGGCGGGAATGGGCCGCCAGCAACATGTCGATGCCACTGAGCTAAGGCGCATGCTGCAATATGCACCAAGGTTTGAAAACCATTTCGAAGCAGTCATTGGAGGGCGGTCATTGCATTGTCCTGTGATGGATTGGGCATTTTTATAAGAGTATTAAATAAGTTAAGTGGCACTGTGTGCACCATTTGTGCAACTCGAAATTACTTTCCGGCGTGCAATGTCGGGTAATCTGCGGTTAAGGTAGTTTGGTCCCATTGCAGCTCGTGTGAGCGAGCAAAATCACGTTCTTCTTGCGACCTCCAAAAAGGGCGATCACGTTTTTTCCGGCCATGTGGTGACAGAATTTACGGCAGGATTTGGGTCGGCTTGGGCTTATGGCGGTGAGGAATCTGGCATTCAAAGGCGCGTAAGCCCGCCTATTTGCTTTCTATTCTCTGCCAATCTGAACGGTCCGTCCGGTCCCCGAGCAAACTGCGGCCGTCCTTGGAGGTTCTTGGCCCGGTCGTGTTCAGCCAATTTGCTCAAATCTAAGCAGCGCAACTCTGTCGACCACTATAAGGCCCTCCCTACCAATCTGGGAAGAACCCCTCGGCAATTCTGATGGCGTGGAAAGATAGTAAGCCTTTGATTGCGGATTTGAACGCAATCAAAGCCGTGGTCTTAGCGGGGCTGCCATCTTGCGGCTGGTAGTCGATGACACGCTTAGTTTCGGAGATGTCCCACCGCATACCCGGATTATCGGACATTAAGTTCAAAGCGGCGAATTGAACGCCTTCTGCATTGATCGCAGCGCGCATTCCATTCAGAAAATCCCTGTCACTCAACCACATTTCCTGACCCCAGCGGCCCATGGCCATATGCGGCCCCGGCTGGTTGTCATGGGTCCATTGGGTCCAGCCAATACGCAGGCAAATGACGGAAAGCCCGTGGTGCTCTGCAAAATATGCCCCCGTCCGCTCGCAGAACAGTTTTGACATCCCGTATGCATTGATCGGGCCAGGGGGCGTGGTTGAATCCAATCTGTCATCTGTGAACCGTTTGTCGCCGTGGATCCAATTCGAACTGGCGAGGACAACCCGGCCAACGCCCATTTTTGCAGCATGGTGGTAGAGGGTCAGGGTCGCGTCCATGTTGTGTTTGATGGCGGACGCCCAAGAGGCCCCAGGCTCTCGGTCGCCCGCAAGATGCACGATCACGTCAACCCCCTCAAGAAGCGAAACCCAACTGGCGTCGTTAGACAGGTCCGCGATGTGAATGTTCGGGTGATCCACTGGCCGAATGTCGATCCCGCTGACGGTGCGATCCGGGACACCCTCAAGCGCGTCAAACAGTTTGCGGCCCAAATGCCCACCGGCACCGGTTATCATGACATGCATGACAATAGTTCCTCGTATTCTGAGATTGTCTGGTCTGCGGGCACCGGTGTTTCGGTTGACCAAAAGCGAAAGTGCTGTTGAAAACCCAGCGTTTCGCTGGGCATGAGTTCAGTCATTGGTGAATGCCACTCCGCCTCGCAGTAGGGATAATCGCCTGAATTGAAGATCTCCACGGGGTGCTGATGCGCAAACCTGTCTTTTGGTGATGGCTTTGGGACCGAACACATCAGAAACGGCCCGGCCTCGTTGAATGTGATGAATGTCTTTCCCTGGCGGCTTGGTAAACCGACCTTGAATTCCTGCCGCCTCGCACAACTTGCCACGACGCCGCTGTTGTGGGTTTCAACCAGAGGCTTGGCCTGACCAAAGACGGGATGGAATTCCGGTTTGTCCATCGCAACCCCGATCTTGGCGGGCGTGTTGATCATCATGACGGACCAAATTCCCGTCCCGCGCGGTGAAGCGCCATTGTTGGTCACCAAGTGATCGATGGTCCATGTCGTTGCAGAGGTCAGCGCAATACGGCGTCTCACGGAAAGGCTCGTCAAGGGACAGACCTCACTGGTCAATTCGACCAAATCGTTCTGCTTTGCTGTGATCCGATAGGCACCACTGTCCAAAACGGGGTAGGGCGCGCCGTTCACCCAGTCCGTGTCCGGCGCGATCCAAGTCTTTTCACCACCCCATAGCGGAAAGCCAAATTGCGGTGACTTTGTTGGCAGACCTGCAAGATTGGATGTGTCGACGGGCAACCCGACAAGGTCGGGGTTTTGAAACAGCAAGGAGCGGCCCTCGACTGTCACGTCCCAGAGGCGGCCACCGATCCCAGGCAGGATCGTGAGCTCCAGGTCGTGATTTTGCAGCTTTATGACGGCCCATCGATCAGACAAGAGGTGTTGCTCCGCAAGCAGACACCCGGCGCGAAGGACCCGCGCCGGGTGCGATGTTTAGACGTGTTTGAACTGCGCGACATTTTCGGCCGTGATCGGCATGACGCCTGTTTCGACACGTTCGGGCAATGGGTTGATCCCGGCGGCTTTCCAATCCGGCAGGACCTTTAGGGCATCGGTGTTTTGCCAATGCATCATGTGGAAAGCGAGGAAGATCTCAAGATAGGACTTCTGTGCCACTGCGCCGTAAATAGTGCCGTCTTCGATGTAGGGCAGCATGTCGTCGTTGCGGTCCATCGCGACGATCTTGATATCCTTGCGCCCCGCTTCATTGACGGCAATTGCAGCCCCTTTGCCGCTGTCCCCATCTGTACCGCCAATGCCGACGATATCCGGGTTGGCTTGAATCGCCTGAAGATAGGCCGTCGGTGCGTAGGATGGATCAGCCTTGTCGTTGACCACATCGACGACTTCGATGTCCGGGTAGTTCTCGGCAAAGATCTGTTTGTAACCCTCAACCCTTTCCAGCGTGGAGGGCGCAGGGAAGGTGCCAAGGATGACCTTGCCTTTGCCACCGATCGCCTGCGCCAGCATTTCGCCACCAACACGACCGGCCTGCACGCCGTTGATGCCCAGGAAAGTTGACCGGGGGCTATCGGGGATGTCACCGATACAGCACGTCACCGGGATACCAGCCTCAACCGCGCGTTCGACGCCCGGCGCCAGTGTGGCCGGGTCACCGGGGAAGATCAGAATGCCAGCGGGGCGGCGTGCAATGAGTTCGTCAAGTTGCCGCGCCTGTGCGGCGGTGTCGAAATCGAGCGGGCCTGTGAAAGTGGCCTTGATGCCCATCAGTTCTTCGAGGTCTTTCATTGCATTGCGGTAGTCCACCCAGAACGGCACCTGAGTGACAATCGACAGGAAGACGTATTCCTTGCCAGCCGCCTGTGCCATTGCTTCTTTCGACAGTATGGGCAAGCCAAAGGCGGCGGCGAGTCCCGCGGTGGTGCCTGCGGTCAGCAGCTTGCGCCGGTTTACGTTCATTTCAGTCATGGTGATCTCCCTTGTTCGGATCGTTGGATGTTGGATTGTCTTGAAAACAGGGGTCAGCCCCGTTTGCTTCGGATCAGCATGTCCAGTGCCACAGCGGAGACCAAGACCCCGCCGATGACGATCATCTGCCAGTAGATCGATACGGCTTGCATGGTCATCGTGTTGTTGATCAGCGCGACAAAGACCACGCCAAGGAATGCACCGAGGATCGTGCCTTCGCCGCCGCGAAGCGACGCGCCACCAATGACGGCCGCTGCCAGAACCTGAAGCTCAATTCCATTGCCAGCCGTGGGTGTGCCGCTCATCAGGCGGGACGCCAGAAGAACCCCGGCCAGGGCCGCAAGAACGCCGGTCAGTGCATAAAGGATGATGCGGACGCGGGTGACATGGATGCCAGACAACATCGCCGCCTTCTCATTGGCACCGATGAAGTAGACCTGCCGGAAGAACCGGGTATGACGGACCGCCAGATCAAAAGCGATCACCAGCAAGATCGTCAGCAACACGATCACCGGAAAGCCGCCGATGTCAGCCTTGCCGATCCAGGCGAAGGAGACGGGCAGACTGGAGACGGAAAACCCTTCCGTCAGGACCAGCGCAATGCCGCGCGCAATCGACATTGTGCCGAGCGTCGCAATCAGCGGATTAATCCCCAGCCCGGTGACAAGCACGCCGTTCACAACGCCCACCACACCGCCAAGGATCAGGCCCAGAATGACAGCAAGCGGAATGGGCATGCCTGTCAAAAGCAACATCGCGACCACAGTCGAGGACAACGCCATGACCGACCCGACCGACAGATCAAACCCGCCAGAGGCCAGAAGGATTGCCATGCCAATCACAATGATTGCTGTCGGGGCCATGCCGACGGCCACGGCTCGAAAGTTTGAAAAACTGAAGAAATAGGGGTTCAGGTTGGACATCACGATGATGATGGCTGCGATCAGAACAATCAGCGTCAACTCGCGGATATCCACGAAAGCTTGAAAGATACGGCGCAGAGGGGGCCGTTTCTCCGAATAGTCTGATTGAACGGTCATAGTCACAACTTCGCTCCTGAATCTGGGGTTGCGGATGCTGCTGCGGGGAGTGTTGTTCCGGCAGCCATTTGGAGGAGCACGCTTTCGCTGGCCTCTTCGGCGGGGATGTCCCCCATCAGCCGGCCTTCGTGGACAACAAGTATCCGCGAGCAAAGTGACACCAATTCGGGAAAATCCGAGGACACAACGAGGATCGCCATGCCTTCGGCAGCGCGGCGCTGTAGTTCTGTGTGGATTTGAAACTTGGCTCCGACATCGACGCCTTTAGTCGGCTCCTCAACAATCAGGAGATCAGGTGCGCGCTTGAGCCACTTGGCCAGCATGATCTTTTGCTGGTTGCCTCCAGACAGCGCGCCAACTTCCTCGGCCAACCCACTTGCCTTGACGCTGAACGCGTCGATCGCGGCTCTACTGGCGGCCCGAATAGAACCATTGCGCATCAGACCCATCGACGTGTGCTCTGCCAGGCTGGCGGCAATCAAATTGTCGCTGAGAGATTGTTCGAGGAACAGGCCTTCGGTTTTGCGTTCTTCTGGAACGAACCCGATCCCGGCCCGCATCGCCTGTCTGATGGATGTGAACTTGACAGGTTGGCCATGCAATTCAACATCGCCAGTCGCGCCCTGCATAAGCCCAACAATCGAGCGAACAATCTCGCTGCGACGCGCGCCCATCAGGCCAGCCATCCCAACGATTTCGCCGGCATTTATGGAAAAGGAAATGTCTTCGAATTCACCGGGATGGGACAGCCCGGTCACGGCAACAACCTTGTCACCATTGACAGTTCTGGAGCCGCTGACGTCGCCGGGGTGCGCGCCGCCGATCATTTCCGCGACGACTTGCTCTTGCGACGTTTGTGTCGCGGGCAACGTGCTGATGTGACGGCCATCGCGCAGAACGGTCACGCGGTCGGAAATGCGAAAAATCTCTGCCATGTGATGACTGACATAGACGATGCCGATGCCTTTGCGGGTCAGGCCGCGCAGAACGTCGAACAATGCGTCAACCTCGTCCGGTGCAAGGGCCGACGTTGGCTCATCCAACAATAAAACGCGTGAATTCAGGGAAAGCGCCTTGGCAATCTCAACAATTTGTCGCGAACTGATGGGCAAGCTGTCCACGGGCATTGAGACATCAATCTCCAGCCCAAACTCAGCCAAAAGCGCCTCGGCACGGCGGCGCAGTTCTGGCCAGTCAACAACGCCCATGCGAGTAGGGGCGCGCCCAGCATAGATGTTTTCCGCAACGGACAGTGCGCCTGCAAGGCTAAGTTCCTGAAAGACGCAACTGATGCCGAGAGATTGCGCGTGCGAAGGATTCTCGATCCGCTGTTCCTTGCCGTTGCACAGTATCTTGCCATCTGAGGGCTGGTGCAGACCGTAGAGCAGGCCCAGGCAGGTGGACTTCCCGGCGCCGTTTTCGCCGCACAGCGCGTGAACCTCTCCGGGGCGAAGCTCGAAATCGACACCATCAAGGACAAGGTTGGAGCCAAAGCTCTTCGCGACAGCATCCAGCTGAATGAGCGGCGGAGCGGCCTCACCATCTCGAATCGGTGTCGCGTTCATTTCTCGTCCTCCCATCTTTAAGTTGGCATCTGATATCTCAGATGTCAATTACAATAAGAGAGCGTCTACTTAACGCAGCGAAGGCGGCCAGTTTTGGGGCCGCCTTCAGAAATGGACTTGAGATTAGGGGGTCCTGACCCTGAGTCAGGCGGCAGTCATTCCGTCCAGCACGATCGAAGCACTTTTGTAGGTCTGGCGCGTCCGATCAATATGCTCAATCAGAAGCGATTTTATCTCGGCGAGGTCACCATGGCTCACCGCGCTGGCAATCTTCTTGTGCTCTTCAAATGACAGATCGGTGTGATGTGGGAGTTTCGCCAAATGTGTGCGCAAGGCTGCAATCTTGCCGACATAACGCGTATAACTTGCTGTCAGATAGTCGTTTCCTGCATGTTGAAAAATCAGATGGTGGAAAGACGTATCCAAAGCCAGATATTCCTTGTCATTTCCCCGTCCGCGTTCCTGCTCCATTTTCTTCACGACCTTTGTCATGTCGTTGGACAAGCCAACCGGGTCCCGCGACAACGCCAGTTCAAAAGCGGCAGTCTCAATTGCCTGCCGGAAATCACAGATCTGCGTCACTTCTGCCTCGGACAGGGAAAACACTCGGGCCCCCTTTTGCGGCTCGATGCTGACCAGACCTTCATCGCGCAATTGGGCGAGCGCTTCGCGCACGGGCGACTTTGAAACGCCCAGTTCTTCCGAGATTTTCCGCTCCGACAGGATCTGACCCATCTTCAGTGAGCCATCGATAATGCGGTCCCTCAAATGCTCCAGGGCGAGTTCTCGAAGGGATTTGGGTCGTTCCAGCGCCATCTGGTGGTGCCTCCAAAAAATGTGTTGCAAGGGCGAGAATATCTGATACACCAGATTTAACAAGCTGGAATATCAGATATCAGTATTTGGCGATGGGAGGTCACCAAAATGCGCGCGGAGCTGATTGTTGACTGCAAGAATGAGCACGGAGAGGGGGTTTTCTGGAACCCTGCCGACGGGCTTGTGTGGTGGACCGACATCGAAGGCTGCGCGCTTTGGTCCTTTGATCCGACCACGTCTGAAACAGCTTCATACCAAATGCCCGAACGCGTTTGCTGCTTTGCGCCGCGTGCCTCGGGCGGTCTGATCGTTGCTTATGCCGGTCGTGTTGTTTTGTTCGATCCGGTCACGAAAGCGGAAACGCTGGTGACAGTGTTCGAACCCGACAATTCTGAGACTCGGCTCAATGACGGACGTACTGACAGACAGGGTCGCCTGATTGTTGGCGGCATGAACGAAGCGTCCGGCACTGCTGATTCCTCCGTAATTTGCATCGATACTGACCTCAGCGTGAAGACCGTCATCGATAATGTCGCTTGCGCCAACTCGACATGTTTTTCGCCAGACGGCTGCACGATGTTCTTCGCAGACACGCCGGACCGCGAAATCGTGGCGTTTGACTATGATGCGGCCAGTGGAACGGTTTCCAACCGGCGCGTTCATGCGTCTTTCAAAGACGAACCGGGCCTGCCGGACGGATCCTGTGTCGACGCTGAGGGCGGTGTCTGGAACGCCGAATGGGAAGGTCACCGCATCGTTCGCGTGGCTCCGAACGGCGAGATTGATGGCGTTATTGATGTCCCGGTCTGGAAGCCCACGTGTTGCGCTTTTGGCGGTCCAGAGTTGGACACCCTTTTCATCACAACCTCGCGCCTGCTGAGTGATGAGGATGCTCTCACAAAAGAACCGGAATCCGGCGGCCTGTTCGCTGTCAAACCCGGCATTCGCGGCGTGATTGACACGCCGTTCAAAGGATAACCAACCCAATTCTGGAGGAGAAGACCATGTTGAAACAGCTGATGAATACGACGCTTGCTGCCGGCTTTGCCGTGATTGCTTGCACCGCGCAGGCCGAAAACTACCCGGCACCTGTTCCACTGCAAGATGGCGCGCAAGCACCCATTGACGCGATCACACCCACAAACGAGACGCTGCGGATCGCCTACATGCCGCCGGCAACGGAGTTCAACTACTACATTGCCATTGGCGAAGGCATCAAAGCTGTCGCCGCAGAAGAGGGCGTAGAGGTCTTCATGCTGGCCCCGCAATCGGGTGCGGATATCAATGGCCAGATGGGCATGATTCAAGATGTTCTGACCCAGGACGTCGATGCGATCATCTTTGGCACGCATGATGAATTTGCCGCAGCACCACTGCTGAAGCAGGCCGTCGACAAGGGTATGGCGGTGTTGATGATCAACTCTGACATCCCAAACTTCCCGACACCGATCCATGGTGTGGTGGGGTATTCGCAGCGCAACGGCACCCACAATATCGCGGACTGGGCCATCGAAGCCTATGGTGACAATCCGTTGAAGGTGGGCATCATCGAAGGCCAGCCGGGCTATCACTCAACCGAGCGTGTGGGCGGTTTCCTCGACGGGATCGAAGGCAACGAGAACTTTGAGGTTGTGGTCTCCATCGACGGCAAATGGAACGTCGAAGGAGGCAACACGGCAGGGATGGATATCCTGCAATCTCACCCTGATCTCGACATGATCTTTGCGGCGAATGACTACATGATCATTGGCGCGTCATTTGCCGCCAAAGCTTTAGGCCGTCGCGATATCGTGCTGCTTGGCAATGACGGTGACACTTCGGGTCTTGAAGAGATTGCAGCGGGCAACATCACCGCAACAGTCAACACCTCGCCATTCCTGATGGGCAAGGCCGCAATGCATGCGACCATTGATGCTCTGAAAGGGTCCTACCCCGGCGGTTGGATCGAAACGCCGACCTCGATCGAAGACAAGGACGGTGCCATCAGCGTCCTGCAAGAGCCTGAAAAGCTCTTCCCGCAGCCATCCAAAGAGTACTGAGGGTTCTCCCTGCTTCCCGGTGGCACCTTTGTGTGCTGCCGGGGGCGCAATCCAATCGAAATTCACCTACTAATCGAGGCAATCGCGATGACCACCGCCACGCCCCTTTGGGAATTTGTCGACATCAGCAAGGCCTATCCCGGCGTTCTGGCGAACGACAAGGTCCGGATCAAACTGTTGCCCGGATCGATCCACGGGCTGCTGGGTGAAAACGGCTGCGGCAAGTCCACGATGATCAAGACACTGTCCGGTGTGCAACAACCTGACAGCGGTCAGATCCTTCACAATGGACAACCCGTAACCATCAGCGATCCTCAGGTTGCGCGCGATCATGGCATTGCGACAGTGTTTCAGGAATTCTCTATCGTGCCAACGCTGTCGGTTGGTGAAAACATCTTTCTGGGCAACATGCCCCGGTCTCGGTTCGGCGTCATCGACTGGGCTAAGGTCCACAGCGAAGCAGCCCGCGTTCTTGCGGAAATGGACGTCGACGTATCACCCGATGCCATCACCGGCACGTTGTCGGTTGGTGAACAACAGCTGGTCGAGATTGCCAAGGCCGTGGCCATGGACGCCCGGATGATCATCCTTGATGAACCAACAGCCGCCTTGGGCGAAGACGAGATCGAACGCCTTCATCAGCTTCTACGCAATATGCGTAGCCGCGGTACCAGTATCCTCTATGTCTCGCACCGGTTGGATGAGGTTGAACGGATCGTTGATGAGGTAACCATCCTGCGCGGTGGCAAGGTCGTGCGCGCCAGCGGCGAGACAGAAATCAGCGTATCCGAGATTGTCAGCGCCATGGTGGGGGAGGACATCGGAGAACACTACCCCAAGGAGCAAAATGCAACGGCCGAAGTAGTCATGGAAGCGCACGGGCTCGCGACAGCTTCTGGCGTGACGGATGCGTCGTTCGCCCTTCACCGGGGCGAGGTTCTGGGTCTGGGCGGTGTGCTGGGAAGTGGCCGTACCGAAATTGCCCGCGCCCTGTTCGGAACAGATGAACTCTCCGCCGGGCAGCTGATCCTGAACGGAAAGCCAGTTCGCTTCCGCCGGGAAATGGATGCGATCCGCGCGGGGCTTGCGCTGGTGCCGGAGAACCGCAAATACGACGGATTGTTTTTCAATTTCCGTGCAAGCGGCAATATCACTGCGGCCTCGCTGGGCGGGCTATCTCGCCTTGGTGTGCTGAATCTGAAAGCCGAAGAGCAGGCGACACATGACCTGATCCGGGATCTTGAGATCTCGACACAGGCCGAGGAAAAGACCGTCAACTTCCTGTCCGGGGGCAACCAACAGAAGATCGTGATCGCGCGCTGGCTGTTCTCGGATTCGGATATTCTGATCCTTGATGAGCCGACGCAAGGCATCGATATCGGAGCCAAAATCGCAGTCTACAAGCTGATCAACAAGCTGACGCGCGCGGGCAAATCCATCATCCTGATCAGCTCGGATCATGACGAACTGCTGGCAATGAGCGACCGGATCGCAATCGTTCAGCATGGCGCGATCACGCGCACCGTTGAGGCATCCGACCTGACCCATGACGATCTGGTGCGCGCGTCTGCCGATACCACCGAAACCAATCTCGAGGAGGTGTTCGCATGAAGCGGATCTTCGATACGCAACTCATTGGACCGTTCGCGGCAATGGTCATCGTGGCGCTCATCGTCGCCCTTACAACCGAGCGCTTCCTCAATCCTGGCAACCTCTCGAACCTGTCTTTGCAGGTCAGCATCGTCGCACTTATTGCCATTGGGTCGACCATGGTCATTTTCACCGCTGGAATCGATCTGAGTTCCGGTTCCATGGTCGCGCTGCTGACCATGATCCTTGCGCAGATGCTCAAATTCATGGGCATCCCCCTGATGCTGGCGTTGCCAATGATTCTGATTGTTGGCGGGCTGCTCGGCCTCTTTATCGGATTGATAACGGCCTATGGGCGCATTCCGTCTTTTATCACCACGCTGGCTGCTCTGATCGCGTTTCGCGGTCTTGCGCTGACGTTCAACAACGGATCGCCGATCTTCTCGCTTGATCCCGCACTTGAGCCAATTTTCTACGGCAAACTGGCGGGCATCCCGCTGCCCTTCTTTTATTTGGTCTTCTTCTACGGGCTTGCCGCCTTCGTAATGAATTTCACCAAGCTGGGCCGCGAGATTTATGCCGTGGGTGGGAACCCCGCCGCTGCTGTTCTGACCGGCATCAACGTGCGCAAGGTTCAAACAACTACCTTCGTGATCGCAGGCTTCATGACCGCCGTCGGTGCCATCCTGATGTCTGCGCGGCTGAACTCCGGCTCGCCCAACTATGGTCAAACCCTTGAGCTGCAAGCGATCGCGGCGGCTGTGGTCGGTGGGGCCAGCCTTGCTGGCGGGCGCGGCAACATTCTGGCCACGCTTATGGGGGCGATGACAATCGTGATCGTTCAGAACGGATTGAATCTGAATGCGGCACCATCTTCGGTCCAGAACATTGTGCTGGGTCTCATCATTCTGCTCGCCGTTGGCATCGATATGTGGCGGGCCGAGATTTCGGCGCTGATGGGCCGCACCTTTGGGGCTCATCATCGGGTTCGGCACAAAAAGTGAAAAAGGGGGTCTGACATGGATTTGGGATTGAAAGACAAGCTTGTCCTGGTGACCGGGTCGGGTTCAGGCATCGGCAAGGCGACGGCGCAGGCCTATCTGCAAGAAGGCGCTCATCTCATCGTGCACGGCCTGACCGAGGCCGAAGTCTCCGCCTGTGTGAACCACCTTTCGCCCTTGGGCGATGTCAAAGGCATGGCCGCTGATCTGTCCAACCTCGCGGATGCTGCCGCCTTGGCAGAGTTTGCGCAGGCCAAGGGTGACGTGGACATATTGGTCAATAACGTCGGCATCTTCTCGGTCAAACCGTTCGAAGATCTGACAGACGAAGACTGGATCCACTATTTCAACATCAACGTGCTTTCTGCCGTTCGGATGAGCCGGATTTTTCTGCCCGCAATGCTAGAGCGCGGCACCGGGTCCATCATCAACATGGCCAGCGAGGCAGCTGTCAAACCTCTGCCCCAGATGGTGCACTATTCCGTGACGAAGACCGCGATGCTGGGTCTCACGCGCGGGATGGCTGAGTTGACGAAGGGCACGGGTGTGCGGGTCAATTCGATCCTGCCGGGGCCAACCTGGACCGAAGGGGTTGAGGCCTATTTCGACGGGCTTGCCGAACAAAAAGGCGAACCGCTTGATGCAATCGTCGACAACTACTTCAAGTCGGATGAACCCACATCCCTGATCCAGCGCTTCGTCCAGCCGGACGAGGTCGGGCGCATGATCGTCACGATCTCAGCAAGCACCGCGTCAAATGGTGCCGCTCACCGGATCGAAGGCGGCATCGTTCGCAACATTCTGTAACTCTCATGCAAAGGAGCCTCCCATGGCCGCACTTACATTCTCTCACATTGGCATCACGGTTCCGGACCTGGAGAAGGCCGTGGACTTTTACTCCAAGGCGTTCGGGCTTTATGTGCTGATGGAGCCCACTGAAATCCTGCACGACGAAAGCGCCATCGGGCAGATGTGCGATGACGTCTTTGGCGAGGGTTGGGGCAAGTTCCGCATTGCGCATCTGTCGATGGGGGACGGGATCGGCATCGAGTTGTTCGAGTTCCCCAAGACCGTCGAAGAAGAACGTCCCTTTGAATACTGGCGGCGCGGCTTGTTCCACTTCTGCGTTCAGGACGAGGATCTGGAAGGCCGTATCAAGATCATCGAGAGCCTTGGTGGCAAGCAGCGCATGCAACAGGTGCGCAAGTATTATCCGGGCGAGAAGCCCTATCGGATGGTCTACATGGAAGACCCGTTCGGCAATATTTTCGAGCTTTATAGCCATTCCTACGAGTTGACGTATTCGGCAGGTGCCTATGACTGATCAGCTCACATTCACCCCAAGAACGGACAAGCCGAAGGTCGTGATCACCGATTACGACTTTGGCGATGTCAGCGTCGAAAAGGGTATTCTCGAAGCAGCCGGCGCAGAGGTGATTGCACTTCAGGCCAAGCACGAAGAAGACCTGTTCGATGTGGCACCGGATTGCGCGGCTATGATCAACCAATACGCGCGGATTGGTAAGGACACGATCTCGCGCATGCAAGAATGCGAGGTCATCGCGCGCTACGGTGTCGGGGTCGACATTGTGGATGTTGCGACGGCGACAGAACGCAGGATTCTTGTGACGAATGTGCAGGACTACTGCACGGAAGAAGTTGCAGATCACGCGATTGCCCTTTGGATGACGCTGGCGCGCAAGCTGCCGGACTACGACCGGGCGACGCATAAGGGCATCTGGAAGTGGCAAAGTGGCCAGCCGATCAATCGGCTACGGGCGCGCACCATGGGTGTCGTGTCCTTTGGCAAGATTGGACAGGCGATTGCAGCACGCGCCCATGCCTTTGGCGTTAATGTTATTGCCTTTGACCCCTTCCTGCCGGCAGAGGTCGCAGCCCGGCACGGCGCAGAGCTGGTATCCAAGGCGGACCTTCTTGCGCGATCAGACTACATTCTGATGCAGGCCCCGATGACGCCCGAGACGCGGCACTTTCTGTCAGATTCAGAGTTTGCGGCGATGAAACCCGGTGCAATCCTGATCAACACAGGTCGCGGTCCAACCGTGGATAACCAGGCGCTTTATCGTGCTTTGACCGAGGGACATCTTGCGTCAGCAGGATTGGACGACCCCGAAGAAGAACCGGCAAAGCGGGCCAATTGGTCCCCGGATGACAATCCAATTTTCACATTGCCCAACGTGCTCGTGACACCCCATGCGGCCTACTACTCGGAAGAGTCGATCCTCGCCGCGCGTGTCACCGCAGCCACCCAAGTGGCCAAGGTCCTGACGGGCCAGAAGCCAGACTACACCGTCAATGCGGATGCTTTGGCCGCACTAACCGCATAACAGGAGACAAACATGCCAGACGTGAGCACCGACCTAAGGGTTTTCAACGACTTTGACCGCAACCTGGAATTACTGAAGAAATTCGACAAGGTACTGGAGGCGTATTCTGCTGCCGCCATCTTTGCCGATGTGCAATACCGCACGGGTGTGATGGATAGCGCCATCAAACCCGCCTTCCGTTCCAAGGTGACAGGGCAGGCCGTCACGGTCCAGCTTTCCAAGGGTGATCTGGTTGATCCCCTCCGGGCACTTGAAATGGGTCAGCCCGGCGATGTGATCGTCGTTGATGCGGGCGGTGATCTGCAAACGTCGGTTTGCGGCGGCCTGATGGGCGGATTGGCCCTGAACCGTGGCATCCGCGGCATGATTGTTGATGGCACGGGTCGTGACACGGACGAGTTGGAAGACATCAACTGGCCGATCTGGACACGGGCGATCACGCCACGTGGGACGCACACAATGTTTTCTGAACGCAAGGAAGAGCTTTCGATCAACGTGCCCATCGCTTGCGGGGGCGTCGTCGTGAACCCAGGTGATTTCATCGTGGCCGATTTGATGGGGGTTGTCGTGGTCCCACAGGAAATCGCTGAAGAAACGGTGCGTCTCGCGCAGGAACAGGCTGACCGCGAGGAAGAGACCCGCAAATGGGTTGCGAAGGGCAAAACTGTTGAGGATCTGTTGAATGAATTCGGTCGCATCTGACCCGGCCTTGATCGGTGTCGATTGGGGCACCTCATCGCTCCGTGCCTTTTTGATTGGCGCGAGCGGGGAGGTCATTGACGGAGTCTCTTCACCGGAAGGGATCATGCAGGTCTCGGGGCAATCCTTCGAGGCGATCCTTGATCGCCTCATCGGACCCTGGGTGGCGCAGACAAACCTGCCAATCCTGGCATCCGGGATGATCACCAGCCGAAACGGATGGATCGAGACACCATACGCTGAAATGCCGCTTGGTGCTTGCGGCCTTGCGGGCGCGTTGGTGCCGCACGAAATCGCGAACGGCGCTCTGGTCCACTTTGTGACGGGGGCTTCTATCGAACACAAAAGTGGCCCCGACGTGATGCGCGGTGAAGAGACGCAGATCATCGGCGCATCCGCTCTGGGGTTGAAAGACGGCATGTTCGTGATGCCCGGCACCCACAGCAAATGGGTCCAAGTCGCAGAGGGGCAGATCGTCGACTTCTCGACTTATATGACCGGCGAAATATTTGCCGCACTGAAAGAGCACACCATCCTTGGCACGTTGATGGAAGCCGACGGCTTCAACGAAGAGGCATTCGAGATGGGCGCGAGAGCAGGCCTTGATGGTCGGACAAACCTGCTGAACAATCTGTTCCATGTGCGGACCCTGCCGCTGATGGGGAAAATACCCAAGGTCGCCACCGCAGACTATATGTCGGGCCTTCTTATTGGGACTGAAGTTGCGGCGGCGACGCAAGATGCAGAAGATATCGGAACCATCACCGTTGTCGGTCGCAATGACCTGTCGGACCGGTATGAAACAGCGCTTGGTATGGCGGGATTCAATAGCCGTCATGCACCGGACGATATCGTCGCACAGGGCCACTTCCTGATTGCGCGCGCTGCGGGGTTGCTCGGATGATCGACTTGGCCACGGCACTTGCCGAAAACCCCCTGATTGCAATCCTGCGAGGCTTGGAGCCGGAAAACACGCGTCCTGTATCGGACGTCCTTGTGGACGCAGGTTTCCGCATCATAGAAGTCCCGCTCAACTCTCCTGACCCACTGGTGTCTATCCAGCGGATTGCGGCACAGCACGGCGCGCAGTCCATCATCGGGGCCGGAACAGTACTCAACGTCGAACAGGTTGAGGCGGTCGCAGAGGCGGGCGGAAGGATCATCGTTTCTCCGAACATGAACCCGGAAGTGGGGCGCGCAGCGGTTGCGCAGGGGCTGCACTGGTGTCCCGGCGTCATGACCCCATCCGAGGCTTTTTCCGCGCTGGATCTTGGCGCGTCTGTGCTCAAGTTTTTTCCCGCTGAAATGGTGCCCCCAAAGGCCATTGCTGCCATGCGGGCCGTTTTGCCGTCCGATGCTGTCGTCGCAGCGGTCGGCGGGATTACCCCCGACACGATGGCGCCTTATCATGTTGCAGGCGTAAACGGGTTTGGGCTGGGGTCCGCCCTTTTCAAGCCAGGCTACACACTGGATGATATCGGCAAGCGCGCTCGTGGGTTTAAGAAGGCTTGGGAAGACTTGACATGAAACAGGCTGTTGTCACCGGAGGGACGCGCGGGATTGGGGCAGGGGTGGTGCGGTCGCTTGCCCATGCGGGCTGGTCGGTCGTCGCGGCATCCGTGTCAGCGACGGAACTGGATGCTTTTGAGCCACAGGACGGGATCACGACGCAACTGCTGGACGTCACCAGCCAATCTTCGGTCGACGAGGTAATTGGCGGTCTGACGCAGCTTGATGCGCTGGTGAACTGCGCGGGCATTTTGCTGCGCGGGGATGAGTATGACATCGACGTCTTTGCCAAGGTTCTGGATGTGAACCTGACCGGGACCATGCGGTGTTGCCTTGCGGCGCAACCGTTGTTGGCCAAAGGTGGCGGCGCAATTGTGAACACGGCCTCAATGCTGAGTACCTTTGGCGGTCCATTGGTGCCTGCATATTCTGCCTCAAAGGGAGGCGTGGCGCAGTTGACCAAAGCCCTGGCGGGTCACTGGGCCGAAGAGGGGATCCGTGTGAACGCAATCGCGCCGGGTTGGATTGAGACTGAAATGACCCAAGGCTTGCGCGATGATCCTGCGCGGGCCGAAGGGATCATGGCACGCACGCCAATGAAACGATGGGGAAAACCCGAAGAGGTCGGCGCGCTTGTGCGCTGGCTCTTGAGTGATCATGCCAGCTTTGTCACCGGGTCGATTTATCCGGTCGATGGCGGCTATCTCGCAATGTGAGGAGAGACAAATGAAAGACGAAGACACCGCCCGAATGCCTTATCAACTGCCCTTCCCAAAGGATGCGCAGGAAGAAATCGTGATCCCGAATGCGGTCAGCGAAGACGAAAGGCTTTGGGTTCCGCAAGCCGAAAACGTGTGGTTCCGGCCGCTTTGCCTGAACCGCTCGCAGGGGTATTGGATGAACCTGTTGAAGGTGCGCAAAGCCGGTGTCCTGTCGCGGCACCGCCACCCCCAGCCGGTCCACGGCTTTGTCCTGAAAGGGCGCTGGCATTATCTGGAACATGACTGGGTCGCCGAAGAAGGCGGCTATGTTTATGAGCCACCAGGAGAGACACATACACTTGTCGTACCAGACGACGTCGAAGAGATGATCACCTATTTCCAGGTCAACGGCGTCATGTGCTACGTCGATCCTTGGGGTGAGGTGCAAGGGTACGAAGATGTCTTCACCAAGATTGATCTGTGCCGCAAACATTTCCAAGAGGTTGGCCTAGGGGAAGACTACGTTGACCAATTCATCCGGTGATGGACTGCGATTTGCCTTTGTCGCGCATGATGCCCGCAAAGGCGAAATCGTTGCGTGGGTGGGCCTTCACAAGGCTCGCCTGTCGGATGTGCGCATCTTTTCGACCGGAACCACAGGCAGCCGGATCAAAGAGGCGTTTCCGGACCTTGATGTGACATGCCTGAAAAGCGGCCCTCTTGGCGGGGACCAACAGATTGGGGCGATGATATGCGAAGACAGGCTGGATGCGCTGATCTTTTTTGTCGATCCGCTGTCACCCATGCCACATGATGTCGACGTTAAGGCCTTGACCCGTTTGGCGACGGTCTATGACCTGCCGATGGCATGTTCCCGGTCGACGGCCGATCTTATTTTGAACGGTCTTCTTGGCAAAGACATCGATTCCGCACGGGCGGTCTGACTAATTGTCCGTCAGAAAATGGTCGGCCAATTGATCAAGCCTTTCAACGCCGAGCTGGCTCATGTTCGCCTCGATATCCGCTTTCAGAATGTGAATCAGGTGGTCGATACCCTTGGCGCCAAAGGCGGCAACCGCATACTGAAACGCGCGGCCCACCATCACGAAATCCGCGCCCTTGGACAAAGCACGCATGACGTCGAGCCCCCATGCCACGCCAGAATCGTAGATAAGCAGGATATCTGGTCCGACCGTTTCGCGGATTTTCGGCAACTGATCAATCACCGCCGGCCCCGCTTCAAATTGGCGCCCGGAGTGGTTCGACACCCAAATGCAATCGACGCCTTCATTGACCATTCGTTTGGCATCTTCGGGCCGCAGAACTCCCTTGACGATCAAATGCCCATCCCATTCTTCCCGCAATTCGCTCAGGTATTGCCAGTCCGGAATCCCCCGGATCAGGGCACCGGCATGGGTAAAGCTCTCCCTCCCGCGCTGAGGCACGTAGTCGTCAAAGAACCGCATGCGCGGCATGATCCCTTCGCGCAGATGGGCAAGACACCATGCAGGCCGCAACGCCATTTCGACAAGCGTGCGCAGGTCTGCCTTGGGCGGAACGGTCAGGTTGGCGCGCCGTTGTCGTTCGCGTCTGCTTTCTTCGGGAACATCGACGGTGATGATCAGCGTGTGAAAGCCCGCAGCCTTGATCCGGGGCAGCATCTTGCGGCGCAAATCACCGGAGTTGACGGGGTAGTGCTGGAACCAGCCATTGATGCCAATGTGCGGCGCTACGTCTTCAGGCGATGCTACCGCCACGCTGGACAACGAAAACGGAATGTTGTGCGTCACCGCCGCCTTGGCCAGCATCCTCTCGGCCCCGGCCCAAATCAAACCAGACATGCCCACGGGTGCAATCCCAAACGGCAGATCATATGACTGGCCCAGCAGGCTTGTCCGAAGGTCAGCCTTTGTGCGACCGCACAGAACACTTGGCATGAACCCAATCGCATCAAGCGCATCGCGGTTCACCTTCAGCCCCAATTCCCGCCCCGTTGCGCTGTCGAGATACTCGAAAGCGAATTTTGGGATGCGCCTGCGCGCGGCGATCCGCAGATCTTCAATCGACGGGTGTGACAAATCCAGATCCATCTAATTTCTCCAACCTTGTGTCATAGCGCCCGCAGGCCCCGGACCGATCACCAAAGGGACGGCAAAGCCAGGGAAATCGCCGGAACATAGGTGATAAGCATCAGCAGGATCAGCATGCCGACAAAAAAGGGCAAGATCGCCTGACTGAGTTTCTCAATGGACACTTTCGAGATGCTGCTCGCCACAAAGAGGTTCACACCCAGCGGCGGTGTGCAAAATCCGATCGCCAGATTGACCGTCAGGATGACTCCGAAAACAATCGGATCGACACCCAAAGCGGTTGCCACCGGTAACAGGATCGGTGTCATGATGATGATCGATGAAATCGTCTCCATGAACATGCCGATCACCAACAGCAACAGGTTGATCAACAAAAGGATGATGATCGGATTGTCAGAGAGGCTGGTAATTGTCGTCGCCAGTTCAGTAGGGATCCGCGCCAGAGTGATCAGCCTGCCAAAGGCAGTGGCCATGATCACCAGGACAAGAATAGTGCCACTGGTCTTAGCCGACCCTGCGAGAATTTCGGGCAGGTCCTTGGCGGTGATATCGCCGTAGACAAAAATACCGATGATGGCAGCATAAACCACCGCGACGGCGCCTGCCTCGGTTGGGGTGAAGATGCCGCTGTAGATGCCGCCAAGAATGATCACCGGTACCAGAAGCGCCCAGATCGATGTCTTGAAGCTTTGCCAGACGCCTGGACCGGAGAATGTGGTGGTGGATTGCTGAACAACCTCATCGTTGCGCAACAAAAAGCGGGCAACCAGCATGAACATAAGCGCAAAGAGAACACCCGGAATGACGCCCGCAAGGAACAGCTTTCCGATCGAAACCTCGGCGGTCACGCCATAGATGATAAACGGAATACTGGGTGGGATCATAACGCCGATCATGCCGGAAGATGCGGTCAGCGCACCACTGAATCTGCGCGTGTATCCGACCTTTTCCATCTCTGGGATCATGTTCGACCCGATGGCGGCCACAGTTGCCGGGGACGAGCCGGAGATGGCCGCAAAGAAGACGCATGCCAGCACGTTCACATAGGCCAACCCGCCTCGGATGTGGCCGATCAGAGCGTTGGCAAAACCCACCAGACGCCGCGACATGCCTCCGTGCTGCATCAAATCGCCAGCCAGAATGAAAAGCGGCACAGCGATCAATGGAAAGGAATCCGCGCCTGTTACGACTGACCGTGCCAGAAGCACCATAGGCGGCGTGCCATCGACGAAGATCATCACGATCATTGTTGCAAGGCCAAGGCAAATGCCGATCGGTACGCTGAAGAGCAGGAGGGCAAGGAGTGTCAGGAAGAGAGTTGTAGCCAGCATTGGAAAGCCCTCACGCTTTGGTTTCTGCGATCAGTCGCAGCGTTCTGATCAAATGTTGGATGACACGGATCGCGGAAAGGGCTGCGCCGACCGGGGCAGAGGCATAGAGGATCGGGATCGGCAGCCCGAGAACGACGGATGTCTGGCTTGCCACAAACGGCAACATGATCAGTTTGATGCACTCGATTGTCAGCATGACAAGAAACCCAAGGACGAGAAGCGCGATCACGACATCTGCAACAAGTCGTGCCCGGTCGCTCAGAATGTCGCGCAGGACCGTTATCCGTACGTGATCACCGGTATGGAACGCGTAACTGACACCAAGCCACACAAACCAGACAAACATCCAAAGCGTCAGCTCCTCGCCCCATGAAAGCGAGGCATTCATGACGTAGCGCATGAAGACATTGCCAAAGATCAGCACAACAATGGCCGCCAGCAGCGTACTGGCGATAACTTTTTCAATGTTCAGATCGATCCATTTGACAAGTGACATCGTTTACCTCCCCTTAAACGAAGGGGCACCCGCGCTTTGTGTCGCGCGGATGCCCTGAATTGTCCGAAGATCAGCTTCCGCTCGCGTCAGCCACAGCTGCCACCCACGCGTCGTAGGCTTCCGTCCCGACCTCTTCGCGATACTGCAGGCGCACGCTTTCGGTCTTATCGGCAAAGGCCTGACGTTGCTCGGCTGTCAGTTCCAGAACCTCGACACCAGCTGCGCGGATCTGTTCCAGCTGCGCGGCATCTTCGGCGGCGACCAACTCTGCTTGATACACGCGAGCGGCTGCCATCGAGTCTTTGACCAGCTTTTGGTGTTCAGCGGACAGGCTGTCATAGAAGAACTGTGACATGACAGGCATATAGACCGCGAACACGTGACCGGTTGTCGAAAGATACTTCTGCACCTCATAGAACCGCTGGGAGGTAATGATCGCCAGCGGGTTTTCCTGCCCGTCAATCACGCCCTGCTGGAGGGCAGAGTAAACCTCGCCAAAATTCATCGGCGTTGGGTTGGCCCCGAGCGTCTCGAATGTGGCAACATGCGCCGGTACTTTCATCGTACGCAGCTTTACGCCTTCAAGATCTTCGGGCGTCGCGACGGGGCGGACGTTGTTGGTAACGTTGCGGACCCCCAGTTCCAGCCAGCCAAGACCCACGAGGCCCTGGCTTTCGACCCGTTCCAGCATCTGATCACCGGCAGCGCCGTCCAGCACGTCAAAGGCAACGTCCTTGGAGGCGTACATGTAAGGAAGCTCAATCACCGCAAAAGCCGGATCCCAGCCTGCAAAGAAGGAGGAAGGCGGGATCGCCATTTCCAGAACACCGGTTTGAACGCCTTCGATCATCTCCCGGTCGGGGCCCATTTGGGAGGACGGGAAGATTTGCACGTCGATTTCACCGTTTGACCCGGCTTCGACAAGTTCTTCGAATTTCAGGAGCGCACGATGCATGTGGAACGCTTCGGCGGCGCCATGACCGACCTTGATGACGGTCTCAGCGGATGCTGCAAATGCAAGTCCGGCTGCCATGGCAAGGCTGAGTGCGGTTGTAGGTCTTTTGAACATAATGTCCTCCCAGGGGTTGAGCGATGGTTTGATTTGTTAATTTTCGATCTGATATATCAGATATAATATATGAATCAAGACAGCTTTTGAGATCGTGCTAAAGTGGCCCGAGAAAAAAGAGGTGAGTATGGCAGACCCATTGCAGATCAAGCGTCCTGAATCGTTGAGTAAAATTGCCGAAGACCACATTCGGCAAGCTATTGTCACCGGCACATTTCGATTGGGTGAGTCACTGCAAGAGGCGAAGCTTTCAGAGCTCATGGGCATCAGCAAGACTCCGATTCGTGAGGCGTTGGCCGCGCTCAACCTTCAGGGTCTTGTCCAGGTCATTCCGCACCGGGGCGCCTTTGTTTTCTCTTTGTCGCAGGACGATGTGGTTCAACTCTGCCGGTACAGGCTGATCCTCGAAACCGCCGCATTGAACCAAGCGCTCGCTGCGGACCGCGACGCTCTGCTGGCAGAGCTTGACGATATTGTCTCAAAGATGTCTGACGCCCGCGCTGCCAACTCCTTCGAGCAATATCTGAAGTTTGACGCTGATTTTCACGATGCCTTTTTCCGGCATTGTGGAAACAACTACTTGCGGGATGGATATCAAAAAGTCGGCGACATCGTCCGCACCATGCGAACGTATCTGTCCAGACGTTCCGAGCGGACAGCAAAATCATTCAAAGAGCATGAAGCCATTGCGGCCCTTCTGCACGAAGGTAAGGTGAAACCAGCCAAGGACGTACTCAAACGACAAATCACGCGGGGTGAGCGTTCATATTCCGATTTGATTGGGGTCAAGTAGGATTGCAAAACACGCCTTGATCGCCAACGGATTGATGTATCAACCATTATCACCACTAGACAGACTCTGCGAAATTCGGACGCCGATCGCCGTTCCGTCAATGAAAATCGACGTCAGCATTGATTGCCGGGATGCGGTATAAGACTCTATCCACATCATCACCGATGGAGGAATGGACTGACTATCCTGCTAAGTCATGATCGGTGGCAGTGAAAGTGTCCAAATCATGTGCAAACCAACCTGAAGGTTCGCAAAACCTTCTGAACCAGACATTGGCGCAAGTGCAGCGAAATGGTAGTTTGTCCTGCACAGCGGTTATCGAAGGTCGCTCATTGCTGCAGGAACACCTGACGTCTGCTTTGGGGAAGCTGCAGCGCAGCGTCGAGTTGCGATGGCAATGTCGTGTGTGGATGGCTCCTGCATTGCAAGAGATTTCTGTGGTTGCGATGGTCTGTCAGTACAGTCGTGTGTCCGGCCTGTTTGCGTGGCGGTTGCCACTGGCCCTGATGAGTTCCGCAAGTAAG
>NZ_JBNBLH010000023.1:0-32148 GCF_049830555.1 Roseobacter sp. EG26
CTTCTTTGTTCGACGGGATGTGATAAATCTCCGCCCGCGCATCAATCTCGTCAATAACCCCCGCCAACTGCTTGCACGGCACGGTCGTCACAAAATCAACGCCATTACGGACAAAATCATCTACGATCTTCTTGTCGATGCTCATGGGGGGACGCCTTTCTGCCCGGGGACGTGATCCGCGGGCGCTTGAGTTTTCAGTGAGTGTTGCGGATCACATGTACCGCACAGGGCGCATGCCGCACGACACGGGCAGCGGTGGAGCCCAGAAAATAATCACTCAATCCCGGTTTGTGAGAGCCGATCACAATGCAATCGATTCCATTGGCATCTGCATAGTCGATGATGGCCCGGGCGGAATGCCCTTGAATAATCGCTGCTTTTGCCTCCGGGATATCTGCCAGCTTCTCGTTTAGCTTTTCCTTCGCACGATCAAACCCAGCCTTGATGGTCCCCTCATCAAGATAGGCCGTCACCGACCCTTGAACCGCCTCGTAAACATGCAGGGCGATGATCTCCGCCCCCTCGCCCTGCAAGGCTTTGGCAACTTCAAGGGTATTGGGGGAAATGCCGTGGTCGAGGGCCATCGGCACAAGGATTTTTCTATACATCTGTTCTCTCCATTATTGCGGGTCCGCTGATCAGTTCCAGGGATCCAGCACGATCTTGGGGGCGGCGACATTGCCGGCACGCAAGTCCCTGAAGGCTTGGGCACCGTCCTTGAGCGCGCGCGCTTCGACCCAATCCAAAGCGCCAAGCCGACCATCAAAAATCGCCTGGGCCGTGTCGCGGAAATCCTGAGCGGTATAGGTATAGGTACCGATGAAGGTAATCTCCTGCAACGTCATACGTCGCACATCGAGCCCACATTTGTCTTCGCCAAGCCCGACATGGGCAATCACCCCTCCCGGTTCAGCATGGGCGGATGCTGTTGCGCGCGTGCTCGCGTAGCCCACCGCATCAATCACCAACGCATACTGACCTTCCGCCTGAGCCGTGACGTGCTGCCCGCATGTTCTGGCGAGAAACGCGCGGCGTCCGTCGTTGGGCTCGACAATGGTGAGGTCTTCGACGCCCATTGCCTTCAGTGCCAGCGCTGCCGCCAATCCAATGGCACCACCACCGATGACCAAAGCGCGGGGCTGCGCCTGTCCGTGCAGAGCGCCGATTGCCAGTCTCGCCGCATGCCAGCTCACCGCCAATGGCTCAGCCAGCGCCGCCTTTTGCAAGGGCGTGTCCTCAGGAACACTGACCAGATTTTGCGGCGGCATCGAAATATACTGCGCAAATGCGCCTTCACGCGGCTGCATGGATATGATCTGCCTGCCGGGGCATAGATTTTCCCGACCCGTCTCGCATGCCTTGCACGACCTGCAGTTGACCAGCGGGTTGACGGTCACCCGCTCGCCATCACGCGGGCCGCCCTCTATGACCCCCGCCGCTTCATGACCCAGAATCAAAGGCGCGGGCCTGCGGGCATCGTGGCCCAGATAGGCGTGCATGTCAGATCCGCAGATACCCACGGCCTCAACCCGGATCAGTTCTTCGCCCTGCCCAGGCAATGGATCAAGGACATCGCGAAACACAAGTGTCTCCACTCCCTCATAAACAAGCGCCTTCATTTTGCTGTGAACCCTCCATCAACCATCAGTATTTGGCCCGTGACATATCCTGACGCTTGCGAGCATAAAAACAACAAGGGGCCATCAATGTCTTCCATCCGACCGTTGCGATGCACACAGGTTTGTGCCGCGTTACGCGCCGACCTTTCGGGATTGTCAAAAACAGCCTGTGTCAGTTCGGTCGGGAAAAACCCCGGCCCGATGGCATTTGCGGTTATGCCGTCACGTGACCACGCTTCGGCCATGGCACGTGTCAACTGGCCGACACCGGCTTTAGTGGCGCCATAGGCGATGCCACCCGGAAAAGCGCGCGTTGTTTGCAGCGACGCAAAATTCACGATGCGTCCCCATCCTTTCTTGCGCATCGCAGGCACCAGCGCCTGCGAGATGAAAAAGGGCGCTGACAGGTTCAGCGCAAGGGTCGCGTCCCAACCATCCGGGGTTACATCGTCGGCAGCCTCGCGGGTGTTGACACCGGCCGCATGTACGATGATGTCCGGGTCACCAAAGGGTGCGCAGATAGCGGCACATAACGCCGGAACCGCTCCCCGGTCCGCGACATCCGCCACGACGACCGCCGCAGAGGACCTGATCTCGTCTTTCAGGCTTTGCAAGGCATCAGGCCTGCGTGCGACGCCAATCACCTCTGCTCCGGCGGCAGCCAGTGTTATGGCCGCCCGACGCCCCAGGCCCGAACTTGCCCCGGTAACGCAGGCGACGCGGCCGGTCAGATCAAACAGGTGGCGCGGATCAGCCATGGGCGGTCAAATCGAATTCCTCGTCGGGGAAGTATTTGGCAAGACGCACGTCCGCAGCCCGCGCATGCCCCTCCATCCCTTCCAGACGCGCGATCCGTGCCGTGGCTTCTGCCACTGGTTTGGACCCTTCCCGCGTGGCGCGCTGCCAGGTGACGATCTTCATGTATTTGTGCACGCTCAACCCGCCCGTATAGCTGGCGGCCCCGGACGTGGGCAGAACGTGATTGGTGCCAGTGGCCTTGTCGCCGTAGGACACGGTGGTTTCCTCGCCCAGAAACAACGAGCCGTAGCAGGTGAGCTTGCTCAGCCACCAATCCAGATCTTCCGCCTGCACGGTCAGATGCTCAGGCGCATATTCATCTGAACAGGCCGCCATATCCTCGCGATCCGCACAGACGATAACTTCGGCATAATCCCGCCAGGCCGCAAACGCATTCTGGCGGTTGACCTCGGGCAAATCCTCGATCAACCCCGGCACAAGCGCCATTACATTTTCCGCAAGTGCCCGATCATCGGTGACCAACCAGACCGGTGAATTGTAACCGTGCTCCGCCTGGCTGACCAAATCTGTCGCGACGATATGAGCGTCAGCCGTTGCATCCGCGAGGATCAGGCTGTCCGTTGGTCCTGCAATCATGTCGATGCCGATGCGGCCAAAGAGAATGCGCTTTGCTTCGGCGACAAACTGATTACCCGGGCCTACAAGGATGTTGGCCTTGGGCAGACCAAACAGGCCAAATGTCATGGCAGCCACACCCTGCACGCCGCCCAGGGCCATGATCTTGTCGGCGCCACAGATGTGTGCCGCATAGACAATCGCCGGGTTCACCCCCACGTCGGGGCGCGGTGGCGAGCAAGCGGTGATGTGGTGACATCCGGCGACCTTTGCCGTGGTTACTGTCATGATAGCGCTTGCGATATGGCTATAGCGTCCACCCGGGACATAGCACCCGGCGGCATCTACCGGGATGGCCTTTTGGCCCGCGATCACCCCCGGCACGATCTCGATTTCCACATCCGACACGGTCGATTTCTGCGTCTCGGCAAAGCGCCGGACGTTATCGTGGGCAAACTGGATGTCCTGTTTCAGCTTTTCCGGCACCAGCGCACAGGCGGCCTCGATCTCTTCGGCCGTCAAAAGGACGTTGCCCTCGTAACGGTCGAATTTCTTGGCATATTCCAGCGCCTTTGCATCCCCCCCCTCCTCGATTTCGGCGAGGATTGTTTTCACGATTTCATGTGTTTCCGAAGCATCCGACTCAGCGGTCAGCGTCGCCTTTTTGAGATATTCACGGGTCATTTTCGATATATCCTATTTGTAAATGTCCGGCAGGAATGTTGTTGAAATCGCAGGAATGTAAGCGATCATCAAGACAACAACGAACATGCAAAGGACAAACGGTACCGCGCGTGCCGCAATTTTGAGGATCGACTCGCCCGTGATCCCGGAGACCACAAACAGGTTGAGACCCAAGGGGGGTGTGATGAAACCGACACCCAAGGCTGTGATCATCATGATACAGAACTGGATTTCATTCATCCCGATATTATCCGCAAGCGGTTTAAGGATCGGCGCCAGAATAACGATATTTGGCGTTGTCTCCATAACGCAACCCGCAGCAATCAGGATGCCGATCATCAGCAGGATCAGGATATAGGGATCGTCGGTCAAACCCGTGACGGACGTTACAAACCCCTGGGGCACGCCCATGATCGCCAGCGCTTCGGCCAGAGGCGCGGAAAACGCGATGATCGGCAGGATGACCCCATTCACCTTTGCAGAACTGACCAGCATGGCCGGGAAATCCGCGAGTTTCAGGGTCCCCAGAACAAATCCCATGATGATCGTCACGACGACCGCGGTAGCCCCAGCCTCGGTAGGTGTCAGCCGGCCCGAGAAAATGCCGTAGAAGATGATGCCGGGAACAATGAACGCATACCAGCCGGAGGCAAGAGACCGGCGCAGATTGGCAAACCATTCTCCAAAAGTCAGCATACCGCCGCCTTCGTAAGCATAAATCCGGTTGACGATCAGGTTTGTGATCAGGATCGCGGCCAGGATAGCCAGACCGGGGATCAACGCCGCCAAAAACAGTGTTGACGCGGATATGCCCAGCACAAGACCGATGATGATGTAGGCAATCGAAGGAGGGATCAGGATACCGGTACAGGCACCAGCAGCCACCAGCGCGCAAGCATAGGGGCGCGGATAGCCGGATTCGACAAGCCGGTCGATGGTCATACGACCCACCGCGGCTGCCCCCGCCGCATCCGATCCCGAAATCGCCGCGAACATACCGCAGACCAGAACCGTGGCCGACCCGAACCCGCCTTTTGCAAAACAGGTCAGCGCCTCGGCTACGTCAAGAAATTTGCGCGACAGGCCCGTGCGCACCAGAACGTCGCCGGTCAGGATAAAGAGCGGCACCGCCGTCAGGGCAAAGGCGTCAATCCCGGCAAAGAGGCTTTCGCCGACAAGGCTCAGCGGCAGATCGCCGGACATGAGCAGCATTGTAATGGCTGCCGCTCCGATGGCGGCCCATACAGGCACCGCCAAAGCGATGAGAGCAACGAACATGATTACGGGCAGGTAGAAGTCCCACCCCAATTCGACTGTTTGGTTAAGTGTATTCCAGAGCATTTCGACGTTCCTTAATCAAACAGCTTGTCGCCCTCAAAAACGGCCGTGCCATCTTTGAGGGATTTGAAATCGCGCGCGAAGGATTGCAGCAGCCGCCAGATCATCAGGGCAAAACCCACCGGCACGGCCATCAGGAACCAGACCTTGGAAATGCGCAGGCCATCGGTGACTGACCCGAACTTGGCGGAGACATGTACTGTTTCGTAGGAGTAATAGAGAGCGACGATTGCCACAGCGAACATCACGAGGTCGCCGAAAATGTACAAAAGCGCCTTGGGGCGCGGCCCCAGATAATGCATCAGCACGTCAATGCGGATGTGCGCACGTTCCTTGACCGCGGCAGCTGCGCCGATCCAGGCGAGGTATATGAAGGAGTACCGCACGATCTCCTCGCCCCAGATGGATGAATATGAGAATATTTCCCGACGCAGGACTTCGATCGCCATGGTAATGACCAGCATCACGTAAAAAACCAGCAACAACCAGCGTTCGGCATCACGGTCTATTCGGCGGAAAAATTTCATAAATCACCCTGTCTTTTGGCAAAACCGATCCAGCCCCGGCGCTATCGCGCGGGTTCGTTCCGGTTTTGACTGAAAAGAAAACGAGCGGGCGACCCGACGGACGCCCGCGTCAGTTGTTACGCGTCGTGCACGTAGTATTTGCCTTGTGTGCTGGCGGCTTCTTCCAGCTTGTTGAAGGCGTCCATGGACCCGGCAAGCTCAGTTTTGAACTCATCCCATTCGGTGCGTTGGTAACCGCCGGCCTCTTTCCATTCGCCCAGCTGATCGTCACTCAGCGAGTGGAATTCAACGCCGGCCTTGCTCAGCTCCGCCATTGCGTAGGCGCGCGCCGAAGGCACCTTGGACAGGTTCTGGTGCGCCGTCATTTCGGCACCCCACATGATCCCCTCCTGAATGTCGGCGGGCATGGAGTTAAACCATTCCAGGTTACAGGAATAAACCTGACTGTCGGGAACTGCCTGGGTGAAGGTCACATGGCTCAGGATATCCTTGAAGCCGAAGACAAACAGAGCGCCGACGGAAGGATCAAGCGCGTCGGCCACCCCTTGCTTGATTGCAGAAGGCGTTTCACCCCAGGCCACTGGCGTCGGGTTGGCCCCGACCATGCGGTAATACTGCTGCAACATCTTGGAACCCGGGACCCGGAACTTCACGCCCGAAAGATCACCGGGGCTCAGAACCGCCCCTGCACCACCCTTGCGTACAGCAACCACGCGCGGGTCGATGTTGACGTAAAACAACGCCTTGAAGCCTGCAGCCTCGACCTTTGGATGGACTTCGGTGTTCCAGTAGTCAGACGTCACAAGATTGGTGAACCGCTGGTTCGAACCACACAGGTAAGGCATATTGATCAAGTCAACAGTCGACGCAAATGGCGCAAAGTTCGACAGGGAATGCTGTGCGGCCTGAATGGTTCCGCCCTGCACTTTCTGCACCAGCGAGCCACCCGCACCGAGTTGGCCACCCGGGGCCAGCTTCACATAGACCTTGCCGTTGGTCGCATTCTGGATGTTTTCTTTGAGGTCCAGTTGCATGATCGGATAGCTGCGCGACGCACCAAGCACATAGGCCGTTGCAATGGTCATGACATGCTCGGCTGCTTTTTCCCGATCGCGCTCTTCATTAGCCGTTTGCGCGACGGCCTTGGAAGACCAGAGCATGCCCCCGGCACCGGCGACCATGGCCGCGGTGAATCCGCCGCTCGTTACCAGTTTTAGAAAGTTGCGGCGTGATGCCGACGCAATCTCGTTACGTTCTTGTGTCATTGATGTGTCCTCCCGATGGACCTTCAGCCGCCATTATTGTTACGGTCAGCTTCCTTTTTCAAAATCGCGACAACAAACAGAATGGATGCCGCAAACAAAACCAACATCTCCCCAACGTCCCCCAAAAAAGCGCTTCCTGCGAAAGCCCCCAAGGCAACATTGGCGAAGTAGACGATAAAGACCGCGACCGATGCTGCGAGAAACATGAAAAAATACTCCTGATGAGTTGGTTTCAGATAAATTTGTAAGCGCTTACAAATTGAAATGCAAGCCATTACATTTTTGACCAACTTTTCAATCGTTCTGGATGTGCTAGGGTCGCGCCGAGGAACGATTGTACAGGACCGATCATGCCAAACACCCGATCTGTCCCCACGGTGGACGACGTTGCCAGGATTGCCGGCGTCTCAACCGCGACTGTTTCACGCTGCCTGAACTCCCCCGACCGCGTTGTCGAAAAGACCCGAGACAAGGTTATGAAGGCGGTCAAAAAACTTGGATATACGCCAAACTTTGGCGCGCGCGTCATGGCAGCCCAGCGAACTTTCACAATCGGGGCGATTATTCCGACCATGGAGAACGCGATTTTTGCGCGCGGTATTCAGGCTTTTCAAGAGGAGCTACGCAGACGCGGCTACACCTTGCTGGTTTCAAGTTCCGCCTACCAGCCCGACATCGAAGAAGAACAAATACGTGCATTGGTCGCACGTGGTGCCGATGGCCTGTTGCTGATCGGCTATGACCGGGATCAATCACTATACGACTACCTGAAGCGGCAAGACGTGCCCGCCCTTGTTGCCTGGGCTTTCAGCGCTGACAGCGAACAACCCTCCATCGGTTTTGACAATCGGTCGTCAATGTCCGCGCTGGTCCAGCAGGTACTGAATCTGGGGCACCGCAGTCTTGGCGTTATCTCGGGAATAACCCGAGGCAATGATCGTGCGGTTCAACGCCTTCAGGGCGTGAAGGACGCCGTTGCATCCAACGATCTGCCCCCTGAGACCCTGAAAATCATTGAGACACCTTACGAGATTGAAAATGGTGCCATCGCCTTCAGCCGGTTGATGTCAGCGAACGCGGATCTGACGGCGGTCATCTGCGGTAACGATGTTCTTGCGGTTGGGGCGCTGCGTCAGGCTCGGGAAATGGGCTTGCAGGTCCCCGGCGATGTGTCGATCACAGGATTTGACGACATTGAGCTGGCCCGCATCGTGACCCCGCAACTGACCACGGTTCATGTCCCTCACCGTGAGATGGGGCGAAAAGCGGCCATTGAATTGATCTCGATGGTTGAGAAAACCAGCCCGGGCATTTCGGTTGAACTCGACAGTTCAATTCAGCTGCGAGAGTCTTTGGGACCTGTCTGCTGCTAGAAATGGGTGTTATCCGGCTAATCGCTGATCCGCTCCAAGGTCGCATGTCGACATTGATCAAAGCGGGTCAAGAATTCATGGTCACTTGTTGAGCAGTGATCAGACAAATATCGCCCTGATCCGTTTCGAGCGAAGAAATACTTGACCAATTGGTCAAATCCGGTCCAGCATCCGGCAGATAAATCGGGGGATATCAAATGACCAGCACGAATCAAATCAGCCGTCGCCGTTTTCTGGCTACAACCGCCAGTACTGCATTGATCGCGGGAACGGTCGGTACGCATCGCGCCTTCGCGGCAGAGCCGATCAAGACGGCGGGCATCTATACCGTTCCGGTCGAACAGCAGTGGGTCAGCCGCATCCACAAGGCAGCGCTAACCGCGCAGGAACGTGGCGATATCTCCTACACATTCTCTGAAAACGTCAGCAATACCGACTACGCGCGTGTCCTGCGTGAATATGCGGAAGCTGGCAACAAGCTGATCATCGGTGAAGTATTCGGCGCCGAGCAAGAAGCGCGGGAAGTGGCCGCCGATTACCCTGACGTGGCCTTCCTGATGGGATCCAGTTTCAAGGAAGACGCAGGCCTGCCCAATTTCTCGGTGTTCGATAACTATATTCAGGACGCCTCTTACTTGTCAGGCATCATTGCCGGCGCGATGAGCAACTCCGGCAACATCGGCATGGTGGGCGGCTTCCCCATCCCCGAGGTCAACCGGCTGATGCATGCCTTCATGGCAGGCGCCACCGAAATGAACCCGGATATCAAGTTTCAGGTGAGCTTCATCGGTAGCTGGTTTGATCCGCCCAAGGCCAAGGAAACCGCCTTCGCCATGATCGAGAACGGCGCTGACATGCTTTACGCGGAACGTTTCGGCGTGTCGGATGCGGCCAAGGAAAAAGGTGTCTTGGCAATTGGGAACGTGATCGACACCCAATCCGAATATCCCGAGACCGTTGTTGCCTCCGCCATCTGGCACTTTGAACCAACGCTGGATGCAGCCATCGCCGCCGTCAAGGAGGGCTCTTTCACCGCCGCCGATTACGGTATTTACTCCTTTATGAAGGAAGGGGGCACAACTCTTGCACCTTTGGGAACCTTCGACGGAAAAGTGCCCGCCGCGGCACTGGAACTGGTCAACAAACGCACCGAAGAGATCAAGTCAGGCAGCTTTTCGGTCGAGATTAACGACGAAGAGCCGAAATCGTCCTGAGCGAAATGGCCTCGGACAAAGCCTCTGTTCTTCGCCTGAACAACATCACGAAACGTTTTGGGACGCTGGTCGCGAATGACGCGATCAGCTTCTCCCTGAACCGCGGAGAAGTGATCGCGCTGCTGGGCGAAAACGGTGCTGGCAAGACAACCTTGATGAACATCCTCTTTGGCCAATACACGGCCGACGAGGGCACCGTTGAAGTTTTTGGCAAGACGCTGCCGCCGGGCAATTCCCGCGCAGCGCTAGAGGCCGGCGTCGGTATGGTGCATCAGCACTTCACGCTGGCCGATAATCTGACCGTGCAGGAAAACATCACGCTGGGGACCGGATCGCTCACGGCCTTCAGCCTGCGCCGCTCGAACGCACGCGCGCGGATCGAGGCGTTGTCGGAGCAGTTCCACCTCAAGGTGGCTCCTGACGCGAGGGTCGGCAGCCTGAGTGTCGGCGAAAGGCAGCGGGTTGAAATTCTTAAAGCACTCTACCGCGATGTGAAAATCCTGATCCTTGATGAACCGACGGCGGTCCTGACCCCGCAGGAAGCAGAGGATTTGTTTGCAACCCTGCGGCAAGCCATCGCCAATGGTCTCTCGGTGATCTTCATTTCTCACAAACTCCACGAGGTCATGGCAATTGCCCAGCGCGTGGTCGTTCTGCGCCATGGAAAGCTTGTCGGCGGTGTCGATACCCACACAAGCACCAAGGAAAAACTGGCCGCGATGATGATGGGTGCCGAAGCGGAGCCGCCCGAAGTGTCGACGGCACATGCCGGCGAAGCCTTGATGACACTGGAAACTGTTTCAACGCCGGACATTGGCAGCGCGCCAGGGCTGAAGTCCGTTTCCATGTCTTTGCGGGCAGGCCAGATCATCGGCCTTGCCGGCGTTTCAGGTAACGGACAAGCAGCCCTCGCGGACATCGTGGGGGGTATGCGCACGCCGACCAACGGAAAAATCGTTCTCAATGGCTCACCCGTCCCCTCTTGGACCCCGCGCGATGCGGTCAACGCAGGCATTGCCCGCATTCCAGAAGATCGACACAAGACGGGCACGATTGCCGATTTTGATCTGACCGAAAATGCCATTCTGGAGCGATACGCAAATGACCCTTTCAGCACCAAGGGGTGGCTGGACTGGACACGTGCGCGCCGCTTTGCAAACGAGATTATCGACAAATACGATGTGCGCTGCCCCGGAGCGGATACCCCGATCCGCTTGCTGTCCGGCGGAAACATGCAAAAGCTGATCCTTGGTCGGGTCCTCGAAGCTGATCCTCAGATTATCCTGGCAAATCAACCCGTCCGCGGGTTGGACATCGGCGCCGTTCACTACGTACACGGCCAGCTTCTGGAGGCTCGGGACCGGGGGGCGGCAGTGCTCCTGATCTCAGAAGACCTGGATGAAATCATGGCGTTATCGGACTACATTCACGTGATCGCTGATGGTCGTCTGTCACCGGCTTTCGAGCGTGGACAAATGACCCCGGCTGAATTGGGCCTCTGGATGTCCGGCAAGGGTGAGGTCCGGCATGCGTCTTGAACCCATAACCAATCCTTCGTCCGCCCGTCGCATATTCCCACCCGCGCTCGCCATAGGCACGACCGTGGTAATCGCGTCATTGCTGGCCATGATCGCCGGAGCCAACCCATTTTCGGTTCTGGGCCTGATCCTCAACGGTGCCTTCGGATCGAAGTTCGCCCTGCTGGAGACCCTGAACCGGGCCACTCCGCTGATTTTCACCGGTCTCGCCGCGGCTGTGGCCTTTCGTGCGAAGTTCTGGAACATCGGCGCGGAAGCCCAGCTCTATGCCGGGGCGTTGATGACCGTGCTGCTGGGAACCGGGCTGCTCCCCTGGCCCAGCTTCCCGCTGCTGGTGACATTGGCCATTGCTGCCGTACTTGCGGGGGCCGTTCTCTTGTTGGTACCCGCGCTGCTGAAAACACGGTTCGGAGTGGATGAGGTTGTCACGACGCTGCTGATGAACTTCATCTTTCTCCTATTCATCTCCCTGCTGCTCGAAGGACCACTGAAGGACCCGATGGGCATGGGCTGGCCAAAGTCCGCCCGTGTCATATCCGAGGCGCGATTGCCGCGTATCCTGGACGGGTTGCGCCTGCATTGGGGGTTCATCCTCGCGCTCGTTTCCGCAGTGGCAATCTGGATCATTCAAACCCGCTCCACGCTGGGTTACGAAATGCGCGCCGTGGGTCTGAACCGCGAAGCCGCCGCCTTTGCGGGCATCCCCGTCAACCGCGTTCTTGTCAAAACCGCGCTGCTTTCAGGCGGACTGGCCGCACTCGCAGGATTTTCCGAAGTTGCGGGCCTCAAAGCCAGCCTGACCCTCGATCTGTCGCCGGGCTTTGGCTACACCGGGATCATCGTTGCCATGCTTGCCCTGCTCAACCCCTTGGGCGTGATCGTTGCGGCGCTGTTTGTGGCAGGGGTATTCGTCGGCGCCGACAGCATGAGCCGGGCCGCCGAGGTCCCCACATATCTCGCCGACATCATGCTGGCGATGGCGCTGTTGTTGATGGTGCTGGCGATCCTGCTGACCCGTTTTCGCGTGGTGAGAGACTGATATGGAAATCCTCGACATCTTCCTGACGGCGAGTTTCTGGGCAGCGGCCATTCGCATCGCCAGCCCGCTGATCTTCGCGACACTGGGAGAATTGATCTGTGAACGTGCGGGCGTGCTCAACCTTGGCATCGAAGGCATCATGGTCGCAGGTGCCTTTGCGGGCTGGATGGCCGTCTACGCGGGTACCGGGCTCTGGATCGGCGTCGCGGTTGCCATGGTGGTGGGAATGCTCTTCGGCCTTCTGCACTCGGTGCTTACCGTGCCCTTCGGCCTTTCACAGCATGTGGTCGGGCTGGGTGTGACCCTGCTTGCAACGTCGAGCACCTATTACGCCTATCGCCTTGCCCTGCCGGAGGTGACAACGCCACCAAAGATCGTCGCCTTCCAGCCCTATGAAATTCCGCTGCTGGCAGATATCCCATTGCTTGGGCCCGCGCTTTTTGCACAGACCCCATTCACCTATCTGGCGTTTGTGCTGGCGGCAGCGGTCGCCTGGATGCTCTACCGCACACCCGTTGGCCTTGCTTTGCGCGCAGCGGGTGAAAACCCTTCCGCCGTGGCCGCGCAAGGACTTTCCGTCACTGCGATCCGTATGGGCGCTGTCATTTTTGGCAGTGGGCTCATGGCCATGGGGGGCGCGTTTTTGACCATGTCAGCCTTCGACAGCTTTTTCTTCGAAATGGTCAATGGTCGGGGGTGGATATGCATCGCGCTCGTCGTCTTCGGATCATGGCGACCCGGCAAAGCCGTATTTGGCGCCATACTCTTTGCCGCCTTCGATGCCTTGCAAATCCGGGTTCAGCAAACCGGGTTCGGCGCTGAGATTCCCTACCAGATATTCCTGATGATGCCCTATATCCTCTCCATCCTTGCGCTCGTGGCCATGTCGCGCAGAGCGCAGGTCCCGGCAGCGCTCATGGTACCCTTCAATAAAGGAGAACGTTGATGTTCGATCTGATCGTCAAAGGCGGCACCCTGCCCGATGGCACAGCTACCGATATCGGCATTTCCGGTGGCAAGATTGCCGCAATGGCACCACTGGATGACGCAGAAGCCGGTACGGTTCTGGAGGCAAACGGCGATCTGGTCAGCCCGCCCTTTGTGGATCCGCATTTTCACATGGACGCGACCTTGTCCTATGGCATTCCACGTATCAACGCCTCGGGAACGCTGCTGGAGGGGATCGGCCTATGGGGTGAGCTCAAGCAGGTCATGACACAGGAAGACGTGGTCGCCCGCGCGCTGGCCTATTGCGACTGGGCCGCCAGCATGGGGTTGCTCGCGATCCGCAGTCATGTGGATACATGTGACGATCGTCTTCTCGGGGTCGAAGCCCTTTTGCACGTGCGTGAGACCGTCAAAGACTACATCGACCTGCAATTGGTCGCCTTTCCACAAGACGGTTTTTACCGCGATCCGACGGCGCGCGAAAATACCATTCGGGCGCTCGACATGGGGGTTGATGTGGTGGGCGGTATTCCGCATTTCGAACGCACCATGGCGGATGGTGCCGCCTCGGTCCGGGAACTCTGCGAGCTGGCAGCTCAGCGGGGGTTGCAGGTGGACATGCATTGCGACGAGACCGACGATCCCAATTCCAGACATATCGAAACACTTGCTTTTGAGACCACGCGTCTTGGCCTTCAGAGGCGGGTTGCGGGCTCCCACCTGACCTCAATGCACTCCATGGACAACTACTATGTGTCCAAGCTCCTGCCGCTGATGGCAGAAGCCGAAATCAACGCCATTCCCAACCCCCTGATCAATATCGTTTTGCAGGGACGTCACGATACCTTTCCCAAAAGACGCGGCCTGACGCGGGTAAAAGAAATGTTGGCCATGGGCATCAATGTCGGCTGGGGGCAGGATTGTGTTCTGGACCCGTGGTACTCGCTTGGCACGGCGGACATGCTGGACGTGGCCTTCATGGGCCTTCACGTGGCACAGATGACCAGTCCGGAAGAAATGCACACCTGTTTTGAAATGGTCACAAGGAACAACGCCCGGACGATGGGGCTTGCGGATTATGGTCTGCATTTGGGTGCCGACGCCTCATTGGTCGTGCTTGACGCAGGCTCGCCGGTCGAGGCGCTGCGTCTGCGGGCGCCGCGCCTATGGGTTGTGGCCAAGGGCAAGGTCATCAGCGAGACACCGCGCGCGGATGCCCGGCTCAATCTGGCAGGTCGTCCCGACAGGGTGAGTCGGCGGCACCAGCCGGGTTCGTGATCCCCGTTTGAAGAACCCTTGTCGGGTTCCAGATCATATGTTCCCCCAGCTTCGATCATTGTACATCAGGGCAGATCAACATCGGGCCTTGTGGGATCAATCTCAGGATGATCTGCTTCTGATGAGGGCTTCCGCCTCGATTTCCACTTTGTAATCCCCGATCAGCCTGGCAATTTCCAATAGGGTATTGGCGGGTTTTATTTCCCCGAAAACACGCCCATGCGCGCGCGAAACTGCGGTGACGTCATCGGCATCGGTCAGATAAACGCGGGTTCGTATTACATCATCCATGGATGCCCCCAGCGCCGTGAGCGCGGCGGCGATCTTGTCGAGAATGAACGTGGTTTGGGCCTCTGCGTCGCCGGGCGCGATCGACCGGTCAAGCCCCGCCGTCGCCGTGGTGCCCGAAACCAGAATGCGATCCCCAATCCGCCGGGCGCGGCAATAGCCCGCAATATCTTCCCACTCGCTGCCCGTCAGCACCCTTGCCTCATCCGGGCGTCCCGGCACAGGCTGCACCTCAAACGCCTTTGGCATTTCGTCCAGATGGTGACTCAAATCCCCGGAGGCGGTCAAAAAGGGCGGTTTTCGATACTCGTCCCCGCAATCACCCGGCAACGGTGTGGTCTCCTCAAACACGGCATCAAGTGCTACGTGATCCTCGGAGTCCAGAGCGAACTGGAACAACCTCAGGTTATCATCGCGATGCTGGTCTTCGCCCAGACGCGCGCCGATAATGACACCTGCGACAGCCGCATGTTCCAGCACCCACCGCGTGGCCACATTGGATATGGATACCCCGTGCTTTCGGGCAATTTTTGCCGCGACCCTCAGAAGGGTCTGATGCACTTCCCAGCCGCCGGCTGTGTCAATGAAGCGCTTGTATTTCATCTTGCTCCAGTCCGAAATCGCCGCAGGCTCGGGCTGATCAATCCAACGTTCCGACAAAAAGCCGCCCGCCAGCGTCCCATAGGATAACAAGCGCACATCAGACTTTGCGCAAAGGTCGGACAAAGATCCGGCGGCGCGTCGGTCTAGCAGCGAAAACGGCACTTGATTGCTAACCAGCGGGACGCCGTCCATCAAAGCCAGATGCAAATGCGCTGCATCAAAATTCGTAACGCCGATTTCGCCAATTAGCCCCTCTTCGCGCAGCTTTGCCATCTGGTGCAGCGCGTCGAGCCATGCCGGGTGCTCGAAACTCCACCAATGAAACTGCAACAAGTCCACCTTGTCCGATCCCAAACGCTCCAATCGTTCCATGACCCCGGCGCGCACGACCTCTTCGGTCATGGGCCCCGGTTTGGGGCACCATTTCGTGCAAATCACAGGGTGCCCGGTCGCGGAGCCTTGACGTTGCAGTAATGCCCCGGCAATCCGTTCCGCGCTGCCATAGTGATCAGCCATGTCGAATGTGTTGAACCCTACCTGAGCATAGTCTGCCAGATGGGTTGCCCCCTCTTCCGGATCAATGATCTTGCCCTCTTTCTCGATATCCGCCACCTGCCAAAGCCCGACCAGCGCCCGGCTGATTGTCAGTTTGTTGCTCAGTGAGTATCGATCTGGGGTTAGCATTTGGGTCGGTCCGTCCTGGGTCATGACATGAACATTCTGTCTAGGCGAGCGGGTGATCACTGTCCATTGCGGGTAGACCAGATTACCCCCCATTCACCGATCAGAACCGATTGACACCGCCGACGGAACCCCGCAACAATATACAAACAAAAGATTTATCGACCTGATATGAGAAAGGCTTAGGTGGGTTGGCCATGCAGGGAGACCACGAAGCCGATGGATTCTGGCTTTACGATTTGCACGTCGAGACAGTCCTCGGAGGGCGCACGCCGGTCTGCCGCCATGTTGAGGGCGAGGCTTTTCGTGTCGAAGGAGAACTGCTGATCTTTGACGATCAAACGGAGATATCAATGTATGCGCTGGCGGGCCTGCTGCCGCTTTTACCAGCCAAACAGCGCGAGACCGACCCGCACGATTGGATGAGCACAGATGCGGAGATTGCCTGCCCCGACCCTAATTGCGGCGGCAGGTTTCGTGTCACGCGGGGTAAAAAGCGGTGGTTCACCCATGCGGGGACAACCGGCCTGCCAGAGCAACGAGGCATCCCCTATTGGCAGGAAAAAGACGCCACATGACCGTTGAGACAATCGAACTGCGCCCTGATCATCGCATCTCCCGTGTCATCAAGGGTGGCTGGCAGCTTGCGGGCGATCACGGCGCCGTCGACCGGAGTGCCGCGATACGGGATATGGAAGCCTTCGTGGACGCAGGCGTCACGACTTTTGATTGCGCCGATATCTATGTCGGCGTCGAGGAAATGATTGGCAGTTTTATTGCTGATCTGCGGCAGCGGCGCGGCGCATCGGTGGCCAATCGCGTCTGTGTGCACACCAAACTGGTCCCTGATCTGGAACGTCTGCATGATTTGCGCGCAAATGAGGTCGAGGCCATCATTGACCGCTCCCTTAAGCGGTTGCAGGTGGATGAGCTCGATCTTGTCCAATTCTACTGGTGGGACCTTGACCGTGGAGATCCTCTTGCCGGTTTGAACATTCTCAAAGACCTTCAGCGCAAGGGTAAAATTCGCAATCTCGGCATCAACAACTGGGACCGCCAGCAAATACAGCCTTTTCTGGATGCCGGATTTGATATCGCCGCCGCACAGGTGCAATATTCCCTGCTTGACCGACGGCCCGCAAATGGCCTGACCGACTGGGCTGCGGCACATGAGGTTCAGTTGCTCTGTTACGGGACGCTCGCGGGCGGCTTCCTGACCGAACATTGGCTGGGCAAACCCGATCCCGGCTTTGAGTTCGCCAACCGATCCTTGGTGAAATACCGGCTGATCATCGACGAATTTGGGCCTTGGAACCGGTTTCAGCAGCTGTTGCGGGCGCTGAAAACCGTGGGCGACCGACTCAATGTCTCCTTGAGCGCTGTCGCGACCCGGTGGGTGCTGGACCAGCACCAGGTCGCGGCCAGTATTGTCGGGGCACGCTATGCGCGGCATTTGCCACAAACCCTACAGGTCTTTGAGTTGGTTCTGAACGAGGACGACCACCGGGAGCTAGACGACGTGCTCAAGAGGGCGGATGGCCCAAATGGCGATGTTTATTCTCTGGAACGCGACCGCACCAGCCGCCATGGCCGCATCATGAAATACAATCTCAACACCAAACCTGACGACAAGGTTCTGGGTGCTGATGGTTGAGCCGATCCTGTCCGTCAGTAATATAACGCGGGACTTTGGCACCTTTCGCGCGGTTGATGGCGTTTCCCTCGACATCTCGGGCGGCAGCATCACTGGGTTGATCGGCCCGAATGGTGCCGGGAAAACCACGCTTTTCAACGTTCTAACCGGTATGCTACCGCCCAGCAGCGGCAGCATCAGCTTCGGCGGAAAAGATGTGACCGGCATGTCGCCGGATAGGCTTTTTGAATTTGGGTTGGGACGCACATTTCAGATCCCCCGCCCCTTTTCCCGGATGAGCGTTCTGGAAAACGTCATGTTGGCACCTTTGGCTCAGGTTGGTGAACGTCTCTCCGGCCCCTTCCTGCGGTCGCGCGAAATGCGCAACCAGGAGCAGGCGATTCATGCCCGGGCCATGGAGGTGCTGAAATTCGTCACGCTCGACGCGCTCGCGGATCAGGCAGCGGGGCAGATTTCGGGCGGGCAGAAAAAACTGCTCGAACTGGCCCGGGTGTTGATGGCCGATCCTCAATTGATCCTGCTGGATGAACCAGCCGCAGGCGTTAATCCGTCGTTGACCCGTGTGCTTATCGAAAAAATCGAAGAACTGAACGATGGGGGCAAAACCTTTCTGATCATCGAACACGACATGGATTTCGTGATGAAGCATTGCGATCCGGTCATTGCACTTGCCGAAGGCAAGGTGGTGTTTCAAGGCACAGCGCAAGAGGCCCAAGTCAATCCAATCCTTCTTGATGCCTATCTCGGAGCGCAGGCAGATGTCTGAAACGCTTCAAGTGAGCGGCATCGTCGCAGGCTACATTCCCGATTTGCCAGTCCTCAGGGACGTGTCGCTGAGCGCGCAAAAAGGCAGGATCACCGTGATTATCGGGCCCAATGGTGCGGGGAAATCCACGCTGATCAAGGCGGTAAGTGGGCTTGTGCCCGTGACCGGCGGGCAAGTGGCGCTGAATGGCGCGGACATCACCAACCCGCGCCCCGATCAGATGAGCGCATCGGGCGTTGCCTATATTCCCCAGACGGACAATATTTTCCGCAGCCTCACCATCCGGCAAAACCTTGAACTGGTGTTGCGGAATGCTGGCTCGGAAGGCCCCGCGCGGCTCGACAGGTTGTTTCAGCAATTTCCGCCGCTGGCTGAAAAACAACGCGAAAGGGCCGGATCGCTTTCCGGGGGTCAGCGTCAGTTTCTGGCCATCGCCATGGCGCTCGCGATCGACCCCTCCCTTATCCTGATGGACGAACCCTCCGCTGGCCTGTCCCCCAAAGCCGCCGAAGAGGTGCTCGAACACGCCCGCGCCCTGGCGCAACGCGGTGTGACAATTCTGCTGGTCGAACAAAATGTCAAACAGGCGCTCCGTCTGGCTGATCATTGCTACATTCTGGCGGATGGCCGCAACCAGATCGACGGCCCCGCCGCTGATCTGCTGAGCGACCCGGTCGTTGGGCAAATCTATCTGGGCGGCAAACGCATGGCACCGGCATGATCCAGAATCTGGTCGATGGTGTTCTGGTCGGCTCGATCCTCTCTCTGGGGGCAATCGGGCTGACCATGGCGATGCACATGCTGCGGTTCGCGAATTTCAGCCACGCCGAACTCTTGTCGATTGGTGCGTATTCGGCGCTCGTGTTCGATGGTCTTTTCGAAGTCATCTATCCGGCACTTGGCAGTGCCATTGGCCCGCTGAGCCTGACCTGGGCGCTTTCCCTCGCGATCATCCTATCCATGGCCATCACGGGTGCCTCTGCGGTGCTGATCGACCGCCTGATATTTCGCCGCGTGCGCGCCAAGGGAGGAGAGCTCTCGATGGTCTTTGCGTCCTTTGGCGTTGCCATGATCATCCGCAACATCCTCGGTCTGATATTCGGTCTGGGATCGCAGCTTTATTCCAAGGACATCGTCTTTGCGATGGCCATCAGCCGCGATCCGCTGCTGCTGGTCAAACCGGACCAGGTCTTTTCGCTTGTCGCCGCCCTAGTCATCATGATCATTCTGCATCTCATCCTGTCGCGCACCACATTTGGTTATGCATTGCGCGCGGTCGCCGAAAACCCGACGCTGGCACAGGTATCAGGCATTAATCTGAGCCGAATGATCCTGTTGATCTGGATCATCGGAGGCGGGCTCGCAGCCGCCGCCGGGGTATTTTACGGGCTCAGCAACCAGATCAATCCGGTGCTGGGGCGCGATCTGGTATTGCCGATTTTTGCAGCCACGATTGTTGGCGGCATTGGCAGTGTTTATGGCGCAGTTCTTGGCGGCTTCCTGGTAGGCATCGCTTCAAATCTGGCGCTGGTCGTTCTGCCGTCAGGATACAGCCCCTCCGTGCCGTTTCTCATCATCCTGGCCGTGCTGATGGTCCGTCCGACCGGGCTTTTTGGCGAGGAGCGGCTATGATCGGGCTGCTGTCATATCTGGTCTTTTTTGCAACTGTCGCCGCGATCCTGTCGATTGCTGTTCTCGGGTTGAACCTGCAATGGGGCAATACCGGCCTTTTCAATGGCGGCGTCGTCGCGTTTTTTGGGGCGGGCGGATACGGCACATTGATCCTCGGCGGCACGCCGCAAGCCGATCATCTGGGAGGCTTTGCCCTGCCCTATCTGATCGCCCTGTTGGGCGGCATGGCCATTGCCGGCCTGCTTGCCTGGGGAGTGGGCATTCTGACATTGCGCTTGCGTCATGACTATCTGGCCATCGCCACCTTCGGGGTCGCTGTCGCCTTCGAGAACCTGATGCGCAATGCCGAGGGCCTTGCTGGCGGTGCCAAGGGTTTGCGCGGCTTCGAGAGACCGCTGCGGCAAGCTCTTGGGGATGGGTTCACCTACAACCTGCTGTTCCTGATTTTCGTACTAGGGCTGCTGATCGCCAACTACATTTTTCTCGAACGATTGATCCGTTCACCCTACGGGCGGCTCCTGCGCGCGATCCGTGAGGATGAGACCGCTGCCATGTCGCTTGGTAAAAACCCTGCACGCATCCGACTGGCTGCCTTCATCGCGGGCTCGGTGATCATGGGGCTGGCGGGTGGACTCTATGCGACATTTTATGCCTTCATCAGCCCACAGGATGTGCTGCCAATTCTGACGTTCCAGATCTGGGCAATGCTGATTGTCGGTGGCGCGGGCAACAACAAGGGAGCTGTCATGGGGACATTTCTGATCTGGGGCGCCTGGACCGCGAGCGGCTGGGGGCTATCGCGGTTTGCGCCACTGGAGGTACAACTCTATACCGGGTCGCTTCAGTTCATCCTGATCGGCGTGGTGATCGTCGGAATGTTGCTCTGGCGTCCTCAGGGGCTTTTTGAGGAAAAACTGGTGGTCTCGCAATCGGGTCGCGCCAAACATCTAAAACAACAGGGAGTACGGGAATGACAAAGACGAGTTTCAAGCGTGGCGTGGTCGCCGGGCTGACAACCGGCATGATGATGGGCGGCGCGGCCCTGGCGCAGGACTGTACCACCAAGATCGGTGCCGTGCTGCCAACCTCTGTTGACTGGGGCAAACCCATTGCGGCAACAGCGCAATATGCCGTCGATCTGGCCAATGAAGCAGGCGGTGTCGCTGGCTGCAAGGTCGAGATGGTCCTGCGTGACAGCCAGGTCGACCCGAAAGTTGGCGTGGATGCCGCCAAAGCTCTGGTCGATCTTGATGGTGTGCAGATGTTGCTTGGAGCGGTCAGCAGCGGTGTTTCGATGCCGATCCTGACCTCTGTCACGGTGCCCGCCGGGGTCATGCAGATGTCATGCTGTTCATCTTCCACGGCCTTCACCGGTCTGTCGCAGGAAGGCAAGACCAAGGGTCTCTTCTACCGGACTTTTGCCACAAGTGGCGTTCAGGCGGCGGTAGGGGCTATGGTGGCGCGCGATCAGGGGTATAAATCCGTGGCCATCCTCTACAAGAATGACGATTGGGGTCAGGACATCGGAAAACTGGTGGCCAAGGACCTCGAAGCCCTGGGCATTTCCGTCACCGGATCAGTTGCGATCAACGATGCACAACCCTCCTACCGCGCGGAGGTCACCGAAGCGTTGAAAGGCAATCCCGAAGCTCTCTACATGGCGATCTATCCGAAAGAGGGCACTTCCGTCGTGCGCGAATGGCTTTCACTGGGCGGCACTCAGAACATGATCGTTGCCAACGCGCTGAAATCAGATGAGTTCCGCGACAATGTCGGCCTTCAGTACCTCGGCAATACCATCGGGACCGATACCGCCTCCCCCCGCAGTGAAAGTGCCTCGGCTTTTGTCAGCCAGTATACGGCCAAATTCGGCTCTGAACCCAACGGGCCCGGCCTCTCCAACAGCTTTGACGCGACAATGATCGGATTGCTGGCCATGGAGGCGGCTGGCGCCGACGCCACAGGCACGGAAATCGCAGCAAAAGTCGCCTCAGTCACGGATCCGAATGGCACACCCATCACCGCTGACGCTGCTGGTTTTTCCAAGGCGAAAGAGGTTTTGGCTGGCGGCGGCACCGTGTTTTACCAAGGGGCGACCGGGAACGTGCGGTTTGACGATAACGGCGACGTTTCCGCACCCGCTGTGATGTGGAGCTTTACCGAAACCGGCACAGAAGAGACCCAGTATATCTCGCTGGAAGAGGTGGATGCATTCATGGCGTCGGTCAAGTAAACCTCGCGCAGGGCCGGTAGCTGTTAGCAGATGGCGGCCCTATTCTGACCCAAGCTCGATTGAATTGATGGCGTCGCTCTTCAGGAGCGGCGTCAAATATTTGAGACGTTCTTTCGCTCCGTTTTGCGTCGCTTCCCGAGCGCTGGCCGCATGGCTGGTCTGAGCAATAACACGGCTTTGATTTGTCGCGGTTGCAGCTGCCCTTGACACTTCACCTCTCTGCGCCTTTCTTTCCCAAAATCAACTGGAGGTAGCCATGCAAAGCCCGTTCAATCAGGAACTCGAAGATCGCCTTGTGCGCTACGCCGCAATCGACAGCCAAAGCGACGAGAATTCCACCTCGACGCCAAGCACAGAAATCCAGTTCGACATGTTGCGTCTGCTGGAGACAGAATTGAACGCCCTGGGTGCTGCGGATGTCCAGCTAACCGATTATGGTGCTGTGCTGGCGACCATTCCGGGCACGGTTGAGGGACCAACGGTCGGGTTGCTTGCCCATGTCGACACAGCCCCTCAATTCAACGCAACCGGTGTCAAACCTCGCGTGATCAAAGGATATAATGGCGGTGACATTACGTTTCCCGACGACCCGGCGTTGGTTCTATCGCCTGAGGAGCACCCCTATCTGGCTGAAAAGCGAGGGCATGATCTGATCACGGCATCTGGCACAACCCTGCTGGGCGCGGATGACAAGGCCGGCGTTGCTATCCTGATGACGCTCGCCCATCACCTGCTGGACAATCCCGATGTGCCGCGCGGGCCGATCCGCATCGCATTCACACCAGATGAAGAGATCGGTCGGGGTGTCGACCCGCAACTGGCGAAAGATCTGGCCGTTGATTTTGCCTATACGCTGGATGGCGGTGAAGTCGGGGAAATTGAGTATGAGAGCTTCTCTGCGGATCGCGCAGTTGTCACCGTCGAAGGGGTCTCGATACATCCCGGTCTTGCCAAGGAGAAGATGGTCAATGCCATTCATCTTGCGGCCAAAATCATCCAGACCCTGCCGCAGGCAACAATGACACCTGAAGTCACCGACGCGCGGGAAGGCTTCATTCATGCCACGGACATGGAGGGCGGGTCGTCTGAAATGACGCTCAAATTCATCCTGCGCGATTTCGAACTGGACGGCCTGGAAGCCAAAGGAGCGTTGCTGCGTCAGGTTTGCGCAGCCGTTCAGGCAAGCGAACCCCGGGCGAGCATTTCCTGTGAAATCACGCCGCAATACCGCAACATGCGCTACTGGCTGGAAAACGATATGACACCTGTCGATCTGGCGCGTGACGCCAGCCGCAGTTTGGGTATTGAGCCCGTTTCCGTGCCTATTCGCGGCGGCACCGACGGCTCACGCCTGACCGAAATGGGCGTACCAACGCCCAATATCTTCACCGGCATGCAGTGTATTCACGGACCATTGGAATGGATTTCCGTTCAGGATATGGCCACGGCGACCAACCTTTGCCTGACCCTTGCGCAACTGGCGGCCAAACGCACCTGAGAACCCATGCGTTGGCGATGAATTGAGGTATCGTTTCAGTCCAAACGCCCGATACGACGCGCCCGACTGCGCGCGCAAGACAATGCGGTTGTCGAAAGAATGGGCGGCAACTGACCCCGACCTGACGCAAGCCCATGAAAAAAAACAAATGACAGGACGCCGGAAATTGGTCCACACTGATCGTTAATGCGGCCGAAAGGGCTGCGCTGTGCTTGTTTCGCCGGAAAGGTTTCCCGAAAACAAGCAGGGGGGACAACATGGAGCAACTTGCGTTCACAGTAGAGATGGCTGTCGTGATCGGCCTGCTCGCTTTCACGGTTTTTCTCTTTGTCTCCGAGTTGATCCGCATTGATCTGGCGGCACTGCTTGTCCTCGTCATCGTCGGCATCCTGAGCTACGTGCCGGGGCTGGAAAGGCTGGCGGACGTCAACCATCTCTTCGACGGCTTTGCCTCCAACGCGGTGATCTCGATCATTGCGGTGATGATCGTTGGGGCGGGCCTCGACCGCACCGGTATCATGAATAAGGTAGCGGCGGCCATTCTCAAACATGGGGGAACCTCCGAAACACGGGTCTTGCCGATTGTCTCCGGTACAGTGGGGATCATTTCCAGCTTCTTGCAAAATGTCGGTGCGGCGGCTTTGTTCCTGCCAGTCGTCAGCCGCATATCGGTGCGTTCAGGCATTGCGCTCAGCCGCCTGCTGATGCCCATGGGCTTTTGCGCCATCCTGGGCGGCACAATGACGATGGTGGGGTCCTCTCCCCTTATTCTGCTGAATGATCTGATCCTGACCGCCAATGAAAACTTGCCGGATGATCTGAAGATGGCGCCTTTCAGCCTCTTTTCCGTTACCCCAATCGGGGCGGCGCTGATCGCCACCGGAATCGTCTATTTCCTGCTTCTGGGGCGCTGGGTTTTGCCGGGTTCCGCCACGCCGGTTGAGGTCGCCTCGGGTCACGGAACCTCCGAGTACCTTGAACGGGTCTACGGATTACATGCGGATGTGTTCGAAGTTGACGTGCCCGCTGACAGCCCTCTCGTCGGTCAAATTCTTGCCGATATCAACAACGAAAACAACATCTACATCATCTCGACCTTCTACCGCGGCAAAGCCTCAATGATCCAGATATTGACCGCTGAAATCGCCGCTCCCTGCCGTCTGGCAATTATCGGAAGCCGACCCGCCGTAGCGGAATTTGCGGCGCGTTTCAAGTTGAAGATCCGCCCGGAACTTGATGTCTTTGTTGAAGAATTTGCTCAAACCAATGCGGGTGTCGCCGAATTGGTCATCCCGCCGGATTCCAAACTGGTCGGGAAAAGCCCGCGCGATCTGTTGTTGCGTAAAACCTATGGGCTGAGCCTGATGGCGATCCACCGCGGCGAAGACACGCTGAGCCATGTGAAAACGGCGGATCATGAACCCACCCAGATTGGTCTTGTGCCCTTTCAGGCCGGCGACATGCTGGTTGCGCACACGCGCTGGGACAATTTGACAAGGATCAAGCGCGATCGCGATTTCATCGTTGTCACCGCCGATTTCCCGCAAGAAGAACTCAGACCGCATAAAGTCGGCTGGGCATTGTTTTTCTTTGCGGTTTCGCTGTCGCTCATTCTGTTCTCGGATGTTCGCTTGTCGCTTTGTCTGCTGACCGGTGCGGTCGGTATGCTGCTGTCGAGGGTGCTTAGCATTGACGAGGCCTATCGCGCTGTGGGATGGAATACCGTTTTCCTGCTCGCCAGCCTGATACCGCTGGGACAGGCGGTCCAGAACACCGGCACCGCCGAATGGATCGCCCAACAAATCCTGATCATTCTCGATGGCTGGCCGATATGGTCGCTACAGGCCGGTGTGGCCGTGCTTGCGACCGTTTTCTCGCTGGTCATGTCAAATGTCGGTGCCACTGTCTTGCTGGTGCCCCTTGCCGTTTCCATCGCCGTTGCGGCAGGCGCCAACCCGGCGCTTTTTGCCATGACTGTAGCAATTTCGACCTCGAATTCCTTCATTATTCCGACACATCAGGTGAATGCGCTGATCATGGGACCGGCCGGATACAAGGTCATTGATTTCGTCAAAAGCGGCGGCATCATGACGGTCCTCTTTCTTGTGGTCTCACTTTTGATGCTGAACATCGTGTTCTAGGCTCATCAGTTCTGACGCAGCCCACGACCACTCAAACACCGGGAGGCTTCCATGAAGAAGATTTCAAATGCCAAATACGAGGCGGAACTCGCCCGATTGCAGATCGAACTGGTCAAATTGCAGGAATGGGTCAAGCATACCGGTCACCGCGTGGCGATCATCTTTGAAGGTCGGGACGCGGCAGGCAAGGGCGGCACGATCAAGCGCATCACCGAGGCTATGAACCCCCGCATCTGTCAGGTTGTGGCGCTGCCAGCGCCCACGGAGCGGGAAAAGTCGCAATGGTATTTTCAACGCTATGTGACCCATCTCCCTGCGGCTGGAGAGATCATCATTTTTGACCGGTCATGGTATAATCGCGGCGGCGTCGAACGCGTGATGGGGTTTTGTACAGACGAGGAATACAAGGAGTTCATGCGTAGCTGCCCCGAATTTGAACGCATGTTGGTGCGCTCGGGCATTCAGCTCATCAAATACTGGTTTTCGGTCAGCGATGAAGAACAGGAGCGGCGGTTCCAAAAACGCCTGACAGATCCGACAAAACAGTGGAAGCTCAGTCCGATGGATTTGGAAAGCCGAAAACGCTGGGTCGATTATTCAAAGGCGAAAGACGATATGTTCGCGCATACGGACATCAAACAGGCCCCGTGGTTCGTGGTGAATTCCGACGTCAAGAAACACGCGCGTCTCAACTGCATCAACCACCTGTTGAGCCTGATACCCTACGAGGAGATCGAACGGCCCCCGGTTGAGCTCGAAGAACGCCCCGCGCAACGCGGATATGTGAGACCCCCGATGGGCGATCAAACCTTCGTGCCGGAGGTTCATGCGGAGCTGATCTAGAGCATTTTCGAAAACTGCTTTAGCCCGCCATTGCGCTCGCGCCTCCTGCTGTCATCTTTGCGCGGAGGCCAGCGCCAAGCCATCGGCCACTGCGGTAAAGACTTCGCTGAATGCGTGCCGTGCGTCCGGGAAGAGCATCTTCATGCTTTGGGCGACCATGGACATCATGCTGGAGCCTCCCACATAAATTACCTGCTCAATCTGATCCGGTGCCAATCCAGCCAAACGCGCGGTCTCCCGGGCACCATCACGCAGCTGGTGCGCATGTGGTGCAAGTATTTGGTCCAGTTCGTCAGCCTGCAATGGAACAGCAAGGCCCCGCTCGATCACACCCAGCGCAATATGAGACTGCTGCCCCTGTGAATTGACCGCGATCTTTCCCTTTTCAACCGCGAAGGCAAGGTCATGCCCAAGCTCATCACGCAGCACGGAGACAAGCCGTTGCAGCTTTTCAGGCTCCTCTGCCAGTCGCTGCATTTCACCCGCTGCACGCCGATCCTGCCCCGTGTAGAGAAAGGGAATTTTTTCCCAGGTCGCAAGATCATTGAAAATTGCATTCGGCACCGGGGACAGACCCGGACCAATGACTTTGCGTAATTGCGTGCCCTTACCCAAAAGCGGCATCACACGATCAATGCTGATCGCCCGGTCAAAATCCGTACCGCCAATGCGCACTCCATGGTTGGCCAGTATGGACACGGCGCCCCGCTCCGATCGAAAAACCGAAAAATCTGAGGTGCCACCACCGATATCAACAATCAGCCCGCAGGTTGACCCGTGCGCCAATGCACCGCTGGCAATGGCTGCGGCTTCGGGCTCAGGCAGGAATTCCACACCCCTGAAACCTGCGGCCAGATAGCAGGCGCGCAGATCCGCTTCGGCCCGGTTTTCGCGCGGATCGTTCTGACCATGAAAAACCACGGGGCGCCCAGAGAGTGCGCGGTCGAATGTCAGCCCCGTCTCATGCTCGGCCCGGGTTTTGACGTGCTTCAAAAACCGCGCGATCACATCGACAAAGGTAACCCGCTCATTCAGAATCTGGCGTTTTTCATGCATCAACGCGGTGCCCAACACACGTTTTAGCGCCCGCATAAACCGGCCATCGGCACCATCCAGCAAAGCTTGGTTAGCAGGTTCCCCGATCAGAGTTTGCCGGGTTTCGAAATCGAAAAAGAAAGTCGTCGGTATCGTGGTCTTGCCATCTGCCAATGCAATCAGACGCGGTGTGCCATTGTGCAAAAACCCGGCGGCAGTATTCGATGTGCCAAAATCGATCCCCAACACGTGGCCATCTGTGCCCATGCGCGCGCCCTCTCCCGGATTGAAACAAAGAGCAGCGGTTTATGGATCGAATGCGGATGCGTCAAGCGGATGATGCGGTTTGACGGGCACCTCATCTCGGCTGGCAACTTGCGCGGAATGCATTGGCAACGCTGAGGTCCACAAAAATTCATTTGGCCCCGGACATTTTGCCGGTCTAACCTTTGACACGTCACCTGCATCACGCAGGGACATTATGGGAGGAGACATTATGACTGACCGTATGCGTTTTGGCATATTCCTTGCGCCGTTTCACAAGCCGGGCATCAATCCGACACTTGCGCTTGAACAAGATCTTGAACTGGTCGAATGGCTGGACAGGTGTGATTATGACGAAGTCTGGTTTGGCGAACACCATTCCGCCGGCTCCGAAATATCGGCCAGCCCCGAACTCATGATTGCCACGGCAGCACCGCGCACAAGGCATATCAAACTCGGCACAGGCGTCGTTTCCGTCAGCTATCACAACCCACTTTGGGTAGCGGAAAAAATCGTTCAGCTTGATCATCTGACCCGAGGCCGTGCGATGCTCGGTCTTGGTCCAGGATCCTTGCCCACCGATGCGGCGATGATCGGCTTGTCCCAAAAAGACACCCGCGGCCTTCTGGCCGATGGCATTGATATCATCACACGCCTGCTGCGATCCGATGAGCCGGTAAATTTCGAAAACGACCGCTGGACCCTCAAAGATGCCCGTTTGCATCTGCGGCCTTATTCGAATTTCGATCTCGTCACTGCCGCCGTAGCCTCCCCTACCGGGCCGAAGCTGGCGGGCAAATATGGCACCGGCATGATCTCCATTGGCGCCACAACGGCTGCGGGGTTTGACGCATTGGCCCTGCATTGGGATGTGATCGAAGAAGAGGCAAAACACTACGGCCACACACCGGATCGCTCGAAATGGCGGTTGGTGGGCCTTTGTCACATCGCTGAGACCGCCGAACAGGCCAGACGGGATGTGGAATACGGTATCGAACACTGGTTCAACTACTTCCAGGAGATCGCCGCCTTCCCGCAAATGTCGATGCCAGGTCAGAACGCCAAGGAGATGATCGACTTCATCAACGACAGCGGTTTTGGTGCGATTGGGACGCCCGAGATGTGCCGGGCACAGATTGACCGTCTCTGGAAGCAGTCAAACGGCGGTTTTGGTGCCTATCTGATGCTTGCGCATAACTGGGCGAATTTTGACGCAACCCGGCGCAGTTACGAGTTGATCGCACGTGAGGTTTTCCCGCATTTTCAGGGACAACATATGTCAACCATGAACGCGGCCATGAGAGCGCAGAAAATGCGGCCCGAACTTGCCGAAATCCACGCCAAGGCCGTGGAGACGGCACAAACCAACTACGCAGCGGAAAAAGAAAGCCGCGGCAGCAAGGTTGGTGAACCGGCTGAATAATCTGGGGTGCGCGCTTCAGCGCGCGCCGCTCCCATCGTGCTTCGGGCATTTGGCCTGAGTGTTCGTGACGGGTTTGTCCTTCCTGCCCATCCTTCCGGTTTTGCGATGGTCATCGATCCTCTGCCGCCACGCCAACCGCGAGCAAAACACCGCAGGTTTGCATCTGCTCGCGCTGCGGGCAGACGCTGCACGCTGCCGGATGGCCCATCAGGCAAACGAGATACGCACGTCACCAAAGCTGCCGAAATCTGCATGAATTTCGGTATGTGGCGGGCATTCGACAGGTCTGATGAAACTGCCCGACAATATCACCTGACCCGGTTCGATCTTCTGTCCATATTGCGCCATCCGTCGCGCCAGCCAAAGCACGCTTTCGACCGGGTCATTCAAAACACCGGCACCCAGACCAGTTTCCTCAATTTCGCCGTTACGATAGGTGAGTGCCCCCACCCAACGCAGATCGAACGCCTCTACAGCGTGACGCCGGGAACCGAGAATGACCCCCGCATTGGCGGCGTTATCACTGATCGTGTCATAAACGGTCCGGGGCTTTCCCGTCTGCGGGTCGCTGCGTTGAATGCGGGTGTCGAGGATTTCGATTGAGGGTGTAACGTAGTCGGTCGCCGCCAGGACATCTGCCCGCGAAATCCCTTCCCCGCCAAGGTCGGATTTCATCACAAAGGCGATTTCCGCTTCGATACGCGGCTGAATGAATCTGCCAGCCGGGATCGTCTGACCATGTTCGAACACCATGTCGTCAAAAAGGATACCGCTGTCGGGAATGTTGATACCCAGGGCATATTGCATCGCTTTTGACGTCAGGCCGATCTTCCAACCAATAACCTTGCGCCCGGCATTCAGCTTGGCACGATAGATGGCATTCTGCACCGCGTAGGCGTCATCCATACCCATTTCCGGATGGCGCAGGCTCAGCAGGCCGATTTGGTTGCCGTTCTTCTCCGCGTCCAGCAGGTCGGCGGCGGCACGCGCGTGATCCTGGGGTGTCATAGAATTTCATCCGCCACGCCATTGCGCAGAATACCGATGCCTTCCACCTCGATCTCAACGACATCGCCCGGCACCAGATACCGCGGCGGATCAAACCGTGCCCCTGCCCCTGTGGGTGTTCCCGTGATGATGATGTCGCCGGGTTGCAGCGTCATGAAGGTGGATATGTATTCGATCTCGCGCCGCACTGAAAAAACCATGCGGCTGAGTACATCATCCTGACGCAGCTCGCCGTTCACACGGGTAATGATGCGGGCGTCATCCAATTGGCTGGCCGTCTCGAAAGGAACCAACCAGGGCCCCAGGGACCCTGAACGATCCCAGTTCTTGCCTTGCGTCACGTTGAACTTCGCGTGCCTGACCCAGTCACGGATCGTCCCTTCGTTGCATAGCGTAAGCGCCGCGATGTGGTCGTAAGCGTCGTCTTGGGCAATCCGTCGCCCCTCCTTTCCGATCACGATCGCAACCTCGCCTTCGTAATCCAGCGTGTGGTTTTCAGGCGGGCGGATCAGGGGCTGCTCGTGACCCGTGAATCCGCTGGCAAATCGGGGGAAAAGAGACATGTACTTCGGTTGCGCGCTGCCATCCTTGTATTCGGCATTCCGGTCCGGAAAATTGACACCGACACAAAGGATTCGGGGCGCATTTGGCATGACCATTTCATATTGAAAATCGGTATGGCTTACGGCTTTGCCGGCAACGCTTGCTATCAGTTCACTGAACCCGCCCGCCCGCACGGCATCCCAAAGCGTTGGCCATTGCGGAAACTCAGGGCTGAGCGCGATCATGCCGCCATCAGCGACAGCACCGTAGTGTATCCGCCCTTCAGCCGAATAAGTTGCAATACGCATGGTCAGGCTCCCTTTCTGGCGCAGGTCCGTTCTTTGTCGAATTTCCCGCGGCTTTCACGGCGCGATGATTGGCGTGGCCTTCAGGTTGCTTTTGCGGGTGTCAACGCCCGTGAATGGTGTGCCGTGCTCAAACCAGCTTTTGGGCGCGGCAGCCCCCCACAGGGTTTGGCGTTGCGGATCTTTGAGATCCCATTTGATCGGTTCCAGATCAGGGTCGACGGTCTGGTAGTCAGAGCAATAAATCTCGATCCGATGACCATCGGGATCAAGAACATAGAGGAAAAATGCGTTGGAAATACCATGCCGTCCGGGGCCTCGTTCAATGTGGTCAACGTAGCCTGTTGTCGCCATCAGATCGAGCAGGTCAATGATATTGAGCGGTGTCGGCACCCAGAAAGCCACGTGATGCAGACGCGGGCCCGTTCCATTGGTGAAGGCCATATCATGAACCCCGCCCTTGCGATGCATCCAGGCCGCCCAAAGCTTTTTGCTTTCCTCATCTTCGGTGTATTCAGTGACCCGGAAGCCGATGTCGCTGTAGAAGGCCACGGAGGCATCAACATCGGGCGAGAAACAATTGAAATGGTCGATCCGTAACGGTTTGACGCCGCGGTAAAGCGCATATTTCTGATGAATTGGCTCTAGGCGGTCCATCTTGTGATAAAATTCCAGCGGAATGCCAATGTTGTCGCAGGTCAGCAAGGTGCGGCCCTGATAGGGGCGCTCTACCCAAGAGGTCGGGTGCCCAAGCGCTTTGAAGTAGCGTTCCGCGTTTGTGAGGTCGTTTTCGTCGAATGTCTTGAAGCCCATGACGTCGACGGTTCCGGGAGCGTCCGATTTCTGCAGAATCACGCTGTGATGGCCGCGCTCTTCCATGGCCCGCAGATAGATATGGCTGTCGCTTTCCCCCGTGCATTGTAGACCGAGAGTATTGCAGTAGAAGTTTTTTGATGCGGTGAGGTTGGTGACGTTCAGGCACAGGTGTGAGAGGCGGATGGTGTTGAAGTCTGGGTAGAGGTTGGGGGCTGGTA
>NZ_JBNBLH010000024.1:0-30780 GCF_049830555.1 Roseobacter sp. EG26
GTCCAACCGAACCGGACCATTATTGACTGCGGAGAGAAGCTTGACCCGGATGAGAGACACGATCCCAAAGCATGGAAACGATGAAATGAACTTGACCCAAACGCCCGATTAGAGAAGCTGCCGTTCATCTAATTGTTGCCAAAGTCAGCTTTCGGTGCCCAGCACGCGGCTAGTGTTTACTAGATCGAATTTGGGCTTTTTTCTTGTGAACTATTGCTTTGGTTGTTCGTTTACTTTCACGTAAGCACTTCCCGCGATCCCGGAAACGGCGATGAATACCAATGCCGCAACAAGAAGCCAACTCAGATCAGCATCACCAATGCGGACTATCATGTTATCTTCATGAAACTGAAAGAAGCCAAGATTGATGTTAATATTTGCAGACGTTCCTTCCGCCCGACCCAAGCTCGAAGCCGGAACTAGAGCAACCAAACCACCCACGGCAGAGACCACTGCGAAGCGATAAACATCACGAAACAACCTCAGCCCAACCAGCAATCCGAGCAAAGCACCGAATGCAACAACTAGCGCGCAGGTAATCACTTCTCTTGCCACTCCAAATTCTTAACAACAAACGCAATTGATATAAAAATGAAAGTTATCCCAAAGGCGGTAAAAATCAGGCTGTCTAGATTAACTACCCATCGGAGCAAGGATGGGTCAAAATAATAGATCGCTTGGGACTGGAGATAGACAGTCATTCCAGATAGCAAAAAACACATAGCGGCGCATAAAAAGGCAACCGGACCACCTGAAAAATTTGGTACAACTCCCACGATGTCGCTAGCACTCATCAAGTTAGTCCATTTGTTGCCCTCTGATTTATAAATATAATATAGACTATGTTTGTCGCCAGTGAAGAAGGCTTTGGTCACTGGTCCGACACATCGGTTTGGCAAAACCAGTTGTTTCTGGCACGTTTGGCGGTGCGTCCACAAGCATTGGAAAATCTCGCTCCACAAACCCTTCGCGAACTCGGTGTGATTTTGTCGCGTTTGTGTCCTCAGCTCGGAAAGAGCGGGCATTGCGCAAGATGCAGCATCAGTCATTGTGGGCTCTTCGCGGCCATCAATTGCGACGCAGCATCTCCGTCTCGCGCAACCAGAGTCGCAATCAAGGACGGCCCATACCGGCCATTCATCGTTTAAGAACTTGCCGCAATGCAGCTTCACCAAACCGGACTTCGCTGCCAGAGTGCGATTTGGATACTGGTTCAGTATGGGCGATCCCGACAGTAAGTCTGCTCAAGTAGAGCATGCGGAGGTCTAGACAGCGACCCTAGCCAATAGATTTCGTCGTTATAGAGCGAAAACCATTGTGCGTAAGGACGTATGAATGCCTACGGCAGTTTCAGTCTCGCCTTCCTTTCGAAAGCTGCCACGCCGGCCCCCAACAAAACCAGTGGCAGCGCAAGCAGAAAGCTCGTGCCAAGCGGAAGGTTGAAGATGAGCAAATCCGCGAGAACCGGCCAAAGAAGCGCAACATACTCGAATGGCGCAAGTCTGGACGCTTCTGCGTAGCTGAACGACAGCGTCATCGCGATATGCGCGAAACCGCCGAAAAGACCCGCAAGCACCAGCAACATAAGCGTTTGCGCGTCAGGGAATGCCCAGCCCCATGGCAGCGTCAGTATTCCACCGGCCATGGACGCGACCACGAAGTAGAAGGCGATGGCGCCGAGGCTCTCTGTCCGGGTCAAGCTCCGGACCATGATCAGCGCGAAAGCTGTCAGGAGCGCGGTTGAGAGTCCCAGACCGATCCCGATCAACCGGCGCGTATCAACAGTGCCGCCTCCAATGTCAGGCCAGACCAGGACAAGGACCCCGGCCAGCCCGAACGCCAGCCCCAACACACGCCATTTTGTGAGCCGTTCGGACAGAACGACAACTGCTGTGATTGCAGTCAGCACCGGCGCGAGTTGGGCAAGCAGGACTGCTTCGGCCAGTGGCAGAAGCGCCACTGAAGCGAACGACGTAAACATCGCTGCTGCCCCGAAGAAGGAACGCACCAGATGCCCAAGGGGGCGAGTGGTGCCGAGCCCGCCGGGAAATTCGTGGCGCAACATCAAAAAAATTACCAGTGGAATGAGCGCGAAGAAAGATCGGAAAAAAACGATCTGACCAAGCGGTGCTGCATCGCTCAGAGCTTTCACGCAAACGACCATACCGGTGAACAAGACACCTGAAAGAATGCGCAGTGCGATCCCGAGCGATGGGTTGTCAGGCCGCGTCACGTCTTTGCATCCTGCTCGGCAAGCGCATCGCGCAGTGCATCGCCAGCCAGATTGATAGCCAGAACCGAGATTACGACGCACAGTCCGGGCCAGATCATCTGCAATGGAGTGGAGCGCATGTGAATCCGGGCATCCAGCAGCATCGTCCCCCATTCCGGCATCGGGGGCTGCACGCCGAACCCTAGAAACCCCAGCGTCGATATACCCAGGATCGCGCGGGCAAGCATTCCGGTCCAGACGACGGTCAGCGATGGCAAGAACGACGGCAGATAATGCCAGCGCGCAATCGCAAGCGGCGAAAGTCCCGCAAGCCGTGCTTGCACGACGTACCCCCTGTTGCTGACGGACAGACCTATGCCGCGGGCCACACGCGCATAGCGCATCCAGCCCGTCACTGTGAGCGCAAAGATGAGAGAGCCTGTACTCGCGCCCAGAACACCCGCGATGACCACGGCCGCGATAAGCTCAGGAAAGGCTAGGAACGTGTCGGTGGCGCGCATCGCGATCCAGTCGGCCAAACGCCCACCCTGCGCTGCGATTAGGCCAATGGTTGTGCCGATAATCAGCCCCAGCAGCGACACGACGAAAGCCAGACCAAGCGACCAGCGCGCGCCGTGCAGAAGCCGCGAGAGGATGTCACGGCCAAGTGCATCCGTGCCCAGAAGCCATGCGCCTCCGGGCGGGCGCAACCGGTTGGGAATATCGATTGCGGTTGGATCATGCGGCGCGAACATCGGGCCGAAAATCGCGAGCAACAGGCAAACGATGACCAAAGTATAGACGCTACGCATCGCGGCCACTCACTCTTGGATCAAGGTTGCGATAGATCAGATCGATGGCAAGGTTCACCACCACGAAGATAACCGCAGCTAGGATCACAACAGCCTGCACCTTCGGGAAATCGCGGGCAAAGATGGCGCTGACGAGAAAACTGCCGAGACCAGGACGCGCAAAGATTACCTCGACCACGACAAGGCCTTCGAGCAGGAAGGCGAGTTCCAGTCCGAGGACTGTGACAACCGGCACGGCGGCATGAGGGGCGACGTGGTCACGGGCGATATCGCGCCGAGTGACCCCGCGCCGGGTAAAGGCCGGCAGGAACGGTTGCCCGCGTGCTTCCAAAATGCCCGAGCGGATGATGCGTGTCAGAGAAGCCGCAACACCAAACCCAAGCGTCATTGCGGGCAGAATGCTGTGCGTGGCGGTCTCGGCCCCCATGGCGGGCAGCCAGCCCAATTGCACCGCGAAGAGCAGGATCAACAGCAGCCCGAGCCAGAACGCAGGGATGGCAACACCGACCGACGCCAGGGCCACGGCCCCGCGATCCAGCCAACTGCCCGGTTTACGCGTTGCGATCAGGGCAAGTGGCACGGAAACAACCAGGCCGAGGATCAAACTGACAAGCGCCAGCGGGAACGTATAGGACATAGCCGTCACGAGATCGGGCCAAACGTCCCGCCCGTTGACCGACGATTGTCCAAAGTCACCCTGCATAAGCGGGACGAGCCAGGCCCAGAACGCCGTCCAGAACCCGTCGTCAAATCCGGCCTCTGTCCGGATAAAGTCCAAAACCTCTTTGGATACGTTCTGACCATACCTTGCTTCGGCAATCGCCAATGCCGGGTCACCCGGCGCGTGCCACAATAGAGCGAAGGTCGCCAATGCCGCCCCGGTCAGAACGACCATTGCGCGCAGTAAAAGCCCTGCAAAAACGCCAATCACGCGACGCGCTCCAGTGCGCCAAGGGCAAAGGCGGCATCGCGGAGCGTTCGCCCATAACCGGTCTGCGGTGCTTCGATAAAGGCTTGGGCGGATGCTATCTCTTGGATCCGACCCGCCCGCAGCACGGCAATCTCATCGGCGAATGCGGCTGCGTATCCCAAATCATGTGTCACAATCAACGCAGCGAAGCCCTCTTGTGCCTGCATGTCCGCAATCAGACGCGCGGTGTGCTTTTGCGTGACCGCATCAAGGGCCGACAAGGGTTCATCAAAAAGCACTAGCGGCGGAGCGACGACGAGCGCGCGAAGTATGCCCATGCGCTGTGCCTGCCCGATAGACACCTCATCGGGACGCCGATCCAACAGATCGGGCTGCACTTCGAGGGCATGGCACAGCGTCTCCAATTGGTTTGCGTTCACCGCCAGCTTTCGACCCACAACAGGTTCCATAACTGAGCGTCGCAGTGAAAGGCGTGGGTTAAAAGCTGCACGAGGTTCCTGCATCACAAGCGCGGGGCGGCACTGCGAGACCAGTGCGCCACTCCATGACACACGACCCGCCGAACAGCGAACCAACCCCAGAATTGCGTTTATGAGTGTGCTCTTACCTGCGCCGCTTTCCCCGACCACCGCCAGAGTGCGACCTGGTGTAAGTGAGAATGAGATATCTTGTAACGTCGTTGAAACGCCGCGTCTGACAGAGATGTTGTCGACCGTCAGCATGGCAGTTCCAACCAATTCCGATGTGCGCAAAGGGCCTTTGCCGCCTGTGTTTCGGGTGCAGAGAGGAACTTTGGAGTTGGCGCATTCTCCACAATGCGCCCGGCCTCCATCACCATCAGTCTCGATACGCGACGCGCGGCCAGGCCCAGATCATGGGTAATCAGCAGGAGCGCCGTTTGGCGATCTTTCAGATAGTCTTCAAGCAAGTCCATAGTCCCCGCTGCCACCACCGGGTCCAGCGCGGAGGTGGGTTCATCCATGACCAACAAATCAGGTGTTCCAATCAGAGCCATTGCGATCACAAACCGTTGCTGCATGCCCCGGCTCCAGCCCCAGGGGCGTTTGCGCAAATCGCCATGTACTATCTGAAGGGCACTGAACAGCATCTCGCGGCGCGCATCGTCCGGGGCAAGGCCCAGAGCCCTCTCTGCTTCACGCCAATGAAACGCCATCCTACGCAACGGATCGAGCGCTTCGTCCGGGCTTTGCGGCACGTGGGCAACGCTGGCCCCTTGCGCGCGCAAGGCGTCTACAAGCGCATGCCCAAGCGTCGACTTGCCGGACCCCGAGGCACCGACAAGCCCGACGCGTTCGCCGGGGTTCAAGTCCACATTCGTGGGATAGAGGATTGTGCGACCTGAGCGTTCCGCGCTCAGGCCTTGGAGTTGTATCGTCATTCAGCGAAGCGTGTCTCGTGTGTGATCCAATAGGTCTCGGTCGGGTGGACCTGATAACCGGTCAGACCGGCCCGTGCCACCACGGCTTGGCTCACATGAAACACCGGGATCAGCGGGACATCCGTGGCGATGATCTGCTGCACCTCATCGTATATCCGCTCACGCTCGGCTTGCTCAAACGTGGTTTGTCCTTCGACCAGAAGGGCGTCCATCGTTGGATTGGCATAGTTTCCGGCATTTGAGCCACCGTCACTGGCCAACAGGAAGCCCAGGATCGAGCTAGGATCGCCCTGTGGCAACATCACCCACGCTTGCAGGAACATGTCGCCGTCGCCAGCTTTCAGCGCATCGTTACTCGCGCCGTACTCGCCTACGCGCACAGAAGCCGTGATGCCGATCTGCTGCAGGAAGGCTTGCGTGATCTCTGCGGTTGGCGGCAACGCGGCACGCGAGGAGTAGGTCAAAATCTCGATCTCAAGCGGTTCGCCATCGAGCATCCAAGTCCCACCCTGTTTGACCGCTCCAGCTTCAGCCAGCAGTTCCTCTGCCCGTGCAGGATCATAACTTGGCGCGATATCAGCAGCCCAGCTTTTACCTGCCGGGTAGATAGTCCCCGCTGGCACACCGCCAACGCCGGATAGAACAGCTTCGACAATGCCATCCCGGTCAATCGCCAGGGACACAGCTTGCCGGATCAGCGGGTTTGCCAGCGGGCCGGATGCCGTGTTTATGGAATAGAAGTAGAGCCGTGCTGTTGGTGCCGTGAAGCCCTGCGCTCCCGTTTCCTGGATGCGTGCAAAATCAGTCTCGGGGTAGTTGATCACCATGTCGACGTCACCTGCCTCAAAGGCCAGAGATGCCGTAGCCGGATCAGGTGAGGCGACAACCCGCAGTCCGTCAAAGCCGGGTTCACCCATGCGGTAATCCGCATTTGCTTCGACGCGGTACATCTGCTCTGGCACCGCCTCTCGGAAAATGTAGGGACCTGTCGCGTTGATCGGGAAGGCCTCTGACGGCGCACCAAGAATAGCGACACCGGGATCAGACAGGCTCCATTGGAATGCGGCATTCGGGCTGTTGGTCTCGAAAACCACAACACGGTCACCATCCGCAGACATGCCCGCCAGATCGAGTACGCCTGCGATGCGTTTGTTGAAGGCAGGGTCGTTCTCATCCGAGATCGGCGTAATCGCATCAATGACAGCCTGCGCCGTCACCGGGGAGCCGTCGTGGAATGCCAGACCTTCGCGAAGTGTCACGCGCCAAGTTGTTGGTGCGCTTTGCTCAATGCTCTCTGCCAGTCGAGGATAGAGATTCAGATCATAGTCGATGCCCATGAGCGTTTCTGTGACGCCGGTCTGGTTTGACATCCAGCCGTTGTAGCCTGCACGCGGGTCAGGCACTTCGGCCGTGGGGCCGAATGTGACGGAAATGATGAGCGTGTCATCCTGCGCGGCGGCAGGCATGGCACTGCCAAGCGCGATCAACGCAGCAGCGGTCATACGGGTGAATATCGACATAAGGGTTCCTTTAGAGCATCATTGGCAGATGGTTGGTGTTTGCGAAGCGGTCGCGCGCTAGAGTGCGAGCCTCGGCTTGCGACAAGACGCTAAGCGCTTCTTCGGGACTGAGACCTTTCGCGCAGGCACGGCTCCAGACGCGTCGGGCAGAGATCGGAGACCAAGGCAGCGCGGCCTGCGCTAGCCAGTGCCTCAAAGGCGCCGGCAGTTCATCATAGCTGCGCATCGGATCAGCAGAGCGCCGTTTGCGCCGAAGGGAGGTCGATCCGAGGTTGCGGGTCAAATGTCGTCCTCCGGGCTTTGTACGGCATCCAGCACGAGAACGAGGCGAGTCTCTCCCGTCCCTTCAATGGGCGGCGAGCGATGGAGCAGACCTGAGGCCAGTCTTTCGGGCCAAAGCGTGCCGCGCAGGAGGATCGGCGCACCTGTTGCGACCGAGAAGACCCGCATAGGGTCCTGGCCGTCTGTTGAAATCCCGTATTGCGTTCCCTGCCCGCGATACGTGCAAACAAGCCGAGCTGTGATTGCGTCGATATGGAACTTACGACAGGCATTTGTAGTGACGGCCTGAAGACGCAAGCGGAGATAGGGCGTGTTCATCAATTCGGCGAAGATCTCGGCCAAGGTGCTGACATCGCCGATGAGCTGATCCCGTTCTGTACAGTCTGGCGTTCCTACCCTATCGCAAAGTGTTGTTACCGCAGTCGGCACCGCATCGGGTCGCAAGACACTACGTCCTTGCGGCAGTAGAGATGGATCGAGAGCGTCGATCCATTCCTGAAAAGTTGGCGCCGGTTGCCTGCGCCAGATTGCTGCTGCGCAACCCGGTTGGAGAAACGTCTTGAGGTCGCTCGGCGTGTCGGCGACGGCAACACCAACTGCCGCGTTCCTGACCAGAGCACGCGCGAGCGTCATGCCGCTTCCTCCTGCCGCCGCCACGCTGGAAACGGATCGGGATAGTCTGGCAAATCATCTGGCCCGCTCGTGGCAGTTGCAGGTACCAAGCATGCATCCAGGCGCGCTTTAAGCGCTGACCAATCGATACCAGCGCCAATGAAAACAATCTCCTGCCGTCGGTCACCCCATGGCTCTTGCCAGTGCTGCTGCATGTAGTTCTGCGCGCTTTCATGATCGGGCCAGCGCTCTTTTGGCACCGACGCCCACCATGTTCCCAGCGGCTTGACGCTCGATAAAGCTCCGGCAAGCGAGAACTCCGCCACCCAACCGGGACGCGTCGAGATCCAGAAATGCCCCTTGGCACGGATCACACCGGGCAAATCGCCGTTCAGAACGCTCAGTATCTTCTCTGGAATGAACGGCAGCCGCGCGCGGTAGACAAAAGAAGCGACGCCGTATTCTTCGGTTTCCGGTGTGTGATCGGCAAAGCCATAGAGTTCCTTGGCCCACATCGGGTGTTCGTGGGCTTTTTCGAAATCGAACATACCCGTATCGAGGATCGCTTCGGCAGCGACATTGGAGTGATCAGCCTCGATGATCTTCGCGTCGGCGTTCAAACTGCGGATGATCTTGCGCGCGGCGTCCGTGCGCTCTGGCCCGGCATCGGTGACTTTGTTGAGAATGACCACATCGGCAAATTCAATCTGCTCAACAAGCAGGTTGACCAGTGTCCGGTCATCCTCCTCTCCCAACGTCTCGCCGCGATCCTTCAGGAAATCATGGCTGGAGAAGTCGTTGAGTAGATTCACGGCATCGACAACCGTCACCATGGTGTCTAGGCGCGAGACGTCCGACAAGCTGTCGCCAAACTCATCGCGAAAATCGAAGGTGGCCGCAACTGGCAACGGCTCGGAGATCCCGGTCGACTCAATCAATAGGTAATCGAAACGGCCTTCGGCAGCGAGCCTTCGTACCTCTTCCAGTAGGTCGTCACGCAACGTGCAGCAGATGCAGCCGTTCGACATCTCCACGAGCGTCTCATCAGTACGGCTCAGTTCCGTGTCCGCGCGGATCAGGTCGGCGTCGATGTTCACTTCGGACATGTCGTTGACAATGACCGCGACCCGGCGCCCCTCGCGGTTATTCAACACCCGGTTCAACAGCGTCGTTTTGCCCGCGCCGAGAAATCCGGAGAGGACCGTAACGGGGAGGCGCGTGTCTGACATGTCTGATCTCCTGCGAGGATGGCAACGATCACGCAACTTACTCAGTTACTAGACGAATGCAACACACATTGTTACATAGTTTGCCAGTTTGAAGGATCGCCACCCATGAAGCGAAACAGCCGTCTGTCCCTCGCCCTGCACACTCTCAGCCACATGGCAGGTGAGCCGGGTCGTGTACGCACATCTGCAGACATCGCCGATCATGCGGGGACCAATCCCGTTGTTGTTCGGCGTGTGCTTGGGAAACTCCGTGAAGCGGGTCTTCTGACTTCGGAAAAAGGACATGCGGGTGGGTGGCAGCTGGCCAAGGCTGCCGACAGCATCACACTTGCGGACGTCTATTTGGCTTTGGACGAGAGGCTTGTCGCGGGAAGCGGTGGCGAAGCAGAACCGTCGCATTGTAGCGTCGAAACTGGCCTACAATCACGCGTCGCAGAAGTCCTTGATGACATCGAGGAAAGCCTTGTGGAACGGCTGCGCGAGACGAAAATTACGGACGTGCATCCAAGGTCTTGTAGCTATTGCGGAAGTTGAGCCCGCGCTGGCAAACGTCGTTACGGCCCGCCCTGCATTTCCGTCGATCAAAAGAACTGGCGTAGCGCATGTTAGGTTGCCGCGACAACACAGGGTTGTCGTTTTGGGCGGGCGTGGCGGATCGGAGGATCAGTCATGGAAGCTACACCAAATCTACCAGCCATTCGCGCACTTCGCCCCGCATGGAACAAAGGACGCATCGTTGGTCAGAAACGACCGCTGAAACCAAAACACGTCTGGGCGATCCGGGTTCGACTTGAACTAGCCGAGAACCATCGTGATCTCGCACTCTTCAACATGGCAATCGACAGCAAACTGCGCGGTTGCGACTTGGTGAAGATGAAAGTCGTCGACGTGATGGCGTCAGGTCAAATCAAGGAACGCGCCTCTGTTCTTCAAAGCAAAACCCAAAAACCGGTGCGCTTCGAGATTTCCGAAGGCACGCGTGCCTCAGTTGAGAAGTGGATGGAAGATGAACTGATGATTGGCTCAGAGTATCTGTGGCCGGGACGCTTTCATGAGCGACTGCACATCTCGACACGTCAGTATGCGCGGATTGTCCGGGACTGGGTGATCTCAATCGGACTGGAGGCAAGCGCCTATGGAACCCATTCGATGCGGAGGACCAAGGTCACCCAGATTTACAAAAAGACACGGAACCTTCGCGCTGTTCAACTTCTGCTCGGTCATACGAAAATGGACAGCACAGTACGATACCTTGGGGTCGAGCTAGAGGATGCGTTAGCAATCGCAGAAGCGATTGAAATCTAGACATTGGGGTCGCTCGAGAGGGCGGCCCCAAGCCGACCTTTAGCGCGGTCATCGTATGCTGCGGCCGCGCCCGCAGAGGAGGCATTCGCGGCATTGCAGAATTCGCGTTCAAGGATAGAGACCAAAAACATGTGCCTACGGTCCGCCGACAGCCCACTTTGAAAATTCCTCCCTAATTGCTTGTTTATTGATTTATGGGCAGACATCTCCACGTTGATGCCGGTATACAGCAGCGTAAGAGTAGCTATATAAAAAAAGAACTCGCACTCTGCTTAATTGCCAACGTTATGGCGTGGGATGACGTTCGGACAACGCACGAATATGATTGATTGCGTTTAATGTCAGCCGTCAAATATGACAGCTATACTAACTTTGCCGCCGGGTCGGGCTTCATTGAAGCATTGGTAGATTGGATGCGACAGTTCGACCAAGGCGACCGAGAGACTGCGTATCGGCTTGTGAAAGAACGTCTCGTTTTCATTTCGTCGGCTGAAATGCAGCGTCTCATAGAGGGCTTTCTGCCAGAATTTGTCACGCCGTATTTAAGGAGTTCAGTCGCTTCCGGTCAGACCAGCTCATCGGTAGCTCACCCGCTTCCGGCAGTTTCAGTAGCTTGTTCCGTGTCCGGCGCATCTTGGCTATCGTCCCATCGGCTTTCCCTGACGCCTTGACGATCTCACTCCGCGAGTATGTCTCACCGAAACAGACCAGACACCAAGCAACGTCCGCACGCTCGGAGTTTGTAAGCGGTAGCCGTGTCTTCGTGTTCTCTGCCAGAGCAAGCAGCCGTGCTTTAGCCAACGAGCATTAATGGACCACTGCCGGGACCTTCTTCGTCCAACCCGTTTGCTGGTATGCGGCCAGCCGGTGGTGACCATCGACAAGTACGAGGGACCCGGTTTCTGGGTCTTGCCAAAGCGTGAGAGCATCAAGGCCTCCAGCGCTCTGCAAGGCCTTAGCGAGGTCGCCCACATGGTGCTCGTATACTTCGCTGTGGCGGAACTGGAAGACATCAGGACGTGTTTCAATTGTTTGCAGGCTGACGCTACGCCGCGCCGGGCGGCTAAAGCTCTGATCTGTCATGAGATTTCTCGCTGGTTGTGGTGTTGTCGCCATGGTCGACGAGGAAGAGCGGCATGTGCAAAATGCACACCCCTATAGCTGCACACCCCAGCTTACGCCTATTGAGCCTCTGGGGAGGCTGCTACAGCTTCACCGAAAGGACGAAAGCCTCCTCGTGTAAGACCCTACACTAAAGAACCTCTGCGGCAGCCTGAGCCGGTCGTAGCGCTACGCCGCAGTGACAGCACAGGCAGTGCTCAAGGTTCGGGTGTGTCTATGGTGGGCCGCAATTATCACATGCACAGTACCGCAACATTCTCTCCAAAGCCGTAAAGTCTTGCACTCCTCGACGCCTTCGCGGAATACAGTGGCTGAGAGAATGCTCTCGTATGAAGAGGTGAAAAAGATGTCGATACCGCCCGATTTCGTAGACCCACTCGGGGGGAGTATCGTGCTCACAGATGTAATTCCGCGATGGGTCAAGTGGGACATGCGCAAGAGCAATCCAGAGAGAGGCGACTATTGGGCACCTTACCCCTTTCATGACGAGACTTCAGCAAGTTTTCATGTCGATGAACGCAAGGGGTTTTATTACTGCTTTGGGTGCCATGCCAAGAGCGACGCCATTTCGTTCGTTAAGGAAAAGCGCGGGGTAGGTTTTGAGGGAGCAAGCGTCAGTTGGCTTTTCTCTATGGAATGGAAGGCGAGCTTGCCTCCCCAAATGAGAGTGTTGATCCCGTTGAGCCGCCAAAATTGTTGCAGCTTAAGGACTTGGTTGTCGAAAATTTCAATCAGGAGAACTTCCTAGAAGTCGGCATCCTATCGGGCTGGACCGATCAAATACGCAATCACAACCGCCTCCTTAGAGGCCTAAGCTGGGGAGACCCGGATTACCCGGGCAACGTGCTGGACACCATCACACGGATGGACGATGCAAAGGATGGTTCAATCGACAAGCTGCGCTCATATGTTGAAACCAAGTTTGCTTCTGAAGCTCAAGCCATTGCGGAAGCTGTTGCGTTCTCCGGTGCTCAGCGCAGTTTGGGGTACAACTTCGTTCGCTCAAGAAATGACGTGATTGGAGTGATGATGCCATTTGGTGCGAGTTTCGGCCCTGAATATGGGGCAATCAAAGGCGCGTGTGAAACGACCCCGCTCCCAGCTAGCCGCGCTGACGAAGTCTGGAACAGCTCTGTGCTAATCAATGACATCCTCGAACTGATCAATCATTCTGCGGTCGTCATATGCGACCTGACCGGTCGAAACGAAAATGTGTTCTACGAGCTAGGCATCGCGCATGCGTGGGGAAAGCCCGTCATACCCATTACGCAGAATAGTGAGGATGTGCCATTCGATCTCCGTCACCACCGTTACCTCACTTACCTAAACAACAAGGAGGGGTTGGGCATTCTGCAACGAGAATTGTCGGCAAAGCTGCAAAGCTTGCTTGGTGAGAAGCCTTGGTTCTGACTGCGATTTTTCTGCTTCAGATGGGTAGGAGGTGACTGCGACAGATGATGCGCCGTTCTTCGCGCTCCAAGGGCTCAATTACAGTTTCAGCCGGACCGTTGCCATAGCAACAGCTCACGCTCATGTGACACCACGGAATTGATCATGCTCTTAATCGGCTGCTTGGCTAGCCGCCTTCTCAAGTTGGTCTGTCAGTATCAAGTCGTAGCGGTCACCTTCCTCAGCCCGTAACTCCCGCCACTCCCTCGCGCTCTCTCGCGACAGGTCGATGATCTTGCCGATGTTCTTCCGGCCTTCAGCCTGCAAAGCATCCGCCTCTAGTTGACGCAGCTGCCCGAGACGGATGTCCCTTATGCGAACGGCCTCAGCATAGCTCCGGGTCTTAAGCCCGACATTCATGGTCTTGCGAAATGGCTCGCCCGTCCAAGGATTGATCGCGCCGACAAGGACGTCCGGGGTCTTCATCCTCAGCGAATAACCTTTGCCCCGTGGCTTGTGGAGATTGCGCATGTCAGCACCCTCCCCATGATCTTCGCCGTCTGGCCTGTTGTTGTGGTACACCACGTACTACAAGTCCCTCTGCACCACATCGAATTAGTACATATAAAAACAATGGCTTAGGCTGAATGGCGGAGGAGGTGGGATTCGAACCCACGGTACGCTTTCACGCACGCCGGTTTTCAAGACCGGTGCATTCGACCACTCTGCCACTCCTCCGGTCCGTCCGTCCTAGTGATCTGTAAATGATTCTGAAACCGGAAAATTTAGCCCGGCAAATTCGTGGATATTTGCCGATATTTCGCGCGACACCTTCCCAGACAAGATAAGCCAAGCTAGAGTAGCGCCAAAGACCCCGCTTCAAGGGGCCAAAGAGCGTGCCGAACGTCCGGCAAACAGGCAAGGAAACAACGACAATGAGCGGCGACACATTTAACCTGTTTCGTAATTCGACAATGCGTCTGGCGGTGGGGCTATTCGCGGCTGGCATGCTGGCGGCCTGCGAAGAAGGCAAGAGTTTCAGCTTCAAGGATGTTTTTGCGCCCAAACCCGAAACAACCGAAGAAACCCCGGCAGCTCAACCGACAGGCAACGTGATAGAACGAGATGTCGAGGCACCCGAAGTGTTTTCGGCAACAGAGTCAGGCCTATGGGACGGTCGGCCATCGCTGGGCGGGGTATGGGTGGCACACCCGGACGTCAAGGAGCCCGAACGGGTCATTATCCGCAACCAGGACAATGGCCAATTTGTTGTCGGCGCGTTGTTCCGAAGAGAGCGGGACATCCCCGGACCCCGGCTTCAGATTTCGTCCGATGCTGCGGAAGCATTGGGAGTATTGGCGGGCGCGCCCGTTAACCTGGATGTCACAGCTCTGATCAAAGAGACCGTCGAGGAAACCCCCATCGCGCCGGCGGTGGACGCCATTGAAACGCCCGAAGAGATCAACGAGACATCTCTCGATCCGATCGCGGCGGCCGGTGCAGCCATAGAAGCTGCGGAACCCACCCCTGCAGAGACGACAACAGCGGCAGCCGCTTCAGCACCGGTCATTGAATCGACGCTGCCAAAATCGACATTGAAGAAACCCTTTATCCAGATCGGCATTTTCAGTCAGGAAGCAAACGCCGAGCGGGCTGCCAAGCAGATGCGCAGCGCCGGGCTGATCCCAACCGTCAAGGCGCAGGAAGCCGGTGGCAAACCCTTCTGGCGTGTCGTCGTTGGCCCGGCGTCCTCTTCATCCGAGCTCAAGAAACTGCTGCAAACAATCAAAGGCGAAGGTTTCTCTGATGCCTACGCCGTTACGAACTAGACATCTCAGGAGCTATCATGATCCGATCTGCTGTCGCCCTATTTGCGTTAATCGTTTCTGCAACAGGCACCCTGGCCTTTGATACCAAGGCCACGGCAGCGCTTGTGGTTGACCAAACCACGGGCACCGTATTGCTGGATAAGGACGCCGACACCCCCCTGCCGCCTGCGTCGATGTCCAAGCTCATGACGCTCTACATGGCTTTTGAGGCGATCCGGCGCGGGAAATCCGACGGCGGGCTCGATCTGAATGAGGCCTTGCCGGTATCGGAACATGCCCAATCCTATGGCGGCTCCAGCATGTTCCTGCGGTCAGGTGAAAGCATTACGGTCGAGGACCTTTTGCGGGGCATCATCGTGTTGTCAGGCAACGACGCTTGCGTGGTCATCGCCGAGGCACTGTCGCCGGACGGCACGGAATACGGCTTTGCGCGGCTGATGACCCAACGGGCCCAGCAGATGGGGATGACCAACTCCACCTTCACAAACTCTAACGGCTGGCCCCAGCCCGGGCATCTGATGTCCATGCGTGATCTGGCATTGCTGGCCAATCGGCTGATCACGGATTTCCCCGAATTCTACCCGCTGTTCGCAGAGACCGAATTTGAATTCGACAACCGCGTCCCCAGTAACAAACGCAACCGTAACCCTCTGCTGACCATGGGGATCGGTGCCGACGGCCTGAAAACGGGCCATACGCAAGAGGCCGGATATGGATTGGCGGGGTCGGCAAAACAGGGTGACCGGCGCGTGATTTTTGTGATCTCGGGCCTTGGCAGCGTTGCTGAACGGGCTCAGGAATCCCAGGCAATTGTGAATTGGGCTTTCCGCCAGTTCACAATGCGTCCTCTTGCAAAAGAGGGTGAACAATTCGCGCAAGCCAATGTCTGGATGGGCAGCGAAGCCATGGTTGGGCTCGTCGCGCCAGAGGATATTCAGGTGTTGATGCCCGCCCTAGCGGGCAATGAGATCGCCGGAGAAGTTGTCTATACAGGCCCCGTCAGCGCACCAATTGCCAAAGGGGACCAACTGGCAGAACTGGTTTTCACGCTGGAAGGGTTGCCCGAGACGCGCGTTCCCCTGGTCGCGGATCGCGCCGTTGAACGCGGTGGCTTTGTCAGCCGCGTAACAACTGCAGCCCTTGTCCTCTTCAAGAAGCTGGTGCAGGGACCTGAGGACGCAACGTGAACGCAAACCCGGGTGGGAACGGCACGTTCATCTCGTTTGAAGGCATAGATGGCTCCGGTAAATCCACCCAGGTCAAGATGCTGGCCGATCATTTGCGTGAACAGGGACGCGACGTATTGCTGACACGCGAACCCGGTGGATCCCCCGGTGCGGAAGAAATTCGCGCGCTTGTTTTGCAGGGTGATCCAGACCGCTGGTCGGCGGAAACGGAAATCCTGTTGTTTACGGCCGCGCGACGGGATCACATGGAACGAACCATTCTGCCGGCGCTTGCCGAGGGCAAGATTGTGATCTGTGACCGGTTTGCTGACAGCACCCGTATGTACCAGGGATTGTCGCGCGGCGATTTGCGGGCGACGGTTGATCAGCTGCATGATCTGATGATCGGGCGCGAGCCGGACCTGACGATCCTGATCGACATGGACCCGACAACAGGGCTATCGCGCGCGCTTTCCCGGAAAACGGCAGATGAACGGTTCGAAGCCTTCGGCGAAGAGCTGCAAGTGGCCATGCGTCAGGGCTTTCACGATCTGGCCGTTGAATTCAGCGAGCGCTTCCGCATTGTGGATGGCGCACGAGATATGGCGACGGTCGCTCAGGACATTGCCCGGGTGGTGGACGCCGAACTGCAATGAGTACGCCGGACCAAATCGAAGGTGCACCGCATCCGCGTGACACAGCACAGTTGTTTGGTCAGGATGCAGCACAGGAGGCCTTTCTCGACGCCTTTGCCACGGGCAGATTGCATCACGCGTGGTTGCTGACAGGGCCGCGTGGCATCGGCAAAGCGACGCTGGCATGGGCAATAGCCCGTTTCCTGTTGGCCACGCCACCTGTCGAGGAGGACGGACTTTTTGGCGCAGCACCAACGCCTACGTCGCTGTCCATTGAACCAGAACACCCGGTTGCACGGCGCATTGCCGCGGGGGCGGAACCCGGCCTCAAAGCGATCAGGCGGACACCGAGCCCGACCACCGACCGGATGCGGGATCAGATTGTTGTGGATGACATTCGGTCACTGGCCGGTTTTTTTCAGCTTTCGGCTGCTGACGGTGGCCGGCGTGTTGTCATCGTCGATGCGGCGGACGATATGAATACATCCGCCGCGAATGCGCTTCTGAAAATGCTGGAAGAGCCGCCCGAGCGCGCAACTCTGCTGCTGGTCAGTCATCAGCCTTCGGGGCTGTTGCCAACCATACGCTCGCGCTGCCGGACGCTGCGGCTGGGCAGCCTGTCCGCCGAGGACATGGCCCGCGCTCTGGCACAGGCCGGAGTTGAAGCTCATGCCGAAACACCGGCCTTGGCCGAGCTTTCGGGCGGGTCTGTCGGTGCCGCCATCCGACTTTCCCTGCTGGATGGATTACAAACTTATGGCGCGCTGACCCGTATTATTCAGGCCCTGCCACAATTTGACCGGGCCGCCGCGATGAAACTGGCCGAAGGGGCCGCCGCGCGCGGCGCCGAGGCAAAACGGGATCTCCTGTTTGAGCTCATTGATCTGCTTTTGTCGCGATTGGCGCGCACCGGCGCCACGGGTGCCCCGCCTGCCGTAGAAGCCGCCGCGGGCGAAGCGGAAATCCTTGCGCGCCTCGCGCGGTCGCAAAACGCGGGCCGTGCCTGGGCGCAGACAGCCCAGGAGACAGGGGCGCGGATGCGACACGGGCGTGCGGTGAACCTTGACCCTGCCGCTCTGGTCCTAGATACCCTGATCAAGATTAGCCAAACCGCCACCGGGTAAGCTCGGGCCTGGCGCTGAACGACCGGACCGGCATGACCGAGATACCTCAGATTACCGATAGCCATTGCCATCTCGATTTTCCTGATTTCGATGGCCAGCATGCCGAGATCATAGCCCGCGCCGCTGAGGCTGGCGTGATCCGCATGGTGACAATCTGCACCAAACTCAAAAACGAGCCGAAGGTGCGGTCGATTGCCGAGGCTCACGCACCTGTCTTTTACGCAGCGGGGACCCACCCGATGAGTGCTGCGACCGAACCGCTGGCGACGGTGGATCAGCTTGTCGAGATTGCCCAGCATCCGAAAATGGTGGGGATCGGCGAAACCGGCCTGGATTATCACTACACCTCGGAATCCTCAGAGGTTCAGAAAACGTCCCTGCGCATTCACATCGAGGCCGCGCGTGCCACGGCCCTGCCACTTATCATTCACGCACGTGCAGCAGATGACGATATGGCCCGCATCCTGACTGAAGAATACCGCGCCGGTGCCTTTACTTGCGTCATGCATTGTTTTTCCTCTTCCGCCGAGCTTGGGAAAGCCGCCCTGGATCTTGGGTTTTATCTGTCCATGTCCGGGATCACCGCCTTTCCCAGATCGTCCGAGTTGCGCGATATTTTCGCCGCCGCACCGCTTGACCGTATTCTGCTCGAAACAGATGCCCCCTACCTTGCGCCGCCGCCCCACCGCGGCAAGCGGAATGAACCGGCGTATACGGCCCATACTGCCCGCTGCGCCGCGGAGACATTCGGTGTGGATTACGCGCAGTTTGCAATGCAGACGCAGGCCAATTTTGACCGTCTCTTCACCAAGGCCGCAAACTACGAGGCCGCCGCGTGATGGCTGAAATCCGTTTCACCATATTGGGGTGCGGCTCTTCGGGCGGTGTTCCGCGACTTGGGGGTCATTGGGGGGATTGTGACCCGGACAACCCCAGGAACCGACGCCAAAGATGTTCCCTCCTGGTTGAGCGTGAAACCGGGGAAGGCATCACAACGGTTCTGATCGACACCTCGCCGGACCTGCGCAACCAGCTGCTGGCGGCTGATGTCGGACGGCTGGATGCCGTGATCTATACGCACGCCCACGCGGATCATGTGCACGGCATCGACGATCTGCGTATGGTCGTTTTCAATATGCGCGCGCGGCTGCCGGTCTGGGCGGATGGGCCCACGCGCGATGCGCTTTTGGACCGCTTTGCTTATGCGTTTGTGCAACCCGAAGGGTCCACATACCCGCCCATATTGGATATGAATCTGATGGCTGGTGAGGTCACAATAGAGGGGGACGGCGGCACCATTCAGTTTTCACCCTTCGCGGTTGCACATGGCGGGATGGACGCCCTGGGATTCCGGATGGGAGATGTGGTCTATTTGCCGGATGTGGCTGATATTCCGGATCAATCCTGGCCCTATCTTGAAGGGCTTGAGTGCTGGATTGTCGACGCCCTGCGCCGTGAGCCCCACCCCACGCACGCCCATCTTGCCCGCACGTTGGAATGGATCGACCGCGTGCAACCGAAACGTGCGGTACTCACGAACATGCATATCGATCTGGACTATGAAACGCTTCTTGCAGAAACCGCTGACCATATCGAACCGGCCTATGATGGCCTTACATTGACGTTTCCCTTGCCTTAACTCTCTGACAGATAATCATTTATCGCCAATGTTGCATTGGCACGAAAGTCGCTGATGCAAACCCTGCTCGATGTTATCCTGCCCGTCTTTCTGGTCATCGGATTTGGTTATGTGTCGGTCTGGCGCGGGCTCTTTCCGGTTGAGGGCATCGATGGGGTCATGCGGTTCACACAGAATTTCGCAATCCCTTGCCTGTTGTTTCAGGCGATCGCCAAGCTGGACCTTTATGCGTCCTTCGACATCGATCTGCTCAGCAGTTTCTACGCGGGCGCAACCTTTTGTTTTATACTGGGGATAGTGGGCGCGCGTGTCCTTTTCAAACGCGACTGGGAAGATTGCGTTGCCATCGGCTTTTGTTGTCTGTTTTCGAACTCGGTGCTCCTGGGTCTGCCGATCACGGAACAGGCTTACGGCACCGAGGCCCTGACCGGGAATTTTGCCATCGTCTCCCTGCATTCCCCCTTCTGCTACGGATTGGGCATCACGGTGATGGAAATCACCCGCAACCGGGGGCAATCCGCGCGCGTTATGGCACGCGGCGTCTTGCGGGCCATGTTTCGCAATGCGCTGGTATTGGCCATCGGGCTGGGTTTCATCGTCAATCTGACCGCAATGCCGATCCCTACCGTTGTCGACGACGCGCTCTCTTTGATCTCACGCGCGGCTTTGCCCGCCGCTCTTTTCGCCCTGGGTGGCGTGCTGATCCAATATCGTCCGGAAGGGGACAGCCGGACCATTGCCATGGTCTGCATCGTCACGCTGATCCTGCATCCCAGCCTGGTGTGGCTCTTTGGCTCCGCTCAGAGCGTTGCGCCAGATGCATTCCGCTCGGGCGTTCTGACCGCCGCGATGGCGCCCGGGTTCAACGCCTATATCTTCGCCAACATGTACGGCCGGGCGCGCCGCGTCGCGGCCTCTTCCGTTCTGATCGCAACCGCTGCCTCCGTTCTGACGGTCTGGGTCTGGCTTGAGCTGCTCGCAACCATTTGAGAGCCAGCCGCCCCGCCCGCCGTTGCCATGACCATTTGAAAACACTTGCCTTCAGTGTTGGCATCTGTAGATGTACCTCAGAACTAAACTAACCAGTTTACTTTTGGAGGTGAGTTTCATGCCGCGTTCAATCACCCTATTGATCACCAGCCTGATCATTCTGTCCGCCGCAGCGCGCATTGCCGTCGCACAGGATGCAAGTGTCGCGGATCTTGACCCGTCCGGGCAACCTGTGCCCGTGCCCTCGGTCAAGATCATTGCCCCAGAAGACATCAAGTCCGGCATTACCCGACGATTTTTTGGCCGCATTGCCGCCCGCGAAACAGTTGATCTGAGTTTCGAAGTCGGAGGGCGTCTGGTGATGTTGCCGGTGATCGAAGGGGAGACCATCGCCCAAGGCACGGTCGTGGCCGCGCTGGACACAGAGAAGTTTGAACGCGCCGTGGTGCGCGCCGAACTTACCCTGCAGCAAGCCAGACGCGAGAGCGAACGCGCCGATCAACTCGCCCGTTCCAATGTGACATCCGCAGTACGCGCAGAAGATGCCGCAACAGCGCGGGACCTTGCCGAGGTTGCTTTGCGTGATGCCCGCGATGACCTTGAAGAAACCACCTTGAGGACGCCTTTCACCGCGCTTGTGGCAGACCGCATCGCTGCGAATTTCACCAACATCTCCCCCGGTCAACCCATCTTGCGCTTGCATGACATGTCTGAGATCCGCGTGCAGATTGACGTGCCTGAGCGATTGTTCCTGTCTGGCATTCCCCCCGAAGCAGTAAGTTTCACGGGCAGTGTGCCGCAAGTCCCCGACCCCATCCCACTTGAACTGAAGGAATACGAAGCTCAGACCGAGGCAATCGGGCAGACCTTTCTGGTGTCTCTCAGTCTACCGAACAGAGACATTCCCAACCTGATCCCCGGCGCGTCCATGACGGTCACCGCGACGGTGGATGTGGATTACGCGCAACCCGGTCGCGCACTGCCGGCAACAGCCTTGCTTCTTGGCAATGACCGAAAAGCGGACGTGATGGTGTTTGAGCCGGAAAGCGAGACCTCCGATTACGGTATTGTCCGCATCCAGCCCGTTGACGTCATTTCGCTGGCTGGCACCGATCTGCGCGTCACCGGTCTGCCAGAGGATGCGTTGATTGTCGGGGCCGGTGTTCATCTGTTGCAGGATGGCCAGAAGGTGCGGCGCTACACCGGCCTCACGGTTGAGGAATAGAGCATGCAAATCGCGCGCAACTCCATCGAACGGCCTCTCTACACGTGGCTCTTCATGGCATTTTGTCTTTTGGGGGGTGCTTTCGGTTATCTGTCCGTGGGCAAGCTCGAAGACCCGCTTTTCACGCTGAAATCGGCGCTTGTAATAACCGCCTACCCAGGTGCCAGCGCGGCGGAGGTCGCCGCAGAGGTGTCGGAGGTCATCGAGGCGGAAGTCCAGCAGATGGATGAAGTCAAAATCATCCGGTCGCGCAATTCTCCCGGCGTCTCCGTCGTGGAAGTCGAAATGCGCGACAGCTTTGGAGGGGATGCCTTGCCGCAGGTCTGGGATGATCTGCGCGACCGGGTGTCAGACGCCCAGTCGGCCCTGCCCGAAGGCGCCCAGCCTTCTATCGTGAATGATGATTTTGGTGATGTTTTTGGCATTTTCTACGCGGTCACCGCGCCCGGCTTTACCGATGCTGAAATCTGGGAAATGTCCAATTACCTGCGCCGTGAAGTCCTGTCGGTCCAGGGCGTTGCCAATGCGCAAGTGGCCGGCCTGCCGGAAGAGGCGATATTTGTCGAGCCCGACAGCCGAACGATTGCCAATCTTGGCGTCGATCCCACCGTGATATTGCAGGCCGTTACCGAAGCCGATCAGGTTGTGCCGACCGGTTCAACGCTGTCGGGTGGCAGCGATCTACGCGTAGATGCGCCCATCGGGGAGGACAGTGTCAGCGAGATCGCGGGGTTGTCAATCGGCTTTCAGGGCGAGGTCGTCAATCTGCTCGACATCGCTACGGTCATCCGCGAGCGCGTTGAACACCCGCGTAACATCGTGCGTTACAACGGCACCCCCGCTTTCACGCTTGGCATCGCAGGGCTGGACTCGCGCAACATCGTGACCGTTGGCCAGGCCGTTGAAGCCCATCTCAAGGAGATCGAGACCATTCTTCCCTTGGGCGTGGAATTGCACCCGATCTACGAGCAGCATCGGGTGGTGGATGAGGCCAATATCGGCTTTCTGATCAGCCTGGCGATGTCCGTCAGCGTTGTCATCGGTGTTCTGGCGCTGTTCATGGGATGGCGCGCGGCGGTTGTGGTCGGGCTGTCACTGCTGTTGACGGTGATGGCGACATTTTTCTTCATGTATCTCTTCGACGTCAAAGTCGAGCGCATCAGCCTAGGGGCCTTGATCATTGCCATGGGCATGCTCGTCGACAATGCCATCGTCGTGGCGGAAGGTATGCAGGTCGAGATGCGCCGGGGCCGCAAAGCTTCGCAAGCGGCCAGTGAGGTCGCTGGCAAAACGCAGATACCGCTGTTGGGGGCGACGGTCATTGGCGTGATGGCCTTTGCCGGAATTGGACTGAGCCCCGATGCTTCGGGGGAATTCCTCTTCTCCCTTTTCGCGGTCATTGCGATTTCGCTGATGCTGTCCTGGCTGCTGGCCATCACGGTCACGCCGTTGCTGGCGCATTACTTTTTCCGGGTGGGCGGGCTTAAGGATGGCGAAGACCCCTACGATGGCGCCCTGTTTCGGGTCTACGGGAAAATGGTGCGGGCGGCCCTACGCATGCGGTGGCTGGTAATCGCGGGGTTGATCGGGACGACCGTCGCTTGCGTGATGGCTTTCGGTCAGGTTACCCAGCAATTTTTCCCACCCGCAAACACACCGCTGTTCTATTTCAACTACAAAGGCGCGCAGGGTAGTTCGATCCATCAAACCAGCCGCGATCTTGCGAAGATTGAGGAGTGGCTGCTGACGCGCGACGACATCCTTTCTGTCACCGGTTCCGCCGGTCAGGGTGTGTCGCGGTTCGTTCTGACCTATGACCCGCCAGCGGTGGATACATCTTATGGTCAGCTTGTTGTCCGGACCACGGGGTTCGACGCAATCCCGGACGTACGGGCAGCGCTCGATCAATTCGCCGCCGAAAACCTGCCCTGGGCCGAGACGCGATCAGAACAGATTATCTATGGCCCGCCTGTCGGGGCCGATGTTGAGGTGCGTTTCTCCGGTCCCGATCCGGATGTCCTGCGGCGCATCGGTGCTCAGGCCCAGAAGATCTTTGAGACGGCAACAGCGGATCTGCACACCGAACGCACCGATTGGCGGGAGCGCGAAGTCATCACCCGCCCGATCTTTGCGGAAGACCGCGCGCAGGCCGTTGGTGTTACCCGCGCCAGCCTCGGACAGGCGGTGGCGCTGGCCACCGACGGCATTCGCGCAGGCAATTACCGCGAACGCGAGCGCCTGATCCCGATCATCGTGCGCACGCCCCGAGACGAAGTTGCCCTGCCCGGCCAGCTATTGGATCAGATTGTCTGGTCCCCCGCCCTTCAGGACTATCTGCCTCTCGACCAGATGATCGACGGTTTCGAAGTCGTCGTCCGCGACACGCTGATCGAACGCCGCGGACGTGTGCCGACACTGAGCGTGCAGGCCAATGTGATTGATGGGGTGACACCCCCCACGGCCTTCGTAGAAGTGCGCGCGCAAATCGAAGCGATCGAAATCCCGCCCGGCTATAGCATGGAATGGGGCGGGGAATTTGAAAGCGCAGGCGACGCGCAGGCGTCATTGGGTCGCCAGATGCCGTTGAGTTTTGGCACGATGCTGCTGATTACCGTCCTGCTCTTTGGCAGCCTGCGCCAAACCGCCGTTATCTGGACCATTGTCCCCATGGCAGTCAACGGCGTGGCGCTTGGATTGCTCTTTACCGGGGTTGCTTTCAGCTTTACGGCCCTGCTGGGACTGTTGTCGCTTTCCGGCATGCTCATCAAGAATGCCATTGTGCTGGTTGAAGAGATCGACGCCCAAAAAGAAGCTGGACTGGTGCAGAAAGAAGCAATTGTGACCGCCTCTATCAGCCGTGTGCGACCTGTCGTTCTGGCAGCCGGAACGACAATCCTGGGGATGGTGCCACTGCTGGCAGATTCTTTCTTTGTCGCGATGGCCGTTACCATCATGGCCGGGTTGGGTTTTGCGTCGATCCTGACGCTTGTCGGGGTGCCGGTGCTCTATCACACGTATTTTCGCAAGGAACGCCGAGCAGAAACGGCAATGGAGCCGGTGGCAGCATGAGAGATCAACCGTGCAGTGCGGCGACCGTTTTAAGCGTTGAAAATCCGTAAAGGGCTTCGAAGCCCTTTTCCCGCCCGTGACCAGACAAGCCGGTACCGCCAAACGGCAACTCCACGCCACCGCCCGCGCCATAGTTGTTGATAAAGACCTGACCTGCACGCAGCGCTTTGGCCATCCGCATTTGACGGGCACCGTCTGATGTCCAGACAGAGGCCACAAGCCCATAGCCTGTGCCATTCGCGAGCGCCAGCGCCTCGGCCTCATCCTCGAACGCCATGACAACCTGCACCGGACCAAACACCTCGTCCCGCGCCAGTGGATGCGCCTGAGGAACGTCGGCAAAAAGCGTCGGTTGAACGTAAGCGCCGCCGGTTGGCAAGTTCTGTGCAAGAGATGCGCGGGCCGCCACCTCCAGATCGGAACCCTGCGCCAGGAAACCCTCTACCACCGCCTTCTGACGCTCTGAAATCAATGGGCCCACATCAAGGTCATCCACAGCTGGACCGACCCTCAGTTGGGCGTAGCGTGCAGCCATCCGGGCCAAGACCTGATCATAGACGCCGCGCTGAACCAGAATTCTCGACGACGCTGAACAGGTCTGACCGGCGTTCTGAATGCCCGCATTGACCAAAAATGGCAGGGCCGCATCTACATTCGCATCGTCGAACACAATCTGCGGGGATTTTCCGCCCAATTCCAGCGTCACAGGTACCAGATTTTGCCCCGCAGATTGCTGCACCAACCGACCCACACCAACCGATCCGGTAAAGGAAATATGGTTCACCCCCGGATGCGCCGTCAACGCCGCCCCCGCTTCGCTCCCCAAACCCGGCACGACATTCAGGGCGCCCGCAGGCAGGCCTGCACGCCGCGCCAGTTCCGCAAAGGCAAGCGCCGTCAAACAGGCCTCTTCCGCCGGTTTCAACACGGCCGCATTACCGGTCGCCAACGCGGCCCCAACCGAACGCCCGATGATCTGCATCGGATAATTCCACGGCACGATGTGGCCGGTCACACCATGCGGTTCACGCAGCGCATAGACTGTGTAGCCGTCCAGATAGGGTATGGTGCTGCCATGAAGTTTGTCCGCAGCACCAGCATAAAACTCCATGTAGCGGGCCAAGGCAGTCACATCCGCACGCGCTTGTTTGAGAGGTTTGCCCACATCACGCGCTTCCAGTTCCGCAAGATGATCACTGTTCTCCAGCACCAGTTGACCCATCCGGTAGAGCACCCTGCCCCGCTCTGCCGCTGTTGCTCTGCCCCAGGGCCCTCGCAGAGCGTCAGCGCCAGCCCGCACGGCCTGATCCACATCCTCTGCTGACGCGCGGGCGATCTGACACAAGGCCGCACCTGTCGACGGATCTGTCAGCGCAAGCGTCTCACCACCACTGCTGTCTTGCCAGATGCCATTGATGAAACACTGTGCGGGATCAAGATCGAGCGGGCGCAAGGTCATGGTCTTTCCTTCTCAACGGTGCCGGGATCAGGACAGTTTGTGCTCTTGCGGTCAAGCCAATTTCCGGCACGGGTCGCCTGGGTGAATTCTCCGACCCACGCAAACGTCAGAACACAATCGCGCGTTCTGATCTGGACCATCTCAAAGACAACACCTAGGACTCGCTTATGTTTTGGCGGAGACTCCCTCTTTTCAGCAGGCTTGCCCTGACACTCGTTGCAACACTGGCAATGACATCAACGGCCTTTGCGCACCGTTTCTCGAAAGAGGACGATACTGCGGCATTGCTGGCCTATCTCAGCATGGGCGGCACACTTGCCGAGCTTTGCGGAAGTGCCGATCTTGCCCATCAGGCAACGCCTGTCTGCGAAGCCTGTATTGTCAGCGCTTCGGTGCTTTTACCCCGTCAGGATTTTGGACAAGCTGATCCGTTTGATCCGGGGACCGCCAGAACCATCCTTGCGCCTGATGTGTCAATCGTCAGTGCTTCTTTTGGTCGATCGCATCGCGCGCGGGCACCACCTCTTCTTCATGACCTTGCTTAAAGTTATCGAAATACTCCCCTCAAAACCCTCGAAATTATGGAATCTCATGTCATGAAATTTCTCTTTCCTGCGGCCACTGCCGCCCTGTTCACCTTCACCACAGTGGCTTTCGCCCACGAATACACTGTGGGCGATCTGGTCATTGACCACCCAAGGGCCTTCGAAACCGCCAAGACCGCAAAAACAGGCGGCGGTTATCTGTTGGTCACCAACAACGGTGACACCGCGGATCGCCTGATCGAAGTACGCGCGGATTTTCCCAAGGTCATGCTACACACAACCGAAGAGACCGACGGCATTGCACGCATGATGCATGTTGATGCAATCGATATTCCGGCTGGCGAAACAGTCGCGTTGGAACCCGGCGGCTTCCACGTGATGTTCATGGGATTGAACGGTGATCCCTTTGAGGTCGGTGAGGAAGTTCCAGCCACGTTGGTCTTTGAAAACGCAGGCGAAGTCGAGGTCATGTTCAACATTGAAGAGCGCTCTTCAGGCCATGACCATAAGGAAGATCACTCAGAACATAAAATAACGAACTGAGCATACGCCTGTCAATCAGTCGCAATCCATGAACCCGCATCTTGAAGAGCCCCCTATCGTAGTGCTTGGGGGCAAATCAGGTTTTTCATGGGCTGCGGTATCTCTATCTCGCGTCGCTGTTTGCATGTCGCGAACTCTGACCCTAATGAGGCGAAACATCCTCAATGCGAATGCGGATCGTGCCCGGTGTCGGCCAGCACCCGGAGTTCAAAGGCGTCGAAAGGGGGCGTAACAAACGAGATCGGCTTTGCGCTCTGCGTCGTTTCTTGACAGCGCGCATTCGCACGACCATCACGGTAGCAATGTTACGCGAGGCACCGGTGAGGTCATGAACAAGCACGAGAGCGACGCACATCTGCGGTCTCACTGGGCAGCTACCCTCAAAGAACACTGGGACATTGACGCGCAGCTGAGCCGTCTGGACGGTGAATACGACCTGAATTTCCTGGCCGCCGATGCCAGCCGAGCCGGCTATATTCTAAAGGTAATGCGCAGCGGTTGCGAAAGATGGCTGGTCGACATGCAGGTGCAGGCATTTGACCATATCAAAGCACGCGCACCTGATCTCCCCTGCCCTCATGTTGTGCGCTCTTCCTGTGGTCAGCCGCTGCTGAGCCTGCCGGATGAAAACGGTGATCAGCGCCTGGTCTGGATTCTCAACCAACTTCCGGGTCGATGTTATGCCAAGATCGAACCCAAGAGTATCGCGCTGATTCAGGACTTTGGGCAGGTACTGGCCGGATTTGCCAAGGCTTTGAAGGATTTTGACCATGAGGGGTTGGTCCGGGATTTCAAATGGGACCTGACACGTGCGGCCTGGATCACCGAAGAGCTATGCTGCCTCAAGGACCCTTCACGACGGGCGATTGTTGAAGACATCTGCAACGGCTTCGAAGAGCTGAAACAGGACCTGGCAGAGCAACCCCGACAGGCCATCCACAATGATGCCAATGATTACAACGTCATGGTCGCCGGCGATTTCACCGGGCCACGTCACATCTCCGGTCTGATTGATCTGGGTGATATGTGCGCAGCACCGCGAATCTGCGATCTGGCAATTGCAGCAGCCTATGTCGTTCTGGACCACCCGGAGCCGGAAACGGCACTCGCCGCACTTGTTTCGGGCTATCATGCAACCTATCCGCTGACCGCTGCTGAAGCTGACATGATCTGGCCCCTGCTGCGCATGCGCCTTGCCGTGAGCGTAATCAATTCCACGTTGATGTCGGCCGAGGCACCGGATGATCCGTATGTGACAATCTCGCAAGCGCCCTGTTGGCGGTTTCTGGAAGGCACTGCGCTGCATGGGGGGCTGCTGAAAGCTCGTTTGCGCGCGGTTTGCGGTCTACCGGTTGTTGAAGGCGCAGACCGCGTTCTGGCATGGCTGGAAAATGAGCGGGGAAATTTTGCACCGCTCATGGGACAGGACCTTGCGGATGCACCGATGGGGTCGCTTTCAGTCGAACAGTCTACTTGGCCGCAGAATCCGTTCCACATGCCGTTGGACGAAGCCGCAAGAGTAGGAGAAGAATTCGAAGATCAGGGCCGAATTTGGCTGGGCTATTATCATGAACCGCGTTTGATCTACACTGATCTCGCATTCCGCAAAGGCCCCTGGAAAGCGAGCAACAGGCGCACAGTGCATCTGGCCGTGGACGCCTTTGCCCCGTCAGGCACGCCCCTGACAGTCCCTCTGCGTGGCGAAGTTTTTGCGGCGGAGTATCGTTCAGGCCATCTGGACTACGGCGGCGTTATTATCCTGCGCCACGAGACGCCCCAACGGGATCAATTCTATACACTCTATGGTCATCTTGATCCTGAATTCCTAAACCGCCTCAAACCCGGTGACGTCGTCGAAAAAGGGGTGGCGTTCTGCCAGTTGGGTGACCCTTCGATGAACGGCGGCTGGGCACCTCACGTCCATTTCCAGCTCGCGCTTTCAACAGACGGGATCGAGGCAGACTGGCCCGGGGTCGCTGATCCTGACGAAATGTACCTATGGCGCGCGCTCTGCCCGAATCCGGCGGCATTGCTGAACCTGGCGGACGACAAGGTGCGCTATTTTCCGACTGACAAGATGACCGTTCTGGCCGAACGCAAGGCACGGTTCGGCAGTAACCTGAGCCTCACCTACAGCGATCCCGTGATGTTGGCACGGGGCTGGAAACATCATCTGTTTGATGAATGGGGACGGCCCTATCTGGATGCCTACAACAACGTGCCGCATGTCGGACACGCTCATCCTCGGATTCAGACCGTTGTCGCGGATCAGCTAAAGCGGATAAATTCAAATACCCGGTATCTGCACCCTGCCCAGACAGCTTTTGCGGAAAAAATCCTCTCAAAGCTTCCCGATCATCTAGAGGTCTGCTTCTTTGTGAACTCAGGCTCAGAAGCCAACGAACTGGCGCTGCGCCTGGCGCGTGCACATAGCGGTGCCAAGGGCATTGTGACACCGGATCACGGCTATCATGGCAATACCACCGGTGCGATCGATATTTCGGCCTACAAGTTCAACAAGCCGGGTGGTGTCGGCCAGGCGGATTGGGTCGAATTGGTGGAGGTAGCTGACGACTATCGCGGATCCTATCGGCGAAACGACCCCGATCGTGCGCGCAAGTTTGCCAATCTGGTTGATGCAGCAGTTATCGCCCTTCAGCAGAAGGGGCATGGTTTGGCAGGCTTTATTGCCGAAACATTCCCGTCGGTTGGCGGGCAGATCATCCCGCCAAAAGGATATCTCGCCGCCGTTTATGACAAAATCCGCAACGCAGGTGGCATCTGCATCGCCGACGAGGTGCAAACTGGCCTCGGCCGGTTGGGTCAGCACTATTTCGGATTTGAACATCAAGACGCATTGCCCGATATCGTCGTTCTGGGCAAACCCATCGGCAATGGTCACCCATTGGGAGTGCTGGTGACCACCAGAGAAATTGCGGAGAGCTTTGACAACGGGATCGAGTTTTTTTCAACCTTCGGCGGATCCACGCTGTCCTGCCGGGTTGGCAAGGAAGTTATGGACATCGTGGATGACGAAGCTTTGCAGGAAAACGCCCTTGTGGTCGGAGAGGAATTCATGAAGCAGCTGAAAGAGCTGCAAAATGCACATGACTGTATTGGCGATGTCCGTGGGATGGGTCTCTTTCTGGGGCTGGAACTGGTCAATCCGGATGGCTCGGAAGCCTCTGACATTTGCTCCTACGTCAAAAACCGAATGAGAGATCACCGCATACTTCTGGGAAGCGAAGGCCCCTGCGACAATGTCCTGAAGATCCGCCCCCCTCTGACGATCACAACGGAAGACACCAGAATGATCGCAACTGTCCTTGAGAAGGTTCTTTTAGAAATCCAGAACCGTTGACCCCTTCAGAGCCGCTTTGGACAATGATGGTGATCAACTGAATGCGTAAGAAACTGTCCCGGTACTCGGGTAGCCTTAGTCTAAATGTAGAGATTTGTTAGTTGCAGTTTTGCCGTAAGCGTCCGCTGAACCCGACCTAACGCTTGCCGTTAGAGGCGGCTAAGTATCCACCATCGATATTGGCGTACCGCCAATATTGACCTTACTTCTTGGTGCCGGAAGACCCTAAAGCGGTAAGCGGTGCAAATTACCCCCCGGTAATCCTCCCGAAATTTAGGGGTGTGCTGAAGTAGAATTTTCTCAAATGATGAAAGAGGAGATTCTGATGAAGAAATCGAAATACAGCGATGCGCAGATCATGGCGATCCTGAAGCAGGCCGAG
>NZ_JBNBLH010000025.1:0-529 GCF_049830555.1 Roseobacter sp. EG26
CAAAGCGCATGGTTGGTCGACGCACAGCTTCACAAATCGCCTCGGCATCTGCCGCGTCAGTCTTGCCGCGCTTCACGTACGGTTTGACATAGGCTGCTGGCATGAGCCGAACGTCATGGCCGAGTTCGCGCAGCTTGCGTCCCCAGTGGTGAGATGATCCGCAAGCCTCCATTCCCACCACACAGCGCGGCAACGTCTCGAAGAATGCGACCAGCTTCGCGCGTTTGATCTTCTTGTTGATTATCTTGCGTCCAGTGGCTGAAACACAGTGCACCTGAAAAACGTCCTTGGCCAAATCCAGGCCTACGGTCTTTACTGTCATTGGGTGGCTCCTTTCCTAGCAGTCGTTGACAACTGCACTTTGGCACGTTCGATGCCGGTGGAGCAGGAGCCATCCACCTCATCCGCTTGGGGGCCGAAGTCCCTGGAACTTCCGCAAGCCGTGGTGACGTTATTTTTCACTGGCGAGCCTCGCCAAGTGTCCTCGCAACGCTTCCTTTGCGTCTTCTCCTATTGCTTCGCCTATTTC
>NZ_JBNBLH010000025.1:629-28858 GCF_049830555.1 Roseobacter sp. EG26
ATCGCTGTCCCTTTTCCGTGATCGAAACCAACTTGTCGCGTTTGCTGGTTGGATCGTTAGAGACAGCAATCATGTCGTGCCCGACTAAACGGTCGACTGCTTGTTGTGCTGCTTGCCGGGAATATCCGCTTGGGGGCCGAAGTCCCTGGAACTTCCGCAAGCCGTGGTGACGTTATTTTTCACTGGCGAGCCTCGCCAAGTGTCCTCGCAACGCTTCCTTTGCGTCTTCTCCTATTGCTTCGCCTATTTCGTCCTCGATCTGCCGGATTTGCTCGGCTGCAATTGCCCTCCATCGCTGTCCCTTTTCCGTGATCGAAACCAACTTGTCGCGTTTGCTGGTTGGATCGTTAGAGACAGCAATCATGTCGTGCCCGACTAAACGGTCGACTGCTTGTTGTGCTGCTTGCCGGGAATATCCCATCTCTCGGTGAATTTCTGGAAGTCTGATTGTTCTTCCTCGGAGTTGTGCAAAGACACGAATGTCTGCGGGGCGGACATCTGCAAACTCGGTGTCAGCGCGCGCATCGTCCATCCGGGCGTTCCAACGGGCAATGAGCGTCATCATCATGCCCTTGATATTTTGGCTCAGGAACGTGTCGTCTCTTTTATCAATCACGGTTGACAAAATATCCTTTGTTGGCGATCTATCAACCATAGTTGACATTCTTTGGGGGTTGCAATGGACCGCAGAACTTTCCTGAAATCCACTGGCGCTGGCATGCTCTTAGCTGGCGGCGGCTTGGCTTGGGCGCAATCGGCGCCAGGACCGCTCCCGATCATTCCTCTGACAGACCTAACCGGCGGTATTGAAGATCGGATATCTTTGGCACTCAATCCCGCAAGCCACGACTTCGGGAAAGGCGTGGCCAGCGAAACGTTCGGGATAAATCACGATTACATGGGGCCGGTCCTCAAAGTGAAACAAGGTCAGACGCTCCCCTTTGACGTCGCCAACAACATCGGCGACACCTCCACGATCCACTGGCATGGTTTACACATTCCGGGTGATGTTGATGGCGGTCCACACCAAGAAATCGAGCATGGTTCTGTATGGTCACCAGATGTGCCAATTGTTCAGCACGCTTCGATGAATTGGTTTCATTCGCACATGCACGGCAAGACAGCGCAGCAAACCTACAAGGGTCTCGCTGGTGTGTTGCTTGTGGAAGATGATGCGAGCCTTTCCGCCGACTTGCCTAAGACCTACGGCGTGGATGACTTCACTCTAATCCTTCAAGACAAGATGTTCGATGGAAGCGGAAAGATGGCATACGAGCTGTCAGCCACCGTTTTTGAGGATGGCTTTGAAGGCGACACGCTTGTGGTTAATGGCGCAATCGCGCCGGTCGCCCAAACGGTTCCCACTGGTCTTGTACGACTGCGGATTCTGAACGCCTGTAACGCGCGCTTTCTGGGGCTGTCGATGGAAATTGGACCTGTCACTGTCATCGCATCGGACGGTGGGTTCCTATCTACGCCTGTTGAGGCTGAGAGCATTTTGATGTCACCGGGGGAACGGTACGAAATCCTCGTGGATATGAGTGCTGTCGAAACTAACTCACTCAACGTGAACCTGAACGGAGATGGTGGCGGCTTTTTAGCGAACTTGTTCGGCGGCAATCAAACCACAACAGTTCTTACGCTGAACAGATCAGCGGCCAAAGGCTTTGACGGCGCAATACCCACGCAATTGGCGAACCTGGAACCCCCGAGGCCAGACGAGGCCACCGTAACGCGCAGCTTCCAGTTGGAAATGGACGTCGGCGCCGATCTCGCCGCTCTTGCACTCGCTTGGGACAACTTTTGTGGCGATGCCGGTGCCATGGCGATCAATGGCCAACCGATGAAGATGGACCGGATCGACGAAGAGGTGCGCAAAGGTGAAACCGAAATCTGGCGTATCTCAGTCGATGACCAGTTGCATCCGTTCCACATCCACGGATGTTCTTTCCGTATCCTGAGCCAAAACGGTGGCCCACCGCCCGCTTACGCGGCTGGTTGGAAAGACATGGTCCATGTCGAGGAGGGCTGGTCAGAAGTTCTCGTGAAGTTCGATTATGAGGCGACGAAAGACGCGCCCTATATGTATCACTGCCACATCCTGGAACATGAAGACTGCGGCATGATGGGGCAGTTTACTGTCACCTAAGTTCTGATCATGCAGCTACAGCTAATGTCCGCAAAGCGGGCGCAGCCGCAGCATTTGGGCACCCTGTCCAACGGCGTGTGTGGATGGCTCCTGCATTGCAAGAGATTTCTGTGGTTGCGATGGTCTGTCAGTACAGTCGTGTGTCCGGCCTGTTTGCGTGGCGGTTGCCACTGGCCCTGATGAGTTCCGCAAGTAAGGTTCCTATCGGCTAATCGACGTCGTAGGCCGCGACCTTGGTCGGAGTGTCCTTACCCGAGTGCTTCTGACAAATTGTTAAGCTAGGAGGGTCGGCCCTATTCGGGGCCGATCTTTTTTCTGCATTTGCGACATAAGTCTTGCTAATTTCGGTTAATTAGCTAATATATATAAAATAGCTCAGGAGAGTAATGTGCGACAGTTTTCATCGACTGAACTTGCCAATAAGACCGGGGATGTTCTTGCCGCTGCCGCGCAGCGACCAGTCGCGATTGCCCGGCACGGAAAAGCCCGCTTCGTTGTCCTGAGTACGGAGCAGTTTGAACGATTGCAACATGGAATGGACACCCGCAAATCGGTTCATGTCTCTGATCTGAGCGATGCGGAAGCCGAAGCAATGATCGATGCGCTTCAGGAAAGCATCGACAATGACTGATAGCGCTGATGTTCCAAAGCTGGGTGACGTCTGGCGGTTTCCGTATTTATGGAAACGGGAAGAGCAACGCGGCGAGACTGAAGGCCGCAAGAACAGGCCATGTGTATTGGCTCTGTTGACCCAAACCGTTGAGGGTCAGATGGAAGTAATATTGGTGCCGATCACCTCACAGCCTCAAAGTAAAAACCCATTTGCAATTGAGGTGCCTGAAATCGAAAAGAAACGGGCGGGCCTGGATGTTAACCTGAGACTTTGGGTGGTTGCTGATGAGCACAACGTAGATACCCCGTCACAGTCCTACTATTTTGAGGCCACAGGTCGCCTGGGATCGTTCAGCGTCACCTTCACCAAGCAAGTTCAGTCCGTAAAGATTGCCGCGATCAAGGCCAGAAAATCTCTGGCGGTGCGCCGCAACGAATAAGGGTAAACACAGTAGATGTCTGAGATTATCAATTCCGTGCGACGGACGTGGCGGTCGGCGCAGCTTTATATCGGGTTTCACCGGGACAGGCAGGGAAACCAACGCGTAGAGGCCAAGGTCTGGCCGCCGAAGAACGGCAACGCCTCGATCCATACTAATCCAGAAGAACAGGAAGCCTTCCTCGTGGTCAAGGCGGCAGATAAGACCGTGCCGCGCGACGTGCAGATCAAGTTCCGGCCCGACAAGATCGTGCTGCGTCGCGATCCGGGCATCAGCTGGGAAGGGATCGTGGTCGAGGATGGACTGATTTCTGTGCAAGTGAACGGGGCATGGGTGCGGATCAAATCCGACGGTTCAGTCGCCCATGAACGGGATGGATATATGACTTACGTTGAATCCGACGGGGCCGTGCTGAAGAAGACCGAAATCGTCGAAGCGATGATGTCCGGCGACGGGGTCGAACTTTCGCGCCGGACGCCGACCACCATCGCCGCGATCCGCGAGGATGGGGTTCTGGCGAAATCGCGGGAATGAGATCTCGCGCCCCACAGGTGATTTGAGCACAGAGTTCAAGCTAAAGCAGGTGGCCAGCTTGTAAAGTGCTACTGAGTAGCATACATTCCACACAAAATAGGAGGCCCGCCATGAGTGTCAAAGCATCCATTTCTCTGACGGAAACGCAGGACGCTTTTGCCCGCGATCTCGTGGGGCAGGGCCGGTATCCAAGCCTGAGTGCGGTGCTGCAGCAGGGGCTTGAGTTGCTGCGCGAACAGACCGAAGCGAAAGAGCTCGAAACCGAGGCGCTGCGTGCGCTCATTCAGGAACGGCGAGACGGGCCGTTTGTAGATATGGGTGAAAGCCGGGCAAAAACGCGCGCCATGCTGGCGCGCAAGAAATCCCGGCATGGCCTATAGGGTCGCGCGCTCCGAGCAATCGGACCGCGATCTTGAGGCCATCTTCGATTTTCTCTTTGAGGTCGCGCTTGGATTTGGCGAGGACGAGGCCACCGCCTTTGAGCGTGCTTCAACGCGGATTCTCGAGATCGAAGACGCGATGGCAGCCTTGGGTGACGTGCCACATCAGGGCACGTATCACCCGGATTTTTCCGACGGGTTGCGCAGCGTCACCAAGGGCCGCGCCGTATTTTATTTCGACGTGGATGACAGCGAACAGCTTGTTCGGGTTCTGGCCATCTTTTTCGGCGGGCAGGACCATCAGCGGCACATGCTTTTGCGTCTTTTGTCGTCGACCGATCATCTCAGGCAGCAAACCACCTGAATTAATCCGTACCAAAGCGAGCGATAGCCTGCTGTTGTTTTCTCGAAGCAACGATCAACCCAGGGCCGGTTTTTGGTGTCTCTGCCGGTCGGGACTCTGCCCCGAACCGCAGGGGCTGGCGCTCCGTTGGGGCGGCCAGGACCTTGCCGCGCGCCACGCCCGATAGTGTCTGCTGACAAACCTCTCCCACCCTTCGGCGAATTTCGGTCAATGCATTGAATCGAAGCAGTTTCCAGTTGCGGCGCCGAGACGAATACGGCACTCAGAACACAACCTGAGAGAGTGGTTCGCGTAACCTTCTTCTCCGGGCTGATCATTCAAACAGGCAGGGAATTCGAGCAGGTGTCGAACAGGTGTGCATTATGCCCGCGTCACAGGGTGAGCGAGCAATGAAGAAAGTCATCATTGCCAACAACAAGGGCGGGGTCGGCAAGACGACGATTGCCAGCCAGATCGTCTATGCGCTGGCGGACAGGGGCCATTCGGTGATCGGCGTCGATCTCGACAGCCAGCGAAACTTTACCGGATCATTTGAAACCGGCACGGACCTGGGCAGTGCCCTTGATCTGGTGACAGGTGGGACTCCCATTGAGACCGGATTGAACGCGGGCGAAATCGGCATTCTGTCCGGTCACAAGGATCTTCTGGCCCAGAACTCTGATGATGTTCTGGTCAATGTGCGCAACGGATTGGTTCACAGCCATGGCGCCGATTTCTGCGTGATCGACGCGCCGCCGAGTTTTTCCGAAGTGGTCTATGGCGCGCTGCTGGGATCGGATTACCTGCTGGTGCCCATCGAGCTGAAGCGGTTCTCGCTCGATGGTATCGAAGGCGTGCTGGAAGCTTTCATCGCGGCGCAGGAACACAATCCGGGGTTGGAGCTACTGGGATTATTGCCCTCGCGATTTGACGCGGTGAAGCAGGTGGAGCGCGACGCGCTTGTCACCGTCGCGGAGGCGTTCGAACGTCTGCTTGTGCCGCATGCGATCCGCAACCGCGCGGCCTATGTGCAGGCCCAGGATGCGGGCGTGTCGCTCACGGAGATCAAGACGCGCAGCGGCCGGGAGGCGGCAGCAGAGTTCCGCGCGTTCTTTGACTGGTTCTATGCAAAAATAACGGGAGAAACAGACCATGGCGCGCAGCCTTACAGACACGCTGGATAGATTGGCCGCCTCAGGAAAGCTGGACAAGTTTTCCAATGGCAAACAAATAACCGAGGGCGGCACCCAACAGATTGATCTCTCCAAAATTGCCCCCGACCCGGATCAGCCGCGACGCGTGTTCGGTGAAGACAAGCTCGAGTCTCTGAGCGACAGCATCGCGGCGCAGGGCGTGTTGCAACCGATCACGGTGCGACCGAAGAATGCCGATGGCAGGCATCTGATCATCATGGGCGAGCGCCGCTGGCGGGCGGCACAACTGGCCGGACTGACGCATATTCCGGCAATTGTGCGCGAGGTGACAGCTGAGTTACGCGCCATTCAGCTTACCGAAAATGTGCAGCGCGCCGATCTGACCACGATGGAAGTCGCGCAGGCCGTGGGGCAAATGCGCGCCGATGGCAAGAAACGGCCAGAGATCGCCAAGGCCCTGGGGTGGAGTGAATCTGCGGTTTCCAGATACGCAAGTATCGCAAAAATGCCGGATGAATTGCAGGCGCTAGCCCGCGCGAATGCGCCTGTTCTCGCAGTATCCGATCTCGGCCTGTTTGTGCTGAAGCGCTTGCCTATAGTCCCATTGGGTGGGGTTGAGGGGGCGCACGACCGAACCCTGAACGTCAGGCAGAGTCGTCGTTGAGGCGCATCCCGCTGCGAGGAGCAGGGCAAGAAATGTTATTTTATTCATCAGGTGACCTTGATCAGTGAGTGGAGGCGCAGGAGATGGCCCGCGCTAGGTTCGTGTCGCGCTCCCCCGAGCGCCGCCGGAGCCACTGCGTGTTGGAATGCCGAGATTGCGTTCGATCGAGCGCTGCAACATGCCCGTCGAAGCCTGCGCACCCGCCGAAAGGCCGGAGGCGACGGAGGGAATGAGAAGAAAGAAGATGATTCCGCAGAGAAGGCCGATCAGATAGGCGATATATGATCCGACAGCATCAACTGCAGAGGCTTGCGCATAGATGTTACTCATCAATGCGACGATTACAACGGTCAGGACTATTACGAGAATCTTGACTAACATGAAGTTCAGCAGCTGACCCAACCAAGAGAAAAACCAGCCACGTGTTGCGTCAAACAGTGCAAAGCAAACAAAAATCGGTCCGATTGCAGCCATGATTGTCAATGCAAATGTGCTGAGTAAAGAAACCACAAAAGCGATGGCCGCGAACAAACCCGCCGTCAGCATTATGGCAAATGAAATGATCCCACCGGTCACCGATCCTGCCCAACCTTCAGCAGCATGGGCTTCGTTGACTTTGGTCGCGAACTCGTTGGCTTGTACCATCACGGAATCTCCGGGCACAGTTCCGCTTCCGCCAGTCAGCGAATTTACAAATGCTGATGAGCCGTCATTGATGGTGCTTCCGACCCAGCTTGTGTAGTCGCTGGCCGATGAAACAAGACCCCAAATAATAGCCAGCTTGATCCCGCGAATTGCAAAATCCAGAACGGGCTCCTGAATGGCACCGCGCATGATCGCAACACCGTACAGAATGATGTAGAGCAACATGGCGGTGGTCAGAGGCGGTGTTAACGCACTCGACATATTGCCAGAAATGGCATCCGTTTGGGTGGTCAGCGTTTTTACGAAGCTATCATAGAGACCTTGTAACATGGGTCGGCCTTACTCCCTCGATCCAAACAGCGAGTTTACAGCATCGCTGCGGTTTTCATTGTTGGTCTCTGCCGCTTGGATTTGTTTAGCTTTCTGTGCGTTGACGCAGTTCGCTTCCAAAGATGCACCATCCATGGCCTCGCACTTTGTCAGCATTTCAATGCGGTCGTCAGCGTGTTTCAGATAAAAATCGACAGTTCTGTTGGGTTCCTCGTCCTTGCAACCCGCAACGCTCACGGCGATCAAGAAAAGGACAAGTGTTGAGTTAATTCTAACCACCGAAAAGACTCCCGATCGCTGATGTTGCATTTTCCCGATTGCGCAATTCCACCTCCCGCTGTCTTTGCGACTCGACCTCACTCTGCGCTTCCTGCAGCATCGCCAGGCCTTGGATGCGGTTGGTGTCGTTTTGCAGCATGGCGGATTCCACCTGCAGACGCGCCTGCAGCGCGTTGATTTCCTTCTGGGTGGAGACTGTCCCGATCGCTTGACGCAGCCGTTCCAGCCCGGCCAGACGATCATCGGCCGATCGCACGATGCGATCACCGACCGCCGCATCACGCGCCGATCGCGCGCCGATCCGGTCTAGTTCCTGGCGATAGAAGTCTTCTGCCGACACGTCCGCAGCAGTCACCCGCGTGTGGTCCAGAAACTCGTTGGCGGTGCCCGACAGATCGCCCAGGGCATCAATGTTCACTTCAAGGGCACTGGCGATGGACATGGCATCCGGCCCGAGCAGCTCACGCACCTTGAGATCATTGAGTGCGTCGACAATATCAGCCATCTCGGTCAGCCCGTTGACAGCATCGTAAAGGCGCTTGGCTTCTTCCAGCTCCTTGACCATCTGGGCGAGTTCCTTGGCAAATGTCGCCTTGGCATTCGCGATGGCCGTGGTGTCAATGACTGGAACTCCGCCTGCATATGCGGGCGAAGACAAGGTCAGAGCGCAAACCAAAAGCACGGGTTTGAGGTTCATGCGAGTTCCTTTCGCTTGACGTGGAAAAGGGGGAGCCACTGTGAAGGCTCGGGATGGTTCAATCGTATACGGTTCATGAGTGCCGTGGTGTCGGTGCGGCCCGACAGAACAGCCAGGACGTCCTCTAGCCTGCGCAGCTCGAGCTCGCAGACCACAGAATTGCCGCCCTGCTTGATCAGAAACTGCCCAACCGACAGCTCGTTGCGTACGATCCGGACTTCGCGATGGGTCAGACCGAAGACCCTGGTCAGTTCCGCCTCATCGGCCCGCTCATTGCCAAAGAAGATCTGCGTGGCGCATTGTTCAATAACGGTTCGGGCAATGGGGCTCTGCACCACGTCGGAGGTGGACTGGGTGCCTGCGATCACGATGCCGTTCTGCTTGCGGACCACCTTGAGCTTGTCCTTGACGAACGTGACAAAGAACGGATTGGCCAGAGCCTTCCAGAACTCGTCGATGACAATTGCGACGCGCTGGCCGGTGATGAGCTGCTCGACCCGATGCATGAGATACATCATCATCGGATTGCGGAGGACGGGATCGTCCAGAAACGAAGTAATGTCGAAGCCAATCAGGTCTGCATCAAACCCGATCTCATCGCAATCATTGTCAAAAACCCAGCCAAGCCGCCCACCCTCGGCCCATTTGTCCAGCCGGTTGCCGATGTCATCGGCCTCGCCAGAGCCAAATCCGATCAACTCCCGTAGTACTGAGACGGACCGCTGATCTTGCGGGACGTTGCCAAGACCGGCCACCGCGGCCTCGATCCGGGCCGTGTCGTCGGCCGTCAACGGATGCTGCGGATCGGCCAGCATCGATTTCACCAGCGCCACCAGAAATGCTTCATTGGCCGGTGTCAGCTCCAGCGCCTTGAACGGCGCGCAGCCGGTTCGTTCGCCGGTCTGCAGGGCGAGATATGTGCCGCCTGAGGCGCGGACGAAGATTTCTCCGCCGTGGTCTTTGTCAAAGAGCACGCGCTTCACGTCGAGCTTTTCGAGCTGGGAAAGCGCGAAGTTGATCACCACGGTCTTGCCCGATCCTGATGGCCCATAGATCGCCGTATGACCAAGGTCACCCACGTGGAAATTGAGATAAAAGGCGCTGTCGGCGGTGGTTTTCAGCTTGGCGACCGCCTTGCCCCAGTGATTGTTGTCGCGATGGCCGGTTGGGTAATTGTGCAGCGGCGAGAGGGAGGCAAAGTTCCGGCTGGTCATCAGGGCGGGGCGCAGGCGCTTCGAATGATTGCCCGGAAGCTGTGCCCAGAACGCGCTCTCAAGCCCCAGATCTTCGCGCGCGACAATCGCGCCGGAAGTGGCGAGAAGATTGCTTGCGTCCGCCACATGTCCCCGGGCTGCCTCCAGGTCATCCCCGAGGACGAGCAAGGACAGATTGTGTTCACCCATGACGAAATTGCCCGCCATCAGGTCGTCACGCGCAGTCTGCAACTCATCGGCCTGAGAGACCGCATCATCGCCGGCATTGCGCATTCGCCCCTCTTTTAGGCTCATGGTTTTGAGAGCGTCAGATCGCGCGATGGGGCGGAAAGACTGTGACAGCACAAAGCGAAACGGGGCTGTCAGCAGATCGTCCAGCATGGTTGGACGGGTGACCGCGGGGTATTCGTTGATGCCGAACATGGCCCCGAAGGTGGACTCCGCCGGATGGCGGATTTCCAGGGCCTCGCGGCCAAAAATCACCCGGTCCGTGTAGATCGCCGGTCCGATCGATCCGAGCACCAGCGGCAGGAGACTATAACGACCGGTTATTATGCGGCGCAACACGCTCATCGGTTCCGAGCAGAGCAAACCGTGATCGTTCTTTTCGAGACCAAGCCGTCGCGCGCCGTAACGGGCGAGATTTTTCGCGAGCAGCGACGCCTTGTCGTCCAATTGGTCGAGCAGGTCCTGGTCGACCTCCACCTGACTGTTCCGGGCACGCGTGATGCTGCGGGCAAACCGCGATCCGGCAAAGCCACGCGGCTGCATGTAGATCGTCAGATAGAGATCGTTGCGAAAGAGGCGCTTTTGCTGGATCTGGGTCTTGTAGGCCGCATCAAGCCAGTGGCCAAACTCAGATCTGAAGTCACCACCGGGATAGCTATGATCTTCGCTGCGAATGATGTGGCTGTAGATCATCATATTGTCATCGGCGACATTGCGGATGTGATGGCTCAACCCGTCATGCAGCGCATTGATCCCACTCGTGTCCGCCGTGCGGAACGAGGTGCCCTCGATCTTGAGCATCTGGAAGGCGCCACGACCCGTGGTGATGATGCTGTGTTCATCCGCATGGCGCAGGAAGGGCAAGTAGCCCGTGGCGGTGATTTCGCGTTTGAGCGCGCGGGCAAACCCCATCAGTCGACCTCCTCGATACGGTAACGCCGCTGAACCTGCAGGGGAGACGGCGAGGAGCCGCCCCAAAACCCGCGGTTCCGGCACTTGGCACCGGTGTCAAAGAAGCGGAAGAGTATGCGGAAGGCGTTCTGATCGCGCTTCACGATGAAGTAGGAGATCACAAGTAAAGGAACGGCGAGGATCAGGTAGAAGAGGGAATCCCCGAGGATCATCGCCAACCCGCCGATCATGACGGAGATAAACGCCGCCTCCAGTGGCACACCAAACACCATTGCCGGGCGTGTGAGCGCCAGGTAGAGTCGGTCGGTGTTCAGGGGTTCTTCGCTCATGGTTTTTACGCGGTGATCAGGTCAAGAATTTCGGTGGCGGCGAAGATCACGATGACACCGATGGCCACCTGGCCGGTGCGGCGCATGTCGATGACATTGAACATGTAAAGACAACCAACGAGCATGATCGCGATCAGCGCCAGCGGCCGCCGTGCGCTGTTGAACTCATCCACCACGTTGTTCAGAAAATCAGTAAAGCCGGCCGCCGCTGCAGGGCCAGAGAGCCCGAGCAGGAGCACCAATGCGATGCTCGCGGGCGCGCGCATCCGACCAATAAATGCGGTGATGGAATTCATCTGAATCTTTCCTTCTAGTTGAACACAAGGGCTGACGACGTGGTGCCTTCGGAAAACACGTTCCATGTCAGGGCTGTCTCTGCGGGCTCTGAACGTGCCGAAGATTGAGCCTGATGGTCAGCAGGGGGCGTCTCGACACCCCCGCCCATCACGCGCGTGACGTAACCGTTGGAAAATCCGCGGGTGAACGTACCGGTATTGTAGGCGGAGAGGGCCTGATGCAGGGCCGTTTCGGGATCAGAGCCCAGCTCACGCGCCCGGTCATAGCCATCACGCAGCACCGTCTCGGAGGCTTTCAGGTTGGCGCAGTCGTCGAATACAGACTCGACCGTCAGACCGAGCCATTCGAAGTTAGACGAATTGATCTGGCCCAGACCAAGATCGATGGAATGACCCTGGCTGATCAAGTCGCGCGCGATCCGCTCTGCTTCTTCCTCAGAGCCCGGATGATAGCTGCGATGCTCTGCACCGTTTACGCCAATGGCGAAACGGTTGAACCCGCTTTCTGCACGCACCAGTTTTTCCATGATCTCGGGTGCCACGGACGGGGCGCAGTTTTCAGCAAGAATATGAAAAGCAGGGAGAGGGATCGGTTCGGCAAAGACGCCAGATGCGTTCCCAAGCAGCAAAGTCGATGCCGCGATAGCCTTGTGAATAGCTTGTCTGGGAGAGGACTTGTTAGCGCTTTCCTTTGCGCGGCACTTCGTCAAGCCCGCGAAGCTCACCCGTGGTGATGATGAAATCCGAACCAAAGGCGAGGTCAGTGCCGTCGCCAAACTCGAAATGATGCTTGAAGAGACCGGGCCAGACGTTGAAGAGCCGCGCCTCGATCCCCTGTTCCGACACGCGGTCCGAAATGAGTATGCTTTCCCGGCCGTCGACAAGATAGATGCATTGGTAGCGCGGTTTGCCATCGTTCAGCTCGACAAGATCATACCGACATTGAAAACGTGAGCCATCACTCATCAAAGCCTTCACGCCCTTGATGGTTATCAGCTGATATTTTCTTTTGATCGGCATGTGTCGTCCCCCACTTGGGACAACTTCTAATACGTGCGGAACATCTGCGGATAGGGATTCTGTGTCAATAGTGAAAAACAAACTAAAAACCTAAAACAACCAATATTTAATATTGCGACTCGTTTGCTGAAATGACATGGTCCGAATTCATGATTGCGACGTGCAAATCCGGCGTATTGGGCCGCGTCAGAACATTTATCTATGAGGGCGTCAATATCATATGTTCTCTCTTAAGTAGAATATTTGTGACCCTGATAACGTGCCTGATGAAGGAGCGACTTGAGTGATCACCGCGTTGAAACCCAAGGCCAGAAACATGCTGTTTGGCGCGGCCATAGCGCTACCTTTTCCAACCTCTGCAAGTGCTTATGACGTGGATTGCGCCATTCTTCTGTGTCTGGCTGGCGGCTGGCCTGCGTCGGTGGAATGTGGGCACGCCTGGGATGTGTTTGTTCAACGGATCACGCCCTGGCCGATCGAGCCCCCACTGCAGATCTGGCACTGCCCCATGGGGGCTGCAACGAACGAGGGGGCAATGATGAAGCCGGGTGAACGGTTGCGCAATTTGGCAAAGGCCGATGCCCCAAAAGCAGTTTTTGCAGCTGTGCGTTCGCTAAATTCGGTGCAGGAACTTGGCGCAATTCCAACAGCTCTAGAGCACAGCAACAGCGTTTCACCTGCACCGGATGCCTTTCCGCTCATCGCAGCGGAGATCTTGGAAGAGAACGGCACGGTCGACATCGATGTGTAGGGGCCGGAATTTGATTTCATTCGGTCCATCAGAGTCTGGAATGTCAAACATTACAGCCATCACCCGCGCGGGCGGGAAGGGGAATGTCGTGAGCAATCTGAGATTTCACTTGGGACATATGGCGCACGGGGCGAGTTTCGCTGGACCCCATCCGGGCCGGGTAGGGTTCCGGACTGGTTGATCCCGTCAAGGAGTTGTGAGCCGGCGAGCTATTCAAGGGCGGTCGGTGTCGAATGGTCAGATATAGAGGGGTACCATGGCTATCAAGTAGTGAGGTATTGATTGCAGACGGTGCGGCATAGGTCTGCCTGACAAAAACCAGATCAGTAAGGCACAGTCGCTTGCTGGCGGCGGCACATAAATCGACGGTCTCAAAACCCTTTTGTCGGCATATCGATCACAAACACAGGATTAATCCGCTTCGCCGGGGTCGTTGATTTGTCAATTACCACAGAAGCACGACCATAAGTGAATTCAATACGTCGGGCAAATCCGCCTGAATATCGAGCAGAAGCGTCTCGCCTTCGGCACCCGCATAGACATCGTATTTTTACGTCGGAACTGACAGAACCGCTCAAGTGGCAAACCAGAGCTAATAACAAACGCGTTGGAGCTTGCAAGAGCGGCCAAATTCTCGGTTTTCCATTGTTGCTCACGTGCTTCCATAACCGCTGCACGAACACCTTCCTCCGTAGCGCGAGACAGATTGACGTTCGGCGCCTTGGCGTCCTACAACAGATCACTGTCGATCATCAGATTGGTCGGCTTTCTAACCGGTGAAACGGGCATCGTGTTCTCCTAGTACCGTGCAGGGTATACGGAGTGTCGGATCACCTAATTGGTGAGACAGCCGCTTTAGAAAAATCAGGTACTTAGGGTTTTGAATTTCTGAGACTCTAGAAGTCATGGTTTTCTCGCTGAATTATCGGAAAGCAGCCTTTCGTAAAACGCGCAGAGAATGGTCGCGACGAGCCCAGACTGGGAATTCGAATTTTTCGTTGTTAGTGCAAGTAGCACGAAAATCTCTGCACTTGTTCAACGCATGACGCTGCAGGGCGGCAGAGAAACCGGCTATTCATTCAAGTGGCCGCGGGTCTTCGGGTAACAATCAACAACTCGGGGGACTTACTACCGTTCGCACATTCTGTTTCAACGGCATCTCTGTACGACGTACCAACATTTGCCATTCTCCACCACACAGTACAAAAAAGTCCGAACCCGGGATCTGGTCATTTGATTTGGCGTTTGTAGGAAACAGAAACGGCCCCGGGAGGTTAGACCGGGACCTTTCTTTTTAAGCGGCGAGTTACTGTTTTCTGCGCAACGCGGATGGTTTGGGGGTATTGGATTTTTTAACAAGAGGTTTGGCAGGTTTGTGTGCGGCCTTGCCCAGAGGCTTTGCAGGGACAGGGGTGGCCTTTCCCAAAGACTTAGGTGCATCGGCACCCTTAAAGCCGAAATTTCCTGCGCTACAATTCATTTGGTAATGCGCCTTGTTCGTTGTGAAATCGTGCGAAACGCCCTGCACCCTGAACCAACCGGTCTCCGGACCGGAACCGTTGGGAATCTTGATCTGGTTGATCTGGACACCTAACCCGGTGATATCCGTCGTTGCCGTGAACGGATTGCTCTTGTTTCCGCTGCTATGCAAAATCCGGTATTTCAATTTCGCTCCGGGTTGATCGGTTCCGACAATCGTTTTCAGTTCAACTTTGCATTTTCCATTCAGTGCCGCCGTTTGTTTTAGTTTCAATTGTGCGGAATTTATTGTGACGGGTGACTGAACATTCGATTTGCCGCAACGAACCGTGTATTTCGCACTATTGTCATTGCTTATATCGTGCAAACTGTTCGCCGAGATTGTCAGGTCAATCGAGTAAGCAACCGACACTCTGAAGAACAGATCGTAGTTCTGTGAGAAAATCTCATTGTTGGACTTTCCCTGGTCACGCATTTTTTGCGCATGGAAGTTGCACATGGCTACAGCGTTGGCATTCAACGCCGATGCCGGCACCTTCATGGTGGCGAATTGATCAACCGTTTTTGGACGTTGTCCGGAGCTGTAACTTTTGCCTCCGGCAAACGACTCCAGGCTTGGCACTTCAGAATGAATGCCGGCACCGTTTTCCAGTTTCGGCCAGATTTTCCAGTTCTTGATCCGTCCAAGGTTGCCAGCGTCGTATTTGAAGTGCCCTTTGAAGTTAACTGTGCTGTTGGTTTTTAGCACTGTATAGTTTTCCCCATTGCTTTTGACTTCAAGCATGGAGGGGCTGACACCTGCGGGCCCGTAAACGACCCAATCTATATCGGCGTATGCGGGAAGGGTGGATGCACCGACCAGGCAAATTGCCGTCACTGCACGTCGAAAATTTGAATTCGAAACCATAATTTTACTCCTGACTGCCGGGTAAATTTTATACCCGTAACTAGAATGTCGGTTTGTTGCCTGATGCCGCCTGACCGTTTCACAGCGACCCCGGGATCGGGACGCATAAGTAGCCGTTCAGCTTTAACCAACTGCGATGTCAGGAAATCTAGTCACCTGAATTGTCTGAAGAATGTCGCCATTTCCGGTTTTTTGTATCACTTGTCAGCCGAAAATCGGTTTTTGTATCAATTCGCCGCCAGTTGGTATCAGGTTTGGATGCGTGGCGATAAATCGGACGCGGGCGGAAGTCGATCCGTTGCCCGCGCAGATGCAAAACGCGCCAAAGAGCTTCTGAAGGCGCGGGTTTGTATCACTTCAGTTCACGTACGGAGGAGCTTGTCAGCTCTTTCCCTTCAGAGTCCAGTGAGACAACTCTCCAATACAACTCCCCGGAGCTTGTGATGCGCTCAAAGGTGAAATCGCGTAGCTGCACGTGATTGTCCTCAGACAATATTGCTGCAACCGGTGCAGGCGGCGTACGGCCCGTTTTGAAATCAAAAAACTCTAACCGATAAGTGCGGGTGCCCTGAATTGTCTGCCATCTGAATTGTGTCGTCCTGGTCAGAGATTCTCCGGGCTTCGGAGCGAAAAGTCCGATTGAATTTTCAACCGCATTTCTTTTCGAAACAACGGTGTATCTCAGGACGATTGCGGGCTCCAATACATCCCGTTGCGGCGCCTGGTCGGGAACGAACCTTACCGAATAGACACCAGGCGCATTGCTTGGCAATGGCGGGCTGACGAACGTGGAACTTCGAGGACCAGCTATGAACTGCTGGAGCCGGCCGATCGGGCGAAAGCCGGCACCGCGGCGGCTGACTGGCCCGGCGACTTCCCAGGAACCTCTCAACACCCCCCTGCCGCTTGTCGTGAGAGCGAGTTGTGCTGTCAGGTCCTGGCCAGAATCAATCACTTGAAACCTGGAGGCGTCCTCAAACCTGAGTTCAATATTTCGAAATGTTAATTCACCTCCGGTTGTTGCTCGAAGTGTCGCTCTCGCGCTCACAGCCGGACCCGAGCCGCCTGAGAAACTGCGTGTGTACGTTGTCGTTCCGGATTGAGAAATGCGCTTTGCTGTTGTCCGGCTGACCCTTAAGCGTTCGACCAGTGTCACGAAAACCGTGCCAACCGCCGGACCTGGATGAAGAACGGATGTGGAGAGGTTTCCACCGGCTACTCCACCCATGCCGAGCACACCTGCTGAGGATTGCACCTGAACTTTTCCTTGGGTGGCCGAGGTTACGCCGACCCGCCAGCGTAACGTGACGATGCTTGTTCCGTCCACATTCACACCGCTCACTTGAGGGCTGACGGAAACCTGGGCGTTTGCCACCAAGGTACCGCTCAACGTCAGGACCAACAAATGGGCGATTATCACAAATAGACGTTTCATCTGCGTATTCCTCATTTCAGAAAGCTTGTATTGATCCGGATAAATAGCCCGATAATTGTTTCGTTGCCCTGTCCGCTATCACCTGAAAAAGAACCGGTATTTCGTGTTCCGGTCAGGAGCAGTTCGGCAGACGGTGAGAATTTCCAAACAAGTTCCGCCGCGATGAAGGAGCCGTCGTCATCGAAAGATTGGTCTGTCCGCGCAATTCCACCGGCCAAACTCACCGCCCATTTGTCGGGAACAATTTCGTATCGGGCATCCAGACTGACCTCCTTGCGAAGTGAGTTTTCCTGATCTGCATTGGCCGCCGTCAGGGAAGCGAGGCCGCTCAGAGTCAATTGATCTCCGAGTTGCCGGTCAAATCCAAAGGTTGCAATCTGGCTTGTCTCATCAGTGTCAAAAACCGATTGGTCATTAAAATCCATGACTGAGTATTCAATGAACCAGGAACCGGTCTCGCTGTATTTCTCCAATCCAACAAAAATCTCTTTCTCAACGAAGTTTTCTGGTTCCGGGGCCAGTAACGGGGTCGCCAGACGAGTTTGCCGAACGGAACGGGCGCCAAACTGCAATGACGCGTCTTGCCAGTAACCGTTGCTTGCCAGCTGGAAAGTTCCGTCTATCGCAAGAGAAGAGATTTTATCTGTTGGAAATATCGCAGACCCGCCGAATTTGGTCTCTTGTTCTTCTGCAGTGAAATTTAACGCCAACCGCTCTGTCGAATAGTTGGCCGTGAAACGTAATGTTTCTGCCCCGGCGAACAGGTTCGGGTTTGCCAGGGAAAAGTAATCTTGCTCTATCGCTTCGTATTCCAGCCCCACAGTAAGTTGCTTTTCGGCGTCGTCTGAGTGCAGCAGATCATAGGAAAGGTATCCAAAGGTAGCCGCACCTTTTTCTGTCTCGAAGCTGTTTTCCGCCCCGTCTTCGTCCCAGTCGGTTTGGCCAAACGCCGCACCATATCGGATACGGCCGTCCAATTCTGTACCATTCAGGCTGGTGGACCATCCCGAACCTTTTCCAGGCACGTCACCGCCAAAGGGGACACCTTGTCCCGCGTAGTGCTGAAAGGAGAACGCGAGATCTCTGCCGGAAAAAGGGTTCAAAGATAACTGCGTCCCGGTTATCCGGTCAGAAGGATCGTTCAATCCAAAAATATCTTCGGATCCAAGTACTTCCGAAGCCCTCGCTGCGAAGGCTCCTATAGTAAAGCGTTCGTTCAGCAATGTCGTTTGGAAAGCGACACCTCGACGGTACAGATCGCCGACCAGGACCGGATCATATTCGAGAGATTGATGTCCTAGCCGACCGGTGAAACCGGCATGTGTCCCGCGATGCTGATACTCCAGAAAATACTCGGCGATATCAATTTCGTTGTCGTTTATTTGATCTTCGCTGTTGGTCGAGGCAAGGTAATCAATTCTGCCTGTCAGCGTTTCGGAATCGTTATTCAGCGCTGCTGATCCATAACTCGTCGCAAGGGACGCGGCGTCGCCATTAACAGTTGTAACGCCCGCAAGGTGCTCGGCGCCGACTTCGACATGCAGGACAGGGGAGTTCCTTGGGGCATCCCGCGATACGAGAACATCGTAACTTGCGACAAGTGTGTACTGGTCGTTTTGGAGCACATAAACGTTAACTTCCTGTAGCCCGTTGGGGACGAAAACATCGCGTGAGACTGCTAATTCACCATTCAGGCGAATGACGAAATCGGTAACATCGTAGGCTCCAATTTCGACGGCAAATTCTCCATCAACCGTAATGGTTTCAAAGGGCAGTGCCAAAGCTTCACCGGATCGCCAGGTCCCTAGTTCCTGAGCTTGAACCGGTTTTGCGAAATGCATCAAAACGACAATCGTTAACGGTATTAAGTTGACCCAGGCTAAGTGCTGTCTCATCAGTTTTTCCAGAAAAGGCTGTATGTCGACGCACGTTAAGTTTTTGGCTTGTCTGTCTGATGTCTTGAAATTTCAGTTTTGTATCAACCGTGTCCGCGGCGATGCGTGATTTTGATACAGTCCGCGCAGCTTCGAAGCTCAACGCGCGTAACCATCGGCACACGCGATATTCAGATCTGTTCCCGGCGAAGGGGGATCGAAAAGGATTGGCAAAAAACTACGGGCCGCTCATCAAAAACGACCCGTATACTCAGAGGAGCCTGTCGGGACCAGACTGCCCGACGTCCTGTTTCCGGATTGGGGACGTGCGCAAACAGAAGACTTTATTGCGCACGCCTGGCCAATACCCTAATCACGGTGACGGGAACCGTCTCGTCCGCCGCATTCTGATGGTGCTGTTACCATGACTTTATGAACATTGTTGTTTTCCTTCAGCTCCTGAACCTTTTTGTCGTCGTCAACTGACAGGGTCAGGGGGTAAGTTCCCGCGTCTAGCAGGATGGTTCCACCAATGTTCTTCCCGGAGGCCTTCGCCAGACCAGTAAGCGATTTCTTGTGGGCGACTTTGCCATCCCGCCGCAGTCGGTTCAGGAAAGGTCCCGAAGCTGCTTTCCCGATATTGACCACATCGTATCCGAAACGAAATTGGCATCCGCGTCTGTCATTTGACAGGGCATCAGACGCTTTCAGATTGATCGATCCACCCCAGGGCGCTTTGACGGACCCGATCTGAATTTGACCCCGTGCGGTTAAGTCGGGCTTCTGAGTGCCTGGATTCAGACTTGGTTTTGGATCTTGTGCAATTGTGCCCTGTGCATTGCAGTTCGCAATGTACGTCGTCACAGCGGTTTCTTTCTGCTTGCCGATTTTTGCTTCGATCGCGACAGTCGGCTTGTTTTTTATCAACTGGGGCTGATTCAGTTGAATGCCGCCGCCATTGTTTGCCTTGGATACCCCTTTAACGAGTGAGCCAGACTTGGTTTTGCCAACCTTAATTTTGTGCCTGACTTTAAACTGGTCGATGCCAGCAACGCCGACTGTTTTCCACGGGGTCGCAGGTTTTCCGTCCTCAAGAAACCGATACTGAACATTTCGCGTTTTGGCAGGCTTGTGATCAAGCTCAATGATACCGCTCGCAGTTACCGTGCGTGGACAAATTCCGGTCGATTTCGGGGGGTCAACTTTGATCGACGCCTTCACGATGCTGAGTGGGTTTTGAATGTTGCCGCTGCCACCAGTGCTGACTGCAGGTTTGTAGTGAAGAGATTTGTCACCTTTATAGGCAAAAACAATCTGCACCGATTTGTCCACATAGGCGTGAGATCGAGTATCCGACAGACCGCGAACGCCAATGCAGGCCGTTCGCAGCGTGATGGGTAGCTCGACCACAAAATTATGATCGCTACGCAAAAAATCGAGCTTCTCACCGCCCTCGTTCACGTGTTTGGTCAATGCGGCATCAAAAATTGAAACCGGGTCGATTGATGCCGCAGACTTTCCGACGGGATTTTTCAGTTTATCGAGTGGCACCTCGAAATCTGTGGGCCAACCTATTTGCGCTTTTTTGTAACTGTTGAAGTTATAGGCGTTTTCGAGCTCGTTGATCGTGACCTTGAACTCTGGATTCCTGACTGCGTGGTAAACACCATCAAAATCGGTCTGGCTGGTGCTGTGCCCTCCTCTTCGGTGCATCAGTCCCAGAGATAAGCGTGTTTCTTCTGGCAATCCGATGGCACGAATTCGATTTGACGGTACCTCGCCGTCCCCATAACCGCACCAGACTGTTCCCGATACCATCGAAAAGCGAATGACGTCTTCTTTGACTTCCAGTTCGAAGTCTTTGATATCGCCGCTGTCTGATTTGTTCCGAATGGGGACAATGGACTGAGTATTCTTGAGTAAGAGCTGAATATTGCGGGTTACATGAGTTGTGTCTTTGTCAGCTTTCACATCGGTACCGATCAGCGTCAAAGTGAGTGCGGCCAGGGCCGTTTGTGTCAGAATTTTTTTCAAGGTTTTTCCTTTCTTGAAGGCGGTCGCCGCTCGGGAAAACACCCACCTGATGGGCCAGAACTGCTATCGGTTTTGAGCTTTGCGTCTCAAAATCTCATTCGTTTTCTGCACAGATCAAGATGCGATACAGCGCAACACTTCAGGTCGAAATATTGGAACGTTAACCGTGGGTTGGATTTGAAAGAACACTTCCGATCCGTGTCATGCATGTATGGAAGTCCCGGCCATTTTGATCGGGACAACCCAAACCGTATAGAGGGGCGAACGGGAAATCCGACGCGACCGCACCCGAAACTTCAGGTGCTGTCGCGCAGGTGTGAACCATTGCAAATCAGAAAAAGCTGTCTCAAACATCGAATGACATCCCGGAATCTTCGCGGGGGGCAAGATCTGCGTACAGGACAGGGCGTGCAGTGTCGGGTGCCTTCTCATCATGACCGGAAAACTCGGAAATCTCGGCGATATCCCACACAACAGTGCCCTTGTCAGTCAATGCCTCGTCATCTGGTTCATTAAACCTGAACTCTTGTTCTAAGGCGAAATCTATCAACAATTTCATCTTTTTCTCCACTTGTTACACGCCGGGTCAACTATGCCGGCGGAATGATTGCTAATTCAGAGAATTGTCAGTGTGATGTCGCGTTCTGTATCTTTGGTATCAGCAGGAAAAAAGCGGTTTGGTGAGTTACCTCTCACCACCGCAGTGTTTTCTGCGCACTGATACAATTGAAACAATTGCAGACGTCCTTTCGACAAGGACGGTATCTATTTTGCGAAAAGACGCCGAAGCAGTTTTGCAGAGGAAAATCGAGAACGATCATTTAATCTTGCTTCGGTTTGCACCGGGCAGGTCGAAATGCGAAAATGGTCAGCGACAAAGGTGCATTTTACATGAGTGAAAACAACTTCCGCCTTCTGGTATGCGATGACGAAGCCCATCTTCGAGAGATGGTTTCAGAATATTTTGTGGACCGGGGATACCTCGTAACTCAGGCAGAAAATGCGGATCACATGAACCGCATGTTGTCTATGTCGCCGGTCGATCTCATTATTCTTGATCTCAAGATGCCCGGGAAGGATGGACTCACTGCATTGCGGGAGTTGCGGCAGGACACCAGTGTTCCTGTCATTATGCTTACTGCTGTATCCGAAGTTTTTGATCGGGTGTTAGGCCTCGAAATGGGCGCGAATGACTACATCGGTAAGCCTGTTGATCTCAGGGAGCTCGAAGCGCGCGTAAAAGCCGCCATACGAAGTCGGGGTGTGGCTGCTATGGATGGTCCAACGGCCCCAAAGACCCGGCGCAAAGACACTGTTCACCTTGGCCCGTGCCGGCTTGATTTAGATGGTGCCCGGCTTTTTGGCCCGGACGGGAACGAAGTGGCCATGACTGCGATGGAGTACGATCTGCTCCGCGTTTTTGTAGAAAACCGTGGCCGCGTGTTAAGCCGCGATCAGCTACTGGAACAAGCTCATGACCGGGGCTGGGATGCGTTTGATCGCTCCATTGATCTTCGAATTTCAAGGCTTCGGCGCAAGATAGAGATTAACCCGACAAAGCCCGATGTAATCCGTACCGTGCGGGGTCTCGGCTATATGCTTGGATAAACCACTAAGCGATATGAACCTGTATGGGCCGCGCTGAGCAGGCGTTCATTGTGCCTGACGAGAGAGAATACAAATTGCCGTCTACCTTTCAAACAAATCAGCAAAACTCAGAAAACACACTCATCGTTGATGCATTTGGGGCAATGTCACTCGGGGTCATACTGTTTGATCCGGAAATGCGGTTTCTGCTGTGTAACGACCAATACCTGGATTTTTTTTCGTCTGGCACTGTACAGCCTCCGAAAGAGAACGAGACGGCACGGGACATTGCGACACGCTATTTCAGGGATGGAAGGTTCGACGCCACGAGCGGCTTTGATGTTGATGGGTTCCTCGAGCTGATTTCAACATGCGGGAAAGATCTGGTTGTCACTCGACGTGACGGTCGCAGATCCGCGCTGTCTTCACACCAAACGAGCCTCGGCAACTATCTGGTATCATGCTCGGAATTGACGGCTCTATACCCGGATATCGAAGCTCAGGCGAACCTGGCCGTGGTCAATGATGCCATTCAGGCACTGGATGAAATCCTGGTGATGTTCGACAGTGACCTGAAATTTGTGATGGCGAATGAGCTGTACTATGAGGCGTTCTTTTCCGACTACCCTCGTCCCGCAATTGGCGAATCCGCTGCCAACATACTGGCGCGTATGTACGACGTAGAATTCTTTATTCTCCCGGACGTCGTGACAAAAGAACTGTTCATTCAGGGCGCGATTGCGGATATGGGGCGTTATCTGAAAGACTCCATCTTTGAGACCACAGACAACCGGGCAATGACCGCCTCCATCCATAAAACAGCATTGGATGGGTATCTGATTTCCTTCAAAGATATAACTGAGCAACGTACAGCCAACGAACGTGCTCTGGCGACTGTGACTGATGCTATTCAGGCGCTGGATGAAGCCCTGGTTCTGTTTGATGCAGATCTTGGTTTTGTTATGGCCAATCGTCGTTGGTATGAGCTTTTCATCAAAGAGTTGCCCGCACCGGAAGTTGGTGAGAACGCAACAGCGCTGATAAGACGGCTGTTGGACTCTGGCTTCTTTGCGCTGCCGCAAGATCTGGGTGAAAAGAAATTCATCCAAACCGTTCTGAAAAATGTAAAGAATTACGCAAAGAACATTCGCACGGTTACGCGAGACGGAAGCATTCTGGAAGGATCTGCACATAAGACCGCACTTGGCGGATACCTGCTCTCCTTTAACGATGTCACTGATATTCTGACAATGCAGGAAGAGTTGGAACATCAACGTGTTGTGGCCCATCAGAACGAAAAGCTGTCTGCTCTTGGTGAATTGCTGGCAGGCGTCGCGCATGAACTGAATAACCCACTGTCGATCATCGTCGGATATGCACAAATGCTTGAAGGTACTGTGACTGACCCTGTCGTTATGAAACGCGTAGACAGGATCAGCCAGGCGGCAGACAGGAGCGCGAAGATCGTAAAAACCTTTCTTGCCATGGCGCGTCAGCGGCCGACCCAGATCGAGAGTTGTTCGATAAATGAGATTGTAACGACGGCACTGGACATCGCAGGTTATGGATTGCGGTCAATCGGAACCGAGATTGAACTCAGCCTGGACCAGAGCGTGCCGATGGTGACCGGCGATGCAGACCAGCTGGCACAAGTCTTTACCAATCTCATCGTCAACGCGGAACACGCGCTTGCGAATATGGGGGGAGATGGCAAGCTGTGTCTTCATTCTTATTTTGATGCGTCTTCGGACCATGTCCTTGTTGAGGTTAAAGACAACGGTCCCGGAATTTCGAAAGATATTCAGTCGAGAATCTTTGAACCTTTTTTCACAACCAAGGAAGTCGGCAAAGGCACTGGCATAGGCCTCGCATTTTGCTACCGGATCATAAAAACTCACGAGGGTTTTTTGAATGTGCACTCGACTGAGCAAGAAGGCTGCTGCTTTCAGGTTGGCCTTCGAGCGTCACGAGGAGATGTGGCAGAGCTCACAGACGACGCACCGAAGCGGCACAGTTTTCAAAGCGAACATATCCTGGTCGTCGACGATGAGGTCGATGTGGCTGAATTACTTGCAGATCTTCTTTCCGTAGCGGGGCATACAGTTCGCATAACCAACAATGCCGATGACGCCTTGAAACGGCTGAAGGCAGAAGAATTCAGTGCTGTTTTGTGTGACTTCAAAATGCCTGACATCGATGGGGAAGAGTTTTTCCGTCTCATCTCGGTACATGCGCCCGGGTATTTGTCTCGGATCGGTTTCATCACTGGCGATATTATGAGTAAAAAAGTCGCCGAATTTTTGAAACGAACCGGACGACCTCATATCGAGAAGCCTTTCGCGTCTGATGAACTGGATGAACTGATAAGCCAATTGGGTGTGACGCGTTAACAGGGGCGATGTTTACCTTGTTTCCCATCACTTAATCAGAATGATCTGTACTGCAAAGGGTGTATTTCAGGGTCAGAAAGCCGAAATCTTCTTTTCGGATTGCGCGGAATACCGGCTATGGTCGCAGGTCCCGACTACCTTGCGACAATCATCCATTTCCCATCGTATTTACCCCAATAAGTTCCGGTGTTCCAGGAGAGAGAGCCGCCGCTCTCCTGAACGTCAACATGGAACGGAGAGGCAAAGTCGGCGTTTAAGACTTGATAGATGCGACCACCCAATACCGGTTCAGCTACCAATTTCTGTGCGAAAAGTGCATCATCATTACTCAGCATTTCGCGCATATGATCCTTCACGGTTTCTATGGGTGCACCTTGCGCAGCATAGTCCCTCAACATCGGTTCATGAAGCAGAATGGCATCATCGATCTTACCAGATCGCACGCTTCGTTGAAATTTCTCAACCGCTTCCATTAAACCGCTGGCATCACTTACCTCGGCTTTTGTGTATTCGGCATCCACCGCGTGATTGATTTGAAATGGAAAGGCTTCGACACGTCTTCCACTAAAAGTAGAGCTTTTCAGGATTTCTTTATCAGCACTGCCGTCGCAGACACGCACGAGTTTAAATGTGGCGGAGATCGTGCCGGGGTCGCCGACGAAATCAACGGTTACAACGTTATTCCCGCTGACTATCCAGTTCTGTACCAGCTGGACACCGGCGATGAGCCCTCCACCTCCGTGGCCCAGATGAGCACCATTAATTGACATCGTGAACCAGCCGCCGGTTGTTTTGTATTCCATTTGGTGGACCGGGTCGCATGCGGTGGCTGACGTTGCTCCCAGCGTTGCTCCGGTCGCGATCCCCAGCACGGCAGTTTTTAAATTGAACATACAGGACTCCGGTAAGTTTGATTGAGTCTTGATCGATTCCGGTTTGACGCCTCCCTTATTCAGAACGATGTCGTTTCTCGTAAGGTTTGTATCAGGCCAATTTCATCCACAGAGTGTCTTGATACAATTGAGCCGAAATTTAGCGTTTCACGACATCATGCTCACACCCGACGCCTGTAGCAAATCCGTGGCCAAACCTGGCTGGGCAAGCTCCGGCGTGCCCGGATCCAGACCCGCCAGGAGCGCGTTTTTATATCCGTTTCAATTTGAAAGCGCCTCGGAAACCGTCCTGGGAGTTATGAAAAATGCCAAGAAAATGTATGCGAAAGCTATTCGGCAGTCTGTGCATGGCATCGACAATTCTTTTTTTGTCCGGATGCAAAACCTCGGAGCCGGATTACTTTTTTGACCCCTACAGATATGCTACTTTCGACCATTTTCTCGATGCAGCTTTCCAGGCAGTGAACGATGCCGAAATCCGGGCCGCGACTGGTGCCGAAGGCCTGAAGGGCTCAGGTCAAAGACTGGACTTCACGATGGTTTCCCACAACTTTCGTACGCCTCATCCTGATGTGGTGGAGATACGCAATGTGTTGATAACAAGTATGAACGGCGACTGGAACGTCAGTGGTGTCTCATCAGAGGGAATTGACGGGGTCATATTGAACCGGACTGAAGAAAGTGAGAACAGCAGACAGTTCGTAGCTCCACCTATGTATATTCCATACTCGAAGAACGAGCGAGTGGTGTTTTCCTTCAGTCTTGTATTGACGACAGACGGTGAAGAGAAGGTGATTGAAATCAAAAGACGATTGAGCACCTGGTACACGGACTCAGATTTCTACAACATGGGGCGCTGGCTGATTGAAGTGACGGGTCTTTGGAGGCCTTAGTTGAGTTGATGCAATTGAAACAAAACCAGACATAAAGCGGACCACAAAAACCGGTATCCATGCCCCGGATAATTAATTCCAATTGGTGTCGGGGGGTGGAAAATTGTCTCAGTTCATTTTTTCAGAACGTGAAGGCTACGAAGAAGGCTTTTCGGAGATTTATGACCGTGAGCTCGTTCCAATCCTGCGAGAAATGGAAACCGCACGTAGAAAAGGCATTCATCGCAGTCGGGTCTGGATCGCGATTTTGGCGATTGTTTCGGCTTACCTGGCCTGGCAAGGATTCAAGTTGCACCCTGTGCTGCCGTTGTTTCCTGTGCTCGCGGGTGCCGGAGGCGTCTTGTTTGTCTGCCTCAGCCGCCACGACAAATTGCATGATGAACTAAACAGCATCGTCAGGCCCGTCGTTTGCCGCTTTTTTGAGGGAACCACATATACGGAGGCGCCGCTCAAGGATGCCTTCCCGGTGGATCATTTGCGCAGCCTAAATCTGATACCTGTTTGCGATCATAACTATGTGGGGCCATCAGTCGAAGGCAATTGGCGAAACACGGACTACCGTATGACAAAGGCTTCTTTCTACAATGAAAGACGTGACAGCGATGGCGACCGCAGAAGCACCCGGCTTTTTTCGGGAGTAATTTTGGAAATTGAGTGTTACGCAGATATGCCCACGATCGTCTTTCTCCCGGATTTTGGCCCGACGTTGAATAAAGTCTTTGCCTGGGCGACACAAACCAACCGTCCTGACCAGAAGCTCCATTTCCCTATTGATGCCGTAGAAGAGGTTTTTGAGGTTTATACTGACGACCTTCAGAGAGCACAGGAACTGATAACGCCGGAATTTGGATTAAAGCTGCTTGAGTTTTCAAGAGAGTACCAAACATCAAGTCAGCACATTGCTGCAGCGTTCAAAGGCAAAAAATTCTACCTCGCAATTAGGCTAAACCACGATTTCATGAACTTCGATGTATTTGGAGCTCCACTATGTGAAGCCAATGGCAAGATTCACGAAGCGTTGGCTGATATGGTAATTCCGAGAAAGGTCATCGATGATCTCTTAGATTGACATGAAAACCACGAAGAAAGTGGTTGGAACCCGAGCTCACTTGATTAGTTTCACGCAGGGCGCCGTCACTGCTTTCGGCAAGACATCTTCGAAACTATCGGACCACAGCACCTTGCCAGCAACCTCGTTCATTTATTCCGATGAAAATTTTTGAAGATTCAATCGGTTTCATTGAGCAGCCCCACTTGAGTGGTCCAAATTGAAAGTTAGTGCATGATTGGCCTTTGGTCCATCAAGACGATGGCTTCAGGCGCAGGCGGGCGGTAGCCCAAAGCACTGTGTGGTCGCTTGGTGTTGTAGTGGTTCCTCCATCTTTCGATAATGATTTGGGCCTCACGGAGCGAATAGAAGATTTCACCGTTGAGCAATTCATCCCGCATTCTCCCATTGAAGCTTTCACAGTATCCGTTCTCCCAAGGTGATCCAGGCTCTATATAAGCCGTCTTGGCACCGACACCTTTGATCCAATCCCTGACGGCCTCAGCAATGAACTCAGGGCCATTGTCTGACCTGATGTAAGCAGGCACACCGCGCAGAATGAACAAGTCAGTCAGCGCGTCGATGACCTGGTAATCTCCCCATTTTTAGAGGGGCGCGTCAGTAGAATCTAAGCTGCCTTCAGTTTTTGTATCGGGGTTATCCCGCCGATCCCCATGTTTGGTCTTTCGTTGTTGTATGTCCATAGCCAATG
>NZ_JBNBLH010000026.1:0-23205 GCF_049830555.1 Roseobacter sp. EG26
CACTCATTGGCTATGGACATACAACAACGAAAGACCAAACATGGGGATCGGCGGGATAACCCCGATACAAAAACTGAAGGCAGCTTAGATTCTACTGACGCGCCCCTCTAAAAATGGGGAGATTACCGCTGAATGCGGGACTAGCATAGAATACCCATGTCTGCTTTGGGCTGGCAGTGGAGGTCGCGCCGCATCTATTTTGCCCAGATCGGAGCGAAGCGCACGCCGCATCGCCGCAAGGCGGCAGTGAGCCCACAGCGTCGAATGCCGCGGCATGCATGAGCGGCCACTATGTCGAAATCTGGTTCATATGCCTAACAGGTTTGCTAAGAGTATTAAGCTATCCCGAACTCAAAGTATCTAACAGTTTCCATCAAATACTCGCTTCGTGTGAAATTTGATATCAAGGTCATTTGTGCAAATGGATGTATCGGCTGTTCTTGTTAGTCTAACAGAGATTGAAGCGCTCAGTCAGGTTGGCATTTAGGTCTCCAAGCCAGACAGCAAGTGAGCGGAAGTCTTCCTTGCTGAATTGAAAACACTCAGGCAACTCCACTGAAGGGTCAAACATAGGCATCACTGTACGCCGATCACCGCTAGAATTTGCAATTTGGTCGGCAGACAAACCAGCCTCAAGTACATTTGCACCAGAAAAATTCACTCCAGTAAAATCTGCTCCATTTGCTTTTACATTTATGATCACAGAATTGGAAAAGTCGGCCAACTGTAGATTGGCGTCAGTTAAGTCAGTGGGAAACTCGTCGGCCTCACCACCACTCCAACCCGAGCGAACTGACGACCCAGCAAATATGGAGCCGGTCAGATCGGCATTTTCAAAATAGACTTGGATCATATCTGCCCGCGAGAGGTCGGCTCTTGATAGCCTCGAATTAGATAAATCAACATTAGAAAAAGTCGCACCCACGAGGCGAGCTTTGCTTGCATTTATTCCCGTTGCTTCAATATTTTTGAAGATTGCACCAGATAGATCTGTTCTCCAGAAACTAGTACAATCGGTGATATCGCCGTCATCACCGATGAACCCTTGAGTTCTTAAACCAAGTGGTGAGATGTTAAATAAAAAGTTGCATTTAGCACCCGAAAAATCCGTGGCGACAAATTTCGCACCTTCAAGATTTGCGTCACCTAGATATGCTCCACCTAGGCGTGCTCCTTTTAGTTCGACTCCCGGCAAAAATGCACCTTCTAAGTTGGCTCGACGTAAGTCTGCAAAGCTTAAATCGAGCTTGTTGAGTGATCGAAGGAATGCGATCCGTTCTTTTTTGAATGCCGTTCGTGCTCTAGTAAGCCACTCAACCGATCTACCATCAGGTAATTTTTTCCCCGATTTCTCCGCTAAGAGCAATTCATCCAATTCTGCACGGCGGATATCTCCGTATCGGGCCAGAAACTGAAGTTCAGCTTCTTCATGGGGTACCCAATTGTCGGGTCGTTCAACTAGTTCGGTCTGATAGAGGTCTGCAGAATAGAGCGCCCAGATTTCCAACCCAAACAATGGTCCTTCCGTCTTGTTCCAACTTATAACCGACACTAAAACGCTTATTATTATAGTAAATATGGTTACTTTGATACCATGGAGCGAATTGGAAAAGAAACGTAAAACAGTGGGAAGTGGAGATGTATTGGCTACTTGGTTCAACATAAAGAATAGCGTCGTAGTTCCGAGCCAAATTGCAACAAGCATGTTGATTGCAGCAAACATGCTGAGCCACTCACTATGATAAGGCCAAGAACGAACCCAAAACAATGCAAGAACCAATGGACCGGCGATCCAGACGAAAGAAACCGCAATTGCCAACTTTGGGACTGACATGAACTGGCGATGGACACTGGATTTTAAACTGAGCACTGCATCGGAAATAAGCCAAGGATATACCATGTCCTCTGATCGAACGGTGGCCTCCTCCACCTCAACTTCAACTGGTAAATGGCTCAGTGCGGACCAAAGCCTCAAGAGATACAAGTGAAGGTGAACATACAGTGCTAGGATTATTGTTGGTGCAGCCCAAAAGAATGGTACGGTTGGCACCGAAACGCCTATCAAAGGTAATCTGGTCTCAACGCCTGAAGCAAAGAAGTCACGATCCTGTACGCCCGCCACAGCCAGCACGGAAAAAAGAAGGACCCCAACCAGAGCAAACCAAGCGCTGCGAGAATTTTTCGACAACTCCTCAATATGTCTTAAAGACAGATCATACGCTTTCAATTACTGACCCTCTCAGTATTCAAATTTGAAGCCAAAATAACGGAATAAATTCCACATTTGCGATATGAGCCAAAGTGCGGCAAATGTTGACGCAAGCGCTACATACCGGCAAGCCACACATTGCTGACATTTAACACTCTGGACGATAGTGCGAAATTCCGCAGCCAATAGCTATCAAGAATTTCCGATAAAATCACCAGCGTCACTTGGTACTGCCGCCAGAGATCAAACACTCGTCAAGTGAACCGTTAAGACACGAAGTCAGACGTTCGAATCCGCGCAGCGAACTAGCGCAAAGTCCCGCACGCCTTCCGTTCGATGAAGGTTGCTGGCTGCACGTGCGGCGAAGGTCTGCTCCTTCCATTGCTCATGCAGCATGTGACCGAAGTCCGTCTGCCAAATCCTCGACTTTGCAAAGTCCGGAACCTGCGCATAGCAGCCATCGTTGCATGTCGCAGACACCGTCAGAATGGGCTTTTCAGGTGAACTAGCGGTGTCCCGAAAGAATGATCGCAGTCTCTTAGGCCAAACTATTGAAAGCCAACGCTCATGGCCAAACGTAGAAGCTGCCTTTGCCCCATGTCTGTGACGTTTCTTTCACGCTGCAGATGACTGCTACTGGCCAGTTGATTTCTGGCTGGGGTTCTGGATCAGCGCTCTGGCCCTGGCGATTGCAAGGTGATTTCGTGTTCTTGGGTCACTTTACGCGCCACCCAATGTGGCCTGTCTTTATCATCGACAAATACGTGCATGTTTTCACGGTGCCGGGTCATGGCGACGTAAGCAAGGTGCTTGTCCATCGACCGGGAGGCGAGCACATAGGCATAATCGACCGTCGCACCTTGGGATTTGTGAATAGTGACGGCGTAGCCGTGGTCAAGGTGTCGGTAGATCTCAGGGTTGATTGTGATTTTCCGCTGGTCATCCAGGGCGATGGTGATGCCCGTATCGCTGATTGTGTCCACTGTGCCGAGCATGCCGTTTTTGAGTGCCAATGCGCGATCATTTTTGCCCAAGACAATCCGATCTCCCTCAGAAAAGGCGCGCGGACCCGTCGCGGTGGAGATCAGGGTTTCTTGCGCAGGGTGCTCGCTGCGAAGTGCTGCTCTGATGGACTGATTGAGCGCATGTACATCCTTGCGCCGATGCGCGAAGGCGAGCCGCCTCCGCTCGGGCTCCGCTTCCGCGTTCAGAACGTACCGATCCACTAACGCCTCAAGCGTTTCGTTGTGATCTGCAGCATGTGTAACTGATTGATGCACGACATAGGTTTTAACGGCATGCACTGTGCGGCCTTCGGCGAGGTCTTTAGAGGCTTGCTTTTGCCAGCCCTCGCGCTGCCTGTGGATCTCGGTCAGGCAGGCCGATCCATGTGTTTGCAAAAGCTTGCGGAAGGGCGTGCCCGCCTCAATGGGCTGCAATTGATCCGGATCGCCAACGAGCACCAGTTTCGCGCCGATCTTGTGCGTTTTCTGTGCCACGCGGGCGAGTTGCCTTGTGCCGATCATGCCCGCCTCATCTACGATCAAGACATCCCCTTTCCCAATGGGGGCGTAGCCATTTTCCCAGGCGGTTTCCAAGGAAGCCAGCGTGCGACTTGGAATACCTGACGCTTTTTCCAGCCCGTCGGCGGCCTTTCCGGCCAGCGCGGCCCCATGAACGATCACGCCCTGACGTGCCCAAGCGTCGCGAGCGGTGGCGAGCATTGTACTTTTGCCCGCACCTGCCAGGCCAACAAGACTGACAAGCTGCGGACCGCGCAGAATGTGATCAAGGGCCTCACGCTGTTCATCGCTGAGGCAACCGCCGAACGTCCGTTTCATTTCCGCATCCTGCGATGATATCGCGCGTGCCTTGTATTGATCGCTGACGACAAAGCCAGTTTGTTGCGACATTTGACTGGCAACTCGGTCCAGCTTGGTCGCCGCATACTGATACTCCTGGGTTGTGAAGGCTTTCCCGTCCAGCGTGGCAACAAGTTGTTTTGACTGCAACGCGGTTTCAACTGCGATGCTCAACTCTTCCCGGTCTTTGATCCTTTTGCTCAATGCGCGCTCGATATCGCTGCGCTCAAACCGTGCTTTGCCATGAGAAATATGCGTGAGGATTAGCGCGGGATCGCGCAAGAGTTGATCACGGGTGTAGGGCAGATCGTCTTTTGGCAATATCAACTTTTGCCGTGGGTCGGGGCACCGTTTGCGACCAAAGGCTGCAGTTAAATCTTGCCGCCGCACATCACGACGCAATGCCTGCCGCGCGTCCAGATGCTGAGAAATCAGAGCCTGTTTTTCCACCGCATCGCGGGTGTCGCAAGCCTGTGCTTCCTGTCTCAGCTTGCGCTGCAAATTCTCGTACCGACCTGTCAGCCGAGAAAGCACACCTGCCAAGCCACGGGGCAGGCGGGTTTGCCGGGCCAGCGTTTCGGCAGTGCGCCGCTGTTCTTGAGATTGAAGCAATGCGGTGCGTTCTGCGCGCTGCCCCGCGACAAGACGTCGTCGGCGCTCTTCAAAGGCCGCGTCAGATCGAGATTTCTGCGGTTTGCGCAGGTCGTGTCGTTGGGCCAGCGCCTCGTCGACGCTTGGCAACCTGTCTTCTGTCCCGAGTTTCTCGCGCAGGTCCTTGGGCTTTACTCCGCACCAACGCGACAACGACCAGATCTTGCCGTCGGCGTCTACCCCGACGAAGCCGCGCCGCTCCCCGCGTGCAAGGAGGAACCCTTGCTCCTTCAGCGCCGCCGAAAAGGCTGCGCGGCCATCCGACTGCTCCCAGCAGGCGCGAAACATTGCTTTCATGGTCTTTGGATCGCGCTGCTCCCGCTTGGCCTGTTCTCCTTCAGCCCGGCGGAAGTTTCTTGGATCGCGATCTTTGGTGTCGCGGAAGCCGTCAGACAGCCGCCATCCATGTTCGAGGAATAAATCCCGTGAGAGTTCAGTCAGCTTGCGTTTGTAAAGCGACATCTGGATTGCTTTCATGGATCTGGCATCTATCCGGGACCAGACGCAATGCGCGTGCCGTCGCCCGTTCTTCTCGTGAAAGACCATCGCGCGGGGCTGGCCCGTCAGCCCCAGCTTGTCTTCCACACGTGCGATAGCGGCTTCAAAGGTCTCCATGGGGACATTCTCTCCGGGTGGCGGATTGAGGGAGAGGGAAAAGAGATACTTCCGGCACTGTGTTGCCTCGCTGATTGCCTCCGTCTCAGCAAAGGCACCGGCAAGATCCTCTGCAACGAATCCGTCGACCAGGTGAACGGTGACATGATCGTTGTCGATGGGGTTCATCAAGTGCCGCGCCAGTTCAGCACCTGAGCCGCGTTCATTGCCTTCAAGGATCACCTGTCTTTTCCCAAAGCTTGCAACAACAGGGCGCGGATGGCTGTGAGATGCGCTGTGGCATCCGCCAACTGAGCTTTCTCTTCGTCCTCAATTGCCAAACCACCGATGTTGGCCTGATAGGCAAGCTGATTGAGATTGCTGGCAATGCGGGACTGTCCCAGCAGGGCAAGTGCTTCCGCCGCTGCTTTCTTGTCAGCGATCACATCTTTCGGGCGCTTTTTCCGTCGTTTGGTTTCTTCAGCAAAAACGCAGGCACGGATATAGGCGCTGAGCGTCATTCCGGCTGCCAACTCTTCCAGCTTTTCCCGTTCCTGGGCCGTCAACCGCAATGTCACGGGCGACATTGCGCTGCGCTTTTGACGGGGCCGCTTTTTACGTTCTTCTGTGCCAGCCGTGTCACGGAATGCTCTGCTAGTGTCCGGCCCGCTCATGGAGATGCCTCGGGGGTTGGAGAATGTATTGGAGTATATGGTGAAGCCGTATCTGCTTCGCGCAGATCATCACTGCCTGACGCCAACGCAGATAGCCTGTGGATAACTTCCGGATCAGACGCAAGAATGCTTGCTAAATCTTCTAGCTCAGACAAAATGTCAATCGGGCCAAATGGTTCTAGGTTGTTCCTCTCAGGTGCACCAAAACAGTTTCTCTGGGTCGAAATTACCCCTGAAACCTTGAACGATTTGTTGATTTCGGGGGTTCTGGGTCTCCGATTTCGGAAGTACGTGACGCGGTCCGCAAACACCGGATTAAGCACCAGCTGGCGCATTGCGATGTGGCCATTCTCTCATATCATCCAAGGGCTTGCGAAAACGTCCGGGTCGGTTCCAGTTTTTCTTCGAAACAGCCAATCAGAACCGTCTGATTTTTGAGCTGATCACGCGAACGAGCCTGTTCGTCCAGCATAAAAGTCAGTTTCTCTTCGTAGGCAAGGAGGACGGCGTCGTCCGTGGTGGAGGCCAAACGGACAACAATTTCATCTTTTGATGCTGGTCAAAGGCTCGGACCTTGCCGCATGTTTAGCCGACAGGCGTTGGGAAGGTGTTTTTTCCGCCCAAAGAAGTGACCGCAAGACATTGGAAGGCATGATGGCTCACAACGCAGTGCTCTCCGCCAGGTCATCGAGCGACAGCGTTGCCTTTTGCCCGCGCAGTTTGACCGCTCCACGTTCCATGACCATAAAGGCATCCCCCAGACTGTAGGCAAAAGACAGGTACTGTTCGACAAGAACGATGGCGATATTACCGCGTTCTTTCAGAATGCGAATGGTCTCGCCGATCTGCTGAATGACATTGGGCTGGATGCCTTCTGTTGGCTCATCCAGCAACAGCACCTTTGGGTTCGACACCAGAGCGCGGGCAATTGCGAGTTGCTGCTGCTGACCTCCCGATAAATCGCCACCACGCCGATTGAGGAATTTCTTCAAAATGGGGAACAGTTCAAAGATTTCGTCCTTCACCTTCCGTTCCATACTCGGCAGGCAGGCAAATCCTGTCTCTAAATTCTCTTGCACCGTCAGAAAGGGAAAAATCTCGCGCCCTTGTGGCACATAGGCGACACCCTTTCGCGCCAGATCAAAAGCCTTTAACCTGCCGATGCTCTGACCATCTAGGACGTAATCACCGCCCGAGCGTGGATGTGTGCCTGCCAATGCCTTCAAAAGGGAAGTCTTGCCGACCCCGTTGGTGCCCATCACACAGGTGACTTCGCCAAGAGCGGCCTCGAAATCTACACCGTTCAGGATCTGACTGCCACCATAATGCAACGTCAGATCCCGGATTCTGAGGAAACTATCGGCCAAGGTACACCTCGATCACTTGCTGGTTCTGGGTCACATGATCAATGTAGCCTTCGGCCAGAACCGACCCCTCGTGCAGCACCGTTACCCTGCAGTCTAACCGTCTCACGAAATCCATGTCATGTTCCACAACCACCACAGCACGCGACTTCGCTGCGTCGCGCAAAATCTGAGTGGTTTTCTTGCGTTCGGCCAGGGTCATCCCCGCCGCAGGTTCGTCCACCAGCAACAGTTTTGGTTCTTGCGCCAGTAGCATTCCGATCTCCAGCCACTGCTTCTGCCCATGCGACAGCTCTCCGGATTTCATCGAAAGAACAGGGCCCAGGCCAATAACGTCTGCCAGTTCCTCGACCCGGGCAAAATCCGATGCTTCAGGTTTGAACAACAGAACGGAAAGAGGCGATCGCGCCTTCTTCAGTGCCATAATCAGGTTGTCCTGAACGCTTTGATCCTCGAATACTGTGGGCCGTTGAAACTTGCGCCCGACCCCCGCCGTGGCGATCTTGCTCTCGGACTTGCCCAACAGAGATACCGGGGGCTCGCCCCAAAGAACGCTGCCCTCGTCGGGCCGGGTCTTGCCAGTGACCACGTCCATAAAGGTAGTCTTGCCCGCGCCGTTTGGCCCGATGACTGCCCGCAACTCGGCTTTGCCGATGCTGAATGAGAGATTGTTCAGCGCCTTGAACCCGTCAAAGCTGACTGAGACCCCCGAGACTTCCAGAAGTTGGCTCATGCGTCGGCCTCCTTTTCCCGGAGGGAGCCGTGATCGGGGCCCAGGTCCTGACCATGCCGGTTCGGATTGCGCCGCGCGGCCAATAGATCGAACAACCCTCCAATGCCTTTGGGAGCGAACAGGGTGACTGCCACGAAGGACAAACCCAAAAGCACTGTCCACCAATCCACCCACTGGATGCGGTATTCAAGGATGTTCAAATCGGGTGCCTGTCCTCCGGTAAACCAGCTCGACAAGAGCGAAACAAAAGCCGCACCAATGACCGCTCCGTAAAGCCGCCCACGCCCGCCAATGGCGACCCAGACCGCCAGATAGATCGAGGCAATCGGTGCCAGCTCGGCCGGGTTGATGATCCCTGCCTGCGGATAATAGATCGCCCCGGCAATGCCCGCCAACACAGCCGAAACGGTGAAAACAAATAGCTTGAACGCTTCGACCGGATAGCCAAGGAACCGTACCCGCGCCTCGTCATCCCGGATGCCGCGCAGGACCGAGCCGAACTTGCCCGACACCATCCACGCCGCCAGTACATAACCCAGGCCCAGAGCCAGGGCCGATCCCCAAAGGAACCAGATCGAGACAATCGCCTGACCAGTGTTTTCCAATCCCGGCAGATTTTGCAAACCCGACAGGCCGTTGTTACCCCGCAACCCACTGTCGTTCTGAAACAGGTACAACGACAGCGCCAAGGTCATCGCCTGGGTCAGGATCGACAGGTAAACCCCCGTTACCCGGCTGCGGAAAGCCAGCCAACCGAAAACCAGCGCCAGAAGCCCCGGCGCCAGAACCACCGCCGCCAGTTGCAGTGGAAGAGAATGCGCGACAGCCCAAACGGGCGGAAACTCTGAAGCCCCGACAACGCCAAAGATCTGCGCGGCGATGCCGCTGGAAATTTCTTCCGGCGTCGCAGGAAGCCCCCCGGCAGCAAGGCTGTCGACCACGATCAACCGTGTCCGCTCGTACATCAGCCACATGCCGATCGCGTAACCACCAAGGCCGAAAAACGCCATGTGCCCTAAGGACAGGATGCCGCAATAACCCCAAACCAAATCCATCGCCAAAGCCACCAGACAAAGGCACAATGTCTTGCCCAATGTCTTGACGAAACTGGTTGAAATCACGCCGATGCCAAAGCCTTCGGACAGGATCGTGGCGCCCAGTGTAAACAGCCCAAGGCAGGTCAGGAAGATCAGCACCGAAGGATAGCGCTCCACGAGGGGCCTGCGCCGCGCAGGGCCTGCTGTCAGTTCCGCCATGCTCACGCCTCCGCGGCCCGGCCCTTGAGCGCGATGATCCCGCGCGGCCTGAATTGAATGAAAAGGATGATAAACAAGATCATATAGGTCTGTGCGGCGAGCGTATTCGACGGGTTCAGCCACTCGATCGCTTTCTGCAGCGAACCAACCATGGTCGCGCCCAGGAGCGTGCCCCAGATACTGCCTACACCGCCCACGACCACGGTCATGAAGCTTTGCACGATGTAATCCGCACCCATCTCTGACGTCACCTTGGCATAAAGCCCGATGGCCACTCCTGCGATCCCGGCAATGCCAGAGCCAAAGCCGAAGGTCAGCATGTTGATCTTGTCCGGGTTGATCCCCATCGAGGCCGCCATGCGCGGGTTCTGGGTCACCGCCCGTACTTCCAGCCCAAGTCGCGTGCGGTTCATCACGAAGAGGAACAGCGCGAGAAACATCAACGCCATTACGAAAATCGCGATCCGGATGTAACTGATCGAAACGATGTCATTGAACACCAGTGATCCGTCCAGCCATCCGGGCGAAGTCAGCGGTCGCGCTTGTGTACCAAAGATATTCTTTGCGATCTGCTGCAGGGCAATGGAAATCCCAAAGGTTGCCAAGAGCGTCTCGAGCGGCCGATGGTACAGATGCCGGATGACCAAGCGCTCCATCGCTACACCGGCCCCGAATGTTACCACAAAAGCCAAAGGCAGGGCGACGATGATCGAGAGGGTGTAATCCGTGATGATCTGCTGGACCACGTAGCCGGTGTAGGCGCCCATCATGATGAACTCGCCGTGGGCCATGTTGATTACGCGCATCACGCCGAAGGTGATGGCAAGGCCGATGGCCGCCAAAAAGTAAATCGAAGCAATTGACAGGGCGTCCAGCCCCAGATCGAACGCCTGATTGACGGCCACCTTGTTCTCGATCCCCGATAGCACGGCAGCCGCCGCAACTGCGACAACTGGTGATCCGGTGTAGCGCTCGTAAAAGGTGAAATCAGCCAAGGTCGCTTCCACCTCAGAGTCGGTGGCCACACGGTCAACCAAACCCTGATCGGCCAATACAGCATAGGCCAGGTCGCGCGCGGACTCGCTGTCAAGCGTTGCCACTTCTACGCCAGCCACTGAACCATCCGAGATATTGGCCAGAAGCGCATTACGCTTGTCGTCCCGACTGATCCGGGGGGTGGCCAGGCCGGCAGCGACAAGATGGTCATAAGCCGCCTCACGCGGCAGGTCTTCACTGCCTACGGTCAGAATACGGGCGATGTCTTCGCCCTCGGGTGGTGCTGTAGCTGCTTCGACCGTCACCACCAAAAGCGGGTTTAGCGCGGCCCGCACATCGACGCCGAGGTCGCCTTCAAAGCTCTGGATCGCGACGATCCGGTCCTCTTCGGTCTCTCCGAAACGGATCGTCAGCAATCTTTGCAAACGCTCCATCCGCTGCCGCACGGCTGCGTCGGTCTCGTCCGGCAGAACCTTGGCTAGCGCGGCCAGATGCGACGCCTCGGCATCGCGCTCAATGGCATCCAGCGCTTGCATCTTGTCGGTGAACGACCCGGACAATTGGAACTGTACCAAGGCCGCGCCGATCATGCCGCGGATGCCGCTGTTGGGTTTCAATTGCTTGAAGTTACCCGCAGCGAAGGTGCCAAGATCGGCGCCATCCGCGAAATCGAAAGCAGCCAGTTCTTTGCCCGCCTTTTCACCATAGACGAACAGCCCGGTTTCTTTGTTGCGCCACATCTCTTTTGCTTGCCAACGCGTCAGCACTGTTTGCGCTTGCGTCAGCCCACTGGCGGCGAGCGCGTCGACCGCCGGCGCAATGGTTTTCCGCGAGGATTTGGCGATGATCTCGCCATGGTGCTGCAAGAGTTGCTGGATTGGCGCATCCGCGTTCTGGGCCATCACAGGCAACGTGAAGACGGATAGCAGCACCGTCGTGATACAGACGAAGTACCAACGTAGTTTCGACATAGCGAATTCAGCCCCGTAAGGTGTTCTGAGGGGCGACCCGCGCCGCCCCCATAGGCCGGGATTTCAACCCACCGTGCTCAGTAGTTCGACTTGATCTGTACGCAGGACGAAGTTTCGGTGTTGTACATGCCGCAACCCAGCTTGGCCCAATCCGATTTCAGGACCGCGGATTCTGGCAGGAAGTCAGTCCAGGCATCGCCCGGCACTTCCTCGGTCTGGCTGATGATGTCGAACTGACCATCTTCCTGGATCTCACCGATCAGAACCGGTTTCGCCAAGTGGTGGTTCGGCAACATGACAGCGGTGCCCCCGGTCAGGTTGGGGAACTCCTGTCCGTACATTGCCGTGCGCACGGCTTCCACTTCGGTGGTTCCCGCAGCTGTCGCCGCATTCACCCACATATTGAAGCCGATGTAATGCGCCTCCATGGGGTCGTTCGTCACGCGTTCTTCTCCCATGCGCGCTTTCCAGGCATCTACCCAGGCGTCGTTGGCATCGCTTTCCGCAGACTGGAAGTAGTTCCAGGCCGCCAGGTGGCCCACAAGGTTCGACGTGTCGAGACCGGCGAGTTCTTCCTCACCGACCGAGAAAGCCACGACGGGGATGTCGTCAGCACTTATGCCAGCCGCAGCAAGTTCTTTGTAGAACCCGATGTTCGCATCACCGTTGATCGTTGAAATCACGCCGACTTTCTTGCCGTCAGCACCAAGCGCCACGACGTCTGAGACGATCTTGGACCAGTCGGAATGACCGAACGGCGTGTAATTTACAAAGATGTCGTCCGCCGCGATGCCCTTTTGCTGAAGGTAGCTTTCCAGGATGTTGTTCGTCGTGCGCGGGTAGACATAGTCAGTGCCCAGAAGGGCGAATTTCTCAACCCCCAATTCTTCAAGGAAGTAATCCGTCGCCGGGATCGCCTGCTGGTTAGGTGCGGCACCGGTATAGAAGACGTTCTTCGACGATTCCTCGCCTTCGTACTGAACCGGGTAGAACAGAAGGCCGTCTAATTCCTCGATCACCGGCAGAACGGACTTTCGGCTTACCGATGTCCAATTCCCAAAGATCACATCGACCTCGTGCACTGTCAAAAGCTCGCGCGCCTTTTCTGCAAATAGCGGCCAGTCCGAGGCCGGGTCGACCACAACGGCCTCCAACTCGCAGCCCAATACGCCACCAGCGGCATTCTGCTGTTCAACCAGCATTTCCATGGTATCTTTCAGCGTCGTCTCCGAAATCGCCATCGTTCCCGACAGAGAGTGCAGCACGCCAATCTTGATCGGGCAGTCTTGCGCCAAGGCCGGCAGCATCGAAGCGGCCAGTAAGGCAGCAGACCCAAGAAGTATCTTTTTCATCGCAGTATTCCTTTAGCCACTGCGCAGGAAGCGTTGCTTTCCAGGGTACGATCCCCCATATGCCCCCCACGCAATCTAATTGCGGAGTGCGGTGGTGATTGGAATTGCAAGGCCAGCACCATCGCACGTTCATCGGGATACAAAGATCCCGGAAGAAGTCGTTCCATGGAAGTTGCTGCGACTGCGAGTTTCGGCGGTGTATCGAAGCGCCTGCTGGGCTCAATCCGCTAAAAATTGTGCAGACTTTTACGGCTGCGCTGGTTTTTTCAGCGAAGGGTGCGCCAAATCTTTGAGCGTTTCAGCCCTCAAGCAAGAATCCTGTGCAATAGTCGATCTCGGACTTGGCACGGCGCATCGCCCTTTGAGATCGGTCCACTTCGTCTGAAAAGGTGGCGGCGCTTAGCAATCGCGCGTGGGCCATCTTCGCGTCGATGCGCAAGTGGAGCACAATTCGCCGCCAGTCGTCAGGCGCCGTCGCATCCAGTAGGTCGATGAACTGCGTCCTGCGACGCGCGATCTCATCGGTATGCGCATCGCGCATCAACCAAGCGTGTTCTAATTCTGCCGAAAACCGGCCTGCACAGGATGCAAAGGCGGACACAAGCGGGTTCTCTGCCGTCCGACCCGACATCGGCAGGGCAAGAAACAAAATCAAAAGAATTTTCAAACCGCTCATGAAATGATCAAAGAGGTTTGAAGCGAGGCAATCAAGCTTTCTGCCACGCTATGGCTAACGCTGGCCTAACCGAAACGGTTCCTGTCACACGATCGACACGCCAATCGGGCAACACTATGGAGCGAATTTCATCTTAGCATGGTTCTAGGCGTCACCGCCTATTTCCGCCCGGAAAATAGCCACGTCCGCCGGATTGGACTTTTGCCGAAACCTCTGCAGTAGATCACCCCAGGTGCACATGTTGAGGCATCCGGGTCGGGTTGTGGGAGCAACACTAAGTATCGAAGCACCATGGGCATCACGAGAGGCGAGCATCGCCCCAAGGTCCAGCCGCACGATGACCTTGTCGAGCAAACGACAAGCCGGACGCACGGGTATTGACCGGTTTCGAACCTAGGGCGCCATCAAGCTTGCCCTTCCGCGTCGTGGGTATGAGGTCGAAGTTATGGTGCTGAGCACCTCAGGTGGCTTGGTCGGTAGTGACCGCTTCGATGTCGCCGCCAGCGCCGACAGTTATCTCATCCTAACGACACAAGCCGTCGAACGTGCCTATCGTCAACCGCATCTTGAACGCCTACCGCGACGACAAGATACAGCCAGAATCGTTGCGAATTCGCACGATGGCAACCAAGAAACAGCAACGCGCATGGTTGAAACTCCTCAAAACTAAACAGGACTACGCGCCCGAAGGGCATCGCCAGAAACAATGGCTCTTTGGCGGTGCAGGGATCGCCACGAATAACGCCTTGTTTGATCTGGCAGGCTACAAAGGTGGAATTGTTCCAGATATCTTTTGCGAGGACAGCTGTTTTGGCGACAACGAAGCTTTCTGGGCTTTGCAGAAACAGCTATTGCGAAAGCGACAGGTGCCTATCTCACGGTGGGATGGACTGATGTCATCGCATTGAGTGTAGAGGAGTGTCCGGCCCTTTACTCCTTCGGGTTCGTGGGTTCGCTGCAGAGGTGTTAAAATCTTCGGGGGTTGGGCGATGTTTGGCTGTGGCGCTCATGTGTTTGGTTCCGGCGTTCTTGGCGTTACCCGAGATTGGCTAGTGTCAGCTGTCGTACGGGCTTTGGCTCTGTGTTTATGTCAATTTCAAAACCTTTGAGTTTCTCTTCCCAATCGGACAGGGTCTCGAGAATGGTGTTTGGGTTTTCTAGCCCCTAGGCGCACCATACATATCAAAATAATTCACAAAACAAATGCTTGAGTGGATCGGAAGTGTTTCGACCCCCAAAAATTTGCCTACAGCATATTGGGTATTGATCGGAGCGTTGTTTTGGCTGCGATGAATTGGGATGAATCAGACCGTATCCGAGGCGCTCTGCCTCGCTGGAAAATCCGGTATCACCAACGACCGCGCCTTCGACGTGATTGAGAATTCCGCCGCCGCCGCCCCGATGCTGAAATTTCGTCGACCGATCTATCTGGACGAGGCCAGTCAGGACGTGACCTTTACCGTTGCTTTGGCGCGCAAGGATGTGGGGCTGGCGCTGGATTTGGCGCAAAGCGGTGGCGTGCCCATGCCACAAACAGAAACCACTTTTCAGGTTCTGAAAGAGGCCGAAGCGCAGGGGTTTGACGCTCGCGATATGGCCTCGATCTTCAACTATATGCGAGGACAAACGGAATGAAAGCGGCTCTTTTTGTCGGAGGCTGGGAGGGACACACACCCACGCAATTCAGCGACTGGTACCAAACGCTGCTGGCGGAAAACGGCTTCGAGGTGGCGGTCTATGACACTCTGGAACCACTCGAGCGGCCCGAGGATTTGGACGATCTGGACCTGATCACACCGATATGGTCCTCCGCCCGGTCGGGTCACAAGGACAAATACGGCAACATGACCAAACCGCAGGAGGACGGCCTGCTGAAGCTGATCGGCGAGGGTTGCGGGTTGGCGGGCTGGCATGGCCATATGGGGGATGCTTTCCGGGATCGCCCGACCTATCACTTTCTGATTGGCGGGCAGTTCGTTGCCCATCCGCCGGGTTGGCCGGACAATCTGCAGCCGCGCGAAGACTACATCGACTATGATGTGACAATCTGCAAACCCGACGATCCGATCGTCGAAGGCATCAGGAGCTTTCGACTGACAACCGAGCAATATTACATGCCGGTGGACCCCTCAAACGAGGTGCTGGCCACTACAACTTTTTCTGGTGATCATCTGTGGTGGATCGAAGGGACGGTCATTCCCGTGGTCTGGAAACGACGTTGGGACAAGGGCCGCGTGTTCTATTGCTCGATTGGGCATGAGTTGGATGATTTGAAGCAACCGCAGGTGGCGGAGATCATCCGCCGCGGTGCGATCTGGGCAGCGGAAGGGAAACAGCAGGTTTAGCATCTGCGGTTCAGGAAACCTCTGATGACCTCCTTGAGTCACGGCGCGGGTTTAGGTGAACCTACATCTTACAGTTATCTTTGTGGAGCTGCGCCTGAGGGCAGCGGTGATGTCTTAATCGATCGTCCTGAGAAACGCGTCGACCACTTCTTCCCACAGGTTCGGAACAGCAACAGCCCAATGCCCGTTGCCATACCCATCGACTTTCACCACGTGCAGTTGAGTTGAAGCGCCGAGCGCCTCCATTTGGGCCAGGTTCTGTTTGGAGTGTTCGACGCTATAGAATGGGTCTTCTTCGCCGTAAATCGACAGGACCGGCCCGCCAAATGTACCAATTCGCCGAAACAGCGTGGGATTGATTATGTCGTCACCCCAACCTTCACCAACCCACCCTCCGACAAAGTTGATAACACCTGCGATCTCGTCGGGACGATCCCCGGCCTGCATGATGGCAACAATCCCACCCCGTGACACGCCTCCAACAAGGGTCTGGGTCGGAGAGACATCGGCACGTTTTCGCAGGGCGTCTAGTGCTGCGTTTGCGTCTTCGAGTGCGCGCTCGGCGCCGGGCAGCGACAGCTCAGCCTTGGGCGAATACCCTTCGGAACGATCTTCCGCAAACCCTTCGTCATAAAGCCCGTCCGATAGACCGCGGCCACGTCGTTGGGGAAAAGCAGCGAGCCAGCCGTGTTCGTTCAAGACATCAGCGAGCCAATCAGGTGTCCAGATTTGATCGAAATCCGATGCGTGTTTGCCAGTGCCCGTTGAACCGTGATGGACAAGCGCAAGCGGAAACGGTCCTGGACCCTCGGGGCGGTAAATGACGACAGAAAGCGTTATGTCATGCCCGTTTTCGACCAGCCGGGTCTCAAGCCGCTCAACAGCGCCAACTGAAAACCAGTCATTCTCTGGAGAAGACATAAGCGCCGATAGCTGCTGGCGCTGCAGTATCGCAAAGCCTTTGTTGTTGGCGAAAACGCCACGGATGCGACCGGTGGATGAAAGTGAATATCGGGCGGCAAAACTGTCATCCGCAAAAACGAGCGTATCACCGTCGATTCTTGCCTTCCGCCTGAACCACCGACCCCGTCCATTCAGATCGCTTCCCACGGCATATACGACATCCGCAAGTCCATCGTCGCCTAGGCGTTCAACAACGAGAATGTGGTTCCGCCGATTGTCCCAGCGCCCAACCCAGATCCCAGCGAAGGCTCCCTCCGCCTGAGTTGACACAACGACATCCTCAGGCAAAGGCACGTTCCCGACGAACACCGAGTCCTGAGCGTTGCCCCCTCCGGCAAGCAAAATCAAAACCGCAGAAATACGCGCCAGCAACTTCATCATGTGTCAATTGTATTTGGTATTGGTTCGGCCTTCCACTGCCGATTGTCTTCGGGCGCTCGCATCAGTTTGCAGCTATCAAGACTGGCCATACCAGCGATGTTTTCGCCGGGCCCGTCGATACAAGTGACGGGGCGCGCCACACTGCGCAGGCGGGGCCAGGGTGCGGATCAAGAATGTGAGCGCAGCGTGACACCAACGTATCAGGTTGTGTGACGCGGATGGTTGCACCGGCGAGATGTTTGATCTGCCTGTTTGATGCCTTTCCAAGAGCTTCAGTCGAAGCCGGCCAGCACAACCTTGCCCCTCGCGCTACCGGTTTCAATCAGCGCATGCGCTTTTTGCATGTTTGCTGCGGTAATCGGACCTACGATTTCATCCAGCGTTGTGCGGATGCGGCCTGCATCAATTTCAACGGCAACATGGCTCAGCAGCTTGTGCTGTTCGATCATATCGGGGGTCTCGTGCATAGCCCGGGCGAACATGAATTCCCAATGCAGAGTCGCGGCCTTGAGTTTCATACCATCCATAGGCATCGGCAGGTCGGTGTCATCGATGCAGACGATACCCCCCTGCGGGCGGATCATCTCGACGCAGGCCTCCCAGTGGCGCATGTCGTTGAAGATGGCGATGTGGTCTACGTATTGCATGCCAAGGTCTTGCAATTGCGCCACCATGTCTGCGTGGTGATTGATGATGTGATCGCCACCGAGCTCTTTGATCCAATTGGAGGTTTCCACACGTGAAGCGGTGCCGATCACGGTCAGGCCAGCCGCCTTGGCCAGTTGTACGCCGATCGAGCCAACGCCACCACCGGCCCCGACAATGAGGATCGTCTCACCAGTATTTGCGCCGTCGCGATCGATACCGAGGCGGTCAAAGAAAGCCTCATAGGCCGTGATCGTGGTCAGGGGGAGGGCAGCGGCCTCGGCAAAGCTGAGAGATTTGGGTTTATGACCGACGATACGCTCATCAACCAGCTGAAACTCGGCGTTAGAACCCGAGCGGGTTATATCGCCTGCGTAGTAGACCTCGTCGCCGGGTTTGAACAGTGTGACCTCCGCGCCCAGGGCTTCGACGACACCGGACGCATCCCAGCCGAGAACGCGAGGCGGGTTTTCAACCTTGTCACCACCGCCAGCGCGGACTTTCGTATCGACAGGGTTCACGGAAACGGCTTTGACGGCGATCAGCAGGTCACGGCCTTTGGGCGTTGGTTTGGGTAAATCGACATCAACGAAGACGTCGTTCTCGTCGATGTCGCGGTAGTGAGTAATGCCTACGGCTTTCATTTCAGGTCTCCTGTCCGGGGATCAATAGTTCAACCGGCCTGCTGCCGGCGCGGTAAGCGGAAGATGCGATGGCTGATTCCGCTGTTCGGTTTTCGATGTATTTTTCGGCGCGATTGGCCAGATATTCTTCGCTGGGGACTGAGGTTGCTACGTTGCGATCCCGTCGGTCAATACGGTTGGAGCAGGCTGTGCGAAGGGCCGGGCGGGACCCAACGGCGGGGCGGGCACGGATCAGGCGATGTGGGTCAGCTCATGAATCCAGAACTTCTCGACCATGCCTTCGGTGGCTTCCATATATCGTTTTAGGTGGTCGTTGCTCATGTGCGTTTGCCACAGTTCACGGTTTTCCCAGTTCTCGTAAAACATGAAATACGCTGGGTCTTCATTGTCCTGATGCAGGTCGTACTGGATGCAGCCGTCTTCGGCGCGGGTGGGTGCGATCAGTTTTTCCAGCTCGGCCTTGACGGTGTCGATGTGGCCTTTTTTGGCAATGATGTTGCCGGTGATCGTCAACTGAGTCATTTGAGTTCTCCTTTGGTCTGGCAGAACGGATTTACGCAATCCATTTATCCGGATAAACTGTCAGAAGTCGAAATCAGTATTCGGGAAATACGGATAGTGAATTTGGAACATTTGCGACTTTTCCAGCGCATCGTGGAGCTCGGCAGTTTTGCATCGGCGGCGCGGGACCTTGGCCTGTCCACGACCACAGTGTCCGAGAGGCTGGCGGCGTTGGAGCGGGATATGGGCACGGTGTTGCTAAACCGGACAACACGCTCCCTGAGTGTGACTGATGCAGGGCGCACCTTGCTGGAGGGAATTGGCCCGCTTCTGGAAGAAGCCGACGCCCTGACGGCGCGCATCAGATTCGGGGCCGAAACGCTATCTGGTTCCATTCGTATCAGCGCACCCAGTGATCTTGGACGAACGACAATCAGTCAAATCATCGACGCCTTCATATCCGAACACCCGGCTGTGTCGGTTGAATTGCTTTTGTCTGATGGATACGTGGATATCGTCGGAGGGGGCATCGACATCGCGCTGCGGTTTGGCGATATACCGGACCGGACTTTGCGCATGCGCAAGCTGAGGGCGGCGCGGCGGATCGTATGCGCATCCCCGGAATACATTGCACGCCACGGGTGTCCTGCGACACCTGCAGAGCTGAAAAATCACCTTTGTCTTTTGATGCGCTTCGGGCAGATGCTCGACAATCAATGGCAGTTCGGAGCGGGTGAAACGGCGCAATCCGTGCTGGTTCAGGGGCGGCTTATTTCCAATGATGGCCATCTTGTGCGTCAATGGTGTCTGGCGGGAAAAGGGATTGCGCTCAAGTCAAATTTTGATGTCGCGGCCGACCTGAACGCGGGACGGCTGGTGCCGCTGCTGTCCGACTATGCTGCCCCTGATACAGCCTTGCAGATGCTGTTCCCGCCATCGCGTGCGCAACCCCAACGTATGAAGGCTCTCGCAGAGGCCATTGCGAGGACTCTCAACCAATTGGACCTGCAATAACGGGTCAGACGATTGCTTCAAGCCTATTACTGTAGAGAGCGTGATAAGTCAGAACCTGACCAGCAAATTGGATATCGCGAAATCCTGCTGCCACGGAAAAATCGCGTTGGGGTCTACTTCAGCAAGTCTTCATTTCTCTGAAGTACACAGCCGGGCAAATGCGGTGAAAGTGTATCGCTGTTACACAAAAAGGCGATTTCTTCATGATCAACAAGTTGCTGATAAACCTATCGATTACGAAATCTCTGGTTGCTGTGACTATCATGCCAATTGTCATGATCCTGTTACTTTCACTCTGGGTGATTTTTCCCAAAATTGAAGACGTTCGGGACTATGCCAAACTCGACCAACTGATCACTTTGGCCACAAATGCGTCAAGCCTCGTGCATGAACAACAAAAGGAACGTGGGGCGACGGCTGTGTTCCTTGGGTCCGGTGGCACAGAATTTGAAGCCCAGCTTACTGCTCAGCGCCTCGAAACGAACGAGAAGCGCAAGATTGCTGTTGCAGATTTTGAACGTCAGTTTGACGCGTTTAGGATGGAACCTGCTTTCGCATCGCTTGCGAGCGATTCAGAAGCTATTCTGTCGACGCTCGCGCAGATGGATACCATCCGCTCCAGCGTCGACGCGCAAACGATCACAATTGCGGAAGGTATCGCCTATTATACCAACCTCAACGGACAGATCCTGCGGTTCATCAAAAACATCTCCACCTTCGCAAACGATGTCGACATTTCTTCGAGGGTGATTTCGTTTGCTGGATTTCTTCAAGGCAAAGAACGGGCCGGCATCGAACGTGCTGTTGGCTCCGTCGCCTTTTCGGCGGGCAATTTTTCATCCGAAAGCCTCCTGCGCTTTCAAACACTGATCCAGATTCAGGAAATCTATTATTCGGTATTCTTGGCTGATGCGTCCCCAAAGTCGATTGCCAAATTCGAAGAGGTAATGGCTTCTAGAGCGACCGATTCAGTACAATGAATGCGCGAGGTCGCCTTGGAGGCCGGGACAATGGGGGACCTGGCCGGGATTTCCGGCGATGATTTCTTTCAGGCGAAGACCGAGAAGATCAACCTGCTGAAAGAGGTTGAAGACTTTGCTGCGGTGGAACTCCTCCAATTAATGCAGGAACGGCAGGCGAAAGCGGGCTTCGAAGCGCTTTTGAACTCGGTCCTCGCACTTCTGGTCATTGCGTTCAGTATCGTTGCGGCATGGTATGTGGCTCGATTTGTTCGTGTCAGGATGCTCGCAGTGTCAAATGCTGCGACCGAATTGTCCGAAGGGAACCTCGACGCCGAGCTTCCCAAAGCCACAACCAATGAGATTGGCGCAATCGTGACCGCATTGGACCGTTTTCGCACATCGATCCTGAATGCCCGCGTGAACGAAGTGGAGATGCGCCAAAAGGAGCGCGAGGCCGAGGATACGAAGCGGGCGCGCGAAGCAGAGCTTGAGGAAGAACGCCGCGCCGCCGAGCAGCATGAACGCGAAACGGAACGCGCGCGGTTGAAAACGCTGGAAGGTTTTCAGAAGAACATGGAGTGCGTTTTGGGTGATGCTGCGTTGGGTGATTTCTCCAACCGGATGTCAAATGACAGCGACGATGCGGCACTTGTCGGATTGGCTGAGGTCATTAATCGGCTACTTGAGGAGACAGAAACCAACATTGAAGATGTGGTGAAATGTATCGGAGAGTTGTCGCAAGGTAACTTGGGCATCCGGATTGATGGTGACCGAAATGGCGCTTTCCTGAGAATGAAAGATGATTTCAACGCGGCACTTGAGGCACTGCCAAAACTATGGCGGAGATCATGGAGAGCGGCCAGAACGTTTCTTCTACATCCTCCCATCTCGAAACATCGTCAAACAATATGTCAAAACGTGCCGAAGAGGCTGCTGCGGCTGTCGAAGAAACGTCAGCAGCTGTGGAAGAGGTCACGGCCAGTATCCGCCAGGTTGTCGAAAACGCCAAATCCGCGGATGAAGCGACACGCAAGGTGCGCGAAAGCGCCGACAAGGCTCGTAAGATATCAGGTGAGACGGAGACGTCGATCAATGCCATGACAGAGGCATCTGAGCAGATTAATCGCGTGGTCAAGGTTATTGAAGACATCGCATTCCAGATCAACCTTCTGGCCTTGAATGCGGGTGTCGAAGCGGCGCGGGCGGGAGAAGCCGGACGCGGTTTCTCGGTTGTGGCCTCCGAAGTGCGCGCGCTGGCACAGCGTTCTCAGGAAGCTGTACAGGAAATCAGCCAGGTCATTGATCAGAACAATCAAAGCGTTGAGGTTGGTGTCCAGAGGGTTGCATCGTCACGTGACGCTTTGGAAGGGATTATTTCCGAAGTTGAAGTGGCGTCAGATCAAATCTCTGAGATTGCAATGGCGGTCGGGCAACAGTCGGCTGGGATCGAAGAAGTCAATACGGCCATACGATCAATCGACCAGACCGCGCAAACCAATACGGCGTCTCTGGAAGAGATGTCGGCTGCCAGTGTGTCGATGAGTGGTGAGGCGGCCGCCTTGGCAAAGGCCTTGCAACAATTCCACGGCGTATCGGAGGGCAAAGTCCCTGTCCGCAAACCGAAGACTGCCTCGACCGTTGGTGCGCCGGTCGGCCAAACCGTTCCACGGCCTAAGGTGGCGGTTGCCGCAGGTAGCCAACCGGTCTCTGGGGAAGGTTGGGAGGAATTCTGATGCGTCAGCGTGCCCGCGTGTTGAGAGTTGAGCTCGAATTGCATGCCTGATGCCCGTTCTAGTTGGTCATTGACAGCTTTAGCAGCAGCATGCCGGATAAGGATGTCGAACAAGGTCAACTAAGGCATATACATCTTTAGAATATAGCAAAGCCATGATGAGACTCGGCGGCACCAGTTGAAATAGGCGTTCGATGCTCTGCACCTTGATCGTTTTGGACGGTCGTTAACTTGGGCTCTCGTTATTTCGGCCGCCGGTGGCAGGTTGTTGACTCTTCTCCCTGCGGAGCAAATCAAGGATATCGGATGTGATATTTGTTGTGCCCATGTGTTGGGCGTCCTCAGCGTAAGAGATTTTGTTTGTTTCCCAATAAGTGGGGGGTTCTCGGCCCCCGTCGTTCGTTACAACCGGTCAGTGATTCACTCAAAAACAGCCCGTTTCAGCTGGAGATTGCCTCTATGGGGCAGTGACCGTGTATCCGCGTAGAAGTTGGTGATCTCATAACACACTGTTATTGAATGATTTTGCAGAAATATGCTGGAAACTGCAAACTTTCCGAAAAAAGGGGTTGCGGGTGGGTTGGAGTAACCTTAGAACCCCCCTCACCGGCGACGCAGCGATGCATTGTTGGGGCGCCAGACGGGCGGGACGGGGCGGCGACGCCACAGACCGAGACGAG
>NZ_JBNBLH010000027.1:0-16388 GCF_049830555.1 Roseobacter sp. EG26
AGCCCACAGTGATCTCACCGTGGCCATCCGCCAGCGCCGCCTGACCGGTCAGCGCCATTACCGCACCCGCAACAAAGGCGCATGTTGTCTTCTTGATCATCTCATTCTCCCGTTGATCACATCCCGTATTTCATTATGCGAGACGCAATATTTATAAAACGAAACTATTAGCAGACCTCCGCTGACGTCAATCTATTTTTTTTCCCTTGTGTAAACGCAGGCGGATCAAGCGATCCCGCGCCAAAATTCACAGAGTTCAGAATGACGTTAGCCGGTATTTTCAGCTTTTCGCCTGGAGTTTTGCCGAATTGAGTTTCCCGCGACCGGCAAGATCGATGATTCTTCACTCTGGGTTCGTTGACTGCATCTCGAACATGGCACCATAGCTTGACGAGCTTTCAAGAATCCTGTTTTGTAAAACTATAGTTTTACTTTTCGAAACTCATTTAAAACTTCCAGCTACACGGACAACGGACATGGCCAAAATTGAAAGAGAAAAACCCGCCCATGCTCCCGCGGGGAAATCGAAGGAGTGGAACTTCCATCCCGCGTTGCCCATCGCGATGTCCCCGGTGTTTGACGTCCCACCCAAACCAAAGGCCGCCGTCGTCTGGCTTCTGAACACATGGACGACGTTAACGCCCCCGGTTAACCATCTGATCTGCGCCCTCGTCGTTTTCTATTTCCTCTGGCCCGACATGGCAGAGATACACACCCTGGACGCAGGTTGGGTCGTAAGGATCGCAACAATCAACTTCGGCGCGATTCTCATTTTTGCAACGGCACTGCATACGTACCTTTATATTCTCGCCGGGCAGGAAACGCGGTTGAAGTTCGATGTGCGCCCGATGGAGAAAAGCTCTCGTTTCACCTTTGGCACACAGGTTTGGGACAATATTTTTTGGACCCTCGCCTCGGCAACCATCTGCTGGACCGCATGGGTCATTCTATACTGTTACGTCGCTGCAAACGGATGGGTGCGAACGCTGGATAGCTTTGCCCAATCTCCAATCTGGTTTGTTGCATTTTTCTTTGTCATCCGGTTTTGGCAGTCGTTCCATTTCTACTGGATCCATCGGTTGATCCATTTTCCATGGTTGTTCAAAAATGTGCACCACCTGCATCACCGAAACGTAAATGTCGGTCCCTGGTCAGGTTTGGCCATGCACCCGGTCGAGAGCCTTTTCTATTTTTCAGGGATTCTGATTCATTTCATCCTGCCATCGCACCCGGTTCACGTTCTCTTCCATATGTTTTCACTGAGTTTGGGAGCTGTCTTTTCGCACGCCGGCTTTGAGAAATTGCTGGTCAGAGACAAAGAAGCAATGAAAGCAGGGTCCTTCCACCACCAGCTGCATCACCGATATTTTGAATGCAATTACGGATCCGAGGAGATGCCCTTGGACCGCTGGTTCGGCAGCTTTCACGACGGTACGCCTGAAGCGACAAAACGCATCCGGGCTCGGAAAAAACTGATCTTTGCACGCAAGTAAGACGATGGAAACTTAGAATGAAAAGCATCTACACATACGGCGGTCACTACGCCCAGCGTCACTTGACCGTGGACTGCATGTTCAAGCACAAAGCTGCCGGAAAACGGCTGACGCAGGTCACGGCATTCGACGCTGAAGAAGCCGCCGTCGCTGCAGAACAGCAGATCGACGCGCTGACGGTTGACTGTGGCCAGGTTGAGCCGATCCGCGCCGCAGCGCCCAATATCTTCATCACCGCCGCACAATACATGCGCCAGCATGTCACCGAGGATGAAGCCTTGGGCGGCGCGATTGACGCGATGGCCAAGGGAGCAGATGCGATTTATTCACCGCGCGGTCTGTCCACGATCGAACGGATTGCCCGCGAAGGGATCAGCGTGCAAGGCCATACCGGACTGTTCCCCGCGCGCGCCACGCAGTTCGGTGGTCTGCGCACCATCGGCAAAACAGCGCAAGAGGCGCTCGGCCTGCTGGAGGATCTTCGCCAGTTGGAAGAGGCCGGTGCCTATTGCGCGGAAGTCGAATGTGTTGCCGAAGAGGCGCTGGCAGAAATCAAGAAGCACTCCAAGCTGATCCTTGTCACCATCGGAGCTGGATCATCAGGTGACATCATCCTGTCCTACATGTCGGATCTTTCAGGTGACACCGAAGACCCGCCGCGCCACGCCAGGGCCTTTGGCGATGTGGGTTCGATCCGCAAAGCGCTGAGGGCAGAGCGCGCCCGTGCTTTGGCAGGGTATCGCGCCGCTGTCCTGGATGGATCGTTTCCGGACGCCACGACATCTATCGCCATGCTGCCGGAGGAGTTGGACAAATTGAAAGAAGGCCTGGAAAAACTTCGCCCTCTTCATCAGTAAGGAGCACGCAGAATGGCGCTGATCAATGTCAAAGTGGCAAAGATTAGTCAGGAGGCTACGGGCATAAAATCCTTCCTTCTGGCGAAGAAAGGGCTGTTCAAACTCCCTGCCTGCAGACCGGGGGCGCATGTAGATGTGCATTGCGGCGAAGGGATCATCCGGCAGTATTCGCTCTGCGGGGATCCGGTAGACCGTCGGCATTTCACGATTGCGGTCAAAAAGGGGGAGCCATCGCGCGGCGGGTCAGACCTTATGCATATGACAGTGCGCGAAGGAGACATCCTGGAGGTCGGCACGCCCCGTAATTCCTTCCCGCTTGACGAAACCGCAAATCACGCACTTCTTTTGGCTGCCGGCATCGGCATCACGCCAATTATCGCGATGGCGGACCGTCTGAGCGTTTTGGGGCGCTCCTTTGCGTTACATTACTTTTCACGCGGACGCGATCATACCGCCTTCAGAGACCGGTTAGAGAACGGCAAATACAAGCAACACGTGACCTTCCATGAAGGTCTGGACGTTCCAGCGACGAGTACTGCGCTGCGCAAACTGCTGTCCCGACCGGTCCCCCATGGACAGGTCTACATATGTGGTCCCGCCCCGTTCATGGATACTGCCGAAATCTGCGCAATGGAAAACTGGCCTGCAGATGCGATCAACCTCGAACGCTTTGCCGCCAATCCGGCCATTTCGGGCGCTCCGACCTCGCCATTTACCGTTAAACTGGCCCGAACAGGTGTCACATTGGAAGTCGGGGCGGATGAAACCATTCTCGACGTGCTTGATGCGAACGGAATAGATGCTGCTTTCTCCTGCGAACAAGGTGTGTGCGGTACTTGCGTGACTGATATTGTCGACGGCACACCCGACCACCGCGACAGTTTTTTGACCGAAAGGCAGCGGGCGTCCGGTAAACAGATGTGCCTTTGCGTTTCTCGTGCACGGGGCGAAAGCATCGTGTTGAACCTTTGAAAAACACCTATGAGCTGCGTTCGCGGTGGCGAACCGCGCTTCGAGTTCAAGATGCGACCCCTCACTGAAACCTTGCTACGCGGCAGCCGTGTCAATGACATCTCCCGCCTGGGGAACCTCGCTCATGGCTGGAACCAGACCGAAGCCCAGCTACATCTTGATGGCGCTCATCTGATAATAGGTAAGTGAAAAGAAGAACCGTCCCTGATTTGCGAGCTCCACTTGCTCGTCAAACCAGGCTTTTGTCTCAGCCTCCGGCATATGGCCATTTTCAGCTGCGTAGCGTGACATCAAGTGCATCAACATGAACGCGAGGCCATCGGGCCGCATCGTCACATCGCAGAACGTGAAAGGTTTGACTTCTATGGCCGCAAAACCGTTGTCTTGCGTCAGCCGAGGCCAAAGTCCTGCCACCCGAGGTTCCGTATAGTGATGATCCCAGGCCGTCTGAACGCGCTGCATGCGTTCCTCGTCCTGGGAAAACCAGTCAAGCGTCTTGCACCCGGTATCTACCGCAACAAACCTGCCACCAACGCGCAAAATACGGTGAGCTTCGCGAATGGCCGAGGGGATATCGGAGAGATATTCAAGGACTTGCACTGCGACAGCTTTATCAGCCTCACCGTCTCGCAGCGGTAGCGCATCAGCTAAACCATCTCTAATTTGCGCACACGGATATGCGGCGCTGCGAATTGAGGCCCGCGCGCGCATATGTTCGCTGGGATCAACTCCAATGACGTGTCCGGTCTTCCCAACAGCCCGCGCGATTTCTTCGGTCAGAAATCCATTTCCGCAACCAATATCAACGACTGTATCACCTTCGCGAAGATGAAGCGCATCAAATGCTTTGCGACGGCGGCGCGTTACGTCGCCACCTTGATAAGCAATATCGAGTAACTTCGTCGTTTCTCCATCAAACTTCAGCAATTGGTACCTCCAATGCCCCCTGAGATATCAAAACTGGCGCCCCCCCGACATTTAAAATCATAACCTCAAAAAATGTGGCCGCTGGCAGTTAGGTCGAGGCGGTTTCCAATTTCGCTTCGACATGCTGCTGCTGTCGCGTCGAGGAAACTGATCCCTCCTGAAACAAACTACGTGGCCAATATCGTGCGCCATATTCCAACCTTTGCCCTGCAGGCATTTAAGGCGTAGGAACTCTCCCATATAGGATAATATCCATATGCGTGATGAAATCGAGCCATCGGCGATCGTCTTGCGTGCACTTTCGACTCCGAGGCGGTTGACCATTGTCAGGTGGCTTGCGGACCCCAGCAATCATTTCCCACCAAAACGCGATGGCGACCTTGTGAAAGATGGCGTTTGCGTCGGCTTCATCACCAAGAAAATCAACCTTAGCCAACCGGCCGTCATAGAACACATGCAAGTGCTGGCTGCGGCCAACCTTGTGACATCCAAAAAAAGATCAGGAACTGGGTGTTTTATAAATCGGATGCCACAAAGACTGTCGAGGTGTTGGGAGAGTTGTCAAAAAATCTCCTGGATGCTGAGCTTTCCGACATGCCGAAAGAGTAACTGAACCCTTTCTGAAGCCATTGAACCGGCAACACACCCTGCCAAGCAAAGCCAGAGAGCGTAGAAGCTGAGGCCGTGCGCAGAGCCAAAACCCCAATACTAGTGTCAGATTGCTCTCGGTTGACGTTGATTTCAGGTGTAAGCAGGCGTTTGGCGAAGCTGCCACGTGGGTCAAAACACTGTTTGTCCGACCTGTTTTTCAAGCAAGACTACGTCGCCTGAGTAATAAGGTTGGCACGGATGGCAGCGCACGCGCGCCTGGCTGATCGCAATATATCCGAGGTGCTCATAAAGGCGCACGGCCCCAACGTTCTGCTCGTAGACCTGGATGCTCAAGCGATCATATCCACGTCGATGTGCAGCATGTTCGACCTCTTCCATCAATGCGGTCCCTATGCCAAGCCCGCGGAATTCGGGAAACACGGCCAGAGCATTCACGAACCAGCTGCCGACGGATTGTTTTTCCAGTTCGACAAAAGGCGCGATGGGATCCGGGAGGTCATCGGGGCTTTCCTGAGGCATTATTTCTATCGGATATGTAAGCACCATGCCCGCGACCTGATCAAACGCCTCCGCAAGGATCGCGTTCCGGTAGGAAAACCCTCCAGACTGTCGCCGGGCGCGTTCGATGCCCACGTCTAGGGGGGATTGCCCCACTGCAACAGATTGCGACCAAAGCCAGCTGGGGATGCCTTCCCCGGCAATGTCGATAAGTTTCGCAAGGTTTTTGGCGTCGCCCAATCGGGCGGGCCGCAAGTGAAGGTTGGTTGCATCTCTCATGGATCGGCTCGTATCTTTCAAAAGGTGTGTGGTGTCGGCGTGCTCCGCCCGCGCGTTGAGCGCGGGCGCTACCGGGCGTCAGAACGATGCGTTGCTGTTCGGTTCCAGAGGACCTACCGGAAAACCCGAATCCCATTCGATATCTTCTGCGTCGGATGCCGCTCCGCCTGGGACGTCACTGGCCTTGCCATTCGGATCATGCGCGTGATCTTTGACGGGCGTTTCGAATTCGAATGTGGCATTGAGGGCCATATACTCGTTGAACCCGAGTGTGGTCTGCACAAGCCCCCCCTCTATCGCCGCATAATCGCCAGTGGCTCCAGTGATCGGGCGCAGGTTCTCCTTGCCGAGATCAGCAATTTCCGTGCCCTGCGTGATGATCTGATCACCGCCAGCAAAGGCAAAAACCTGACGGGAAATAACCCAGGTGCCAGAAGTCGCATTGCCTGCTTCGCCGACGAAATAGCCGTCGCAGGTCCAGGTGCCCAGCACCAGATCGGGGAAAGCCGGGCTGCCGTCTTTGAGAACACCCGGTACGCCATCTTGCAATGTTCCGGCGGGGTAGATGTAGCCCTGGCTCAGGAAAGCGTTGCCATGGGCGGGCATCCCGTTTTCATGCAGGGGCTGGGCGGCCATGAAGATGCGCGTGTGATCTTCTGCGACGTCAAAGGACATCGGCGCGCCCTCCGCTGCCGCGAGCCCGGATGTTGCAAGAAGTGCAAGGGTGCAAAGAGTGGGTTTGAACATTGAAGTTTCCTCTGGATTTGAAGTTTGCCGGGCGCGCAGACGACCCCCTACCCGGCTGTTGGGCGCGGGTCGCGCGCGTCGGTTGGGTTTGAGAGATCAGGCTCCTTGGGTTGCTGCGCAAATCGCGGCGACATGGCGGTGATCTGTCCCACAGCATCCCCCCACCACCGTGAGATTGGGCAACAGGTGTGACAGCCCGGCATAAAGCGCGCCGAGCTCAGCCGGATCGCCATCGTCGAGCGTTTCGGCGGCATCAAGTGCTTCATGGCTGAGACGTGAAGCATTGGCTCGCAGCCCCATGATCCGCCCCGTCCAGTCACCGGTCAGGACATGTGCAAAATGGTCTGGATGGGCGCAGTTGATCATAAAATACGCGGGATATCCGTCCGTCGCTTGATCAACCGCGCAGATCGCATCCTTCAAGCGCTCGCCGGAAGGCAGGTTGCCGTCGGTTTCAACAGTGAAGGCGATGGCAACGGGGATATTTCTTGCCTTCGCAGCACGTGTAATGCCGATCGCCTCTGCGATGTAGGTCATCGTGATGGCGGAGACCATGTCTGCACCAAATTCGTCAAACCAGCCAATCTGAACACTGTGATAAGCTTCTGCTTGGTCCTCCGTAAGGACCTGGGTTGGATGATACCCGTCGTCCTGCGGGCCGATAACGCCGTTGATGACGAAGGGGCTGATCTCAGGCACCTCCAGCGCGTCCCGCAGATGGCTGAGGTTGCAAACCGTTTCCTGATGCACGGCGCGCAGCGTCTCCTGCGTGATGTCAAGCTCTGCAGCCCAGCGCGCACTGGCCCGCCATGTGGGTGTGTCCATAACGAAGCCGCGCCGCGCATGTACTGCGATCTCGGCGTAGCGCCGCATGTAAGCGTCGATCGCCGCCATGCCCGCGTCGCTTTCCAAGGCCGTGAATGCGGCAAACAGTGGCAGGTCTAGCCCCTCGTTGAAAATAAGTGTCGTTTCCAACCCACCATCGGTGATCATCGGTGTGCCGGTCAGCTGCGGCAAAGCATTGCGGTATTTCATGGTCTGTACCTTCCCTGGCTTCCATACATTCGTGTGTCGTGGCAAAGAGGTATGGGGTATGTGGGGGCAGTGCTTGAGGCAGACCTGAGAATAATCTGAGAAGTTCTGAGGTGCCGCTTTCGAAACCCGCAAAAGCGATGGAGACAGCATGAAAATACGCATTGCTGACGCTGAGATTGACTTTGCCAGCATGACCGTGCGCGAAAACGGCGCCACCAAAAAACTGACGCGGCAATCTCTGGGCATCCTGCGGGCGCTTGTAGATGCAAACGGCGATGTCGTGAGTAAGGATCAGTTGATTGACAAGGTTTGGGATGGTCGGATTGTGACGGATGCGACGCTGTCGACGGCCATCAAGGAAGCCCGCCGCGCCGTCGGCGATACCGGATCAGCGCAGCGCATCATCGAGACCGTCCATGGTGTTGGTTTCCGGCTGGCATCCGAAGTCCAGCGAAACCATGCGCCTGCGACACCCGCCAGTGCCTTGCCTTGTGTACTGGTGCTTCCTTTTCGCAACATCAGCCGCGATCCGGACGTGCAATATGTTTGCGAGGGCCTCACGGATGAAATCATCATGGGCCTGTCATGCTTTCGCGACCTGAAGGTTTTGTCCCGCATGACATCCGATGTGGTTCAGGCAGCACGGCTGGACCCTGGCGATATTTACAAAAAATATGGGGCAGCCTTTGTGGTCGAAGGAAGCGTTCGGATAACGGAGACGCGCATTCGGGTGTCCGTGCAATTGACGTCGGCAGATACCGGTGCGGTGGTTGTTGCAGAGCAATTTGACCGGGAAGCGAACGTGAATTCTTTATGCGACGTCCAGGACCAGATTTCGCAAATCTGCGCGGGACGCCTTGCGGGTCCGCACGGCCCTGTCGCGCAGGTCGCGGCGCAAACTGCCCGGGACCAGATGCAACATGAAAGCTGGGACATGTTTCGACTTGTCTCAGAATTCCGGCGTTTTTACCGCACCTACGATCCGCAACTACATCTTGAGTTGCGCGCGGCGTTTCCAAGCGCTCTGAAGCGCGATCCAAAATCTGCCAACGGCTGGGCCGCCTACGCCGTTTTGCTTTTGGAAGAACATCGGTATCACGTCAATGAACGCCCCGGTGTGGACGCTTTGCCCCTCGCGACGATGGCTGCGGAAAAGGCCGTTCAGGCCGACGGCCGCAACGCTTTTGGGCAGGTTGCTCTGGCGATGTGCCGGCTCTTTGCGCTGGACATCGCGGGCTTTGATCAGGCTGCGGAAACGGCATTGGCGCTTAACCCCGGTAATTCCGACGTGCTTTCGGAGGTTGGCCACTGTTACGCTTTTCTCGGGCGGGAGGACGATGCGATCCGCCTTTTGGACCAGGCAATGGAAATCAGCCCCGAGCATCCGGGTTGGTATCACTTTGCCAAGACATGGCGCTACGCACGGCTGGAGATGTTCGAGGCCGCGCTGCTAGAGGTCCAGAAAGTCCCGATGCCCGGCTTTTACTGGTACCACGCGCATGTGGTTTGGCTGCAGTCAGCGGTTGGGCGGGTCGATAAGGCCAAGACCGAGGTCACCGTGCTCCGCTCCGTCTTCCCTGGTTTTGAAGAACGCGTTCATGAGGAATTGCAGATGTGGGAAGCAAATCAGGATCTGGTGCAATCCGCGCTCACGCATTGGCGCGCCGCAGGTCTGGTTATTGTCTAAGAGAACGGTTCGGACGCCGGATTACGCTGAGCAATCCAGAGGCAAGGATCGCCGCTGCGAGAGTTTGATACCCCCCAATTTCAACCAGCAGAGCACCTGCAAGACCCCCAGCCGAGAAGCCCACCAAGTAGCCAGCCATAGCCTGAGGCATCTGTTCGCCCGCTCTGAGCAGATAAAGTGGGAAAAACAGAAAGAGTGCAAATCCATTTGCGAGAATCGTCATTCCGAAAATCAACAAATCGGGTGCGACATAGCTCGCAGCACCTGTCGCAGCAGCAACCACAAGCGCCAGCGCCTGCGCTTTTGCATGCCATGATTTTTTCAACCTTGCCGCAAGAAATGAGCCACACGCTCCCGACACCAGGCTCGCCAGAAGCCATAAATTCACCGCGTTCTCATCGTTGAAGCGTACGCCGAAAAGATCGAGAAAAGTCCAATATGCGCCCATCATAACAAAAAATCCGATAAACCTGATCGGAGGGCCGACGGGGTATGAACGGCGATAATCCGGTGCGTCAGCTTCAATTGACGCAAAGCGCAAAAGCAAAAGCGGCAGCGACAGGATCAGCAAAAGCAATAAGGGCGACACGCCAAGAGCAGGAAGCAGCAGGTAGAACACCAGTGATGCCGCCAGACCGAGCGATATGGCAAAGCTTATCGTTTGCAAGCCGTTGTCGGACAAAGCAATCGCCCTCAGGGCTGCTCGGGTCAGTGCTCCGAGTGCCGCGCCCAAGCCAACGCATATTGCGGCCAGAACAACCGCAGGGAGCATCTGCCCGAAGGTGAGCAGCGCCAGCGCAGGGGCTACCATGTAGCGGGCTGCCGACGAAGGTTTTAAAGCGCCGACGCCTGCACAAGTTATGGATGCGGAAAGCAGAACAAGGCTTGCAAACGCACCCGCAAGCCCATCGCCAAGCGCAGGGTAATCTCCCAACGCGCCGATCCAGACCGGGACGGTGTTGATGACCACCGCTCCGAACGACAAAACGCTCATGCTGGCAAAACGGTTCATTAAAGGTCTCTTGGATAGAAAAGGTATTTTATCTGCGCATCAGGGTAAAATCGCTAACAGGGATTGCCCCAAGTCGTCAAACCAACGTTTTTTCCGAGTGCCGTCGGCACCTTATCAAATCGCACTGGCGTATCAATGCAGCGCGAAATCTGACAGGTGTTCGGCTGCAATCCGCATGATACGATGCTCTGCGCGTTGTTTGGCGGAAAGATCATCCTCTCGATCCAAAATCAGGACAGAGCTTCCCAGAAAGACGTCCCCCGCAACCGACATGGCAAGATAGATGTCAGCAAATCTGCCATCTTTTTCAGCCTGCAGATAGAGCCCGCATTCAGCTTTCTGTGCATCGAAATCCACGTAGGCGTTCTCACAATCTTCGGGGGATCCGCTGCCCGCCCAGTTTGCCAGATCATAAATTTCGGAGGAAAAATCCTGAAATTCGTTGGTGCGGGCTGCATCGAACGAGTTGGCGCGCGTCAAAGCGATGTTCAAGCGGCTGTGCCGACTGTCGCTAAACACTTCGAGCATTTCCAGATCGTCATTCCATTTCAGCTCCATGCCCGTGGGCACCGCCACGGTAGCCCCCGTCACAGTGTCCTCGTACACATCAAAACTCACCTGCCCGTAAGCACTCTCTCCCAGCAACTCCTTGATTGTGAAAATATCTTGCTTCCAACTGAAATCACCTTTGTCCACGAAATCGCGGGCGACCTCTTTCAGAGGAACGCGCCTTACAAGCGTCAATTCGCTTGGCAAGGCGGCCAGGTCAATGGCATCGATATAGGCGCCGGGCGGACCCTCGATGCCTGTCAGCTCATCAAAGCCTATCCGCATCAACTCGAGAAACACATTCTGCCGCTCTTCACAGTCAACAGCATCATAGCTTGTCAGCGCCGCACCGAAAAACAGCGCACCGTTCGCTGCCAGCATTAAATCCGTCTGGGCGTCTGTGTCATATTCTCGGTCATAGCCCGAGATGCAGTAAGTTTCGAGAAACGCATATTCCAGATCAGCGTCCAATGCCAATGCCTCACGCTCAAGAGAGGTGTCCCAGTCGAAGTAAGACTGAAAGTCGTTGAAGAAAGGTTTTACGCCCTCCTGAAAAGCAATTTCGAACGAGTCTGCCTGCTTGATGCCAACCTCTAGTTCGAAAAGCTCGTCTTTGCTGCTGAACTGAATTTCCTCGAGGCCAACATCCGCTTGAACGCCGCTTGGAACGGCAACAGTTGCCGCGCTGTTGCCAAACTTCCAAATCTCGAAACCGAGGTTCTCAAAGTCATGTTCACCGTCATGAACCGTGCGGATGATGTCAAAACTCTTTTGGAAATTTGTGTTTCCTGACAGCGCGTAGTTTTCTTCGATGACTGCAAGAGACACCCATCCAAAATAATGCCAACCGGTCTTGGCATCAGCGCCTACGGCAACTTCGGCCGGGTCCTCGCTGGACATCACAACCGTTTCCTGCTCGTCGACCGTGACGGCGCTTTGAAGCGCGGCCCATTGCGAAACCTCAGTCGGAGGCGCATCCTGAGACTTCGGTAAGCCGGGCAGATAGACGTGGGCAGGGATCGACCAGTTCATTCCGAGCCAGCCGCCCTTGAGCCCGCCATTGTGGATTGCCACCAACTTGCCTTCTGCATCAAGGATCGGCGCGCCGGAATGCCCCGGCTGTGTGTTGCTTGTGACCCTGAAAATTTGCGTCCGGCGCGTCGGGTAGTCCTGAGATCGGAACAGTGACTTGAGTTCTTCGGATGAAAACGCGCTTCCCAGGCTCAGCAATATATCACTTAGCCCTCTTGAAAAATCGACACTGCGGTTTTCCATGTATTCGGCGTAAGCGGGGTACCCCCAAATCGAGTGACGATCCCGAAGTGCCGGCGCGGTCGCCACAAAAGGTACCGGTTGAAGCCCGAGGTCATCCTCAAGACGCAGCAGCGCGAGATCTGCCTCAAGATCAACACTTTCGAGCGACTTTATACCCGTTCGTGTCTTGGCACTTTCGCTAAAAACCGTCACATCCAGACACCCGGCGACAGCATGCAACGCCGTTACAACGTATCCCGGTTCGGGCCAAACGAAGCCGGTGGCCTTCATCAACTGGTTCTCACCGGTTTTGCAAGTGATCTTCACCACCGACCGGGCGCTTTCACGATCAGCCTCGCCGAACGCAGGATTTGCGATCAGACCAAAGATCAATATCAGGCGCCAAATCGCGATATAGGGTGTGGAAGGTCTCATTTTGCCGGAAACAATTCGCCTCGATCCTGAACGAGGCAGACGAAATCATATGCGATTTCAAGTGCTTTGATCTTGTCGCTATCGGCAAGCGTTACAAGACCTGCCCCTATGGATCGCACAATTTCAGGCGCCTCGTCCGTCTCGTATTTTGCGATCGTCTCGCCCATATTGGCACCGAGCGCATTGGGGTTGAGGTCTTCGCAGTTGAAATCAGCTGCCGTCGTCTCGGAAGATTGCAACACCGAGGCTATCTGTTTTTGTCTTGCCAGATCGATGGTCGCTTCGGTGCCTGCCTCACCTTCAACATAGGCCCAGCTCGACGGTTGAAGCGCGTTGCGCTCGTATAGGGCCATCTGGCGGGCAAGTGTCAGGTTATCTGGCAAAGCCTCTTCCCACAGATGGACCAGTTCGGCGGGTGATTGCCTTAACGGTTCGCTTGTACGGACATAGAGCCCGATACCAAGACCAATCACGGTCGCACAGCCAAATGCACCGATGCGCAAAGCATTAACACGCAGCATGCGTTTGCCGGAGGAACTGCCGTCGAGGCCAAGAAGCACCGCCAACAGGGATGTAATGGCGCTGATGAAGCCTGCAATCACGGGTGTCAGAGACAAACTCAAAGCGGTTCCCAGGAGCAGTCCGATACCGCCACCGGCAAAAAGGTCGGGAAACGCCGATGATCTGTTTGGTTCTTCCGGGTGGTCTTCGGCTTGCGTTGGTGTCCCCGTCATACGTCCTCCCGGCAGATATGCAACGAACGCGAGCATAGCATGCCTTTCTCCAATACCAACAGGCGAGTGTAATCGGAGAAGTGGCGCATCGCGTGGAACAGCAGGCCACATGTCGGCCAATGGTGTAATTGCGTCGGATCGTCCACTTCCAATCTCAAGTCTCGATGGTGGCTTGCCGGAAGAGAAAACAAGCGCCACATAACCTCCAGTTTACAAACACCGAGCCGATACCATGTAGATGCTGCGGTTTTGTCCCGCCCCGTCGTCAGTTATTTTCTGATGCGTGTCCAAGCGCTTCGGCCAACGGTCGCAGCGTTGCTTCCATGGCGACTTTGAGTGCGTCATTGGCTGCGAGAGAGGTCAACCGGCTGCTTCATACCGGAAGTAGTTTTGGCGCAGCAACGCTATTGATGCTCTGCTGCGAATGGCACTGCGTCTGCGAGCTCATGCATGATAAAGCGGTTACCGTCTTTTGACTAACGTTGATGACAGACACGTTTAGCGACCGCTCCAAATCCAAACCGGACATTCGGTTTGGACTTCAAAGGTCCGCTAGGCGCAAAAGCGGACTTTGCAAAGTCAGTTTAGAAGCGCCCTGCTAAGGGTAAAGAGCAACCGCATTGTGCGCCAAGTTCGCGCACTGGTTTCACTATTGCTCATGTGGAGGGAATTTCCGATACAGTATAGCGTTAATAATTGCACTGAGTCTCGATAATCTCACCTGCCAGTCGTTCAGTTTCTGACCTCGACTGGCCATTCTTCATTCGTTCGTCATAGACCAAGCGCAAAACGATACCGTCTCTGAGAGAGAAGCCCTCATAGACAGGCGGATCAAGCGCTGCGCCAGAGAATCTCGTAGGCGAAAACAGAGAGGCCAATCCAATGGGATCGCCCGGCACACCTGAGGCATTGTAGAATTCCTCTTTTATGCAGTTCGCCATAGCAATGTCGCCGATATCTGCTTTGATCCAAACTTCGGAGTACTCAACCAGTTCACCTTGCCAAACTGAATTCACGGCTGCACAGGGCCAGGCCTCGGTCGCGACAAAGCGCTCCAAGAACTGTGGATAGGCAGAGGAATACGCGTTTGCCGGTTCATCCGCTTCGATCAAAATGAGATGAACGATGCTTTCATGCTTTTCGACTTTTGGCTTTAGGTCAAGGCTAGGTCCTGTAAAGGCCGATAGGAATTCCGCAGTATAAACGAAGTTCGTGCCTACAATTGTTGCAATGTCTATTGGCAGCGCTCCATCCGTAGTCACGAAGTATGGTTTTTCCCTCCTTGCTAAGGCAATTTCGCAATTGATGCTCTTGCCGTCCTCGCAAAGCTCGGATGTGTGTGCCATGTGCCCGACCAGGAAAGGAAAGTCATGACCGCTATGGTGCTCGTTGTATTCGTGCACAAACCTACATTCAGCTGGCGTCAATCCGTTGGCCTCTTGTGCTGTCGCAGTAACGACAGCAGACAAAAGCAGAAATCGCACCGAGGCAACGCATGATGGGCGATGCAATTCTACCAAGTCCACTCCCTCACTTCACGCTGGCCAAATCGGTATGGCATCATAGATTGCTCAGCTTTCTAGCATTCTACTGCGCTGAAACGTTATTCGATTAAGCCTGATTTCAACACAATTATCGCGCGAACATGGCGCCAAAGGAACACTGCCGCATCTACAAGTCTTTTCCTTGCGGCTTGTTGCATGTTTTCACTGTTTGCAAAGCTTGGCAGTCGGCACTGACTCTCATATCTGCATTGGGGTGCTTCCCTACGGACTTGCCAGACGAAAAGAGCCGCTTTGGGCTGTTGAGGTCATCTGACCGAAATCGTCAGATGACGGTTCCGAGCCCAAAGTAACGAATGCTGCGGACTGCGCGAATGGCCGAATTCTGCAATATGGTCTTGATGTGCGTAGCGTCGTGCAGCATTGCAGGACTCTGCGACTTACCTTCGCTAAGTCTGCTGCTTCCCTCTCAATCCGGGAAACACCCATGTTGGCCGTGACCCGCTGCGCGGCGCTTTGGTCAGCGAGTCCCGTAGAATGCGGTGCCCCTTACCGGTAATTCTGTAGATCTTACGCCTACGCCCACCTCGAACATTTCTGGGCTGTGAGAACTCATGTTCGACAAGACCGTCACTTTCCAACTTCGCCAGAGCAGAATAAATCTGTGGCAAGACTGTCTTATCGCCTTGCTCTGCCAAGTAGACAAAAATTCCACCACCATATGCATCGTTCTTCAGGCTAAATACGGCTTGCAATATCGCGAGTTGTTTTCCACCAACGACCAAGTCGTTTCGGTCTTTGCGCGGCCTCATGAGTTTGCTCCAGTCCACTTTTGGACGACGGCATTGATGCTCTTTACGACCGGAAGAGACATCCACGCCCGACATACCACTGTGAGGAAAAGGTGCCAATTCATCAGAAAACTGGCGCGGCGATGGCCTAATCGACAGCAGTGGTAACGATAAATGGCATCTAAAGATTCGAGTTGGTCCTCTATTTCTTCAGGTTTGGCAAAAACCATACCAAGGGAAAACGCTGACATTTCAGAAGATGGATGCGTGGCCGTAATACGATCAGTTGCGTTCTTTCCAGTGATAAACTTGAATCTCTTCAGATCGCTTGGATAGAGCAGTGGGCCCTTCATCATCAAATCTACTGTGAACAAAGACTCTGGTGCCCAGTAGCTGTCGCCGACTGCACTTTTGCGAAGCTTCTCAAGTGTCAGTTCGTCAATGACGTTGCCGTTGTACAATCGAGTAGCTAGCTCGGAGTAATCCAGACAATACTTCGGCTGATCACTATCGAGGCGCAGGTGGCGATCTAGGTCGTCTGACCACCCATTTGAGCTCTCGCGGTCATCAATCCAAACTATGAGACTGCTGAGACGTTTGTGCCTATCAGACATGCGTGGCTCGCCATTGTCCTAGAGTTAACATATTATACTAATACGTTTTTTGCAATGCTCTCGGGATTTTGTTTCCGACGACGTCTTTCTTGGTCTGAGAACCCATTCTACTAAAGGGATTACAAGCAGCCATACGTGCGGGCGTATCGAAAGCGCACGTTGTCCGCGATGTGTGAGTTCGACATAGCCCGGAGTACGCTCGTGCAGCGAATGACCGCAATGCGGTCGCGACCGCAGCATTTGGGCACCCTGTCCAACGTCCGCTAATGGGATGTACCGGCTGCTTCACCCAGCAGGTTAGGCTTTGCCTATTTCTGCAAGATGGAGAAGTAGCATGGCGAAGAGCGACTTTGATGAGCTGATGTCGATCGGCATCGATATTGGCAAAGA
>NZ_JBNBLH010000028.1:0-13683 GCF_049830555.1 Roseobacter sp. EG26
TCTCGGCCTGCTTCAGGATCGCCATGATCTGCGCATCGCTGTATTTCGATTTCTTCATCAGAATCTCCTCTTTCATCATTTGAGAAAATTCTACTTCAGCACACCCCTAAATTTCGGGAGGATTACCACTCTTGCGCGCGCAGACTACCGACGATGCTAGATAGGACTTGTAGGCCACTTGACCAATTCGCGCTGCGCCACGCCGGGCGTCCTTCCGGGAAGGCTAGTGGCGAATACTGCAGCCATTGACCTATTGTCGGGTAGCCTGTTCGCCGCCTCTCAATTTGTCTGACCGCGTAAAGTAACCCGAGATGGGTCAAAGCGAAATCGAACTATCCTAGATTCGCTTGGTTTTAACCAATCGCCAATAGTGATGGCCAAGCGTGGTGAGTGCTGCGTGTTTTTTTCCCATTGCTGCATCAAACATGTGTAACGCACCTTGCGGCACTACAAGGTTGACGCGATTCAGTCTTTGCAAAGCGGCAAATTTCTTTGTCTTTTCCGGATCGGGATCCGGGATGTCGTCATATCCTGCGATGGGCCTTTTCGGTTCGAATTCCGGCCCCAGTTGCAGCGGCTGTTGAGGGTCAGGGAACAGTTCGGTGAGATCAAGCAAATCCTCATACGGCACTGGCGCGGCCACCCGTCGTAGCGACACAAATCGCTGAACACTCGTTTTGAAAACGGGCCGTTGGTCGATGTTTCCCAAAGACTGATCGATATGAGCATAGATACTGCCCGGCGTGATCTCGCCCTTCAGATTTGCCGCCGCCCCTTCAAGGGCGTCACACAAGAGATTGGTAAATACCCCGCCGGCGTTGGTTTCATAGGCAAGCTGGTCTTCGGTTGACGCCGCCAAAATGGTCAGGCCGTGTGGCAGGGTCGTGACTCCGCCCAGTAAGGGCGCGTTCCCGGCAGCACCACTTCGGCAACAATCCAGGATTATTATTTTGTTTGTTATGGTGGAGGCATTAACCAGTGCAATGACTTCGTCCAGCTTGATCCCGTCATCCGCTGTTTCGCTGTCAGAGCATATGATGGCACCGCCTGATTCAGTTAGAGCGCCGTGACCCGAAAAATAGAATATCGCCGTCTCGTTTTCTCCGGCAAAAATCTTGCGCAGGTTGGCCCTGACCTGAGCGCGCGTTACTGGCGTTTCGGGAGAGTTGCCGTAAAGTTCAATAACCTCGAAGTTGCTGGTCTTGTCGCCATGCCGTTCGAGAAGCCTTGCAACATTTTTTGCATCCTTGACGGAAGCTTCCAGTCGTTTGGTGTGAGAATAGTGGTTAATCCCGACCACAACAGCCACATGCGTCATAAAAATCCCCTTCGTTAAATTCGTTGCGTAAATACTAGTATGCACCCGAAATCGGGTCCACCCGGTCCGAAGGTAAAAACCCTGCACCCGAGGGTGCAGGGTCGTTGCGATGAGCAAGACGTCATCACCCTTTCTGATGGTCTCTCTTGCGCGACTGGCGTGTCAGAGTTCTCCATAGCCAGTCAGCCTGTCCGCGCACCCAGAATACTGCTGGGCGGCTCCAGCGCACCACAGGTTGCCAGCCTGGACTGAACACGGAGAAGTTCCAGGTAATGTGCATCCAGGGCAGCAAGGGGATGAACGCAGATACCGTGAAGTAGGCTCCACGCCCTTCCCATTCGCCAACCCGGATGTAGAGAACACCGTCCTTGCCGATAAGAAGCTTTGATCGTGCGCTATCCACGTAACCCGAAGCAATGGGTGTTGCGGTTCCGGCGCCAAAGCCCGGGCGGTTCATGGTCAGCGTCGCCACGTCGGTCGCAAGCGTGGCTCCGGGGTTGATCCGGAATGGTACCGCCATTGCCTGATAGTCGCGAATCTGTCCTGTATAGAACATGACCCAGGGCCCGGCGTTGCCAATAAAACCAACCGTTCCCGGTACGATGAAGCGGACACCCCAGCTTGTTTCCAGACCGGTACGTGCAAGCGAGTCTCGACTTAGGAAGCCATGAATAACCTGGCCCAAACCTCGGCTCACTTTGCCACCGGTGATCCAGTGCCTTGAAGCCATCAAAGGGCGTGCGATCTGCTCTGCGGTCCAGCCAATCGGCTGAATGGCTGCATAAGCCGCATTCGCCAGCACGGCTGTTGCGGTATTGTTGACGCGGATCGCCGCTGTTTCTGCCGGCGACGCAAGACGCTGGGACAACATGTTGTCCAAGGCCCGCAGCTGGAAAGCGGAGGCTGGAACCTGGTAAGGCTCGATCTTCTTTTCCAGCAGCGCAGTTTGCAAGGCCAGCTTTTCGCCAATGAGGCTCGAAAGCTCACGGATTTCCTGCACAGTCATTTCGTCAACGCGTGCAACGAATTGCTTTAGGCGGCGGGCTGGGAACAGGTCGTAGGCATAATGTCCAAGAGCCTTTGCCTGCTCAGCCGCTGATCGAAGATTGTCTTTCAGGCAGCGACGATCGGCGCGCGATGAGATCGCATTCCCTTTCGCCAGAGCCGCATCGAGATGCATTGCAAACGCCTTGCGTCGGTCATGGATCTGAGCCAGCAGAGCATCGGAATTTTCCTTGGAAGCATTGCCAAGTGATTTGATCGTATTCTTGAAGTTGTTCAGTTTCATTGTTTTTCTCCGTTTGTGGGAGCGCGGTCATGCGCCATGACGGAGAGATCGCCCTTTCGCTCTGTGGCGTCCGGGCGGCACCTGTGTGATGCTCTGTGACGTTCGCTATGGAAAAACAGGAGGACCTATGGCGCGAAAGGTTAAACGGTTTGAGGTGCCTCAGGACCTCGCCGGGGCGATCCGCGGCGAATCTTACCTTGTCCATCGGTATCTGAAGTCTGGGGAATTGGTGCCCGGTCTGGGTGTTGACGACAGAATAGAGGAGCTGAACTGGCGCTTTTCCTATCTACAGGCCCATGGCTTGTACTATCCCGCGCCGGAAAAACAGGGAGCTGTGGTCTGGTCTGATCTTCGATTTGCGCAGGCTGAAATTGCTCGGGTTCATGAGCTGGGCTACCAAAACAAGGGAGGGTATGGGTCCGGTTTCTATCTTGTCGAGGGCAAGGGAATGGACGACGTGCCTTTTGAAAGCCGTAGCGAGAACCATCTGACGCAGATTTTCAACGGCAAAGACACACGCGGACTGAGCCGCCTCGATCTAGCACTGCTGGCCCATGTCTATCAAACGCCAATCCCGGTCCTTGAGACGCCGGATCGAGCGGTCTTCCAGCAATACGTTCAGGCATTGATCAGCCACAAAGCGCTTTTCCGCACCGGGCCTGAATTTTTCGAAGTTTCGCGCAGCACAACGCCCAGCCTCGTAGTTGTCCATGACTATGAGATTAATGCCTTTCTGCCCGATCCCGATGCATCGCGGCACCGGGGCTTCGAGATCGTTGAAGCGCCAGACCTACCGTCGGTGCTCGAAACCGAAACACCGGTCGTGGTTCATGCGTTATTGCGCCAGAAACTGGGCGCTCATGTCGATGCTTTGCTATTGGGGCGCGTGCAGGACAAATGGCAGCTCCTGTCGACGCCTGCTTTGATGGGGGAGACACTGGGGCTGGATGCTGATCTTCTCATCCCACCACCCCGCGTCCGCGATATCGGGGGCGCAAAGCTGATCACCAACAAGCCCGGTGACTTCGAGGTGGTGTTGATCGCCAGCAGCAGTGCCCTCGACGGCTTTCCGGCCTGGGCACGGACAAAAATGGCGCTGGAACGCGAACACACCAGCGCCTCTCATGTTACTGAGGAAGATTTCCGATGGCTTCGGGAACTGATCCTGACCCGTGGCCCGCAGAAGGTCATCGTCCTGCGCAGATTGCTGGACGTTCAAAAGCGCGAGGAGATGAAGGGATGATCCTTGGTAACTCGGGGGGCAAAAGCCGCGATTTCAACAGCCCCAGATCGTCAGTAACCGTACCAAAAACCTGCATCTCAAAGCTCAGAACGAGATCCAGATAGGCGCGATTTGTTCCGCAGGCACCTTCAGCGCGCGATACCACAGACGCAAGCCTATCCAAGTTTTCTATTCGGAAACCCGGATGCCACAGGGCCGCCACAAACCCAAGCGCCAGCTGTCTGCCACCTAACTTCAGGTCGCACGATACGACGCGGGCCTCATAGGGCAGCCCACCAAGTTCTCGTTGCGCCAACCTGTCGAGCAGTTCGTGATCCAGCGGATCCGCCCTAGCAATCATGCACATGCTGCGGGCTTTCGTATCCGGCACGAGGCCTGCGACACGCCCTGGTCGATCGACGGTACCGCGGCAGCGTGTGACCTCGATGCAGAGCTCCTTGCGATGGTGACGCACCCAGCCCGGCTCAAGGGGCATAAGGCCTGCTTCGGGCTTCAATGGCAGTGAGCCATAGCCAGCGATTAAAAGGTCACCGTCGTTGGCGTCCCGGACAATGCTAACAGCATCCATAAGCTGCTGGTATTGAAACAATTTCATCTTCATCTCCATATCTGATGAGACAAAGGTGACTGCTGAGTTCTGTGCTGGTCAGGCGGCAGGATTGTGACGCTCTGTGGCGTTTCTCGACTCTTCAACAGGATACGTATTATCTGCTGGCGGTTGCGCCAAGCGAATTGCTTTCGACGCTTGGATCGGTTTAAGTTTTAGCGGCATTGGTCCCGGATACGTTCAGTTTATGCTTTCACAAGTACTCAGAAAGGCGGCGCAAACGATCCGCGACAACTTTCAGGGTGCCGGAGATCGCCGCAAGATATTTATCAGTGGAACCTATGACGAGCTCGTAAGCTACCGGGGCCTTGTGGCCCGGGGCATTCAGGACGCAGGACATGAACCGCTTGAGCCGCATGAGACCGGGGCCGCGTCGCAGGTCATCCTGCGTCGCGTTGAAAACGAGCTGCGCATTGACGCCGATGGGTACTTCGGTTTCTATGGCGCGCGCTATGGCAGCAGTATTTATGAAGAAGACCCGCACTCGCCCTCATTCACCGAATTCGAATATGACATCGCTCGTGACTGTTTCGAAGATACCGCCTATGGGCCGCCCATTTTCTTGATGATTTCCAAACACGGGAGCGAGGTTTGGAGCGCCATCATGAAACAGACCATCGACTGGGCTGCCAAGAACACCCGCGGAAACGAAGTCTTGGGTGAGCAGATTGGCCGGCAAGCAGAGTTCACCAAGAAGGTAAGCTCCACGACATACAACGGGCGCACTGTTTCGACCGAGATGCTGGAAGTTTCAAAGGCCCGCGATATCGCGCCTCGTGCGAAAGCGGCGCTGACCACCTACTATAACAACATATTGAAAGCGCAATTGCCGACGAGCACGACATCGGCCGCATCGGGACCCGCGCTTGGTACGACGCAGAGACAGGAAAGAGATCCCGCGCGGGTCTGGCCGCTCCAGACAGGGCAGGCAAAGACTGCGCTAAAGGCTTATGAACAGAATGGGCGCAGCGTTTCGCCGGTTCTGACCCTTCTGATGCCCGCAGCGCGCGGCTCAGAGGGCGACCTGTCGGCCTTTGCGGATCATGTAAGTCAGAGCACCCCCTGGGATCCGGAGTATAGCGGCCATGCCAGCTTTGACCCCAAGCACAGGTGGGCGACCTCCGCCGAACAGGTGGTCTGGCATGCTTTGGACCAGGCCCCGCCTGTCGATCCGGCGCGACGGATGTCTGCGCTTGCCCGGCTCATCGTCGCGCTGGATGCGCAAGTCACACTGACGCTGCAGGCCGTCAACCTTTATCCGGGGAACCTGACGGCGCTCCTGACAGACTTCGTTGACGAACTTACCTCTGCATTGCGTTCGGCTGGACAAGAGGCACTCAACAATCGCCATCAGGTTCTTTTGCTTCTCGGGTACCGGGGAGACCCCGCGGTCGATCAAAAAGCGCTGACCTCCAGGCTTTGCTTTGCTAAGAAGGGGCCAGTTGATTTTTCCAAAGTCATTGTTCTCGATAGTATCGGGACCCATTTACCCAATAAGAAGTGATTTGATGAGCATTCAAACGGATTTTACCTACGGCCTGTTCTCGGAAACGCCTGGCAGCGAAGATCAGCTGGACTACCAACTGGACTATGAGAAACGCCGAATTGTCGACTTTGCCATCATGCTTGGGCGCCCGTTGCTGGTCGAAGGTGAAGCAGGCTGCGGGAAAACTCAGCTTGCCTATGCAATCGCGCGCCAGCTTTTGAATGCTCAACCCGTTCTGGCCACCGTACGCAGCACATCGCGTGCCAATGATCTGCTTTATCGGTTCGATGCGGTGCGCAGACTGCAGGACAGTCAGCTAAAGGATCCGGTTCGGGCGGAAAACGCCTCTTTTGCATACCCTTATGTGTCGTTGCAGCCCTTGGGCAATGCCATCTTTGATCCGGCACCCAGTGTTGTGCTCATTGATGAAGTGGACAAAGCTGATCCGGATTTTGCCAATGACCTGCTGCATGTTCTGGATCAGTTTGAGTTTCAAATAGATGAAATTCCGATCTCCGAAAGTGCACGGTCGTTGTCCCATCACAAACACGATCGAACGGTGCCGGGGAATGGCGCGCGACCTATCATAGTGTTTACATCCAACCGGGAACGCCCACTTCCCAAGCCGTTCTTGCGCCGCTGCATCTACCTTGAACTCACCTTTCCGGAAGATCCCGAAAAGCTGGTAAAAATTGTGCGCAACAATCTGAAGAAGGCCCCGTTGGCATCCGGCGGACGGCAAGGTCTGGAACATATCTCCGAGACCGTAATTGAGTCGACCGTACGGTCATTCCTGAAAGTTCGAAAGCAGGCGGAGAAGAACAAGGCTTATAAGTTGCCCGCAACTGCGGAACTGATCGACTGGGTACATGTTCTTCATTGGGACGGTGCCTCGCCCGCTCAGATCGAGAGCGCCAAGCCTCCCCACTGGGAGATCTTGTTTTCCACCGCGCGGGACATTCACGAACACGCGCGAACCGCAGATCAGTCGTCGGACTAGATGGCCGCCGGTCAAACACATGACGGTCAAGCTGCTGAGCCCTATTTTCTGATCGGCATTTTTCGTGCATTGCGAGACGCCGGTTTTGCGGCCTCGGTTCGCGACTATCAGGACGCTGTGAAGCTGTTTGCTCAACTCGACCGCCCCTTTGAGGATTTCGTAGAGATTGACACAGCCGGTTCGGGTGGGATCGGCGACCCGCCTTCCGTTCAACTGCGGACACGGGACCGCCATCAGGTCGCCTGGGTGTTGGGTGTGCTTCTGGCGAGGTCTGACAGCGAACGACAAAAGATCCGCACAGTGGTATCGCGTGTTCTGCCCCCGGCAGATTTCAAACAGACGGTACAGCTACGAGAAATCTTGGATACCGGCAGTATCACGACGGGAGCACGGCTGGAGGACCCTCTGCCGCCCCGCACATTTCGGGACGAAGAACGAGAGGAGCGCGCGCGGCAGGATGCGCGTCGCAAGCGTAAACGCGAAAAACCGGAAGAACCCAAAAAACGAAAGAACAGGCTCACCGGACCAACTGCCCAGAAAGCGCCCAAGAAGAAGACCACCGTGCCAACCGCTGAGGTTGATCGCGAACCTGATGTAGACAGCGGCATGCCCGTTCCCAGACCGACAGTTGAGTCGCTGATGGACACCAGCTCTTTCTCGTATGATCTGGCGTCGGGATATACCTATACTTGGATGCTCAACACCTGGCGCAGGCTCTTTATCCCGCGCGCTGTGCCGGATGCCCATGAAGTCGACACCGAACGCACAGTTGACGAGGCCGCCCGGGTAGGTCTGATTGCCGCGCCGGTCATGAGGACGCGCCGCAGCAATGCGGCTCGGTTGCTCTTTTTAGCTGACATCGGGCAGCCCACTTTCCCATGGCAGACGACCCGGGATTTGTTGACGGAAACCTTCGTCTTGGAAGCGCCGAGATATCAGTCCTCCGCTCTTGCTTTCTTCAAGACTGCTCCTGGCGACCGACTTTTCACCAACCGCGCGTTGACGCGGTTTTTGAGCGCCGAGGAAACGATCCGGAACCATGGCCATATTCCGATGCTGATCTGGGGGGAGGCGGGGGCCGCGCAGACAGCGCCTCCCCGGCAGGTGAAACGTATGGAGGCATTTGTCCAACTGCTGGACCAGTTTACCGCAGCGCCCATCGTCTGGATCAATCCAATGCCCGAGCGCTATTGGCATGGAAGCCTTATGGATGAGGTGCAGACGGTCAAAAACCTGATCGCATTGGAGATGAACCCGGAGTCTCTGATAGAAGCTATGGACATTCTCCGGGGGCAGTTCTGATGCGTGCGATACTGCCGGAATGGGATGGGCAGCCGCTGTCGATTGATGAAGCGATGGACCGCATTCTGCTGTTTTCCGGACAGCATGGTGAGCCCGCGTCTTTGCTGGCGGCACGTTGCAGCGTGCTGCCTCGCTTGACGTTTGAAGCCGTAGCCCTGCTACGTCGAAATTTCCTTGATGCGGAACATCACGACACACCTTCCCTGGATGCCAGTGTGCTTTACGGCGGGTTGTGCATGGCTCTTGGCGGCGGTTACTTCGAGATGGACAATGAGGTCAGGCTGCATCTCAGGATGGCTCTGGATCGCTGGGCGCGCACCGAAGGGGACTGGCGCCCGCCGTCGCAGGTCACAGCGCGATTTGTCCGCAGCTACGTGTTCACGTTGCGCAGGGAAGACTCGCGGCTTCAGGACTCCGCGTTTCAAGACTATCTCAACATGTTGGAATGGGTCGCCATCGGATATGACGAGCCCGAATATGCAACGCGTCTGCTGGCCGAGGCAATACAGGAAGAATCCCAAAATCTGTCGGAAAGATCCACAGGCCGCGTGCGCTTTTCCAGCCTCCCGGGTCTGCTGACGCTGCCACTCGCGGGGCAAAGCGCCCTGATTGCCCTTGCCGAAGGCGTCAACGCCCTCAAAAACGGGGACGACGAGACCGCCAAGCGCCTCTTGGGCAGTCCCTTTGGGCCTCTGGTGAGCATAGATGGAGTGGATTTGCCGAAACCTTCGGAGCTGCTCAGCAAGTTCACCGGACCGAAACAGCCCAATATGGTCTCCGGGCTCGAAGTTGGCACTCCCCTGCAAGGCATCGCTCCACCGATGGAGGGGGCCGAAGCCACTGATGAAGAGCAAGCGGAAGAAGAACTCCACACCATCATCGAATGCGCCCGTCTGGGCCTCGTTGATCGCGCTCGGCAGCTGATCAACGGTTCCGAGGACATTTGGAGCATTCGGGATTCCGAGGGCTTTTCTGCAATCCATGTGGCGGTTGAACACAAACAGCACGATTTTGTTGTCTTCTGCCTGGATGCTGGCTGTCCGGTCGATCAGCCGACAAAAGGGGACACCACGCCTCTCTCCCTTGCGGCGCAACAAGGCGATCTGAAAGTCATGCGCCTGCTTATGAGGCGGGGCGCGATTGTTGACCGGCGCAGTCAAGTCAACCAGATGACCGCATTGGGATGGGCCAGCTACCTTGGACAGCAGCACGCGGTGAAATTGCTGATCCACCATGGCGCGCTCAGCAAAGGCGGCTCAAATGCGCTTTTTCGCGCGGCCCTCAAGGGCAGAATCGGCACCATCCAGTTGTTGTTGGACGCAGGAGCCAGTTGGTCGGAAATCGGCTTCAAGGATTGGAGCATGCTTCACGCGGCCGCAAGCAGCGGGCATCTTGCGACACTCAACCTGGCGCTGACACGGGCGCGCAACATTGATCCCGTCACAGACGCCATGTACACGCCGCTGCATCTCGCGGCCTTGAATGGCCATGCAAAAGCCGTAGAGGCGCTCGCCGAACTCGGATCTGATCTTGGACGTCAGCAAAAGGACGGGTGGTCGGCGCTTCATCTGGCGGCACAGAACTATGGCGAGGTGGTCGCAACGCTGCTGCGTTTTGGTGTCGATCCGGATACCCGGCTGGCCAGGGACAGCTATGCGGCGTTGCACATTGCCGCCCATCACAACTGTGACGCCGCTGTCTCCCTGCTTCTGGCGGCTGGCGCGGATCCCAATGCCCTGGCTCAGGGTGTTCTGCCCATTCAGACAGCTGCGACAAAGGGTTATCCCGAAGCACTGTCCGCTCTGTTGAACGCAGCCGATACCCGACTTGATGTTCTTGACAAGGAAGGTCGCGATCTCGTCACGATCGCGGTAAAATCTGCCGACGCCGAGACAGTGATGCTGCTATGGCAGCATCCGCGGATCGACATCAATAAAACGCCCGCTGCAGATGCCAGCAAGGCGCACTATCTCTTCGACATCGTAGCGAAAATCGAAGACCAGGAAGCGCTAGTTGATTGCATCACGGATCCCCGGGTTTCCATGAAACCCGAGCAATGGCGGAACCTTGCCATTCAGGTGCTCAGCCAGAAGACGGGAACACGGGCGCTCTTTGCATCGGTTCTGGATCGCAGCGATGACTTCCTCAAACCAGATTTTTTGGAGCCACTTGTCAAACATGCCAGCACCTGGGCCTTCGAAGAAGCACGGTCGCGTGGATTGTCCTTGGACCGGCGAGATAGCATGGGTCGCTCCATGCTCTATGACACCCGAATACTTCAGTCTCGGAGTGTCCTTGAGGTAGTTCTACAATTGGAGCGTGACCTGAATGTAAATATGGTCGACAAACACGGCATAACGCCCTTGATGTTTGCTGCCGAACGCGGGTTTGAGGGAACAGTCAAAGCACTGATCGAACTGGGCGCAGATAAGGAGATGGCCAGCGAAGACGGCTGGACCGCTCTGCATTTTGCCGCGCAGGGGAAGCAAAACAAGACGCTGGAGTTGTTGCTGGAAGATGGCGCCGATCCGACCCGCAGAACCCTGTCGCAGAAGCTGACGCCGATGGCCGTTGCCGTCGAGGCGGGTGCGGCACCCGCGCTCAAGAGCTTTCTGGCTGCCGGATTACCGATCCGTTCCGCACGCTCTGATCAATTTGGGCCGCTCGCTCTGGCGGTCATGTCGGCGGATATCGCCACGATCAGGCAAACAGTCAGGGCGGCGCTTGCGCAGGGCAGCATCGACAGAAAAGACATTACTGACGCGCTGCGCATCGTTCAGGAACGCCTTGACAAATACCATAGAATTTGGGGGAAATCCGATCCGGATTTTTCTAACACCCGGGTCATTTTGTCGGTCCTGCACAGCGGCAAAGAACCGCCCGCCGATATGCTCAGGGAACCGAGAAAAACCGATCCGGCTCCGCGAGGCAAGACGAATATCCCGCCGCGTGGCAAATCCTAGCGACATTTTATTCTAGCGATCACCGAATGCACGACGATGACCCTTTCATACTACCGGATTTGCAAACCGTGATGCGATGCGGCGTGTTTAGCAACGGGCGGGGCGAAGTCTTGATTGTGCACGACGAGTCGATTGGCTCATTGCTCTGGGTTGAGATCAATTTCGATGAAAAAACAGTTGTTTTGATCTTTGAGGACGGACAGTCGCAGAACCTCGGTCTGGAATTGGACCCAAGAACGATTAGCAATCTCAGAGCCTGTAGCGAGGTGGTGGTCGCGCATCTGTCAGACAAGGGATTTGGCCGCAGTCAAAAAATCCCGGCGGTTCTTATCTGATCGCTTCAGAAATCACGGCTGAGAAGCGGCGTGAAAGTATCAAGGTCCCACTGCGGTGGTGTCATTCCGCCAAAGGGACCATCTTTCGATCTCCAATACGCCAGAATTTGCGGAAATTGGTTGAACTCCAGTTCAGCCTCCCGGATCAAGCGCCTGTCCAGGGGAAACAGTCGAATTCCTGTCAGCTTGGCGTCAAGGTCTGCTGCGGTTGCTTCGGTCCGGTCGCGGAGCTGTTGAGCCAGATGGGCCGGATCTTCACTGCCAAGCTCTGCCTTCGCCGCGTCCCGCAGACTCATTATCTTGTCGAGCGTTTCGCGCGCTCTCTCGGCTACAGGTCCTTGCGAAATCCGACCTACATAGATCGCTCTGGCCCAGATGTTCAATTCCACCTGCGACGTCTTTGGGGCCCGTATCAACACGCCGGAACGCATGACAGGCACCAGGTCGAGCGTTTTGACCTGAGAGCAGAAGATGCAAGCGACCCGAAGCGAGGCCCGATCGTACTCGCGGCCATTCCTGGCGAGAACCTGCAGGTACTTCCGGGATTTCAGACCGCAATAGCCGCATATGCTCATCGACCTGCGTATCATCGACGCGGAGAGGGCGCTGCTGCCAACCTGTGTCCAGAATTCCGAGCCGGAGGGATCGGGTTTGCTCAGCGAAAACGTCAATGTCTCATCCAATAGATCATCCCCCCGATAGTGGACCTGCTCATGTATCAGAGGATTAGGGCGCTTGGCTTGATTTGTCTTAGACATGGGTCACCGGCAATCAGTTCGCGTTATTGAGCGCGCTCTTGGAAACAGTCTCAGTTGGTGCGTTTGCTCTTTGCGACATCATACACTGATGGCTGTGAAAGGAAGTCAGGTGCACCAATTTTCTTGACGCTATCGGAAATTTGCTGTCGCGGCAAAGGTTCTATGGGCGGGACCGCCCGGCCTGAGTGATGCGGGGAGGCCTTTCCTCTCATCATGATGACGCGCCCGTCTTCGATGAAGCCCTGATCGATGGAGACCGTCTCAATGCGCAGGTTTTTGATCTTGGGTCGGGGCGTCGGGCAAAAGGCGTATCTGCGATGGGTTGGTTGGAGATTTATTGTGCTTGATGGACTGTGAGTTTTGAGTTCGGGTTTCGCAGTATTCGTTCATGATCCAGATCAGAGTCTCGATCTGGGGACCGGTTGTGCTCGGATGATGCCGGGCAATAGACCCAGTTGAAAACGATATATCATCGCGGCGGCGCAATGAGGCTACTTGCTAAGATCGCTTGTCTCCGACCACACCAAGTACCGATAGAGAATTCTGATCCCTCGGACAAAAACTAGCTCCACCCAAGTAGTCCAACCCTCAAAAACATCCGCAAAGGCGAGCGCCGCTGCGATGATCTAGGGCTCCGCGCCTCCCGCCTTTGCTGCCGTTGGTTAGTAACTGTAGCGATTGAATTGCTTGCCGATCGCTGATGCGATCAAGTGCGGAAATCTAGTTTTAGTGGGTACCGACCAACTTGAGAACCAGCAACTGTGCCACGCTGAGCCCACGCATCACGTTCTTTTGTCATGGGCGGGCTCGCGCAGCAGCTCTATAAGAATGCCCGCGCCTTCGAACGCGCGATGGACGCTGCCCCACAGGCCCTGGAGTTTCAAAGTGTCGCGGTAAACGTAGAGTATTTCTTGCGCGTCAAGGAAGACGGTTTCGGGGAATACAAGGACTTCCGCGCTCACACTTTAGGAGAATTGCCCCAGGTTAAGAGCGTTACATCGCACTTTTGTCTGGACACGTCGAAAGACGTCAGGAACCGGCTGCCGCAATGAATGCTGGGCCACCTGCAAAGATCTGCTCCCATAGTGTTTAAGTATTTGAGTTGGAGATTTTGGTGGGCGACCACAATGCATTTGCGTCTCACTTAGACAAAGCCGCCGCTATTATTGAGCAAGCGCAGCGAATGTCTCCTTCGACGGACGGCAACGCAGCATCATGCCCCATGGATGAAAGGCAGTTAAGGGCCGGCAAGACCGTAAAACTAGTCAGAGATTGGAATAGACTTAACGCCAATGAATTCATTCAGAATCCAATTTTATCGCTAATCGGCGAATTGCGAACCGAACCTGGTTCCCGTGTTGCTACGATCTATGGATCACAATT
>NZ_JBNBLH010000029.1:0-13013 GCF_049830555.1 Roseobacter sp. EG26
CTGTCCTCGCCCCTTAGGCCGTCCAAGACGATCCCGATCTTCTCTTCCGCTGAATACTGCTTGCGCGTGGCGCGGCGGATGTCTTTGACAAACTTCTCGCCGTGGCTCTTGCGTGTTCTGGGTTTCTTCGCGCATCCATTCTCGAATTGTAACTGATCCGCTCCTCATGAATGTCTGCTTCTGGTGAGGCTGCGCTGTAGCGCCAAGCACACTTCGCAGCGTCCGGAACGGCCCGGATCAGGGGGCTGGGTCGGTGGTATTCTTGGTGACTTTGCCCAAGCCTAGCTAGTAAAGACTCAGCTCCAATAGTGTTCTCGGAAAGACGCAGCCAAGCCAGGAGCCTCCGTTTTTATCAGTCTAATAATAGACTCACGGACTTTGGTGGGTGAAGTCTCTCTTTCTACCTTCTCAATGCTCTGCAAGAGCCCGTACCTTCCAAGCAGTTGGTTCAGGTCCTGCTTTGTAATATCACCTAGCTCTTTGTCTAATTTCCTCACGAGACGAATTGAAAAGGTGATCATTGTTGGGACGTCTTTCAACGTGGGGTGACCTTTGTAAAAGTCGTCTAATAGCCTCGTAGTGTCCAAGCCACTGAACTCGGCTTGGATAGCTAGTTTGTTGCGTGTTAAAAGTGCTTTCTGTCGTGCTTTCAGGTCAGCATTTTGATCGCTTATGCACTATGCGATTTCTCCAATGCACGAGCAGGCAAGCCCCTACATGGAGAAAGTCGTTCTTACCCAACAAGTGTTCCGAAATATCAGAAATTTTCTCAGCACTGGTGGTGCTAGCGGTCCATGTGTTTCTCGCATCGTTCAGTCTGTGAAAGGACGCAATTGAATGAATGTACTCCTTGAGAGCCTCACTAGACTTTTGCAGCGACGCCTCAACTGCGAAGCGGCGTGCCTTCAAAGCAGCTGCTCTTTGATCCTTCGGGTTCCAAGAGATGCTAAGACCGCTTGGTTTTGGGTAACCGTTTTCCACGGCATCTAGGCCAACAGCAATGGTGTTCAGATGAGCCACGGCCTCACCTGTTTCAACAAGAAAATCTCTAATCGGCAGGCGTGCTACCGTTACACTATGCCACCCTTGTGTCGCCGTCGGCAGTAAACCTCTCGGAACTCACTGCAATTTTCAAGACAAATTGGAAGCATGTCCCATAAATGGTGTAGCGAAAGACCGCTCTGACGGGCCGCGCCGCAGCATCTGAGCGACATGGCCAATTGCGGCAATGGGCCGTTTTGGAAATTCGTATTTCGGGCATTTGATCATTCTTGTCTTCTATCAAAACTTGGGTTGCAGTCAGGGCGTTTCGGTCGAAATCTGCAATTCGTTAGGCAACAGTTCACGCACCAAGCCAGTAAATTTTGCGCCCGCATAACCGGCTGCTCCATCAGGCGTGAGCTGCATCCGGGACGTTCCCTCCGTCTCCTGGATTTCAAGAACGGTGTAAGGTCGCTGGTAAAGCCACTCGCGGTTCTCGACGGCGGTCAGCTCAGGGTCCGGGGGATGCTCGTCAGTGAACGCGTAAAAGTACAGCGTAAATCCGAACCCATGCACATGCTGCACGGAGAGTGGGGTCATTCCCCAATCCAAACAGCTTTTGTGGAGGCGGGCGATGTCATGGGTCCTGAGCGTCAGAAGATTGAGCGTAGCCCCTCCCCCCAAACGCGCGGTGTCGTGTTGCTGGTCGGGTCGATTTCCTTTGAACCAATGCTCGATCAGTTCAATTGTAAAGCCTTCAGGGTCCTGAAAATGTGCAAGGTACCCGATGTCCTGAAACTGACGGGCCGCGCCCACCTGCACGCCTTTGCGGCGCAACTGATCACAGGCCAGTTCGATATTGGGGACCGCGAGTGCGATTTTCCAATACACGTCCTGATTTGACGGTTGATAGGGCAGCTCCGCAGGCTGGAAAACCAGCCCTGCTTCCTCATCCCTATACCCAATCGTTCCGTCGTTGCGACCAACCATGCCCAGAACGTCGATGTAGAACCGTTGCTGCGCTTGGGGATCGCGGCAGCGCAACGTGATCTGATCAATTCTGGGCACGGTCTTGTTCCTTTCGCTGCGAAGGCGCTTATTGTGCGACCTCAAAATGATCTTCGCGCAACAGCGCCGTTCCATCAGGCTGAAGCGCCCAGAGCTCTTTGGTGATAATGCCATGCGCGTTGTTCATGCGCCATTCGGCGGAGACCGCGGCAGTTTCCAGATCCCGAGCGACAACGGTTGTTGTATTGAAATAGACAACGTCGTCAAAGCCGCCTTCGACAAGCTGTGTCCAGAATGCCTGGATGGCTCCACGGCCTTCGAAAGTTCCGAATGGCTCGGCCACCATCACGGCATCTTCTTCGTACATGGCGGCTGCGCCTGCAGCGTCGCCCGCGTTGAAGGCATCCCGCCACTGGCGGCTTGCGGTCGCAACGGCCATGCTGAGTTCAAATTCGCTTGCCGCGCGTGTTGCCGCTTCGTCGGCCTGGCCCGGAACTGCCGACAAGGCCAACAATGCTGCGACAGTCAGTCCGAGCGGTGTTTTAAGCTGGTTATGCATTTCATTCTCCGTTGTTGATGACAGAGAAATACGCATGTCCCTTTATCCGAAAAACCCAAGCGCACCGGACTGACCGTTCGGTCAAGTCGGACAGTGCAGTTTGCTGGTGAAAAACCCCTATACCACCTCACTCAACTTCTGTTTCAGAAAATCAATCATCGCACGAACGCTCAGCGGTGGGACGGTTCCGAAGGGGTGGATCGCGTAGATGCCCGTTGAGCGGGGTTCGTATTGCGGCAAGAGCTCAACAAATTCTCCGGCGTCCAGCCTGCCACGCAAGAAGAAGTGCGGCAGGATTCCGATACCTGTGCCATTCCTGATGAGCGCCTGAACTGCATTGACCGAATTGGCCGTCACAATCTTTTGGAACCTGAAAGTTTTCGGTGTGCCCCCCGCCCGCGCTGCCACGCGATGCTCTGCATCTGAAGTTTCCCAGTGATGCGCGACATACGGAAGGTCTTGCACGGCTTCCGGGGTAAGCCCGACCTCAGGGTCGAGGCCATGGTCGCGACAAAACGAAGGTGAGGCGCAGAGGATATCCCTGGCAAAGCCGATCCGTTGCGCCTTGAATTCGCTGTCCGGAAGCTCGCCTACCGTTATTGCCAGATCGATGTTGTCCCGGATCAGATCAAGGCGCTTGTCGTCCACGATCAACTGCGGTTCGATGCGGGGATAGCGCGCGACCAGATCACCAAGGGCTGGCGCGATGGTGCATTCGACCATTGCGTGAGGTCCGGTGATCCGAAGCAGGCCCATGGGCTCGGCAAGGTGCTCGCTGACCTCTTCCAGAGCCGCATTCGAAAGGTCGTTCATTTCCCGGCAGCGACGGTAGAATTTTTCGCCCATGGCTGTGAGGCTCTGACGCCGCGTCGTTCGGATCAGCAGCTGTGTCCCAAGCGACGCCTCAAGTTGTTTGAGCGCATCGCTGACACCTGACTTTCCCATATCAAGCGTATCTGCAGCTTTCGTAATCGATCCCGCATCCACAATGGCCAGAAAGATGCGAACCTGGTTGGAGATGAGGTTTGTCATTGTACGGAAACTGATGGCGCATTGCGCGTAAATGCAACCGAAATCGGACAGTGATTTGTTCGGTGTGCTGGCACTGCGTTTTGAATTGGGCGAGAACCCAACCAAAAATTTCGAACGCGCTGTGAGGCTATTCGCATCTCGCAACCGCATTCACTTCGGCAAACGTCCGCTTTCGGGACTAAGCTGCTGCAAGACAACATATACCGGACGTCAGATTTGAGCCGATACTAACTTGGTAGCACGATAAGCGGCTTCTAAATGCTACCCATATGATACCCAGGCTGGAATCTTATCGAGGGCATCATCAGAATAGTCCATCTATCCATTTGATTTTAAACTATTTTATTGGTGCCCGGGGGCCGTTTCAAACCTGCTTCGCAAATTCCGGTAAAAGCATTATTTATCAATAATTTAAAAAGTTTCTTCAAGTCTAGCGTTGCGGGAAATGTTGCGGGATCACGCAACAGTTGATTCAAACCTGCCAGCATGTTTGAGGACAAGAGTGTTCAGCGCTTGGCCATCGATAGATTGGGTAGTTCTTCCAAATCAGTAGTTCCTGTGGTCAACTATGCTTTTTGTGAGCAAGGTGAACGAGGCGCTATGGACCAAGATTTTCTCGATCTTCCTGAAGACGACAATTTGGCATTTATGACATTGGAAAGCGAATTTCGAATTGAGTTTCGGACCGCGACTGAGGACCAAAACAGCAATTGGGAGTTTGAAGCGGCGGACTACATGAACAAGACTTTGGCCGCGGCAAAAGCACTAAACATCGAAGCGCTAGACTATTACACGGCCGTTTCACACAACTCCCAAAAATTTGGAGAATCGTTTTGGACTTTCGTCCGCGATGTAGACAATGTCCTTATACAAATGAGGGTACATGGCTCCCGTCGTTCAAAACAAAATTCGGTTGCATTCACTGAAGTCCAGAAAAACAAGATTCATGCACTTATCGAGAAGATTAGATCAGCAGTCGAAGAGTCATCGGCGAACGTCTCCAAGAAAGAAAAGGTCTTCAATATTCTAGCGACGCTAGCGAAAGAGGTAAGCAAACCCAGAACCGCTCTCGCGCGCTTCGGTGATTTGGCTAGGAGCTTGGCGGGGGTTAGTAAGGACGTGGCTGAAGAAGGCGCGGAACCTTGGTGGAAATGGGCCAAGCTAATTTTTGGCGAAGTAGATGAGGCCAAAGACGCCGAGCCTAAGTTACCTGCGCCCGAAGAGATCAAGAAGATTGAGCCGCCCCGAAAGGAACTGCCTGAACCGAAGGCACGGGATCTTGACGACGAGATACCATTCTAGGCCACCTAACACCCAAAATTTTCGCAAGACATTGCAGCGTCTTGCGACGAAATATTGGACGAATGTTGCGGGAAATGGTGCGTGATCCCGCAACACTCGCACCCTTTTAAAAGATTTCCTTTTAAAATCAATAAATTACGTTGACTTTGTGGTGCCGGGGGCGGCTTCAAATTTGAGGCGCAAGATACTGTTCTAGATTACTTAATTTTTTTTCCTTTTGGTGAATGCCCCCAAATATGCCCCCAGCCTTAATGCGCAGGCATTCCGACGTGCTAGCAAAATTCTGGTTCGCCCCGCACTGTGTAGGTTCGACCATGACTCAAAATGTCCGTCGCCAGAGGTTTTGAGCTTAAGAGCGGCCTGAGCTGGTGGAGTATCTGGCCCATCTGGTTTGTTTGATAATGCGGCGGATTTGCTGTGAAGGAAGCGCGCTACCCTGAAGTGCGCCTCCTATTAGAAAACAATGAGTTATCTAATAGGAGAACATCGCACGGGAGCTGTTTACACGCAACTGAGGTTGAAAGAACGCCGTAAGATCGAGAGCTGGTGGCATGCCAATGTGCCCGTCCGAGAGATGGCGCGTGTCCTCAAGCGTCACAAACCGACGGTCTTTCGCGAGATCAAACGCAATTTCTGGGCGGACGATGCTCTGCCGAAGAAATACGCTGGCTACTTCGGTCATGCCGCTCAATTGCTGACGGATAAGCGCCGATCCGTGCAGCGCAAGCTGATCCGGCATCCCGATCTCTGCAGGACCGTTGTGCGACGTATCAAACAAGGCTGGACACCTGAGCAGATCGGCAACCGGATGATCCATGAAGGAGCGAAGCTGCGCGTCTGCCAAGAGACTATCTATCGCTATATCTATTCCAAAGAAGGCTTGGCGCAGGAGCTCTGGTGGTACCTGCCTGAGCACCGTAAGGCCCGACGTCCGCGTCGTGTCAGAAAGCGTCAGGCTCACAAGTTTGACCGCGATGTCAGCATTCTGTTCCGCCCTGATGATGTCGTTCATCGTCGCCAGTTCGGACATTGGGAAGGCGATTTGATGCTGTTTAAACAGAAGCTTGGCCAATCGAACGTGACATCGCTGGCCGAGCGCGTCAGCCGCTTTACAGTGCTGCTGAAGAACCCTGCTCTGCTACCCAACCTTCTGCCACTGAGTGCCAGAGATGTAGCTGGAACCATTGTCGCTGAGCAGCCGTGGCTTGTGCAGAACGGTGGCCTGGTCGCAGCTTGAAGCTTGCAGAGCCAGATCCAGCGTGTCGGTTTATGTTCCCGAAGCTTCAAAAGTGCTTAGGGCGATCCGAGGCCTTGATCGCAGCGACGTCTCTTCAGTGAGGAATTCCTCAATCACGCTCCTCATCGCTTGAGCTGTGTTTGTGAAGCCCATAGCCTCCGCCTCACCTACAACCGTGCGCGCATTCAGCAGTAATTCTTGTTTCATTTTTCCAATTCCACACAATTAAAATTTGATGGACCACTAATGGAAAGATTCGATTAACAGGTGGTAAACAAAGAGATAACGTAAGCAAAATCTTGCTCACGCCCTAGTGAACTGCTCCAGATATTGTGTGAGCTTGGTTAATCCATCCTAAATAGGACTACCCAAAAATAGCGAGTCTGAATGTGTGTTGCAGTGGGAAGAAGTGAGCACGCGATGGATATTCGTGGACGACCTTGGGCGTTTTGCCCCTCGTGATCGTATCTGCCAACAAGCGCATCAAATTGGCGTTCTCGTCAGTCATTGCTGCCTGAAGTAAGCGCTTATGGGTCCAAATAGCGGTATTTGCTAAGAGAGAGTTTGTTGCTCATCGTGACCAACAAGGAGTGGACGATGAGAAAGACAACGAAGAGCCCTAGCGAGAAGATCGTCAAAGACATCAAACGCGCCATGCGCAAACACTACTCATCTGAAGAGAAGATCAGGATCGTGTTTGATCATCTGCGCGATGAGGACAACATTGTAGAGCTGTGCCGCCGTGAGGGCATATCGCAGGGCATCTACTACAAGTGGTCTAAGGATTCCGGGGAAACCGGGAAAAAGTGGCTTGCGGGTGACACAGCGCGTGCTGCAAACACTGACGAGGTCAAGGAACTGCGTCGCCAGGCAATGAATCTCAAAGAGGTGGTTGCGGAAAAGACGCTGGAACTGCGCCTTCTCAAAAAACGCATGACAGGCGATGGGGGCGACCACGAATGAGGTAGCCTGCATCGGAGAAGCTGAAGATTATCCGGCTGGCCGAAGAAAGCCATCTGTCGGCTCGTCTGACGCTGGCCAAACTGGGTGTCCCTAGGGCGACGTTCTATCGCTGGTATGATCGGTATCTGCAGCGTGGCGAAGCTGGCCCGGACAACTTTGTTGAAATTCGAATTGGTTAGCGAGGTGTGTTTCAGGACAGTTATCTAACTTCACACAAGATGTGGTAAAATTCACCATAACGTCAGCAATATTTTGCTTACTTGAAGTCTATTTTTACAATCTATTAATAAACATTTCCGAATAGTGAGTTATGAATATGCAATTGAATGAAAGCGTCACGCAATGAGACAAGAATTGCTGCTTAATGCTCGCAAAGTTGCAGGTGAAGCAGAGGCTATGGGATTCGAATATACAACCAAAGCTATGAACAATGTGATAGACCAGTTTCTATCTGGCGAGCGGGCTGCGGCTACAGAGGAGCCCTTAGAATGCAGATTGATCGACAGAGCAGTTTTGCGTTAAAAATTTTTTTAGTTTTTTAACCCCTGTAGAGCACAAAAAACTCCCTAGATGAAGTTTGAAGCTGTCTAGGGAGACAAATGCGAGAACATAATAGGCTACTATCAGTAGTCTGTTGTTTGAAGCATATACAGAAGATCAAAAAATACCAGGATTAATCTGTCCGTTGTCAGGGTTTTTGAAACTTGCACTACAATCAACCCCAATATCCCAATCAGATAACCTTCAAGCCGCCAAGAGCCTCAGGCGAATAATCCTCCAAAGTTCCCTATACCCTCGATTGCGTAAACAAAACCTTGCGATCAAGTGCGTCTAGATAAGGAAGTGAAAATCTACATAACTGACATTGCTAGTCGTAACTTAAACCGCAATGAAAGTACGTATGATGCTTCGATATATTTATGCCGACTCGCTACACGAGTTCCCACTTCTCAAACATTCAATGTTCCGTGATCGTGCGGACCAGTTTGCCCATCGCTTGGGATGGAATGTTAAGGTAAACGCGCTCGGAGAAGAACGCGATGAATATGATGACCTAAACCCACTGTACGTGATTTGGCAGTTGCCTGACGGAACTCATGGCGGATCAATGCGGTTTTTACCTACCGTTGAAAAGTCGATGGTAAATGATCACTTTTCACATTTGCTTGGAGGAGGCGCAATAACAAGTCCGCAGATTTGGGAGTGCACTCGGTTTTGTATGAAGCGAGGAATCTCTGGGCAAGTTGCTGCTGCATTAATGCTAGGGGGTAGCGAATTAATGGAGAATTTTGATATAAATCATTTTGTTGGCGTTTTCGATGCGCGGATGGTTCGGATATACCGAAGGATTGGCGCATGCCCTGAAATATTGGGTAGCGCAGGACATGGGCGCGAACGAATTAGTGTCGGTCTTTGGGGTTTCTCCAACCAAAAGAGGGATCAAATCTTAGTTCGTTCGGGGATAGATCGACGGGAATCCAAGTCTTGGTTTCAGTTTTCGTTTACTGAAAAACTCACTACAAGAGACTCAACAGAGGGCAGGAGGTGGCGACCCGTTGAAACAACCAAAAAAACGTTTGATGACATTCCAGGTCAGCATATTGTGGCTAAGATACACCGAGGAAATGCTGAAAGAAGTTGGGTATGATTGGGGATCGGCCAGTGGAAGAACAATCACAAATAGAGACAAATTACATCAAAAACAGATGGGTTTTAGATGTCCTCATCGATTTGATTAGCTACGCGCAACTAAATGACTTACCGATACTGGCATCACAATTGGAAAGAGTTGCAAGCGAGAATGCTTCCGAGCTGATGGATTAGCGCAACTTGATTGATCCTCTTTAAGAGTTTGTGCATGATTAGCTGTTGATCCATTCGGATGATAACCTCTGGCGCAGGTGGATGGTAGCCTAATCTGAATTAGTTTTGGTTTGATCTGACACCGCCCCCTTTTCAGAAAGCTGAAATGGGAGCGGAATGTCTTTGATTTAGAAGGTGTGATCTGAGCTCCAGAGTATCCGCCCGACTGAGGCGCTATTTCAGTTTGAAGAAATGAGGAATATAGGCAGTACGAACGAGAAGATTAAGATTGCGGTTTGTAACGGGTTTTCGATTGCGACTTTGATGGATGTTTTTTCCAGTCGCAACATTTTACCTGTGTCTTCGCGGTATTTTTCGAAGTAATCGGGCAGACGGCGTAGGCTGCGATCATCGACAACAAGGCAACTGCCACCTTGGTTTCGTTATCCATTTTTTCGCAAACCGCCACGACATGAGTTCGTCGATGAGGTTGATTTTGCGATCCGGCGGTCGCTGGAGCACTCATGCGAGCCATGCCTCGGGATCGACGTCGTTCATCTTGGCGGTCTCGATGAGGGTGTACGCGATGGCGGCGGCCTCTCCGCCACCGACAGAGCCCATGAACAGGTAATTCTTGCGACCAAGCGCGATGGGCGGATTGAGCGCTCAAAGATGTTGTTGTCCAGTTCCAGCAGCCCGTCACTGAGATAGGCTCGCGCTTTGGGCATGCGGTTCTCCGCGCCACGGACGCTCATCGCGCACATAGCTCCAGAGCCGCGCAATCTGAGTCTTCTTTGGCTTCAGCTTGCTTTGCAGTTTGACCGGCGTGTCATCGGCAAAAAGCGCAGGGCCTGCCCTGACCAGATTGCCGATATGATCGGCCAACGGCTCCAGCAGGGCTGTGCTGTGCCCTATCCTTCCGTCAGCGTGGAGCGATGTAGATCAACCTTCTCGCGGGCGAAGATTTTGGATTGCCGGTCAAGCGGTAGATGATCACAATATTTGCCAACCAGCACGTGGGCCAGAAGGCCCGGCCCGGGTTGTACTCCAACTCCTCGGTGACATCCTCGCCGATCTGGCGCAAAGAACCGCCGCAGTCGCCACATTCCTCTCCGGCAGACAGAACCTCGTCCTGCCGTTCCAAATAGTCAGGCAATGGTTTGCGGCTGTGCGGGCGCTTGGGGGGCTTGCTATCGGCTCTGGTTGGCTCGTTCTTCTGTGCCTCTGCCGCGACTTCGATCTCGACATCTTCCGCCAGATCGAAGGTCAGTTGACCAAGGCGCTCGGATTTGGAGCCAAAGCGCGCCCCGCGGTGGCCATGAAGTTCAGCCTTCAGCTTCTCATTTTGGCAGGTCAGCGATTGCACCTCAGCCATCAAACGCTCACTGACGGCCCGTAGTTCAGTGAGTTTTCCGGCACAGATTTGAGGGCGTTCAACATGGGCTCGGATATAACCGGTTGCAGCAAAAGGGTGAATCGCGAAACGCCTGATCGTGCAGATTTATTGCATTACCCGGTGCTCAAAGGCCGCCATGTCTTCTTCGGCATCCGCCAGTCGATACCTTCAAGCAATATCGAAAGCTGCGCCGCCGTCACGCTGACTTTGCCATCCCTGGCGGCAGGCCAAACGAACCGCCCGCGTTCCAGCCGTTTGCTGAACAGACATGCGCCTTGGTTGTCCCACCAAATGAACTTCAGGAAATCACCCCAACGCCCTAGGAACACGAACAGATGGCCGGAATGCGGGTCTTCTTCCAGAAACTTCTCCGCCTGAGCCGCCAACGTGTTGAAGCCTCGCCGCATGTCCGTCAACCCTGCGGCCAGCCATACCCGTACAGGAGTCAAGGCATCAGTCCTTCCACCAGCGCCAATTCTGCGGACAGGGCCGTCGTGCCTTCCACCAGAATCCGCCGACCATCCGACAACGTGATGTCCACGCGTTGCGCCGAAATCAATCCGGCCAATGCGGGCGCGGAAACTTGAATATCGGAATGCGAAGGCGTCGGCACCGAATACTTAATCTCAACCGGCAGAAATGTCACCCCCTCGTCTTGCGGGCATGCATCCTCCTCATCAGGGGCGAAGCGAGGATCGCGAAGTCACTTGTGGAACAGATTGGCGTTCATCGAATACCGCGGCACCACCTGCGCAACCGATACGCCCGGTGCCCGCGTCTGGCCGCAAATCGAGCGCTTCTCGTCATCAGACCAAAACCGCTTCTTCTGACCCTTCTTGCCCGCCATAGAATACCCCAAGATGTCCACTATCGATGCTGGACATTATCAAGCACTCCATCACGCCGTCAGAGTCAGAGCGGGGAAACCGGACGGGTACGCTCCAAATCTCCTCCGCCTCAGATCAGATGGTTGCCCGTTTCGATGGTATTGTACACCAACCAAAACGGAAAAACCATTATGTTGGGTACTATCGACAAGATTATCAATGCCGAGTGGTTCTACACGACCAAACACGCCCAAATCCTCATCAATACCTAGCTCAACAGTACAATCGTGTCCGACCGCATCAGGCCCTCGACATGCGCCTGCCAGTTTCAAAACCCTTAGTCAAAAGGGACCCATGGAAATGGGGCTTGACAGTTGAATGAGATCGGCGAGTTATTGCCTGCAGCTCTAGGTCAATTTACTTGTTGTTAACGAAACTGGTAAAAAATTACATCGAACTTGAAACAAACTCAGAGGACTTGTCGATGCAATTATTGGACGCTATCAAAGTCGCAGAGAGAGTGCTTGAAGACGCAGAAGCTCAAGGTTTCAAAAACACCGCCGAAGCCATGCGGTTAGTTCTGAACGACATGAAGGACATGAAGGACTTTAGGCTTGTCTCAGAAACAAAAGCTATGCTGCCTGGTGATTATCGACCAATTCGAGTAAGTGACCTGTTGCCAGTTCAATAGGCGGAAATTTGCGCTTTCATAGCTAGATCCTTGGAGTTAAAAATTTAGATTGTCGATGGTCGTATGGGAACGTCTTAATTTGCATGAGTTCTTAATGTAGCGAAAAGCATCGGCCCATGCTCGGTTTCGGACGCGGTAGGTTTTCCGTCTGACTTGGTCGGCTTTCAGTCTGCACGCATCAGAAACCTTCAGGCCGACATACTTCTACCACCACTTGTTGAAGGTCGCATCTCTGAAGCCGCGCTTGCGTCATTGCTCCTTTGCGTCAAGCCCAACCTGATGCTCCTTCAAGGTGCCAGTGGTTTGTTCTTTTCTGAAACGACTTCTGTTAACCGTCTGTCCCTTCAGTTGGCGAATGGGTTATCCGACGTTTTATTATACAGAGTTTCGCCTATGTCCCTATAATACCTTTTGACGGCATGCGGTGTAGTTGCCCTTCCGCTGTCTGAGAAGATCATAGCTGGCTCCAACGGGAGCGTGGTCAAATCCTGAGTGTGACCGTTAAAATTGACTGGCGGGTCATAAACAGACTAGAAATCGGGCACCTTTCCCAAAAAAGCGCCACGTTGTTAACTAATTGTTTACTCTATTTGCTGATTTTTCAATCAAGGCAGTTTGGGCCCCCGTGATCCATCCCACCCCCATGGTTGGGGCCTGAACTGTCACATCTGTTTCAGATAAACGCGGACGTGTCGCTATTTGATGCCGCTTATTGGATAGTATTTATCCCTGCAGATCCGACGCATCGACATCTGAATCACATCCTGCAGCATTGGACTTTTATTGCAGGGTTCGCTTCAGACGAATATTTGGCGCAACATGAAAGCTCGACAGGGTCATTCCTCTCCCGCTTGATATGGGGGCTTGAAGTTTTGTATCCAAGTCGAATAAAGCTACAGCAGGAATACATCCTCGTAAAACGCGTAGTCCTCTTGCCTTTCAATGACGGAGTCTTCTTCGGCACCCGGCAAGTGAGTTTCCTCCACGTCAGACGGATAAATGCCTTCAGTGTCTAACACGGTGTCCTCTTCGGCATCCGGCAGGCGGGCTTCTTCGGAAAGAACAACCTGCCCTTCGATTATCGTGCCCCAGAGTTTTGCCGCGTCAAATGTTGGATCGTCACTGCCTCCCAGATCCTGAACCCCGTTGAAGGGAACATTCCCGTAGGCCCAGTGCCCGTCCTGTCCGACGGCGACATTGTCGTCGAGGAAGAC
>NZ_JBNBLH010000002.1:0-471876 GCF_049830555.1 Roseobacter sp. EG26
ACGTGGCCGACAACTACATTCTGCTGATCATCGACAATGGCTCTTACGGCTCCACTGGCGATCAACCGACCTATGCAGGCAAGAAAACCAAGCTGGAAAATGTCGCAAAAGCATGTGGTTGCGAGAACGTCGTCACCTGCAAGGCGGAAGAGACCGGGGCCGCGCTGCAAGCGGCCATCGACAGCAAGGAGATGACCGTGATCGTGAGCAAATGCGACAGCGGCAACATCAAGCTGCCGGTGATCACGATGGACCCGGTGGTGATCCGTGATCGGTTCATGAAAGCAGTTCAGGCCTGAACCGATGCCCGCCGCCGCCCATATCCACTCCGCAGCAGACGCCCGCCGCCTCGCCCGCAGGCGCCTGCCGTGGATGGTCTTCGACTACATCGACGGCGCTGCGGGCGGGGAAACCGGCGCCGAAAGAAACCGAAGAGAACTGGATAAGATGACCCTGAGCCCGCGCATCTTGCGGGATGTCAGCAACCGGTCGCTGGCCACCACGCTGTTTGGTGCGGATGCAGAGCGACCCTTTGGCATCGCCCCCATGGGGATGTGCAATCTCTCCGGGTCCGGTGCTGACCTGATGCTGGCGCGGCTGGCTGCGCGATACAAGGTGCCGCATGGGGTGTCGACCGTCGCGTCAACACCACTGGAAGAAATAATTGAAGTGGCACAGGGGCATGCGTGGTTTCAGATATATTTCAGTGGTGATGGGACCGGGACATTCAAGCTGGTGGAACGGGCCAGGCAGGCCGGCTATCAGACTCTTGTGCTGACGGTCGATGTGCCAGAGGTAGGACGCCGACCGCGCGAATTGCGGCACGGGTTCAAAATGCCCTTCCGGATCGGGCCGCGACAGTTTGTGGATTTTGCCCTGCATCCGCGCTGGTCGCTGGCGGCGCTCTTTAAGGGCAAGCCACAAATGGCAAATTTTGACATGCCTGGCTATGAGTTCGATCGAACTGAAAGCCGTGCCCGAGCAGATTGGGAAACGCTGGCACGCATGCGAGACGTCTGGCCGGGCAAGCTGGTCGTCAAGGGCGTCCTCAATCTGGAAGATGCGGTGGCGTTGAAATCGAAAGGGGTAGACGGGATACAGGTTTCAAGCCACGGGGCGCGGCAGCTGGAAAGTGCGCCGTCACCCTTTGCCCTGTTGCCGCAGATGCGTCAGGCCGTTGGTCCCGGGTTCCCGCTGTTTTTCGACAGCGGATTGCGCAGCGGGGAAGACGCGCTGAAGGCCTTGCTTTCTGGCGCAGATTTTACCTTCTTCGGGCGGATACTCCAATTTGCCATCGCCGCAGGCGGCGAGGAGGGCCTGAACCGGCTTTGGGACATTCTGAGCGAAGAGATGAGTATTGCCATGGCTCAGATCGGGCTGTGCGATCTGCAAAACCTGCCTGATCCGAAAAGCTGAAGCAGGGCCGCGCGCGATGCGCTCTGGGAGAGGTGTCGCCCTTGGTCAGTCTGCCTGATAACTCGGTGCCGAGGCCAGGAATTCCCCGTAAGCCGCCGCGTCGGGATACGAAAACTGCTCTGCCAGTGGATTGCTGCGCTTTGTTTTTCTGGCCCCCATGTCGGCGAGCAATTCATCGAAGTGCTTGAAATGAAAGGGCGCTGAACACAGGCCACCGTAGATTTTGGCCGCGGGCCGTTCATTTCGTTTCCAGTCCAACATAATGTCGATGTTGCTATTCATGTCATCTGTGGTGGGCTGCCGGGCCAGCTTGCCATCTGCGTATCGGACCAACCAGTTGGCGATCATTTCCGCGGAGAGAACCGTGCAGAAGCTGGAATTGAAACCAACAAAGCCCATGTCCGGTAAATCCGGGTTCACGGATAGGCGGTAAACCCGGTATTGCCCATCAGCCTCGATCAGCTTGCCCTGATACTCTTCTGACAGATAGGGCACTCCAAGCTTCCAGCCGGTGGCCAGGATCGCCAGATCGCAAGGTACCGTTTCGCCGGTGCTGAGCTTCAGCCCTTCTTTCTGGTAGCTTTCAAATGTGCCGATCACCGGGATGATCGTGCCCGCATTCAGACACTCAAAAAGACCGGGCGTCACAATCGGAACGGAGCAGGAAACCTCTTTTTCAATTGGCGTGGTTGGCACCATATTGTGTTTCTTGAGGCCCAACTGGAACTTCAACAGCGCCTCAAGCCCGCGAAAATTGACCCATACCAGAGGTTTGAAAGCAGCAGCGATCACCCGCTGCAACGGGGTTTTGCCCCATTGATTGAACTGCTGCTCCTGCGCTCGCATGTAGAGCAGTCGTTTGAAATTTATCCCACCGACAAAATAAGGGATGCGCCAGACGTTTTTCAGATAGACCAGACGTACGGATTTCGCGCCGGAATTGACCGCATTCACCGCGATGTCGGTGGCCGATTTCGATCCACCCAGAACAACCACGTTTTTGCCGTTGACCATGTCGGGATCGGTGTAATCCGACGAATGCATCACCTGGCCATCGCTTGCGATGAACGCCTCCTGACCAGGGTGGGAAATCACGTTTTTATCCGAAAACTGCCCCGTGCAGACGGCAACAAAATCGAAATCTTCCGTCCATTCTCCACCGGCAGCCTTCAAGGTCAATGTCCAGCCCGGTTGGCCGTCAGTGCGGGGCTTCATCGCTGCGACGTTTGTGTTGAGCCGAAAGAGACGCGCCAATTTGTGTTTTGCGGCATAGGAATGAAGATAGGCGTGGACTTGCGGCCCTTTGGGCCATTCCGGATAGGTATCCGGCATTGGGTGGTCGGTGAAACAATAAAGATCCTTGGGAGATTGTGTCTGAACATCCGGGTAAGATCTGGACAGTTCCCAAACCCCGCCAAAATCGTGGCTGCGTTCAAACCCGACCACGCGATGTCCTTTTTCATCAAAGGCTTTGGCGGCGGCAAGCCCGCTTACCCCGCCGCCAATGACTGCGACCTTTTTCCTTTTGGGCATGATTGTTCCCCTGAATTCAGTGTTGTTACGCGTCCGCAGGCGGCGGCAGGAAATCGACTTCGTGCAATGCAGAAAGGCGGACCAGTTCTTGCGGATCTGTAACGCCATCCAGTTCGATGAAAAGGTCAAAGAGTTTGCGGGCGGGTGCCACGCCGAATATGCATTTTGCTTCCTTGCCCGAGCGGTTGAAAATGCCATGAGCTTCGCCCTTCGGCATCCGCACTGTATCGCCCGGTCCCGCTTTGTGAACATCACCTAGGAATTCCACTTCGAGAATGCCTGATTGTACGATGATCCACTCATCCTGGGTCGGGTGAACATGTGGCGGGACGAAAGTATCGGGGGGCAATGTAGCTTCCCAGACGAACGCGTCATTGCTCAGTAATTTGGGCACGTAGGTCTGCCCGACCACATTCCACGACAACCCCTCAATTCCGTTGTTGGCCTTTGTGATGCCTTTTTCCATGAAATATCTCCCGTTGATTTGCCATAGTCTGCGACAGGTTGGTCAAACGACTTATCCAAAAAACGAACCTTTCCGAGGATTGCCGCGATCTTTCTTGCAAAAGACCTCTGTCTGATTAGGCTTCCAGATCAGCACGGAAGGATCAAATGACATTTGAGGCTTTGCAGACCAGCGAGGTATTTCTCGCCGACCATCCCCTGCTCAGAACGGGTGATCTCGACGAAGCGCGGTATTGTGTCGGCCAGAAATTCTGCGATCACCGGCTTGAAATCGCAGGTTGCGGTGCGCCGCTTGCGGTGCAACACAATCACGTTGCGGGTAAAAACATATCGGTGAACTACCTGCACTACGGGGCGGACGTGACCATTGATCCGGGACGTCTTGGCTCTTTTTACCTGCTGCAAATCCCGCTGTCCGGCCGTGCCTTCATTCAGCACCGAGGGAGTGAGGTACAGGCCGGTGTTGACTGTGCATCGTTGCTTAATCCTGACAGGCGCACGCATATGCAATGGCAGGCCTCTTGCAGGAAGCTCTTGCTGCAAATCCGCAAATCACACCTCGATAACGTCGCCGAGGAGTTAACAGATGTGCCCTTGCCGGGGCCCATAAGGTTTGATGCCGAGGTCGATATGACGACAAAAAGCGGGGCCGCTCTGAGGCAGATGACGTTGTCATGTGCGAAGGCCATAGATGGCGGCCATTTGTTCCGGGGGCCGTTCAGCGGAAGAGACCTGCGGGTTGAATACGATCTGGCGCAAGCCCTGTTGATCCACCAAAGGAGCAACATTTCGCATGTCATCGACCGCGCGGACAGCGGTGTGTCGCCGCGTGGTATTCGTCTGGCAATCGAGTTCATTCACGTAAATCTGGGCGAGCCGATTTCCTTGCGGGATATTGCCGGGGCGGCAGATATGAATGTGCGTACACTGCAAAAAAGGCTTCAAAAGGCGTTTTGGAGTGACGCCGATGCAGTTTGTGAGGAATGCACGCCTGGATGCGGCGCGTTACCATCTGAATGTGCGTCGGGATCCGCCGAGCGTGACCAGCGTCGCCTTTGCCAATGGCTTCTCGCATCTGGGCCGGTTCTCTCAGGAATATAAGCTCCGGTTCGGCCATCTGCCGAGCGCGCGGCATCGGTGAACGCTCGCGATTTTGGTCGCCGATCACCGCGGGAATGTGCATGTTGGTAATGGGCCTGTTGGCGGCCGATTGGCGTGAACAGCATTTGCAGCGTCGGATGGCAAATCAACTGCATAGCGAATCTTTCATTGGCCAGTCTGTAGCTCAGGTCACGCGATAAGGGAGTTTTCTTGTGAAAAAAATCATCTGGTCGCCTGTGTTGTTTTCGACGCTTGTCCTTTTTGGCGTCTCCGCAGAGGCCCAGAACCTAGTTCTGACAAATGCCGCTGTATTCACAGTCAACAACACCAGAGATTGGGCGGAAGCGGTTGCGATCGATGCTGATGGTTTCATTGTTGCGGTGGGATCAGAGACCGAAGTGATCGCCCAGGCCGGGCCACAGGCGGATGTCGTTGATCTGGCGGGCAAGATGGTTCTGCCGGGGTTCCAGGATATTCATGTGCATGCGGTCGAGGCCGGGATAAATGCCGTTTTATGCCCCTTCGAAGCATTTGATGATCTGGAAGGCCATATCGCGTCGGTCACGGAATGTGCCAAAAACGGTGAAACCGGACCATGGGTGCTGGGCGCAAACGTGAATATGGTCAATCTGCTGGAGCTGCATGATAACCCCGTCGCCGTTTTGGACGTGGTTGTCCCGGACAAACCCGTCTTGATCCTGGATGACATCGGGCATGGAGCCTGGGCCAATTCGCGGGCATTGGAAGCGGTAGGATATGACCGGGCCGTGGATCAGAACAACGGCAACATCATTTTGCGGAATGCAGCAGGCACGCCCAATGGCATCGTTCTGGAAAATGCACCGCATAATCTGCGGTCGGCGGCCTTTCCGCCAACTCAGGGAAATCTGGATTTTGCTTACGACAGCCTGCTTGATGCAGCCGCAGAACTTAATCGCAACGGCGTAACGTCCGTAAGTGACGCGGGTGGCTACTGGCCTCAGGGCCACCATCAGGTGTGGAACTGGGCAGAGGACGCAGGTGTGCTGACACTGCGTGCCTCCAACGCGTTCTATATCTATCCTGACCGCTCGTTGGATGATCAACTCTCGGAACTACGCGCGATTTTTCACAATGATCCTGACCGCAGGGTGCGGTTCAACGTGGCCAAAATCTATGTGGATGGCATTCTGAGCCAGGCAACAGGCGCCCTGCTGGAGCCTTATGAAAAAGCTTTGGCTCTGCCCACCGAGGAAGAACGCGGATTTCTGTATTTTGAAAAGCAAGCGCTCTTTCGAGCGGCGCGGGAGCTGAGTGCCGCTGGATTCCAGCTCCATTTTCACGTCACGGGAGATTACGGGACCCGCCTGGCGCTGGATGCGATTGAACAGGCCGACCCTCAATCCGGTCCACATCGGTTGACGCACATCTACCTTGCCCATCCCAGCGATTATCCACGCTTTGCCGAGTTAGACGCGATCGCTGATCTGCAACTCGCGCCAAGTGCGTTGAGTGCGGAATATCAAAACTTCATCGGCGCGTTTATCGGGGACCGTGTTGACCGCTTGCTGCCCGCCGGCGCTTTACTTGACGCAGGTGCGACGGTCACCTTGAGCAGTGACTGGGACGCCGATGAGTTGAATCCCATGGTCAAAATCGCGGCGGCGGTCGGCCGGGAAAACAACGGGTTCCCGAATGTGGCCAGCGCCATTGAAGCGATGACAATCAATGCAGCCATTGCCTTGCGGCACGCGGATCGCACCGGGTCTATTGAGGTCGGTAAATTTGCCGATCTTGTGGTGCTGAGCGACAATATTCTTGACATGTCGGTATCTGAGATCGCGACCGTCACGATAGAGGCAACACTCCTGCAAGGAGAGGTGGTGTTTGATCGGGTTGGTCAGTTTGAAAGGTAGAATGGCCGCGTCCTATGATAGAGATAATGTTTTATTTGCAATATATTATATGCGCTATCTAATGTGACGCGTAGCGAAGGTTTCTGATTCAGAATGCGCGCCGAGAGACAGGATTTGCGCGCGCGGCGTGTCGCATCTTAAGCTGGTGTTGCGCAGAACAGGAGAGGTGTAGGTCATGGCCAAAACTGAACGCCAGAAGATGGCGGCGGGTGAATGGTACACCTGCCTTGACGATGAACTTGAAGCACTCAGAGTGGCGGCCCGTGCAGCGGTCCATCAGCACAATTCTCTACCGCCTGAGGCGCGCGGTACCATCGGGCCAAAACTTGGCCAACTCATCGAGGCGCAGGACGCCATTATCGAAGCTCCTTTTCATTGCGCTTACGGGATCAATATCAAGCTTGGCCATCACGTCTTCTTGAATGCCGGCTGCACCATTCTTGATTGCGCTGAGGTGATCATCGGCGACCAATGCCAGCTTGGACCAAACGTTCAGATATATTGCGCGGAACATCATAAGGATCCGGTCAAACGATGCGTGGACGGTCTTGAGATCGCGCATCCGGTGCATATCGGCCAACGCGTCTGGATTGGCGGGGGAGCGATCATTCTTGCAGGTGTTACGGTTGGAGATGGCGCGGTCATCGGCGCGGGTAGCGTTGTTACAAAGGATGTCGCGCCCGGACAGATCGTCGTTGGAAATCCTGCGCGAAGCTTACCGCCCAGGCATCGCTGAGCTTTTGCAATTATGGCGCTATGCGAAAAACCTGAATCACCCGGCGCTGCCTGAAATCAGAGATTTCAACGCATTAGGTGCTGTGTGATGTCTCAGGCATTTCGTCAAACGCTATAATTGGGCAGGTTTAGCTATTCTTGATCCGATCCGGGCAATCTGATCGCGTAGCAAAGGTCAGGCTTCAGCGGCTACGGAACGTTTGTGGTGGGAATACCCGGGGCTCAGATACAGGGCGATAAATCGGCCAACCACAGCTATCGGTTGTTTTTTTTCCGCTTACCGCGTTCAATGGGCCGAAGACTCAAAATGATACAGGAAGTTCAGCTCGTCATTTCGGTCAGTTGACATGCGTGCTGTCGAACCTGTGCGGAAGAAAGTCTTGAGTTACGCAGAACTGATCATGGCAGGTCAGGGAATGTGCCCGGTTTGCAGGGCGCATGGGTTGCTCAAACGTCACGGCCATAACGGGAGGACATTTCATGAAACGACATCGAACCAGGTTTTCTGGGGCATTCATTGCGCTTGGTGCGGCAGCGGCTTTCCTGAGCGCTGCCTCGGTGCATGCGCAGACGGCAGAAGGTTCATCTGCATCGCCGCAACCGGAAATCACCTTCACTTCCTGGACCGGTCCTTACATGCGCAGCCAGATGCTGGGGTTTGTCAGGCCGTACGAGGAAGAAAACGCGGTCCGCATCCATGTCGACCATTACAATGGCGGCATTGATGAAATCCGAAATCAGGTGGAAAGCGCGAACGTCATTTGGGATGTTGTTGATCTGACGCAGGCGGATTCTTTGCGGGCCTGCAAAGAAGGGCTTCTCGAAGACCTGTCTGGGATCGCTTTGCCGAATGGTGCGGATGGAGCTGCATCGGGTGACGATTTCGTCCCGGGCGCGCTGAATGATTGTGGCGTTGGGGTGATCGTCTGGGCGACCGCCTTTGCCTATAGCAATTCGGAATTTGCCGACAACCCACCAACTACCATCGCGGATTTCTTCGACACGGATGCCTACCCAGGCGCGCGCGCCATTCGGGATGACCCCTCGGTGATCATGGAGTGGGCGTTGATGGCAGATGGGGTGGCGCGCAAGGACGTCTACCCGATGCTTGAAACCGAAGAAGGTGTCGCGCAGGCCTTCGCCAAGATGGACGAGATCAGGTCCGGTCTGCAAGTCTGGCAAGCGGGCCGGGAACCGGTGCGGATGTTGAACTCAGGCGACGTGACCATGTCGATGATCTGGGCCACGACGGGTGTGACGGCCTCGCAGGAAGAGGGCGCGGATTTCACCGTGAACATGGACGGGCGCGTGATTGAGCTGGACCTGTTCGGCATTCCGAAAGGCAGCCGCTACAAATCGCAGGCAATTGAGTTCATTCGGTATGCGAGTAGCACCAAAGCCCTGGCTGACATGGTGTCTCATCTGCCCAACGGGCCGACGCGAAAATCATCCCTGGCGCTTTTGTCGGACGCGACCTTGAACCAGATTCCCAATGGTCCGGCCTATGAGGACAAGCAATTCATTCGGTCGGATGCAGAATGGTGGGCCGAAAATCATGCCCGTCTGGAAGAGCAATTTGACATCTGGATGTCTGCCGGAGCCCGACAGGGTGCCGCTGGCACAGTCCGCTAAGCCGGAAAACAGGACATAGAGGTATTAACAAGATGAGTGATCAAACAAGTAACAGACCGGAAAATCTGGTCGCTAGCTCGGGGCTCTTCAAGGGGATGAACCCCTTGATGGGGATCCTGTCGATGCTGATGATACTCGGCTTCGTGCTCTACACGATCATGGATGTGGAACGGTCGAGCGAGGTCTTTTCCGCCGGTAAGAACTTCATCATCGGGACAATGGACTGGTTCTATGTACTGGTGGTGAACGCGGCTCTTTTCTTCGTTTTCTGGCTGATGATCAGCCGGTTTGGAGACGTCAAACTGGGCAAGGATGACGATGAGCCCGACTTCTCCACATTTTCATGGATCTGCATGTTGTTCAGTGCGGGTCTGGGCTCAGGCCTGATCTATTGGGGCGTCGCCGAGCCGATGTACCACATTCAGGGCAGCCCGTTTCTGGACCGGACCGGCGCGGAAGCCGGGAGTGTGGATGCCGCAATTGCCGCCGTGACCGTGACCAATTTTCACTGGGGTTTTCATGGCTGGGGGCTCTACGTGCTGGTTGGCCTGTCGCTTGCTTACTTCTCTTATCGGCGCGATCTGCCCCTGACCCTACGCACCGCTCTCTATCCCGTGCTGAAGGAACGTATTTACGGACCTTGGGGGCATCTGGTTGACCTGATCGGTGTCTTTGGCACGATCTTCGGATTGGCCACGTCTTTGGGTCTGGGAGTGACGCCGATTGCAGCGGGTCTGGAAAGCCTCGGCTGGATGAGCAACACGCAGACCAATCAATTGATTCTGGTTGCCATCATCACCTGCCTGGGTACGGCTTCGGCCGCATCAGGGGTGGGCAAAGGCGTGCGTATCCTGTCTGAGGCGAATGTGATGGCCAGCATCGGATTGCTGATCCTCTTCATTATTCTGGGGCCAACCGCGTTCGTGCTGGGGATCACGATTTCCGGATTTGGCGACTATCTGTGGAATGTCATCCCGATGGGGTTCTGGATCAATGGCGATCCGGAGAACCAGTGGCAAAGCTGGTGGACCATCTTCTACTGGGGCTGGTGGATTGCCTGGTGCCCATTTGTGGGGCTGTTCATTGCGCGGGTCTCCAAGGGGCGCACGATCCGGCAGTTCTGTTTCTGCGTGCTGCTGATCCCGACATCGGTTGTGATGCTCTGGATGGGGGTTTTCGGCGGGGCCGCGGCGGGTGTTGACCTGTTCTACAAGGCCGGCGTGATGGATGCGGTGAACAACGATTACGCGGCGGGCGTGTTTCAGACCGTGGCAGGGTTTGGTTATACGTGGTTGACCTATCCGATCACCGTCCTGATCACCGTTCTGCTGATCTCGTGGTTCGTGACCTCCTCTGACTCCGGTACGTTGGTCATGTGCACCATGTTGTCGATGGGTGACGAACACCCACCGGTGAAGTTCCGTATCTTCTGGGGGCTCACGGCGGGTATTGTGGCTGGCGTGCTGATGCTTGCCGGGGGCCTGAGTGCCCTGCAGACCGCATCCATTGTGGCCGGCCTGCCGATTGCGGTGATCTTGCTGTTCATGATCTACGGCATCGTGAAATCGCTGCACGAGGATCATCCCGTCCCGGATGTGGAGGACAAATACGCGCTGGAGTTCCTTAATCGCTAAGGGGGCGCAAAGCGTTGGAAAGGGGCAGGGGCGGATTTCCGCCCCTTGCTACATGAGGCATTCACAACCGGAAATGGACCCGGTTATGCTGCCGGTCGCAGCCTCTGACGGCTTGGGTGTTCAATCCGCCTAATACAGTCTAGGGTTGTAGTGTCACGCAGAAAGGAAATTCAACTTGGCAAGTTCAGTCATCGAAGAAGACCTGACGATTGAAGGCAACATCAAATCGGATGAAGGCAGTGTTGACGTCAAAGGCAAAGTCGTTGGTGATGTCACGGCGCAATCCGTCATTGTGCAGACAGGTGGGGCCATAAATGGGGCGCTGTCGGCGAAATCCGTTTCGATTGAAGGTAAGCACAAAGGGAAATTGCAGTGTGATGACCTGAAATTGGCCTCTACATCGACCGTGCAGGCGGATGTGACAGCTAAGACAATGACTTCCGAAAGCGGTGCAAGAGTGGCGGGCAACGTTCAGATTACTGGTAACTGACACCCACTCTGCTGGACCGACGCAGCGGGTTTGGACCTGTGTCGTCTGCCCCTTGGTCGGGGCAGAGCAGGGCCGTCAGATCGGTGGCAAGGCGCATTAGGTCCGCAGAAAATCTTCGACCAGCATATTGAAAATCTGTGGTTTCTCCAGATGCACCGCATGGGCGCATCCGGGGACCACAGCAAGATGCGCGTTCGGAATATGCCGCCAAAGAAGTTCCGGCTGGCTCCATTGATAGGTGCGGTCGCTGTCTCCCCAGATTACCAGAGTTTCGGAAGCGACCGTCTTCAGGAATTCCATGCCCGACCAGTCCCGCATCGCATCTAGACCTGCGGCCAGCGCCTTGGCTGCGGACTGTTCGGCAATTGCCGCGCAGGCGGGGTACTCGGGTGCGATGGTGCTGTCGACAAACCAGGTGGCGGAAATTCGACGCGCTGTTTTTCGCACGCCGTCCTGTTGCGCGCGGATTTTGCTCTGCTCGATGGTCTCAAATCGCCCCGGCAAAAGGCCGTTGGGCCCCGTGCCATAGAGGACAAGCTTTTCAATTCGGTCTGGTACCTGATGCGCGATCTGTTGCGCAATCATGCCGCCCATCGAATGGCCCATCAGGTTGAACGTGCCAATCCCCTTGGCGTCGAGTTTTGCGATCACCCAATCCGCGAACCCCTTGATCGTGTTGATCACAGGCAGGTCGCGGTTCTCTCCAAAGCCTGGCAGATCAACCGCAATCAGCTCTCTGGAGGCTGCAAGCGTGTCCTGTTGCAGCGCCCATTGAGCGCTGCCGCCCATGAACCCATGGACGAAGACCAGAGGTGTCACTTTCGCTGACCCTGAACAATGCGGTCAAGGATCATCGCGCAGAACAGGATCGCAAATCCGGCCAGAATACCCTGACCGACGTTGGCATATTGCAGCGCCTCCAGGACGTCCTCACCCAGCCCTTTGGCTCCGATCAGCGAGGCAACGACAACCATTGCCAGCGACAGCATGATGGTTTGGTTGATCCCGGCCCGGATGGACGGGCTGGCGAGAGGCAGATCAACCCGCGTCAGCAGGTACCATTTGTTCGCGCCAAAGGAGATTGCGGCTTCACGCACGCTTTCCGGCACACCACGCAATCCCAGCACCGTCAGGCGCACCACTGGTGTGCCGCCGAAGATCATCGTTGTCACAACCGCTGCCGGTTTGCCGGTGCCGAAAAAGGCGATGACCGGGATCATGAAAACGAAAGCAGGCATGGTCTGCATGAAATCCATGATCGGCTGGATGAAAGCATAAAAGCGCGGACGCCGGGCGCAGAACATGCCCAGCGGTATGCCGATCAGGATCGACAGGCAGGCCGCTGTGCCAAGCAGGGCCAGCGTTGTCATCGCTTTCTCCCAGAACCCCAACAGCCCCATGTAGGACAGAAACGCTGCCGACCATATGGCGGTGCGAATGCCCGCAGTCAGCCATGTCAGCAGGATGATCAGGCTAGCGATCACGATCCAGGGGGTGCTGACGAAGATCAATTCCAACGCGTCGAGAATCAACCTGATGCCATAGGTGATGAGATCGAAAAGCGCTTCACCGTTGGCGACGCAAAAGGCGAAGAAGGCTTCGACCCAGGCAATGCTGTTCAGCCGGTAATTGGGATTTGTCGGGAAGTCGCTCAAAAGCGTAAAACGTCCCGGCAAACTGTAGTGAAGCATGGCGGCACAGACGATCAGCACCATGAAAATCGCGCTGAAAACAATATGCGAAACCGGCAGACCAGAGCGGACTGTCCGGTCAGACAGCCAATCGGAAAAGCGGGCTTCGAGTGCCCAATTGGCAACCGTTGCCTGAACCGCCTTGGCGATGATCAGAATGGCCAGCCCGGAAAGGGCAATCCAGACACCTTGGCTTGCAATTACTTCCGCTTCGGCGCGAATACCGCCGATGGCGGCTTCCAGAGAATCCACGGTGCGCTGATACACGTCCACCTTGTCCGAGCCGCTTTCAATGGCGGCCGCAAGCTGCTGTTGCCTCAGCTCCAGCGTCCCCTCGATAGAGGCGATGCGGGCGCGGGCATCTGCCGCGAGATCGCCAAAAAGACCACGTGCAATCTGAACGAAGGCCATTGTCTCCAGGATCAGGAAGGGCAGGGCCCAGGACCACAAACCCCGCGCACCAAACCAAATGGGGCCAAACAGCCCCGCCATGGCATTGAATGTTGCGGTAAACTTCGCACTGGCACCGATCTTGTCGAATTGGGTGATGTAGTATTCCGGATTGGTGCGCACGAAGGTCCGGATGTTTTCGCGGCGCTCGGCGGCATAGGCGCGTGCCACATCCGTGTCTGTCGCTTCCAGCGGGTTTTGAGCTGCGTCAGTCATGACATTTCCGTTCCTTCAACCACAGTGCGCAGGATGTCTGCACGGGTAATGACACCGATATCTTGTCCCTGGTCCTCAACCAGAATGGGACTGTCGTGATCGATTGCGAGATTGATAAGCGTGCTGAGCGTTTCGCTTTCGTTGACCCGTGGTGCGTCCGTAGCGATGGGTCCGGAGCTTTGCACGAAGGCCTCGAGTTTTTGCATGACCGCATGGGCCCTAACGACTTTCAGACGGGAAATGCCGGCTACGAAATCTGCAACATAGTCATCTGCCGGGTTCATCACGATTTCTTCCGCCGTGCCGATCTGAACCAGTCGACCGTCGCGCATGATCGCAATGCGGTCCCCGATCCGAACAGCTTCGTCAAGGTCGTGGGTAATGAAAATCGTGGTCTTCTTGAGGATTTGCGAAAGGCGGATGAATTCATCCTGCAACTGACGGCGGATCAGCGGGTCAAGCGCGCTGAAGGGTTCGTCCATCAACAAGACATCGGGATTGGCGGCAAGGGCCCGGGCAAGACCCACGCGCTGTTGCATGCCGCCAGAGAGTTCATGCGCAAACTTTGACCCCCAGGCACCCAGTTCCACGATGTCCAGAATGGCGGCCGCCTGCCGCATGCGGTCATTCTTGCTGACCTGACGGATCTCCAATGGCATGGCGACATTGTCGAGAACGGAGCGGTGCGGCATCAGCGCGAAATTCTGAAAAACCATCCCGATCTTGCGGTTGCGGAATGTTTGCAGATCGCCGGGTTCAAGACCCATCACATCCGTTCCCTCGATCAGGATTTTCCCGGCGGTCGGTTCCAGAAGTCTGTTGAAATGGCGCACTAGGGTGGATTTTCCGCTGCCGGAAAGCCCCATGATGCAAAAAATTTCGCCGCGATTGACCGACAGGCTGACATCAGCAACACCGACGACGGCGTTGTGTTGGGCCAATACCTGGGCTTTATCGAGACCTTGCTCTCGAATGGCTTTCAGCGCGGCTTCGGGGTGGGCGCCGAAAATTTTCCAGACATTGGAAATCTCGACAACAGTGTCATCGCTCATAGCGTTCCATCCATTGGCTGGCGTTTGATGGTGAGGCGCATCCGGGGCGCAGTGACCGGGCTCAAAGCTCTCAAGCCCGGTCGATGTTCAGAGGATCAGAGGCCCAGCCAGGCGTCCACGCGCTCCGGGTTCGCATCGACCCATTCACGCGCAACCTCTGCGGCATCACGGCCTTTGCCGCTGATCTCATAGGCAAAGTTGCTGACGTCATCCGCGCTCAGAGAGAACCGTTCAAAGAACTCTGTAATGGCAGGGGAGCGGTCGGCCAGTGAATTGGACCAAGCGATCTGCACGGCCTTCAGCGCGTCCTTGGAGGCCACATTGGATTTCTCATACCAATCCGCGTCATCGGATGGTTGCACCATCACGTATTTGGCCGGATCAAAGGCAGGCTCGCTCAACATCTCGACATCGAACTGATACCAGATGGCGTGCGGCTTGTAGCAATAGAATGCGTAGCCCTCTCCCTTGGCGATGGAATCTTTCACACGTGCTGTCTTCACGCTTTCCTCTGCGCGGATCGGTTCTACGAAGTCGAGCAGACCGTAGTCGCGCACCTTCACCTCGTTGACATTCGCCGAGGCCCAGCCGGGTGCACCGATCCACATTTCACCCTTGCCATTGCCATCACTGTCCATCAGCGCGGCCACATCGGGACGGCCCAGATCGGCGATGTCGGTGATGCTGTTGGCCTTTGCGAAATCCTGGGAAACGCAGAAACCCTGATTGCCCTCATAGGGATTGGCGGACAGGGTGACCGTACCAGCTTCATCCACATACTTCTTGGTGAAGCTTTCCTGATTGGGCAGCCAGACATCAGGGTGCACGTCAATGTCGCCTTTGCCCTGATCCATGGCCTGGAAGATTGTTGCGTTGTTGCCAGGCACCATTTCCGCAGTCCCGCCAATACGCATTTCAACAACAGCCGCGAGCAGATGGGCAATGGCCTGGGCACCGGTCCAGGACGGCACGCCGATCTTGACTTCCTCGGCTGCAAAAGCCGGGGCGCTGAACAAGCCAATCGCCGTTGTTGCCGTGATGAACGTTTTTCTAAATGACATGAATGTCTCTCCTTGTTGGTTCTTTTTTCGTGTTTATTGTTATTCTGTGTAGCCGTGCAGATCGAAGGTCTCAGGATAGCCGAAAAGCGCGGCACTTCCTCCAGTATGCAAGAAAACGACGTTTTCCATATCTCCAAAATGACCGCCGCGAACGAGATTTATAAGGCCATCCAGCCCTTTGCCTGAATAAACTGGGTCAAATAGCAGCCCTTCGGTCCGGGCCAGCAACTTGACGGCTTCCTTCATCCCATCGGTTGGCAACCCATATCCGGGGCCCACGTAGTCACAATTGGCTCTGACCATGGCGCGGTCGATATTGATGCCGGTTCCCAGATAATCCGCCGTACGCTGGGCCAGATCAAAAACCATCTGCTCCTGCTTTTCCTGCGGCGCGCGCACACCGATACCGAGCAGGTGAATGTCGCTGCGGATTGCGGCCAATCCCGTCACGAGACCCGCTTGGGTGCCCGAGCTGCCTGTCGCGTGCACGAAGGCATCAATTTTCAGGCCGATGTTTGTTGCCTGCTCCGCGATTTCACGGGCACAGTTGACGTAACCGAGCGCCCCGATCGGATTGGAGCCACCACCGGGGATGACGTAGGGCGCACGCCCGTCTTGCAGGAGTTTTTCGGCAAGCGTCGCCATTTCCGCGTTCATGTCGGTGCCACCGCCACGTTTTGAAACGGTCGCGCCATGCAGACGGTCCATGAGCACGTTGCCACTCAGATTGTAGCTGTCGTCGTTGTAGCCCGTGCGATCCTCCAGCAGGATGTGGCAGGCCATGCCCAGTTTCGCTGCCGCTGCCGCGGTTTGACGCGCATGGTTTGATTGCGTCGCACCCTGCGTGATGATCGTATCTGCGCCCTGAGCCTGCGCGTCGGCCATCAGATATTCCAGCTTGCGTGTCTTGTTGCCCCCTGACGAAAGCCCGGTGCAATCATCCCGTTTCACCCATAGCCGAGGCCCCCCCAAAAGTTCGCTCAGCCGGTCCATCGGTTCCAGCGGCGTTGGCAGATGCCCCAGACGCACCTTTGGGAACTTCGCCAGTGCGATAGAGAGATCCTTGCACAGGCTGAGCGTCAACTCCGGCGACTGTTGGTCATTCCGCTCAGACAAGAGATTGTTTTCAGGCACGCATCCATATCCTTCAAAATGTGATCAGGCAAAGAATGCCAAAGACTATGGCTTAAAAATAATGCTTTTTCTTTGGGCCACCCATACATATTGTTTGCCTGGGGGTGCCAAATGGATTTGCAATGGCTTGATGACGTCCTTGTTCTTTTGGAAGAGGGCAACATGACCCGCGCCGCGGCGCGCCGCAATATTACACAACCTGCCTTTTCCCGACGTATCAGGGGGTTTGAAAACTGGCTTGGTACACAGGTCCTGACCCGCGCGGCTAACTCGGTTGAGATCAGCCCGGCTTTGGGTGCAAACGAGGCGGAAATACGGGCTTTGATCGGGCGCATCAGGGATTTGCGTGGAAAGATCGCCCATTTCGATCCGGCTAGCTCGACGGTCTCGCTGGCGGCTCAACATGCCTCCGTGATTTCAACATATCCAGACATGGCATTACACGCCAAACGGCATTTTCCGTCTCTGAAATTCCGGTTGCGCCCGGGAAACCTGGGTGATTGCGTCACCATGTTTTTGCGCGGTGATGCGCATATTCTACTCTGCTATGAGGCTGATAACGCGGCGCCCCTGCCTTTCGCCGGCACAATCAGGCGGGCATTTTGGGGACATGACTATCTTGTGCCGCTTGTCGGGGGTGGGCTGCGCTACGCGGTTCGGGATGATGGTTCGCTACCCGTTGATGCGCCAGCCATCGTCTATCCTGAAAGCAGCTATTTCGGGGAGGTTCTGAACGCTTCGGAACGCCCGTTTGGCACCCAAACCTTCAGCAATAACGCCGTATGCGAGACCGCTTTCTCCAGTGGTATCAAGGAATTGGTCCTCAATGGCATGGGGGTGGGGTGGTTGCCGTTCAGCATGTCGCACAAGGAGATCGAGAGTGGCGAATTGATCTCTCTGGCCAATCACATGGGCCGCGAAAGGCTCAAAATCGTGCTCTATGCCGACATGCAGGAGCAGATCGCCATGTCGCTTTTGGATATCTGGAGCGCCGACCGGCGATAGGGCTATGCCTATTTTCTTGTCAGCGTATTGATGGCATGCAGCAGATCGAGCGTATCGATCGGTTTGGCAAGCGTAATGTCCGCGCCCAGATCCCTTGAAATCTTCAGAAGATTGGACATGCCGGGATTATGGATGGCCCCGGACACCGCAATGATCGGCATTTTTTTCATCCAGGGTTCAAGTTGATTGTTGAGCGGCCCGCGCAAGCGCGCAATCAGCGAGATGCCGCCATCAGGAATGGGGACCTTGTTTTTCTGAACAATGATATCCGTGATCAAAAGATCAAATTGGACTTTTTCCAGAGCTGCAAAGGCTTCGGTTGCGGATTCGCAAATGGTGACGGTATGACCTTCTTCACTCAAAACTTCCCGCAAAACCGACGCGAGATCCGCGTCATCTTCCATCAATAGTATGTCGAGCAAGAGCCACCCCATTAATTTTGCGACAACGGACCGTATTGCGAACCGATTGGGGTAAAAAACGCCGATGGTTGGTCGCCCGGAATCGATGATCCGATGATATTAATGCAATCTTAGATAGAAGATTTTGAATTGGCCAGCGCGTTACTCAGAACTTCTGCCAATTCCACCGGCGGGCAAGGTTTTTGTAACAACGGGGCCACGACATCGCCCATCTCCGCTGATGTGAACCCGGTATATCCCGACATGTAAACAATCGGCACATCCTCTCGGAGCAGTCGGATACGATTGGCAAGCTCAAACCCGCCAATGCCGCCGGGCATGACAATGTCGGTCAGGACGAGATCAACTTCGTCGCCGTTCTCTATGATCTTGAGCGCTTCCGCCCCCGATGTTGCGGGCACGAAATTGAAGCCCAGTTCCATCAGCAGATCTTCCATAACGGCTAAAAGGCTTGGCTCATCTTCGACCACCAGAATGCGTTGTCCCTGGCCCTGTCTGGCGGGCAAACGCACCATCGGGCCCTCGCGTTCATTTTCCGGCGTTCCACGCGGCAGGATCAGGCGAATTGTCGTGCCAAATCCCATTTCCGAATAGATGCGTAACTCACCATCGGAATGCTGAATGAACCCATAGACCATCGACAGGCCGAGACCGGTGCCTGAGTTGCTGTCTTTGGTCGTAAAAAACGGGTCTATGGCGCGGCTTTTGACTTCCTCCGACATGCCGGGGCCGTCATCCGTGACCGAGATTTCAACGTAGCGATAGGCCTTGGCGTCGTGCCGGGCCACATCCTCGGCGTGCTCTTCGCGCATGCCTTGAGTGATATAGGCGTGTGGATTTTCACGGCGCAGCAGGAGGTCGACATCAACCTCGTCAATAGCGCGGGCCTTGATCATGATCTTGCTGCCTTTGCCGCTGCGCATGATCGCGTCGCGGCTGTTCAGCACAAGGTTCAACAGAGCGTTGTCCAGTTGCCCGTGATCGCAGTAGACAAGCAATTCCGGATTGGGCGCTGCCAGCGATATCTCTACCGTTTCCTCGATCGCAGGGCGGGCCAGCGCTTCGAATTCCGCAAATGTCTCGGAAAGGGGGCGTGATCGTTCAAGGCCGGGCTGGCGTTTGGCAAAGGCAAGCAGACGTCCGGTCAGGTCGCGACCGCGTTCAACCGCTTTCAGGGCTGTGGCAAGAACCCGGTCAGACCGCTCGGAAATATTGTCAGCCCGGGTCAACTGCATCGCATAAAGAATGGTCGCGAGCAGGTTGTTGAAATCATGTGCAATACCGCCGGTCAGCTGACCCAGTGCATCCAGCCGCCCTTTACGTTCGATCTGCTGGCGGTTTTTCTCCAGCAGCGAGACGTCGTCCAGCACGATTACGGTCCTCAAGGGGCTTGTGGGGTCGCTGACAATGGCGCTGGAGATGCGAACATAGCGATTTTCGACCTGTCCAAGCCTTGTCATGAGATGGGTCTCGCCCTTCAGGATTTGCCCGGCCAGCGCGCGGTTGATCGGATCGGAAGACGCATCCAGCGGATGCATGTCCGCGATGTCGAGAAACTTGATTGGCGATGGCCAGCTAAAGGGGGTGCTTTCGGATTTTCCGGCCAGCATGTGACGGGCAGCGGGATTGATGACCTGCACCATTCCCTCAGAATCCAGCCCGATAATACCGTTAACGGTGGTATCCAGAACAACCCGAAGCTGGGCGGAAGCTGCACTCAGGTTCTTGTCATAATCGACCATGCGGGCGCGCGTTTCATTGACCGCCTAAGAAATCGCATCGAGGTCGTCTTCTCCGGAGATATTTTGGCGATCCAGTTTGAGTTCCGGTCCCTCCGTCAGCCACTTGGGTTGCGACACGTAAGATGCGATGTCGCGCAGGTGACGGCTGACAATGCGCTGAAAGATGACAAGAATGGCAATCGCCGCAAAACCTGTCTTTGCAAGATTTGACAGAAACACCACCAAAACGAGCGCGTAAAGGTTTGACCAGATGCGCGCGCGGCTCAGCCCCAGTTCCAATTGCCCCAGAACCGTCTCGCCCAGGACAGGGTCCGTGTATGATAGCTGGACTTCCTGCATTTGCAGCTGTTCGTCAGGATCAACCGGCCCGCGTTCCCAGACCAGATCATCTGATGACAGTTTCAGAGATGAAATATCGGCTTCGGCGAAAATGCCGTCCAGCAGCAGATCGACCTGCTCTGTGTCGTAGGACCACAATGCCGAGCTGAGGCTCTGGGCAAAACCCTTTTCGATCTGCACCTTTACGTCAAAAAGGGCCGCCTCCTGACGCTGGAAGTTCGCATATAGCTGAACTGTCGTCGCCAAGGCGGAAAGCAGGGCACTGCAGACCAGCACCCAGACCAGTAGCCGTTTTGCCAGGCGGTTGTTTAATGGATCCCCCACGTGCCGCGCCTAATCGATCTGGTGTTTTTTGAGAAGTCGCGCAAGCGAACCGTCTTCCCGCATTTCTTGCAGAGCTGCATTAAAATCAGACACGATACGGTTGTGATCGTCCCGAAAGCCTGAAACGGCAATGTGTATTTCCTGCCGCGCAAGGGCAGGGTCCAGAAATTCGATCTGATCAAGAATGTCTGGGTCTTGCAACCGGATCGAATGCCGGACAACCTCCATACTGTCCAGCGTCAAGTCTACCCGGCCGGCAGCGACCATTCGCAGGCCCTGAATGGGCGTTGTGACTTCTATCTTGTCGAGGAAATCGGCGGTATCGAATGCCTCCTCATAGACATAACCGGCAGCAACGGCGATGCGATATGCCTGCAGGGAATTCAGCCCTTCGAAGGTGATCGGCCCACCTTTGCGTTGAACGAAGCGAACGGTTGTCTCAAAGAAGGGCTCAGAATAGGTCATCACCTTCTGTATCTCAGGGTCGCGAAACAGGCTGGTAATAACATCATATTCGCCGGTCTGCGCGCCGCTCATGATCCGCGCCCAGGGCAGCACGGCAACTTCTACATCGTAACCTGCGCGCGTGAGAGCCGTACGCGTTATATCGAGCGAGAGACCCTTATCTGGCAGGTTTTGACCTGAGAAGGGCGGCCATTCATCGGCGACAATCAGGAGGCTGTCCTGCGCCATGCCGGGCGTGGTGGCGAGGGACATGAGCACCGCACAGCTCAGCAAAAGCCGTTTCAGACCAATCATTTCAGGAATTCCCATTTCCACCCCAGAGGCGCTAGAACTACGCAATTTTGCAGTATATTTCAAGTGATGGTTGTATTGTCGGTCATGAGTACTCCCCAATTGAAATATTCTGCGCAACCAGCCTCATCCGTAGATTGATCTAGAGCAAAGTCACTCCCCGGAGCAGGGGGTAGTGTTGTGACGCGCGAGGGATTTTTCAGACATGACTGAGCACCTCTACTGCCTGTGATGTGAGAAATGGTTTTCTCGCCCTTTTTTGAAGAGGAGGAAGGCATGACCACGATGATCGTTTATGCGACGATAGAGGGCCAGACGGGAAAAATCGCCCGGTTCGTAGAAGATCAACTGCGCCGTCAGGATATTGCGGTTCAAGTTGTCGATGCAGGAGACAAGGCGGTCTCGGTTTCCTTTGAGGGGGTCGACAAGGTCATTCTCGCCGCGTCGGTGCATGAACGCCGCCATCCGAAACCTTTCGAAGTTTTCCTGACCGCGCATCGGCACGAGCTGGCCCCGATCGATACGCTTTTGCTGTCTGTCAGTCTGAGCGCTGCCTTCCCGGAAGGCCTTGAAGAGGCCAGGGAATATGTGATCGAGATGAACATGCGCACCGATATGAAAGCCGACAGGGACGTGCTTGTGGCGGGGGCCGTTCGAACCAATCAATATGATTTTTACGCCCGCCAGGTTCTGCGGCACGTCGTTCTGCGCGACAAGGACTTCGATCCCAATGTGGAAGAATACGAGTTTACCGATTGGGACGCGCTGGCCGTAGAGGTTTCAAAATTTATAGAACCGGCCACATCGGCCGCGTGATCCGGGGGCGCTTCCCCCACATGGGGATCAGTCGGAGCTTTCCAGATAGGCTTTGAGGGCAACCCGGTCGTCATCCGGTCGAAGTCTTGCACTGCCCATATCGGGCAATTCATGCGCAATGCCCTTGTGACAGGAAATGCAGGTCTTTTCGCCCGTCAGCAGGAACCGTTCATGCGCCTCCGAGGCGCGTTTGCTCTGCAAGGTGATGTCCATGCTCTCAGCGGAATGGCAATTGCGGCATTCCAGGCTGTCATTGGCCTCAAAGCGGGCCCATTCGTGCTGGGCCAGTTCCAAACGCTTTTCAAGAAACTTTTCCCGAGTGCTGATGGTGCCGAAAATCTTGCCATAAACCTCTTTGGAGGCGGCCATCTTGCGGGCAATTTTCGAGGTCCAGGCGTGCGGAACATGGCAGTCGGGGCAGGTTGCACGGACGCCAGAGGCATTGGAGTAATGCACGGTGGGTTGCAGTTCGACAAAAACATTGTCCCGCATTTCATGGCAACTGACGCAGAATTCTTCGGTATTGGTCAGTTCCAGGGCCGTATTGAAACCGCCCCAGAAAATCACGCCCATGACAAACCCGCCCATGGTCAGAAACCCAAGGGACAAATGGGTTGCGGGCCTGCGCATGATCCACCAGATGCGGGAAATCAGGCCACGCATCAGTTATTGCCCCCACCATGCGACTGTATGTAGTCGAGAACCTGATCCACATCGACAAATGTGTTGTCCAGCTTTGGTGCGGCTTCGGACTGCGGCACGTGACATTGAGTGCAAAAGAAACGACGTGGGGACACAGAGGCGAGGAATTGGCCTTCGCGGTCCATGAAGTGGGTAATCGACACCATCGGCGCCTGGCTGACGTCGATTGCGGAGCGCGCGTGACAGGTCAGGCATTGATTGTAATTGGTGTCGATCTGATAGCCGTCAATCTTGTGAGGGATCACGGGGGGCTGTTCGGGGTAGTTGCGCACCTGACGAATATCCGAGTTGACGACCTTGGGAATGACTGGTGCGCGCTCGGTCTCATCCAGTGGTGCCGTGCCGCGCAGCGTGGCCACCTGGTTTTGCGCGGCAGCTGCGGTGACAGACAGTGCAACCAGGATCGGAATATAGAGCTTTTTCATGATCTTACCCCACCACCGGCTCAATTTTGACGGCGCATTTCTTGAAATCGGTCTGTTTCGAAATCGGGTCCGTGGCATCCAGTGTCACCTTGTTGATCAACTGACTGGCGTCGAACCATGGCACAAAGACCAACCCGCGTGGCGGCTTGTTGCGTCCCCGGGTTTCAACGCGCGTGATGATCTCGCCGCGCCGCGAGGCGACCCGCACTTCGGATCCACGCCTGAGACCCTGCGCCTTGGCGTCATCGGGGTGCATGTAGCACAGCGCATCCGGGACGGCCTTGTATAGTTCCGGCACCCGTTGCGTCATGGAGCCCGAGTGCCAATGCTCCAGCACACGGCCCGTTGAGAGCCAGAAGGGATATTCGTCATCCGGGCTTTCGGCCGCAGGCTCAAAGGGCAGGGCAAAGATGACCGCCCGCCCGTCCGGTTTGCCGTAGAAATCGAAATCCGAGCCCGGTTTGGCGTAAGGGTCGGAACCCTCCTTGAATCGCCAGAGTGTTTCCTTGCCGTCCACAACCGGCCAGCGCAGCCCGCGCGTTTCGTGATAGGTCTCGAAGGGTGCCAGATCATGGCCATGCCCGCGCCCAAACCGGGCGTATTCCTCAAAAAGGCCTTTCTGGATGTAGAAACCGAATTCGGCCGCTTCATGGTTTTCATAGTCTGTGCTGGTCTCTTCCAGCGGGAAGGCGTCAACCTGACCATTGGCGAAAAGCACGTCGTAAAGCGTCTTGCCTTTGTATTCAGGGTTGGCATTCAGGATATCCGCCTCCCAAACCTCATCGGTCGTGAAGCGTTTGGAAAACTCGACCAGTTGCCACAGATCGGACCGGCTCTCACCCGGCGCGTCCACCAGCTGGTGCCAGAATTGCGTACGCCGCTCTGCATTGCCATAAGCGCCTTCCTTTTCCACCCACATCGCGGTGGCCAGGATCAGGTCTGCGGCCTCTGCAGTGACGGTGGGGTAAGCATCCGAGACAACGATGAAGTTGTCCGGGTTGCGGTATCCGGGATAGCCTTCTTCGAGCATGTTCGGGGCGGCTTGCATGTTGTTATTGACCTGCACCCAGTAGCAATTGATCTTACCGTCTTTCAGCAGCCGGTTCTGCAACACCGCGTGCGCGCCGACCTTGCCGGGGATCGTACCAGCGGGCAGTTTCCAAATCTCTTCTGCGAACTTGCGATGCTCCTCATTGGCGACCACCAGATCAGCCGGCAGGCGGTGGGAAAACGTTCCCACCTCCCGCGCGGTGCCACAGGCGGATGGTTGACCTGTGAGGGAGAAAGGGGAGTTCCCGGGGGTCGAGATTTTCCCGGTCAAAAGATGGATATTGTAGATCATGTTGTTGACCCAGACACCGCGTGTGTGCTGGTTCACGCCCATGGTCCACAGCGACATCACCTTGGTGTCGGGGTCGGCATAGAGTTTTGCCATTTCCTCCAGACGATGCGCTGGCACGCCCGACATTTCGGCGGCATATTCAAGCGTGTAGGGTTTCACGAAGGCTGCAAAGTCCTCGAACGTCATCTCGGAAGACCCGCCCACCTTGTCGTTGTTCGTGGCGGCCTGTTCCAGCGGATGTTCAGGCCGCAGCCCGTAGCCGATATCCGGATTTCCCAGGCGGAAATTGACATGTTTGCCGACGAAATCATGGTTCACCGCATCGTTTTCGATCAGATAGTTGGCGATGTAATTGAGGATCACCAGATCGGTCTGCGGCGTGAACACCATGGGGATATCGGCCAGATCGAAACTGCGGTGTTTGAAGGTCGACAGCACAGCAACCTTTACATGTGGGTGGCTGAACTTGCGATCCGCGATGCGCGTCCAGAGAATTGGGTGCATCTCTGCCATGTTTGACCCCCAGAGCACGAAAGCATCCGCATTCTCGAAATCATCATAACAGCCCATCGGCTCGTCGATGCCGAAGGTGCGCATGAACCCCCCCACGGCCGAGGCCATGCAGTGCCGCGCATTCGGGTCGATGTTGTTCGACCGGAACCCTGCTTTCATCAATTTTGACGCGGCATAGCCTTCCCAGACGGTCCACTGGCCGGAGCCGAACATGCCGATGCCCTTGGGGCCTTTGTCCTTCAGGGCCGCTTTCCATTTCTCGGCCATGATGTCGAAAGCTTCGTCCCATGAGACGGGCGTGAATTCCCCCTCCTTGTCGTAGACCCCATCGGTTTTGCGCAACAACGGTTGGGTCAGGCGGTCCGCGCCGTACATGATCTTGGACAGGAAATAGCCTTTGACGCAATTCAGGCCGCGATTGACAGGTGCTTTGCTGTCGCCATGGGTTGCCACGACACGTCCCGCTTTCGTGGCGACCATGATCGAACAGCCCGTACCGCAGAACCGGCAGGGTGCTTTGGACCATTTCAATTCCGTCAACTCCGCGTCGGTCACAAGGTTCTGCGCCGAGGCAGGTATCGCAACACCTGCTGCGGCGGCCGCAGCCGCGACGGCCTGGGCCTTGATGACGGCACGGCGGGTAAGATCGGTCATGCTGGGTTCCCTTCAGCTGGCTGTAACGGCGGGGCTTTGGCGAGAGCCTCCGCGTGGTGATAAACCAGAGCAGCGCTGACAACGCCGTCCAGAAGTTGAATGTCTGTGAGTGCCTGAACGATCACGCTCTCGTCTGGCGTTTCCAGAACGACGATGATCTTGCCGACCGCATCCGCGTGGGCCACGTCAGCGATCGTCATAGCGGATAGTTTCGATACCACCTGGGGGACCAGATCAGGCCGCGCCGTGACCAGCAGGCTCGAAATATGGACCTGTTCCGTCATGCCGCATCAGCCCTGATAAATGGTTTCAGAGAGATGGCTGATGTCGGGCAGGCCGCGACGCACATGCCGCAACTTGTACAGGTTTCCTGATCGATGCGAAGCGTGCCGACGGGTGGGTGGTTCATATCAAACCGCAGTGCCTCTACGTCGCAGAAATCCGTGCAGAGCTGGCATGAAACACCGCTTTGCAAAAGACAGCTGGCTGACACAATTACATCCGCGTTCCAAGCGGGTCCGTCGGTGACCTTGAAAACTTCGTGAGTGCAGGCCTCTGCGCATTCTCCGCAGAATGTGCAGCCGGTTTCAGTAAAATCCACTGCAGGCTTCCGATCGGCGTCCAAGTGCAAAATATCTTCCGGGCAGGCCGTCACACAGTCGCCACAAGAGGTGCAGGATCGCAGGCTCAGCTGCGTTACCCAAGGCGGACGCAGGGGCAGTTCTGTCGGTCGCGGTGTCCCGCGCAGGAATTGCCGACGGTTGATCCCGGATGGTTTCATGCGCGCCTCAATGGCTCGGAGGCCCGAGCAAAAGCTGCGACATCCAGATTGTGAAGCCATAGCCGCCAACAAGGACGACGCTCAGAATTGGGGCCAGGAATACCGCCAGAAAAACGAATGTTCGGCGTTCTTCGGCTTTGCTTGCTACATACGCTTCCGTTGGAACCGTTTCGCTGTCTTGGGTCACGCGACTCTCCCGTGCTAAGCGTCCACGGTAGGTCAGCTGCGATGAGCTTGCCTTGACTTATGTCAAGTGATTTCGGTTTTTTGCGGTGAGGTCATTCGCTGTCGAGGAATCTTATCAGATTTTCGATATCGTCGATGGTGACGCGGGTTGCGTCGACCCGGACACCGTGTTCTTTCAGCCTGTTGAACGAGCGGGAAAGCGTTTCCGGCGTCATTCCCAGCACACCGGCGATGACGACCTTGTCATAGGGCAACTGAACGGTGGCTGATCCGGTTGGCCCGTCGCACAGAGCGACCAGAAACCGTGCCACGCGCTTTCGCGCAGAACTTGCCTTGAGTTGCGCCACCTGATCGACCAGCTCATGCAGATGCTTGTAGGTGGCGGCCAATACAGCACCAATCGTTTCCTGCGATTGCATCAGGGTGGCGCGAATTGTCTCGCAGCCAAATGCCAGATAGCGGCTGTCGGTGAGGGCGGTGCAGGTGACCGGATATTCATTCGGGCTGAAGGCCAGCGCGGTTGCGATGCTGTCCCCGGGTCTTTGAATGGCAACAACCGCTTCATTGCCCTGTCCATCAATGCGGGACAGTTTCAGCTGTCCTGCCAGGACGACGTAAACATTGACGGCAGGGTCACCTTCACGGAACAGGACCTCCTGGGCATTCAGGCGCCCGGATTGCGCGATCTTGAGCAGCGTTCTTGCCGATGCTTCTGGCATGTTGCGCAGCAGCACAGAGCCCATTGCGACGGATTGATCAGTCATGCGCGGCCCACCGGAGTGTTCAAATTGATCCCCTCTTCATCTTTGCTGGTGACAAGGTATCAGCAGATTGACGTAAAAACAGGGGGCAAGCCACCGCTACAAATTTAGCGATACAATTTCGGCTATGAATTCGGAGCGGGCAGTCCCCCTGAGAAGGAACGCAGGAGGGGTCGCTTCCCCTCAATTTCTGATCTCTCTTGCCATGCGGTGTGCCACCGTCCTTGCACGCAACGCGACGGCCGCTGGAAGGGTTGCCGCATCGCGCCGCCGACAGCCGCAATCTGTCTAAAAGTCCTACTTTCTTCGACACGCACAATTAGCGGCTTGCAACACTATATTAATCTTTGGTGTCTAGCCGAGATCTGCAAACCGAAGGTGAGAGCTGGTCATGAATTCGCAGGTAACTACACGCCAGGCGTTCGCGCTTATGGCGCTCCGCATCAGTCTTGGGATGCTGCTGGTCTGGTGGGGCCTTTCTAAGGTCGTTAAGCCAGGCATGGGCGTCAAGATTCAAGACAAGTTCTACTTTGGGTTCTTTCCCAGCGAAAACCTGCAATATGTATTTGGGTATTTAGAACTGCTCATTGGATCGCTTGTCGTCCTGGGCCTCTTTCGAACATATGCTGTGCTGGCTCAGCTTTTGGTCACCGGTTTTTCCGCGCTGACAATTTGGTCAGCCTTGCTTGATCCCTTCGCGCTCTGGTTGCCGGTCAGCAAGGTTTCAGGAATGCAGCATCTCTTTTACCCAAGCGTTATCGCCCTTTGCGGTGCAGCTGTGATGCTCGCATTTCGCAGTCAGGATCGCTTCAATCTTGATCAGTTTATCCAGCATCGTAGGCGCAACGCCATAAGCTCCACTGTCCCAGCAGAGTAACACCTTCGGATCATTGGTGCGAACGTTCGCTTTTCCCGCACCTTACCGACATGGGAAGATCAAATACTAGGGCCCTTTAGCCGGCGGTCAGTATTTTCATGGGTTTGGCCAGCCGCCATTGCTTCAAAGGCGGTTCTCCAACCGTCCGCCAATTCCGCAACACGCGCGAGCTTCCTTGCGTTTTCCGCAGAGATTTTGCGTGACAAGCGGGCTCTGGTGACAAAAGCGACCGTCCAGGACGGGTTTGGGCGGTCCACCAGTTTGATTTCGTCCCCCACCGCGACTGATCCGGTTTCAAGCACGCGGTAATACCAGCCGGTACGCCCGGATTTCTGGAATTGATAGGCCATGGCGTCATTCGCCGTGTAGGCGTTCAGCTTCCAGCAAGGTTGCCGACCTTGACTGATCTGGATCAGTGCTGACCCTAAGTGGAAGATATCGCCGATGCAGATTTGGTCCTCCGTCAGGCCAAATGTGGAGATATTCTCGCCAAAGGCGGCGGGGGTCTGATCCTGAGGGATCATCCCTTCTTTCTGCCAGGCGGCGTAATGATCCGCCGCGTAGTGATGCAGTGCTTTGTCTGCGCCGCCATGAACACTCAGATCTGCCTGGGCGTCATTTTCGAATCCCAAGGACGTGATCACTTGTTTCCCGCTGACAGCAGTCTTGTGGATTGCGGAAGCGGGCTTGTCTCGCCAGGGGATCTGGATTTTTCCGGTGAAGAGACCGGTGATGGCCGTTTTCAGGTCAGGGGGCGTCATGTGGTGTCCTGTTCTATGCCGGCTGCGTCAGCGGTTTTGACAGCCATCGGCTCGTTGAGACGATCTGGTGTAGCGTGCCCCGACGGCGTTTAGCTTTGCCCGGTGCGTTTGCCAGTTGCGGAAGATTTCAGTTGCTATTGTCGTCGCTGGCATTGGTTTTGCAAATGGGAAAACGAATTGCAAATAGCAATTGGCAGGGAGCATCGATGTCGCTTGCGCGGGATGGCTTCGTGCCGTCATCCTTTGCGCGAAAACGGGTCAGGGGGTGTGTTCAGCCGCAAATGGCGCATGAATGCTCGCGCAATTCGGGGGACGGGGCGCGTGTCCGAGGTCACAAAATAGCTCTGATACCGGATCGCTGACTGGAACGGCACAAAGGCCAGATCATCGGAGCGGTAGTGATAAAGCGGGAAGGGGTTGATGACGGTCAGTCCCAATCCTTCCTTCGCCAGATCCGCTGCCGCGAATGAGGTCGAAACCTCTGCAACGATGCGGGGTGCGCTTCTGCTCTGATGCAGCAGCCTTTCCAGTTGCCCACGCCGTGCGTGACGGTGTGTGAGGGCGATCATGTTGTGCTCATGCAGGTCTTGCGGCTCAATCCCGGACCGCTCCGCCAGCGGGTGATCATGCGGCATCACGCAGACCGCCTGCGACAGCCGGTAGGGAAGCAGTTTGACCCCGGCGCGGCTTTGCTCAACGCCGGTGACGCCAAGGTCGAACCGGTCATCCAGAATGCCGCGCGTGACTTCTTCGGAGGTATTCACCTCGAAGCTCACAAAGAAATTCGGATTCATTGTCAAAAAGCTGTTGATCAGCGAGATCAGGAAACGATGCGCATAGGTCGGGGGCGCGATGAGCCTTAAGGTCTCCTGAACGGGTTCGGCCGGGCCATCAATCCGGTCGAGTGCTTCAAAGAGCGGATCAAGGCGCCGGTTCAGACGCACCGCCTCCTGGGTGGGGCGCAGCCTGCCGGCCTCGCGTTCGAACAAGGCAGTGCCGAGGCGGTCCTCAAGGTTGGCGATGGATCGGCTGACGGCTGATTGCGACAGACCCAGATGATGAGCGGCCCCGGTTGTGGTGCCGGACTGCATCAGCGCGCGCAACGCGTTGTATTCCGGTATGGAATGCCAGGTTTTTGACTTGCTCACGCAGTATCCTTTAAAGCCACTAGCTCTATGAGTAAAACGCATAGCATTTCCTCTAACCAATGCAAAAAACTTTTGGTTACTGTGGCGATGTGGGAAAATTCGGGGGTTCTTCAGTGCCAGACACTGCACCGCTCATCTTTGACGGACATAATGACGTATTGCTGAAACTGTTCCGCGCAGGTGGGGTTGCACAGGCCGATCTTTTCGTGAACGGGCGCGACGGTGCTGTCGATTTGCCCAAAGCGGTCCAGGGTGGTTTTGGCGGTGGGTTTTTCGCCGTCTACGTGTCCTCGCCGACCGATCTTGATTTCAAGTTCCAGGAAATGACCAAGGACACCTACGACCTTCCTTTGCCGGAAGAAATTGAATGGGAAGACGCCATCCCGGTGGTGGCGTCGCAGGCGGCGATCCTCTTCGAGTTGGAACGCAAAGGCGCATTGAAGGTCTGCCGGAGCGTGAAAGATATCCGCAGCGCGTTCACCGATGACAAGATTGCCGCAATATTTCATATCGAAGGGGCGGAAGGAATCGACGCCGATTTGCACATGCTGGATGTGCTCTATGCTGCGGGTCTTCGGTCTATTGGCCCGGTGTGGAGCCGCCCCACGATTTTCGGCCATGGCGTGCCATTTCGGTTTCCGTCGACGCCGGACATTGGAGATGGTCTGACCGATCACGGTATCCGGCTGGTCAAGCGTTGTAATGCGCTTGGCATCATGGTGGATCTGTCTCATCTGAACGAGGCGGGTTTTTGGGATGTGGCGCGGCATTCCGATGCACCGCTGGTGGCCACCCATTCCAATGCCCACGCGATCTGCCATCATGCGCGCAATCTGACGGATGATCAGCTGCGTGCGATTGCCGAGAGCGATGGTATGGTGGGCCTGAATTTCGCTGTTGCCTTCCTGCGTGAAGACGGCAAGATGCTGGCGGATGTCCCGCTCAGTCAGGTGCTGCGGCATCTGGATCATCTCATCAGTATATTGGGAGAAGACCGCGTCGGACTGGGGTCCGATTACGACGGAGCAGTCGTTCCGGAAGACTTGACGACAATCGCCGAGCTTCCGAAACTTCGAGAAGTAATGGCAGAGCACGGATATGATGACACGCTCATCAGGAAACTGTGCCACGAAAACTGGCTGCGTGTCCTTGAAAAGACCTGGGGGTCTTGAGGGCGCGATTGGCCGGGAAAACAAATACCAACAGAAAGAGGATAGATCATGAATGCTTTTAACAGACTGATGACCGGTGCCGCCCTTGGATTGGCGCTTGCGGTCACGTCAGCCCCAATGGGGATCGCTGAAACACCTGCGAACATGCTGGTGATTGCCAACCGGATTGACGACATTACCACGCTGGACCCGGCAGAAAGCTTTGAGTTCGCGGGCTCCGACGTCAGCCGCAATGTCTATCAGAAACTTGTCAATTTCGACCCGATGAACCTGGATGCAGGCTACCAGCCCGAGGTGGCGGAAAGCTGGACGGTTTCGGACGACGGCAAAACCATCGCCTTCACCATTCGCGATGGTTTGACGTTCCATTCCGGCAATCCGGTGACGGCGGCGGACGTTGAATTTTCCTTGCGCCGCGCGGTGATCCTGAACAAGACACCTGCGTTCATTCTGACGCAGTTTGGCTTTACCGCAGACAACGTCGAACAGACCATTGTGGCAGATGGCAATACCGTCACGATCACGACAGACAAGCCCTATGCGACCTCTTTTGTGCTCAACTGCCTGACCTCGACCATCGGTGGTATCGTGGATATGAAAACCGTCATGGCCAATGAGGCTGACGGCGACATGGGCAATACTTGGCTGAAGACAAATTCAGCCGGATCAGGGGCTTACAAGCTGGTGAGCTGGAAGCCAAACGAGAGTGTCACGCTGCAATCAAACCCTGATTTCTATCTTGGCGCCCCGGCAATGGAACGCGTGATCGTGCGCCATGTGCAGGAAAGCGCCTCTCAACGCCTGCTGCTGGAACGCGGCGACATAGATATGGCCCGCAACCTCAACCCCGAAGACATCGCGGGTGCACGTGGCGCAGAGGGTGTTGTCATCACTGACGAACTGCGCGGGCGTTTGATGTATGTTTCCATGAACCAGAAACACCCCGAGCTGTCGAAGCCCGAAGTGCGTCAGGCGCTGAAGTACCTGATTGACTACAAAGGCATGGAAGGAAGTTTCCTGAACGGCCAGTATGTGATCCACCAGAACTTCCTGCCGCGTACTTTCCTGGGGGCCGTGGATGAAAACCCGTTCTCGCTCAACGTGGAGAAAGCCAAGGAACTGCTGGCGGCTGCCGGAGTGGAAAGCATGGAGCTTGAGGTGGGCGTGCGTGAAGCGCAAGAGCGCATCGAGATTGCACAGACGCTGCAAAACACCTTTGCGCAGGCGGGCATCAAGCTGAACATTACGGTCGGCACCGCTAAACAGATCCTCGCACGCTACCGGGCGCGGGAATTGGATGTCTATCTGGGTGCATGGGGGCCGGATTATCCCGATCCGCACACAAACGCTGGCACTTTCGCTTACAACCCGGACAATTCTGACGAAGCTCAGGCGACAGGTCTGCTGGCCTGGCGCAACAGCTGGGACACGGGCGGGTTGACGGAGAAAACGGCCGCAGCCGTGGTAGAGAACGACCGCGATGTGCGCAGTGGCATGTACGCGGAAATTCAGGCCACTTTCCGTGAAACCGCTCCCTTCGCGGTGATGTTCCAGAAGATCGAGCAGACCGCGCAACGTGAAAACGTGGCAAACGTCAACCTTGGGGGTGCGACCACAGCGGTATCCTACTGGCCGATCACCAAGTAAATGGCCATCACAGACACCAATGGGGGGCGCCGCCGGGCGCCTCTCGCTTCGTGGATCAAGGGGACTTGTCTGACGCTCGGTTCGATTGCCGTGACCATGCTCGGGCTTCTCTTCATCACCTTTATCATCGGGCGCGTGATGCCCATCGACCCGGTTCTGGCGATCGTCGGGGAGCGCGCCTCGCAATCGACCTATGACGCGGTCTACCTGCAACTGGGGTTGGACAAACCCTTGCTGGTCCAGTTTCTGTATTATCTCTGGGACGTCGTGCGCGGCGATTTCGGCATGTCATTGCTGAATGCGCGGCCCGTTTCCGAGGACATTGCGCGGGTGTTTCCCGCCACGCTAGAGCTTGCCACACTGGGTGTCATTATCGGGATCGTTTTGGGTGTGCCTTTGGGGGTGATCGCCGCCGTGCGTCGCGGGTCGTGGATCGACCAGATCGCCCGCGTTGTCGCACTGGTGGGGTATTCCATGCCGATCTTCTGGCTGGGCCTGATGGGTTTGCTGGTTTTCTACGGTATTCTCGGTTGGGTCGGGGGGCCCGGACGCCTCGATATCTTTTATCAGGACATCGTGCCTTCGCGCACGGGTATGATACTGGTCGATAGCGCCATCGCCGGTGACTGGTCGGTGTTCCGAAACGCCTTTTCTCACATCGTGCTGCCAGCAGCGCTTCTGGGGTATTATTCGCTGGCCTATATCAGCCGAATGACCCGGTCTTTCATGCTCGAGCAACTGTCGGCCGAATATGTCACTACCGCCCGCGTCAAAGGCATGTCGGAGCGCGCGGTGATCTGGCGCCATGCCTTTCGCAACATCCGGGTGCAATTGATCACGGTCATCGCGCTGAGCTACGCAAACCTGCTCGAAGGCTCGGTCCTGACGGAGATCATCTTCTCCTGGCCGGGCATCGGCAGCTACATCACCACGGCGCTCCTCAGTGCGGATATGAACGCCGTATTGGGTGGAACGGTTGTGGTCGGGCTGATCTTCATTTGCCTGAACATCCTGTCCGATCTGCTGTACCGCGTCTTTGATCCGAGGTCGAAATGAGTGACATGAGTGCCCCCAACCCAACCTGGCGCGAATGGTTGTTGACCGATGCACCGACGTCGCGCCGCCATGCGCGGCTGGCCAATTTCTATCAGGGCTGGCTGTCGCTGCGCTCCAATACCATGGCGATGTTCGGCCTTGGCATCCTGATTTTCCTGCTGCTGGTCGCGCTCTTTGCCCCGTTTCTCGCGCCTTATGATCCCTTCGTGCAAAGCCTCGGCAACAGGTTACAGCCGATGGGCGCGGAAGGGCATCTGCTAGGCACGGACAGCCTGGGGCGGGACATCCTCAGCCGCCTGATCTATGGGTCGCGCATCACGTTATATATTGTGGCGCTTGTGGCTTTGATTGCACCCGTGGCCGGATTGCTGGTGGGGACGGTGGCAGGTTATGCGGGTGGGTGGACGGACACGATCCTGATGCGGATCACGGATATTTTCCTCGCCTTTCCCCGCCTTGTCCTTGCGCTGGCTTTTGTGGCGGCTTTGGGGGCGGGGATCGAAAACGCGGTGCTGGCAATATCGTTGACCGCCTGGCCGCCTTACGCGCGGATCGCGCGGGCGGAGACGCTGACCATCCGGTCTTCTGACTATATTTCCGCCATTCGGCTGCAAGGGGCAGGGGCGCTCAGGATCATCACGAAACACATATGGCCGCTGTGCATTTCTTCGCTGATCGTGCGGGTCACGCTGGATATGGCGGGCATCATTCTGGCCGCTGCCGGTCTTGGGTTTCTGGGGCTTGGCGCGCAACCGCCCAGTCCCGAATGGGGGGCGATGATTTCCGAAGGCCGCCGTTTCATCCTCGATCACTGGTGGGTCGCCACGGTGCCGGGGCTGGCAATTTTCACTGTCTCGCTGGCCTTTAACCTGCTGGGCGATGGTTTGCGTGACGTGCTTGACCCGAAGGATAGTGGCCAATGAGCCTGCTCGACGTTGAAAACCTCTGGGTCAAATTCCCAACCCGGCAGGGTGTCTTTGATGCGGTGCGCGGCGTGTCTTTTTCGCTGGACCGTGAACGGCTGGGCATCGTCGGGGAAAGCGGATCCGGCAAATCCATGACCGGGCGGGCGATCCTGCGGCTCATTCGCAAACCGGGGATCGTGGAGGCCGATCACATCACCCTTGAAGGCCAGAACCTGCTTGCCTTGAGCGAGCCGCAGATGCGCGAGGTGCGCGGCCAGCGGATTTCCATGGTTATGCAGGACCCGAAATTCTCGCTAAATCCGGTGATGACGGTCGGGGACCAGATCATGGAAGCCTACCTGCTGCATAACAACACCTCCAAGGCGCAGGCGCGGGCGAAATCCATCTCGATGCTGGAAGCCGTCTCCATTCGCGATCCGGAACGGGTGATGCGGGCCTATCCCCACGAGGTGTCGGGTGGCATGGGGCAGCGCATCATGATCGCCATGATGCTGATACCCGATCCGCAAATCCTGATCGCGGACGAACCCACGAGCGCGCTGGATGTGTCGGTGCAGCGGCAGGTTCTCGACATCATGGACGGGCTGGTCAAGGAGCGTGGCATGGGGTTGATCTTCATCAGTCACGATCTGAACCTTGTCTCGGAATTTTGCGACCGGGTGCTGATCATGTATGCGGGCCGGATCGTTGAGGTTTGCGATGCGGACAAATTGCATGAGGCGCAGCACCCCTACACGCGCGGACTGTTGAATTCACTGCCGCGGCTCGATCAGCCGCGTAAGTATCTCGAAGTCCTTAAACGAGATGCGACATGGTCGGATGCACAAAGCGTGCGAGGTGGGAAATGACAGCGCTCAGCATCGAAAATCTCAATGTCTGGTTCGGCGCTGACCATGATCGCGTTGATGCTGTGAAATCCGCAGGGTTCGACGTGGCAATTGGCGAGAGCTTTGGCCTCGTGGGAGAAAGCGGCTCCGGCAAATCCACCATCCTTCGGGCAATCACCGGGCTGGCACCCACATGGTCGGGCGAGATCACCGTGGAAGGCAAAACCCTTCTTGGGGCCAAACGGGATCGGGCGTTCTACAAGACCGTGCAGATGGTATTTCAGGACCCCTACGCCTCGCTACACCCGCGCCACACCGTTGATCAGGTGCTCAGCGAGACCTTGCAACTGCATGGCATGCAGGACATCGATAGGCGGGTCGAAAAGCTGCTCGAAGATGTGGGCTTAGGCAAACGGTTTCGCTTTCGCTACCCGCATCAACTCTCGGGCGGACAACGGCAACGGGTAGCCATTGCGCGCGCGCTGGCCGGAGAGCCGGACATCCTGTTGCTGGACGAACCCACATCAGCGCTGGATGTTTCCGTGCAGGCGGAAATTCTCAATCTGCTTACCGATCTGCGTGACGAACACAAGCTGACCTATCTGATGGTGTCGCATGATCTGCCAGTGATCGGTCATATGTGCGACCGGCTTGCGGTCATGAAGGACGGTGAAATCGTCGAAATCATGATGTCGGATGATTTGCGCAACAGCACCGCCAAACACGCCTATTCCCAATCGCTTCTTGCAGCCTCAGCGGCAATCTAGGCGGTTTTTCAGATCGATCGGAGGCAGTATTCCGGGTGGCGCGTGACCGGTCCGAAAGGTCTAGGTCGTCCAGATGGACGCAGCGGCGTTTTTTTGGTTCAATAGGATCAGATCGACGTCCATCGGGGTACAGCCAGAGACGTTCGGACCAGGGGAGATCAGAAACATGTGCCAGGTATTTGCAGGACAAGATCCACATCGCTATGAACACACGACCCGGCGCTTGCGTCTGAACGGGCAAAGCACGAGCATCCGGCTTGAAAACAGCTTCTGGGACATCCTCGATGAGATCGCCGAAGCGAGCGACCAGTCCACGCCCGCCTTCATTTCCACTCTGCACAGCGAAGTTCTCGAACTGCACGGGGAGCCGTCCAATTTCTCATCGCTTCTGCGCTGCGCCTGTCTTGTGTTTCTGGACAAGAAGAAAGAGGACGCTGCGGTCAAATTCGCGGCTGAATAGCGCGACATCCCAAAAACAGGCTTGGTAGTACTCCGCTACTACCCCCGCCGATCTCCCCGTGTTCTGCTGGTCGCAAGCGAGGACGCTCAAAAAGGGAGAAAGGTTTTTGGCTAAAGCAATTCACAGCATGATCCGTGTGCTCGACGAGGAAAAGTCGGTCGCCTTTTACCGCGACGCCTTTGGGCTGGAGGTCGCCGACCGGTTGGATTTCACCGATTTCACGCTGGTTTACCTGTCCAACAGCGAAACCGCTTTCGAGTTGGAGCTGACTATCAACAAGGGGCAGTCCGAGCCCTATGATCTGGGCAACGGTTACGGCCATCTTGCTGTCTCCGTGGACAACCTGGAAGCGGAACATGCGCGGTTTGAGGCCGCCGGGCTGGCCCCGCGCAAAATCGTGGAATTTGCGCGGGACGGCAAACTCGTCGGCAAGTTCTTTTTCGTGGCTGACCCTGATGGCTATCAGATCGAAGTTCTCGAACGCAGCGGACGCTTTCTCTGACGTTGCCAGCGGGACACAGAAATTCACCAAGATTGAGGGAGGAGACTCAATGACCAACCAACCTAGAGCGAAGGGAATGACCCGTCGCGAGTTGCTCAAAAGCAGCGTTGCGGCAGGCGGTACATTCGTATTGGGAGCCAGCTTTGTCGCAGGCTCGGACGCGGCCTGGGCGATGGAGCTTCAGGCACTGCAACCACACACGATGGCCACGCTGATCCAGATGGCGCGCGATATTTATCCGCATGATCAGGTGCCGGACTTGCATTACGCGGCAGCCGTCAAGGGGTACGACACGGCAGAGGCTGCTCCCGGCATTGAAGCAGGCATTGCAGCACTTGATGCCGCAGCCCAAGGCAAAGGCCATGCCGATTACCTCTCCATCGGGTGGGAGCGCGACAGGGTCGATCTGTTGCGTGCGATGGAAGACAGCGCGTTTTTCCAGCAGATCCGTGGCGGGCTTGTGACCGGTCTTTACAACCAGAAAGACGTCTGGCCGATCTTCGGCTACGAGGGCGAGTCCTTTTCCAAGGGCGGCTACATCGAGCGCGGCTTTGACGACATCAACTGGCTTTGAGCCATAGCAGGGAGGATAAAAACTATGGCTGCACCTTTTGATCTGAACGACGCTTCGGTCGTTGTGGTAATTGGCACTGGCGCGGGCGGCGGCGTGCTGGCAAATGAACTGGCCCAGAAGGGCGTAAGCGTTGTGGCGCTTGAGGCGGGCGGGCGGTATCTGCCCGAGGATTATGTCAACGACGAATGGGAAAGCTTTGGGCAATTGGCCTGGCTGGACCCGCGCACGACCTCGGGCGACTGGCGCGTGGCAAAGGATTTTTCCGGTCTGCCTGCTTGGATCGTGAAAGCCGTTGGGGGCACAACCACCCACTGGGCGGGCGCGTCGTTACGTTTTCAGGACCACGAGTGGAAAGCAAAGACCAACTACGGTGACGTGCAGGGCGCGAACCTGCTGGACTGGCCCATCGACGGGGCCGAGATGGCGCCTTGGTATGATCTGGCCGAGAAAAAGCTCAACGTCACCCGAACCCATGGCAATGCGGGGCTGCCCGGCAATAACAACTACAAGGTCTTCGAGGCAGGGGCCAAGGCGTTGGGGTATGAAGAGGTCCACACCGGGCGCATGGCGATCAACAGTGCCGATACCGAAGACCGGCTGGCCTGTCAGCAAACGGGTTTCTGTTTTCAGGGATGCAAGTGGGGGGCCAAATGGTCGGCTGCCTATACGGACATTCCCGATGGCGAGGCCACCGGCAATCTGGAAGTGCGCGAGAAGGCGCATGTGTTGCGGATCGAGCACGGCGAGGACGGGCTGGTCAACGGTGTTGTCTACGCAGATGCGGACGGCAATGAGCACAAGCAGATGGCGCGTGTGGTCTGCGTTGCGGGGAACTCGTTCGAAAGCCCCCGGATGCTGCTGAATTCAGCGACCTCTATGTACCCTGACGGGCTGGCCAACAGTTCCGGTCAGGTCGGGCGCAACTACATGCGTCACATGACCGGGTCGGTCTACGGTGTCTTCGACAAGCCGGTGAAGATGTGGCGCGGCACGACCATGGCGGGCATCATTCAGGACGAGTCCCGGCATGATCCGTCGCGCGGGTTCGTGGGCGGCTATGAGCTGGAAACGCTTGCCCTGGGTCTGCCGTTCATGGCGGCCTTCCTCGATCCGGGCGGATGGGGGCGTGAATTCACCACCGCGCTCGACATGTATGAAAACATGGCCGGTATGTGGATCGTGGGTGAGGACATGCCGCAGGAAACCAACCGTGTGACGCTGAACCATGACGTCAAGGATCAGTTCGGCATGCCGGTGGTGAATGTCCATTTCGACGACCACCCCAATGACATCGCCATGCGCAACCACGCCTACAAACAGGGGGCTGCGGTTTATGATGCGGTGGGTGCCACCCGGACCTTCCCGACACCGCCCTATCCGTCCACCCATAACCTCGGCACCAATCGGATGTCGGAGAATGCGCGCGACGGGGTGGTGAACAAATGGGGCCAGACCCATGACATCAAGAACCTGTTCATCTCGGACGGCTCGCAGTTCACAACAGGGGCTGCGGAAAACCCGACGCTGACCATTGTGGCTCTGGCCATTCGACAGGCGGATCACCTGGCAAGAGAGCTTTCTGCTCAAAATCTCTGACCACCGACCTTCAACCAAAGGAAAAGCGGCGCGTCCCTGTGCCGCTTTTTTTTGAAACTCGATGCTCATTCGTCGGTAGCGGTTTTAAACGCGTCGAGGTCACTTTGCCGCGTCAAAAAGCAGGTAGTCCAATTGGACAATCCCTGCGATTCGACACGATGTGTTCGTGTGGATAACTGTATTTTGTCATGTCGATTCCATGCGTGCGCGTTGCATTTATCAAGCGCGAATGCAGCGCTCACCCAAAAAACTGATTGTTTTAATCAGGAAATTAATTTTTTTCCGACAAAAACACTCAGATAGCTTGATTTCGGTTTCGAAAAAGTATCTGAGTAATTTAGTAAATCAATTCCACAGGGGATATGCATGTCGCGTACCACTCAAATTCTGACCGCTACACTGACAACGGCAACCGTGGCTTTGGGCCCGATCGCCGCATCCGCAGAAGGCGAGCTCAACCTTTACTCCTCACGTCACTATGACACTGACGAGCGGCTCTATTCGGATTTCACCGAAGCCACGGGCATCACCATCAATCGTATCGAAGGCAAGGCGGACGAGTTGATCGCCCGCATGGAAGCCGAAGGGCCCAACAGCCCCGCAGACATCCTGCTGACCGTGGATACCTCCCGGCTGGAGCGGGCAAAGGATGCAGGTGTCCTGCAATCTATCGACAGCGCGGTTCTCGAAGCGCGCGTGCCGAGCAAACTACAGGACGATGACAACCAATGGTTCGGGTTTTCACAGCGCGCGCGGATCATTTTTTACGATAAGAATGATGTGACCGAGCCGCCGCTAACTTACGTTGATCTTGCTGATCCCAAGTACAAGGGCCAGATTTGCCACCGGTCTTCAACAAATGTCTATTCGCAGACATTGCTCGCCGCCGTGATCGAAAACCACGGTGCTGAGGCTGCCAAGAATTGGGCTCAGGGGGTTGTCGACAACTTCGCGCGCGATCCTCAGGGCGGTGACACTGATCAACTGCGTGGCCTGGTATCGGGCGAATGTGATGTGTCGATCTCCAACACCTATTACTTCGCGCGGGCGTTGCGCAAAGACGTGAGCGACCTGTCCGCAGAAATCGACATGATCGGATGGGTGTTCCCCTCTCAGGAAGCTGAAGGGGCGCATATGAACCTTTCGGGTGGCGGTGTTGCGAAACATGCTCCAAACCGGGACAACGCCATCGCCTTCATGGAATACCTCGCAAGCGATCAGGCGCAGGAATATTTCTCCGCCGGCAACGACGAGTTCCCTGCCGTGGCCGGTGTGGCGCTAAGCCCATCTGTGGCGAAGCTTGGTCTTTTCAAAGCGGATGATGTCGATCTTTCCAAAGTCGCCAAAAACGTTGCTGAAGCACAGAAAATCTTCAACGACGTTGGTTGGAAATAAAGCCATTTCACATCGGGCGGGCGTTTGACAGCCCGCCCGATGTGCTCCCAGCAAGCCCCGGAGAGTTGCAGTTTCGAGGGGCGCAACCAGACTTCAGGTCGCCCGAGCCAGGAATGGCTCTGGTCGGAACCCGCCATCCCCGGAGGCATCCCGATGATCATCCTGACGCAAACGCCCCCCAAGCCGCTCGAGTCCACGCCGGAAGATCCACAACCCCCCGCGTATGACGCCCGCATGATGGTCGGGGATGGCACCCAGGCCAGGCTGGTGCTGGATGACCAAACCTATTTTTTGCGGATCACGCGCGCGGGAAAATTGATCCTCACCAAGTGAGGCAAGACGCCATAATGACGCGCGCTAAGCGTCTGAAACGAAAACCAATACGACCACGAGGACATGAATTCATGACATTGAAACTTTCCGCCATTCTTGGAACCGCAGCACTGGTGGCCAGTCCCGCCTTGGCCGATAAGGCCGCTGTTCTTGATAACTACGCCGATATCGCTCAAGCGAAATACGCCGATAGCCTGACCACGGCGCAAGCGCTTCAGGAGGCGGTCAATGCCCTGATTGAAACCCCGTCGGCAGACGCACTTGCCGCAGCCAAACAGGCCTGGATCAACGCGCGTGTGCCCTATCAGCAGACGGAAGTGTACCGCTTTGGCAATGCCATCGTCGATGATTGGGAGGGGAAGGTGAACGCATGGCCTCTGGATGAAGGGTTGATTGACTACGTTGATCCTTCCTATGGCGGGGCGACCGACGAAAACGAATATGCCGTTCTGAATGTCATCGCCAACCCAAGCTTCAAATTGTCGGGTGAAACCATCGACGCCTCCGAGATCACACCCGCGTTGCTGGAAGGGCAATTGCACGAAGCGGATGAAGTGGAAAGCAACGTCGCCACCGGCTATCACGCGATTGAGTTCCTGCTGTGGGGGCAGGATCTCAACGGTCATGAGGCTGGTGCGGGTGCGCGTCCCTGGACAGATTATGCGATGGGGGAGGGCTGTACGGGCGGCAATTGCGACCGTCGCGGTGACTACCTGAAAGCGGCGACGGATTTGCTGGTTTCCGATCTGGAATGGATGGTTGCCCAATGGCATGACGATGGTGCTGCCCGTGCCGAACTGGTGGCCGATGAAAAGGCGGGGATTTCAGCGATCCTGACGGGTATGGGCTCGCTAAGCTACGGTGAGCAGGCCGGTGAACGCATGAAGCTGGGCGTCTTGCTGAACGATCCCGAAGAGGAACATGATTGTTTCTCCGATAACACCTACAACAGCCATTTCTATGATGCGTTGGGCATTCGCAATGTTTACCTGGGCAGCTACACCTCTATCGACGGAACGGTCGTGTCGGGCGCGTCCCTGTCATCGCTGGTTGCCGAGGCAAATGGGGATGTGGACGCGGAATTGCGCGGCAAGCTCGATGCGACGATGCTGGAGATGTCAGAGATGAAAACCGCTGCCGAGGCGGGTTTCGCCTATGACATGATGCTGGAGCGCGGCAACGAAAAGGGCGAAGCGCTCATCATGGGGGCTGTCGATGCGTTGATCGACCAGACGCGCTCTATTGAACGCGCCGTCGCGGCTTTGGGCGTTGATGAGATTGCCTTCGAAGGCTCCGACAGCCTGGACGATCCCAACGCGGTTTTCCAATAAGGCTTTCGGTATCAGGTCGGCATGTTCCCCAATCGCCAACCTGTGCCCACCGCCTGATGGGGTGGTGACGCGCGCCGGGCCGTTTTTGCGTCCGGCGCGTGTTGACGTTCGACGAAGCCGTCCCCAGTTCAATCGTGCGATTGCAAGGTTCACTTCATGCCCAAAACTCCAAGCCCCTGTATTGATGTCTGCAAATATAAACGGCAAGGCCATTGCATTGGCTGTTCGATGACCAAGGCACAGAAATCGCTGTATAAATCCTTGAAAAAGGACAGCCACCGGGCGGCATTCGTCAAGATGCTGACCTCTCAGCAACACCGTTTGGGAAAGTTCCAGCATTGGCATGAAGCCTATCGCAAAAAGCTCTCCAAACGGAAAATCGCGCTCGAGGAAATCCTCTGACCGCGATTTTCAAGCTAATATAGGGTTCAGCTCAGATGTGATCGCAGAAACCAGGCGAATTTTTCGTGGGTCTGGCCACGTGCGATGCACAAATCCTCGGTAAGCGTGTCACCGTGTGACGCTGCCAGTTCCCCCGCACCCGCAAGCGTGCTCGCAAGGGTCACCTGGGCCTCCATCATCAGGCGGATCATTTCCTGATCGCTGGCATGACCATCATGTTCGGTCACTTTTGAACGCGCCAACATACCGGCCAATGTGCCTTCTGCATGCGCGTCAATGGCTCTGACCCGTTCGGCCAGATCATCCTGGGCGATAAAATGGTCTTCGTAGATTTTCTGGAACAGATCGTGAAGCGGCCCGAATGCCATCCCTTTCACGTTCCAGTGAAAATTCTGTGCCAGCATTGTCGCGACGGCGGTTTCAGCAACAGATTGGTTCAACGCGTCGGCAATCTGGGTGCGTGCATCGGTGGTAAGCGCGGCGGCGGTCTGAGTCATTTGCAAACTCCCTCAATCGAATGAATTGTCGGCTGGCTTGCGGTTCGCTGGCTGGCTGTCACCGAAACATAGTGTTTCAATAGCGCTTGCCAAGTCTTTTTTAGAACAATTCTAATCCAGACAGAATTGCTCGGAAATACGGGCGATCAGAAACCCGATATAGCGCCGGTCAGGGGGGGCGACCCGAGACCCCAGCAAAAATCGCAGCGAGCTTTGATCGTCTTGCCGGACCGCCTGGACGCATCGCAGAATCCACGCTTCGTCAAAAGACAATTCTGCCACGCCAGGCCGATACCAGATCACCTGTTTGCTGACGGCTGTTGCAAGGCATTTGACCAGGGTTTCCGCAAAGGTACGTTTGGCCGTTTCACCGTCCAGATTGAGAAGGGCGCAGGCTTCAAAGAGATCAGCACGCGCCGCTGTGCGGCACTCAAGCGCGACGAGGCGTAGATGGGTAACAAGCTCTCGCAAGCCCGGATCAATTGCGGGCGCAGCCTCGTTGCGAGGTTGCCTGCGTGGCGGTGAAACTGAGAGTTTCGAGAGGGACACCATGTCGCGGTTCACCCGATAAAAATGGTCGGCGACAGACTCGCCATTCGTAATTCCTGAGTATACTTATAAAGTATTACGGAGAGATCAATGACCCATGAACAGATCGTGCGTAAACTGTGCCTCATAAGCGCGGTTTTTTTGACATCCCCCCTGCAGGCCGCCGATCTTCAGGACCTTCATTTGCCCGTGGTGCCGCGCACTGAAAGTGAGCGTGCGCGTATTGCTGCGATCGTGGCACCGACGCACGATTTTACAACGGCGGAAAAATTCGAAGCGAATTCGGGTGGGGCGGCGACCGTGCGCCCGACAAAGACCGCCGATGCCTTCAGCCAGCCTTCCGGCAATATCTCGTTTGAACGAGAGCTGGATTTCAAGGTCGGGAACGGGCTTTTTCGGAAACTCTGGGTGTCATCGCCGTCTTCCACACTGGCCTCTGATGGGTTGGGCCCGCTCTATAACGCGCGTTCCTGCCAGCGTTGCCATCTGAAAGATGGGCGTGGCCATCCGCCGGAAGGGCCAGACGACACCGCGGTGTCGATGCTGGTGCGCTTGTCGGTCCTGGATGAAAGCCGGGCGATTGCCGAAATTGACGCTTATATCGCCACAGGGCCTGATCCAACCTATGGCGGGCAGGTCCAGGATTTTGGTGTGGCGGGCCATCCTGCCGAAGCACGCATAATCGTGTCCTACAGCGAGGCCTCCATCGCGTTGTCAGAGGGCGAATTCGCATCACTGAGAACGCCGGCTTATGAGTTGGCCGATCTGGGCTACGGGCCTGTTGATCCGCAGGTGATGTTAAGCGCACGCGTGGCACCCCAGATGATCGGGCTGGGGTTGCTGGATGCTATACCTGCTTCGGATATCCTCGCCCTTGCGGACCCGGATGACCGCGATGGCGATGGAATCTCCGGGCGACCCAATATCGTTTGGTCGACGGTGTATGATCAACCGATGCTGGGCCGTTTTGGTGTGAAGGCCGGGCAGCCCAGCGTGTGGGAACAATCGGCCGGTGCCTTTCATGGTGACATCGGGATTTCATCATCGCTTCATCCGCAGGGCTATGGCGATTGTACCGAAGCGCAGGCGCTGTGCCGCGCAGCACCCGATGGGAATACGCCGGATCATGACAATGCAGAGATTTCCGATGTCGGGTTGGAACTGGTGTCGTTCTATTCCGCCAACCTTGGGGTGCCGGGTCGGCGGGATGTGGACGACAAGGACGTGCTGCGGGGCAAACAGGTTTTCTATGAGACCGGCTGCACTGCGTGTCACACACCCAAACACGTCACACACCGTCTCGACGATCAGCCCGAACAGAGTTTTCAGTTGATCTGGCCCTATACCGACATGTTGCTGCACGACATGGGCCCCGGATTGGCGGACAACAGGCCAGAGGCACGGGCGACCGGACAGGAATGGCGGACCCCACCGCTTTGGGGGATCGGTTTGACGCAGCAGGTTTCCGGGCATAGCTACTTTCTGCATGACGGGCGCGCGCGCAGTTTGCTCGAAGCGATCCTGTGGCATGGGGGCGAGGCCGAAGCGGCCAAGACCCGCGTGATCGAGATGCCCAAAGCGGACCGTGCAGCGCTTGTTCGATTTCTGGAGAGCCTGTGATGCGTTGTTTGACCCTTGCCTGCGTTATTTGCGCGATCGGAATGCCTGCTTCGGCGGATCTCGAAGCCCTGCGTGACGATCACATCCTGCCCCGATACGCCGCTTTTGCAGAAGCGACGGATCACCTGAGGGCTGCTGCTACCGACGATTGCCTGCCAGGCTCGGTCCTGCCAGCTTATCACGATGCCTATGATACATGGCTCCGCATTGACCATGTGCGCTTTGGTCCCGTTGAAGCGCAGGATGCAGCCCTGTCCATCGCCTTTTGGCCTGATCCAAAGGACCGGGTGGGCAAGGCGATGGCGAGACTGACATCCGCCCGGGATGAGGCGGTTACTGACGCGGCCGCATTCTCGCAAGTATCTGTTGCCGCCCAGGGGTTTACGGCATTGGAGCGGCTGCTGACTGAACCACAAAGTGATCCCGGCTACGCCTGTAGTTTCACACGGGCCATCGCGCGTCATCTTGCCCAGACGGCCGCCGATGTCTCAGCGGAGTGGCGCGACGAATACGGTGCGGTGTTGGTCTCCGCCGGGGCAGTTGGAAATGCCGTTTTCCCGAGTGCAGAGGATGCAGAACGAGCGGTTTACACCTCCATTTCAACGGCGCTGGAGTTTCTGCACGACCAACGTCTGGGGCGCCCTTTGGGAACCTTTGACCGGCCCCGGCCCAACCGGGCGGAGGCGCGCCGGTCGGAGCGGAGTGCGCGGCATGTCCTGCTCAATCTGAGGTCCCTCAGGGCGATGACAAATGCCTTTGCGGATGTTCCTCTGGAGCGCGCTAACACGGCCTTCGATGCCGCGATTGAGCGCGCCGAAGTGCTTGATGACCCGGCGTTCGCCGGCGTTTCAGACCCGGCGAAACGTTTGAAAATTGAGGTCCTGCAACGCGCGGTACGCGATTTGCAGGTCGTCATGGCCGAAGATGTGGGGCGTGTGCTGGGCATCAGCGCGGGGTTTAACTCTCTTGATGGCGATTAAGATGCCCTCGCGACGCAAAGTGATCAGCGGGGCATTGGCTGCCGCGACCTTGTCCAGGCCTCTCTGGGCGGATGTCGGCACCCCCACGCATCTGAGCGCTGCACGCACCCCAGAGGGGGCCTATATTTTGTGCGGGTTGCGCGCCGATGGGAGCCTGGCATTCTCGGTGCCATTGCCGGATCGTGGGCACGCCGCCGCAGCCCACCCCGCTCTCTCCCACGCCGTCGCCTTCGCACGCAGACCCGGGGTTTTTGCGGTCGTGCTGGACTGCGCAACGGGAATTTCGCAACACAGGATTCAAGCCCCAGCGGGGCGGCATTTCTACGGGCACGGCGCGTTTTCGCGTGACGGCAAGACATTGTTCACCACCGAAAACGACATAGACACAGGGGCAGGGCGGATTGGTGTCTGGGATGCCGCTGACGGATATCGCCGCATTGGAGATCTGTCCTCTAACGGTATCGGCCCGCATGAGATCATTCGCTTGCCCAATTCGGACATTCTGGCGATTGCCAATGGCGGTATCCGAACCCATCCGGCATCCGGGCGCGACAAACTGAACGTCGATACGATGCAGCCAAACCTGACCCTCATGGATGTAGAGGGGCGCGTGCGCGACACTGCCGTGCTACCCGCAGAATTGCATCAAAACTCGCTGCGCCACATCGCAGCTTTCCCTGATGGTCGCGTGGCTTGTGCCTTTCAATGGCAGGGCGATCCTTTTGCTGCGCCGTCAATAGCGGGTGTCTACGCCCCAGAAGATGGGCTGCAACTGGCCCCCATGTCGGATCAGACACTGCGCGGGCTGGACGGTTATGCAGGCAGTGTCGCGGTGCTGGGAACGGAACATATGGCCGTGACCTTTCCGCGCGGGGGGCTGATGCAACGCATCAACGTCAGAACCGGCGAGACGCTGGATCTTTGGCGTGGCGATGTTTGCGGCGTTGCTCCGGCACGTTGGGGCGGGCTGGCAACGGATGGCTTGGGCGGGGTGCAACGTGTCGAGGCTCATGGGTTTACCAAAGTTGCTCAGCACAACCTGGCTTTCGACAACCACCTTGTGGCGGTGAGCGCATCGTCCTGAGCCAGAGCAGTCGGTTTCTTCTAGGCCGCCATTTGTGTGTTTTTTACGGCCACGGTTTCGAAATTTGGCGTCACAATGACAACCGGCGCGTAATCAACATGGCGTTCGGTATCGTTTTTCGCGCGAGAATGACCGTTCGAAAATGACAGAAAGCGCAGTCCAATCACTACAGCGTGTGCACGTTGGGCTCGCATCATATCTAGCATCGGTGACCGATTGGCGAGGAAGCGAAGTAGATTAATAAACCTCTATAACTATCAGAATAATAATGAAATTCTGTGTTTCTGAGAGGCCGAAATTGGCGCTAGCGTTGATGGCGTAGTTGGCCCTGGCTCGCCAATTCGTCGGCCATTTTTCGCCGACAAGAGCGTTGGAGGGTCGGTGCGACTCGGATTTTCAAGTATTAAGGGAATGCTTTTCTTAGGAATTTATCATGGTACGTCGCCCAACTCGTGGCGGCTCTGTCGGGGGTTTTCCACGATCCCGTCGGCGTGTTTCTGTCGGCCGGGATCTCTCGATAGGTCGGAATTTTCCAGATCGCGGTGTCTTTGTGCCGCGTCCGATCGATTTTGTGGGCAATCTTTTTGAGACACGACGCCGCGGAACGCCTGTCGTTCGCCCTACGGATCTTCTGGCTCTCAGAATTGAAATGCGCAATCTGCGCGTCAAATCGGGCAGTCCGCCGGTTTTGCGTAAAACCGGCAGCGGTGCTGCGCTACTGATCCTGCATTTTCCACCTCAGGCGATCACCGAAGAAACTTTTTTTGAGGCCAGTCGGCCCGGCATGGAAGAAACAATTGACGACCCCACGCTGGACCCGAAACCCGAGATTGATGCGCCCGGGGCACCAAGTGCCACCGTACCGCCCCCCTTTGGCCGCACGGCAAATGCGCGTATCGCCGACGAATCCAGGCTGGTCTTCAAGGTTCCGGATGACGCGGTCATTCCCTATACGCTCGATGGTATCCTGACGGCAGTTCAGTCGCTTGAACCAAAGGTGGCGGCAAACGCCAGAGCCCGCCAGATACGCCGCCGTTTCCCGATTGTGGAAGCCTTATTGCAGGCCAATGTCGTGGCGTCTCTCAATCCAATTCGCCGTGCCGCCTTGTCCAACTTTGCGGCCGCCAGCATGCGTATCGCGGCCACCGATCCCGGTAATGCGACCCTTATGAGGCGCCAGATTGGCGGTGGCACCGGGTTTACCGACGTCTCGCGCCTAAAACCCGGGTTTCGCATCCCTGGAATTCTGCAAATACCGCCGAAACCTGCCAAACCCAATTCCACGACCACGGCCATCGAAATTCCCTGGCGGTTGATCCTGTCGCCGCACAAAGACACGCGCTGGCGTCATGCCACCCAGCCTGTCACATCGACGGCCACCAATCACACCGAACTCTGGCACTCGCGTCTGGTCGCACCGGACGAGGACGGAACGGCGATTGAACCACCGGCGGCAGACAAGGCACGTACGGTGCGGGCAATCTGGGCCAAGACGGGGGAAGCCTCCAAGGAGGCGATGACCTCAAGCGCGACCGAGATACCGGATTTGGAACCCAGTCTCGCGCCCTTCCGCATGCCCATGGACGATTTTGACCGGATTCAGATCGCGCATGAATCGTCGAATTTCTCGCTGGGAACGCCAAACCCGATCGACACCAACCTGATGATGATGACAGCGCTTGGCGGCTGGCTGGATAGCAGGGGCACCTGGGATCCGCCCGGTGGATTTTCCGTTCAGGAATGGGTGCATCGCGCCAGCATGGCCCGGGATCACTATGTGAAGGTGGTTTATAACGGGTGCCTTTGCCCGCTTAATTTTCACGTCTCATTGGTGAAAGTGACCGAGCGAAAGTTCCATAACGGCGCGCGGAACGACGAAAATGTGCCTCAGATCGAACAGATCGCGGGGAACACGGCCTATCTGCGCCAGCGCATGTTCATCGTGCCACGCGAACGCGTGCGCTACTATGGAGAAGCGGATTTACGGAGCAACGATGGCAAGACCAACCTGCCGTTGAAATTTCCCTTCGCAAAGGTCGAGTTGCTGACAGAGCGAACGCCCAATCTTGATGATCCACAGGACTCTGACATAGACGGGAAATTGCAGCAGTTTTTCTGGCCGTCCGTTCTGGAGGAGCCCTACAAGTTCCAATGTGTCGGAACCGATCTGGACGGTCGCCGCGTAGCCTTTGAAATTCCGATGATTTTCATGGACAACACCTTCGCCACACCGTTCCATTTTGATGAAAACGGTAAACGCGGCCCGGATTACCACAGCGCTGAAATCAACGCGCACCGCGCCACCGAAGTCTTTCGCTTGGAGGGCGATCGCAAGACTGTTTCGATCAAGCGCCAGCGCGTCGCCCTGGCCAGTAGTCTGAAATCCGGGGACACCTCCGTAGAGGTCGAAGAGATGGATTTCGGCGGCTTTGCCGAGGAGTTCAATTCCGATCTGCGCAATGCGTCGAATGAGCTTGAACGTGCGCCATTTGTGCCGGTGATTACGGGAATGGACGTCCGCATCGGCGCTTTGTCGCATCTGACCGGGTCAAATGCCTCGAACAGGCTGACATATCATCCACATTACCTGGAACACGGGTTTAACCAGAAGGGCGAGGTCTTTGCCAAGGTTGAGAAAACCTTCAACATGGCCAAACTGGATTTCTCTGCGCAAGCGGATCGGTCGGGTGGTTTCGTGCAGCCCAATCTGGAACCGCAGGCCCTGTCGCGTCTGGCAGGTCCCATCATGGGGGATGTCCAGAAATTTGCGGCCGACGGGATGGTCCCGCCGGGGGGCGGCTTTCCGGAGTCCATCAGCGATCTGCCACTACCTCTGATCTTTGGCTGCATACCCCTCAACAAGATCATCGAACTGGTCTCTGATCTGACCGACACGCCGGAACAGGTGCCAAAATTCGGCACCGAAGCCTCGACACAGATCGAGAGCTTCATAAATGCGCTGGTGCGCCTGATCACTCTGGCGACGGAAATCGCGTCGCAGCCCGCGAGCATCGCGAATGCCGCCCTGACCACATTCCTGTCAACACTGGAAGATCACATCCAGCAGACGCTTGGACTGGCCGCGGCGCAGGCGGCCGCCATCGAAACGGCAATAGATGATGCAAAAACGCAGGTCGAGGCCGTTGCGACCGAAATCGGGGCGTTGCTGGGCGCAACCCTTCAGACCGGGCAGCCGGCACCGGATTTCACAGATGTCCTGACCGCGGTATCGCAGGCCCGCAGCGCAATCGAAGACTTGCAGGATGCGGCAAATGCTCAGGTCGGCGGGGTTTCATTGCCAGCGGGGCTTCGCCAGCAACTACTATCTACCGCGCAGACCATTGATGCCTTCCTTCTGGACCTTCAGAAACTGCCTGCTTTGGTTGCAACGGGCAAAGACCTGTTCGATGCACTGGATGCCATCGTGGGCCAGCCGGAAGTTTTGGGCACGCTTTTTGAAGACCCAGGTGAACTGGCCGCACGAGTTGGGGCGGTTGAGACCGCAATCGGAGATTTCAAACCCGCCCTTGCAGACATTCAACTGCTGAACGGGGCACCGAAAACGGCTATTCTGGACGGGCTGCAACTGGTTCAGGAGGCTTTCGGTGTCGCCACCGATCTGCTTGAACTGGTTGAAATGCTGACCGGCGACGAGTTGACCATTCGCTTTGACTGGAACCCGAAAATCGGCAGTTTCCCGGCCAGTGACCCGATTTTCCGCGCCAATGATCCCAAGGGGTTTTCCGTTGCCGTCGAGGCCAAGGTCAAGAAAGACGGCAGTGCCTCGCCAAAAATTTCCGTCACCTGCGGGTTGAAGCACTTCGATCTGGTTCTGATCGCGCCCGCGAGCTTCATCGAGCTGATTTTTGAAAAGATCGAATTCCGCATCGACAGCGCGGCCAAGATGGATGTGGATGTACAATTCACGGACATCAAGTTCGTTGGCGTTCTGAGCTTTGTCGAAACGCTGCGCGACCTTATCCCGCTCGACGGTTTCAGCGATCCACCCTTCCTCGACATCACGCCGCAGGGAATTGATGCAGGTTTCTCCATCGCTTTACCGGGCATCACCTGCGGTATCCTGAATATCCAGAACCTGAGCCTCGGGGCCGGGTTCACGGTGCCCTTCATCGGTCAGCCGCTTTCTGTGCGGTTCAATTTCTGTACGCGCGAACAACCCTTCCTGCTGACGGTCTATATGTTCGGCGGCGGTGGTTTCTTCGGGATCACCATTGATCCCAACGGCGTGCAGATATTGGAGGCGTCCTTCGAGTTTGGCGCGTCGATCTCTATTGATCTCGGCGTCGCTTCAGGTGGCGTGTCGGTCATGGCAGGCATCTACTTCCGGATGGAACAGGATGAAGCTTCGCTCACAGGGTATTTCCGTCTCGCAGGTCACGTGGACGTCTTGGGGCTGATTACCGCCTCATTGGAGCTTTATCTGGAACTTCGCTACGAATTCCAGTCTGGCAAATGCGTGGGCAAGGCCTCTTTGACCATCGAGATTTCCGTTTTCATCTTCTCCGGCAGCGTGACGGTTTCCTGCGAACGCAAGTTCGCCGGTTCCAATGGCGATCCGAACTTGCGCCAGATGCTGGGGCTGCAACCGGAACTGCCGCTGGCGCAGGAGTTGGACATCATTGACAGCGAAGATGTTGAATATGCCTGGCGCGACCACATCGAGGCATTTGCGTAAACGAAAGGAGTGAGACATGGCAAAACGAACGCTCCTTTGGACCGTCACACCGAACGGTCGGGTGCCCGAGGGTGAAGAGCATGAGGGCAAATTACGTGTCTCCGCCATTCTCAGCCCGCGCCTGACCCCCGAAGCTGCTGATGAGCAGAGCCTGACCGCTTTCCCGGGATTTCTGGATTGGCCGGCGGAGCTGGAACAGGCCCGTTTTGGTCTGCGTATTGCGGCGGGCACATTGGAAATGCGTCGATTGTCGGAGCCGGATAGCGATCTTTGGAAAACGCTTTTTGGTCCGGAAACGCCGGTGGCGGGGTTCGAGTTCATGGATATGAGCGACAAGAATCTGCGCTCCTTCCCGGTGCGCAACATGTTGGGGTATCTGCGCAAGCACTACACCCGCCTGGCAGAGCAATCAGCGTCAAATCATCCGACCCTCCTGCCGTGGAAAAATGCGCACCCCGATCTCAAGGACATGTTGTCGGATGCGGGAACGCGCACCCGTCTTATCCCGTTCGATGACCGCACAATCGAAGTCGCGCTGCCGGGGTTTTCGCGTTTTTTCGGCGGCGAGGACAACCAGACCGAGGAACGAATAAACGGCCAAGTCTTTGGCATACGCAGCGTTTACAAGCTCGATGTGCCGCAGGTCGGTGCGGAAGAGGGGCAATTGCCATCAACCGGAAGCTCCGCGCCGCAGCGCGCCCTGCCGCCTGACTGGTATGATCCGCGGCCTAGCGGCCCGTCGGGACCACTGGTTGCAAAGCCTGACGCTGCGCTGATGGATAATTTCAGCAGTCAGGCCGAGTACACCATGTATCAGGCGAACCGCTTTTACAGCCGTGAAATCGCCTCTGAGGAAGAGCGCAAAATGCGCTTTCCGAAATTCGAAAACCTGCCACCACCGCCGGAGGTGCCGGAGTATGATTTCCACCGCATTGCCGCCTCTTATGGCAGCTATCCGCAACTGCAGCGGGCGCTTGGTCTGGTCGTTGATTTCGCCGTGGAGGATCCTGATGGCCTGCTGGTTTCGGGCGGATCTCCTGTTCTGGGGAACATGGCGCTTGCGCTGAATTGGGCGGATGGTCGCGACGACAGTGCGGATGGCTATCCGCGCACGGCCTTCTACCTTGATGACGAGCGGTTTGTGCCCCGGCCACGCAGTGATGACCTGGACCGTGGCCTGCTGCGGTTGGAGCACAGCGATGATGGCTGGGGGGTGGTGAACAAAGAGCATGACGGGCTCTTTGACATCTACCAGGTGGACCCGGATGGGGCGGCGCTGAAAACCGTCGACTTCACGCTTTCCACCCAGAACCTCGTTGCCAAACACCTCGATGTGCTGCGACCGGACGGTCAGGTGACATATACCACCGGCGACAGACAGCCCGTTGCCGCGCTCCGCACCGGGGGCCTGGGGGTTTCGCAACATGGGCGAGCGGAAAAAGTGGCGCTTGACGCTGCCGCCGCGGCCCAAAAAAATCAGGCCGTTGAGGCTGGCAACGCGCAGGATGTTGTCTTTTTTGCCGAAGACCTCATGCGGGGCTTCCGCGTGGATGTGGCGGCTGTTCCCAAGGAAGATGCAGCGGGTGACTGGTTCAGTCTGAATGCGCGGGTGGGGACCTACGAGGTCATCTCCACTGGTCACACCTTCGAGCTTGGACCGGATGAAGGCCATGTTTCCGGAGCCTCCACGACCCGTTCGGAATCGGATAGCGCAAACCCTGATGATCACTATCTGCACGAATCCCTCTTTCGCTGGACTGGCTGGAGCCTTTCGGCACCGCGTCCTGGCAGGACGATCAGATCCGGGACCGTCGAAGGCACGCAGCTACAGACGGAAACCCCCTCCGACGTTACGGACAAGGCCGAAAAGCGCAATAATCTTGCTGTCACTTACCGGGTGCAGAAGGGCAGTTTGCCAAAACTGCGCTTTGGTCAGCTTTACCGGCTACGGGCACGATATGTGGATGTGGCGGGCAACAGCCTTGCTCTGCACGACCCGACGCTGGACCCGCTGGAACAGGCAAGTGATGCTGTTGGTTATTGGCGGTTCGAACCAGTGGACCCGCCCGCTCTCATGGGGCGGGCGCATCTCTCGGAAGGCGAATCTCTGGAGCGCATGGTGATCCGGTCGAATTTTGACGCGACCCCGCAGCAGTATCTGTCCACACCGGATTTCAGCACATCCATCGCAGAAGATCCTTCGGCGGATTTCGAGTATACCGCGCAGAATGAACGCCATGTGGTTCCGCCGAAATCATCCCAGCAGCAATGCGAAACACATGGGCTTTTTGATCCGTTCTTCGGCGCGTGGGATGACATCAAGAAAGGGTATGAAATCGCGGCACGCGAGGACGGCACGCTTTACGATTCAGGGCCGGGGGCGACCGTCGAACTGGTGACGCCGAAAAATCTGGAAGGCATCGCAAAGACCGAAGACGTGCCACCTGCATTACCCAGCCCGGATAATCCGGTCGGAGAGAGGATCGCGCCCGGTCAATACGTGATCCACCGCGAAGCGCAGATCATCCCGCCCTATCTGCCGGATGGGGCCGCCGCGGGCGTAGCCCTGCGCGGGATGCCGGGAGAGAATATTCCCGGCGTTTCCGCGCCCGGGGCCATTGGGCCCGGTTGCGTTGTTCTCAAAGCGCCCAACGGCGAACTGGTGATGATCATCAGCCATGCCAAGCCCTGGCCTGACAGCCTTGGGTTTCGCATCGTTCTGGCCGAACGTGCAGCGGCGCTGACCGAATTGCCCTGCAAGGAAGAGTTCCCTGACGACGGGGAGCCGCAGTGGGATGATGAAAAACGGGTCCTGACGCTCTTTCTGCCCAAAGGCAGAATTGCGCGGTTGAGGTATTCCAGCTTTGCACATTCTGATCACATAGATTCATTTGGCATTGTGGAGTGGGGGCGCGACACGGTCGATCCCGACTTTGTGCGCGACATGGGGCTTCTTGGGTGTCATTGGATGCTGACACCTTTCCGAGCTTTGACCCTTGTTCATGCAACGCAGCAGCCGATCTGCCTGCCGCAGATGATCAAGCCTGGCATTCAGCGCGAAGTCGGGGCGCAATCCGCGCGGATCATTTGCCGCCAGATCAGGCTGCATGGTCCAACCACGGGCAAATTCGAGATACAGGCCGAATGGCATGAATGGGTTGACGATCTGAACAAGGAGGCGCCGGAACGTGTCTGGCGCAAAGGGCAGCTTTCGGAAATTCATCTCACTGAAAATCATGAAAATGTATTCCCTCTGGGGGCGGTTGTGTCGGCGCAGGATGTGGATTCTCAGCGACCCCGCGCCCGCGGCGATTTGCATGAGTTTGGCGATACGAAGTTCCGGCTGATCTCCTATCAGTTGCTTGCCTCAACCCGGTTCCGGGAGTATTTGCCGCCGTCGCTCTATGCGAAACCCGAGCTTGTGACGCGCCTCGGTCCTGTCCCGGTTGGCGATGCGGTGGTCACCGGTGCGCCGGATGATGCCGGTGCGCCCGTGCTCAGGCAATCTGGCGCTGACAGAAGTTTCAAGGTGGTGCCGGCCAGTGAACCCCCTGACGACCCCCGGGTTCTTTACGTGGTGCCGACGTTCCGCTGGCGCAATCAGGAGACCCCCAAGGGTGCCGATATCACCCGGCTGGGCAACGGTTTGCGCATCTGGCTGGACAGGCCCTGGTTCTCGTCGGGTGACGGGGAGCTACTGGGCGTTGTGCTGCACGCGGAAAACGGGCGTTTCACGGATATCCCTGACAAGATGCAGACCCACGTGACGCAATGGGGGCTCGACCCGATATGGGAGACGGCTGTGTCGAAATCCCGTGCTCGCAGCACCGATTTCAGCGCCCGTGTGCATAGTGAGCACGCGAGACTGCAGGAATTCCCCGATGATGCATCCGTCATGATTGTGGGGCATCGGGTGCATTGGGATTCCGAGCGCAGGCTGTGGTATTGCGATGTCGAGCTGAACCCAGGGGCGTCCTACATGCCGTTTGTGCGGTTGGCCGTCGTCCGATATCAACCCAATGCGCTGCCGGGGCAGAAAATTTCCAAGGTCGTTACGGCGGAATTTGCGCAGGTCCTGCCGCGCAGGCGCGCGGTTTTCAGTCGCGACGGTGATACCGTGGGCGTACGCGTATACGGGCCGGTGCCTGTTGGGGGCCCGATGAAGTTTAACGTGGAATCGCCGCTGGTTGGAATGTCCCCGGCGGACGGTCCTTTCGATACCGGGCGCAATCGCTTCGAGCTGGTATTGCAAACCCGTGATCCTGAGATCGACAGCGACATGGCATGGCGTGATGAAAAAACGCTGGAAAGCGCCGTTGTCAGCGGGTCAGGCGGTGGGTTTACTGTCACGCCGGGTTTCAACCCCGGCGGTATTTTTGGACGCCCTGCGGTGGCCGCGCGCGCATCCCGCACGATTGCCACCCGCTCCAGCGGATCGGTCACGTTGAATGCGGAGCTTGCACGTAACATCGGCGCGCTGGGCACGCTGACCGACCTCATTGATCCACCGATCTGGAACCCTGAAGCGACGCTGCCAGATACCGGCCGTCGACCCGGCAGGCTGATGCTGCGGGAATTCGAGCGCTACTATACCGATCAGACGATTGGTGGCAGCCGTGGCCTCCGCGTCGGCCAGCGCCGTATTGTCGAAGAAAGGCTCGTTTACGCCACGATCTTTGAGTTATCGCCCTAGGTTATTCATCCAACGGAAAATCGACGTGAATGTGATTGCCGTCCGGATCCCAGATATTGAACTGCACGATATTGATTGAGGCCAGTTCATTGCGATGAAACTTCTCGCCATTCTCCTGAAGGCGCGCGACAAACTCCGCTGATCCTGTGGCTGAAAAGGCGAAGTGCTCAAGTTTGAGATCACTCTCGGAACCCACGCTTTCGTCTCCACCGGCAGCGACAAGATGAACGGCGGCCGTCGACCCTGCATACATCCAAGCGCCTGGAAAGGGAAAATCAGGGCGCGGGCCGTCCTTGAGCCCCAAAATATTGCTGTACCACGCCACCATCTCTTCCAATTTATTGGTACGCAAATTCACATGATCCAGTTGCCCGATTTTCATTTTGAAGCCTCGCTTCTGATGGATGTTCGGCTGATCATATCGCCGAGACTTTGCGATGTCTCCCGTCGATCTTGCAGCCAAGATAAAGTACTATTTGGGATGCCATGGCATTAATGCATCAAAGAAGCCACCACGCGGCACCCTAGCCGGTTGTGGAAGGATGCGCATTCTTTGGCAAGGGCAAGCACCCGGGCAAGCCTGCGGGCAGAACCACCCATGCGCCGCTGCCGTAGAGAGCGCCGGCAAACTTCGGTTGGTCTGAAACCAGCGTCACGCTTACGCGCGACGACCCAATGATGCTCACATCGGACGGCAGGTTCGCCAGAAATGACTGGCTGGGAAAAAGGACGACCGATGCAGGTGCGGCATCTGTCATCAACCCTACAAAGACCAGAACGGCGATCCAGCCCGCAAAAAGCGTCGGGAGGGCAATCAGGATGGTCCTAATAGTCATGGATATGTTCCAGCGTCAGACCAGATTGAGGCAACTGACGCAGTCTTTCCGCCAGATCGCTCACTTTGAGCAGGATCAGATGCCGATAATCGCCGTACCCTTGTCGGGCGAAACTGTGAATGGCGTCCGGATGCTCAGGTGCGTTGCCGATGGCAGTGAACAGAATGTCGTTATTCCCCGCGATCTCGATGAAATTCACGCCATCTGCGGCCATTGATTGCAACAGTTTTGTCAGTTTGCGGTATCGCGGCACCTCGATTTCAGTGCCCGAGACACCCGCTTTGATGATCTTGACGTCATCTGACGTGACCGCCCCGAGGCCGTCCACAACCATGCGCAGGGTCAGCTCATCCGCACCGGTTGATGCAACGGCAGCGGCGATGGCCTTGGCATAGACTGCTTTGCCTCCATATTCGATACCCAGCGCGCGTTTTCGTTCGCGGTCTCGGAAGACGGTCGTAGGCTGGGCGTCAAGGGCTTCGGCGGCTTTTGTGAAATCCCACTTGTACCAGGGCGTCTGCTGCAGGAACTGCGCGTAATCAGCTGCTTGCCGGGCAGAAAGATCATCCAGTGGCGCGCGGTCACTGCCCCGAAGGAGCGCGCTGGCCCGACCAATGGTCTCCTCATAACCCGCCTTGAGAAGCAATTCGAGCGAGAAGCTGACGCCAATGACATAGACAAGCTGCTTGGTCTCGCCGTCAACGCCGCCGTGGCGGTTCGCGGTTTCGGTCAAAGCGCAGAGCGATTGCCAATAGCCCGCGATGCTACGCAGATAGCCAAAGTTGTGAGGATCACCGGTCGCGATCACCCGCGCATAGTCATCATAGGCATGCACGATGTGCCATTCAGGGTAGGTCATCAACGTGCGGGCTTCCGATCTGTGGTGTTCGGCAGGCAAAAGGGCCGTGTAACCTTCGGCCTCCTCATCCCCGTGACACATGGTTTCCACGTAAAGGATTGGCGACAAGAGCAGCAGGACAAGCAGAAAACCTGCGATGATCAGTCTTTTAAGCCAGCGCCAAAAGAACCTCATGCGGAACGCTCAACCTTCAGCCCCGCCCACAGTCCAAATCCGCCCAATGCCAGATGCGGCAGATTGGCCAGAATCCGGCCCAGCGAGAAATCGAGGCCCAGGGAGGCATTGGTGAAAATTCCCAGATCGAGAAATCCGTAACCGGTGAAGAAACCGAAAACCCCGTCGCCCAGATAAGCGGCCCCAAAGAGGATCAGAAAGCTGCGCGAAGCTCTTTGCGATATCAGGCCAGAGACAAGTGCCCAGAGGGCGGACGCCACATGCAGCGCGTCGTCGTAAAGGTCCAGAGCGAAAATACCAAAGGCGAGGCCATCCTCATCGGTCAGACCGGGAATGTAGTTGATTGACGCCGCAATCATCAGGGCCACGAAATAGCCAATGGCAATTTTTTGCAGAAGGGTCATAGGCTTTCCAGATAGGTGTCCCAAAAGTTGTTGCGCAGGAGCAGATCAGGATCGATCTCGCGTTTTGCAGCGGCAAAGGCAGGTGCCGCCGGGTAGGTTTTGACCAGCTGATCACGTGTCGGATGCGGTCGGTAAGGTAGGTAATAAGCCCCACCGATCTCTGCAACCCGGTCGATCAGTTCACGTGTCATACGTTGCATATCCGCTTCCCCGCGCGCCGTTAGCTCCTGGCTGAATGACATCACGGCGGCAATGCGGGGAACGGGCGCATAAGACAGCGTGCTTTGGGCATCGGTATTCACAAAACGCAGAGTGACGTTCAGGAACTCCTGATATGAGGCGGGGATCACCTCCTGACAGGCGATCAGGAAATCGTTGAAACGATCAAAACCGACGAAATATTCATGCAGAATGTCAACCCGGGCCGGGTCACCGTCGTCGAGGGTGACAACGGGTTCATTGATCAGGCTGTTGCGCGTCACCTCGCCCCCGCCAAGGGAGGGAAAGGCGACCGTCTCACTCCACCAGCGGAATTTCTTCATCCGCTCGTTGCCCAATTGTCCGCGGTAGACACGGCTGGCGATCTGCGACATGGCGCCGGACCCGGAGGCGGCGGACAGGTCGGATTGATCGGGTGTTTCGCGGTAGGTGATCAACAGGGCCTCATCGAAAAAAGCGCCGCGCTCGACATTCAGTCGGCCATAGGCCATCGTCACGGCCGGGTCTTGCACCGCCGTCTCGAAAGCGGTAGCGAAAGCGGTCGCAGGCATGACCTCAAAGCTCGGCGTCAGCCGGGTGTTTTTGGCCATTTCAACCTCAAGATCGACAAGCGCCCCGATCAATCCGTAACCGCCCATGGCGTGTGCGAAAAGCGCGCTGTTTTCGGTGGGGGAGCATGTGACAAGCTCGCCCGATGGCAATACCATTCGAATGGATCTGACCGTCGCGCCCATGGGACCAAAAGGCACCGGCCAGCCGTGCGCATTCACACAGAACGTCGATGCAACACCAAAATCATTGTTTGATTGCATGACCTTGGGAGAGAAACCTAAAGGGTCCAATGTCGCGATGACCTGCGACCACCTGGCGCCCGCGTGCACTTTGAAAGTGCCGTTGCCCGTGTCAGGGTCGACGCTGCCGTTGTCGAAGGTGATGGCCTGCCCATCCCTTGGAATGGCATGCCCGCCCATAGAATGGCGCGCGGCCCCGATGTTGAAGGGGCGCCCGGCGGCACCGGCTTCTTTCATTTCTGCGCGCACCGCATCCACCAGCGCGTCGCCCGGGTCCTGGGTCAGGATAATGTGCTTGTGGACCGGTGTGGCTGATAGTTCGCTGGCATCATTGAGCACGTCGCCGGGCGGCGCTGATGCGACCCCTCGGGTGCCATCGTAAATGGGCAGATGCGCGCGAAACATGGCGGACGCCGTCCACCCGGCAACGCCACCCGCACCAAGCAAGAGAGTTCTTCGCGTGAGATTGGTCATACCTTGGTCTTTCTGTGCCCGCTAAATTCATCTTTTAACATGCTCCAGCGCATCCAACAGGGCATTCTGAAACTTGCCGGGGTCCTCCAGTTGCGGAATATGGCCGACGTCTGGCAAGACGATCAGCTGCGACCCGGCCACCAGCTTTTGCAGCGCCTGAGCCTGCGAGAGTGGCGTGACGGTGTCGCGGTCGCCCCAAATGAATGCCAATGGTACGGCAAGAGCCTGCCAGTTTTCAGGACGGGTACTCGCGGCTTTCTGCGGGGGCACAAACAGTTGTGGCACCCAGGCCGCTACCGCCTCCGTATAGCCCAGACGCTTCATGGGCCGTTGCAAGGTTGTGACGACGTCCGGGGTCGCGACATCCTTCACAAACATGAAATTCTGCAGGAAACGCTCGGTCAGCATCGGGTTTGTCGCCGTTGCTGATACAAGCGCAGAGCGCATCTTCTTGGGGCGCAGAAAAACCGGGACCTCGTTGGGCGTGAGGTGTCCGTTCAGCGCCAATGCCCCGTCAACGATGATCAATCCGGAGACAAGATCGGGGCGCGCCATGACCGCCTCTGTAACCGGGCCCGCACCAACAGAATGCGCCACCATGATGGGCTTTGTATCCAGCGATTGCAAAAGCGCGATCACCCGTTCCGCTTGCCGAGATCTGCTGTAGTCGAGGTCTGCGGCATGTTCGGAAAACCCGAAGGGGGGCATATCAAAGGCGATGGTGCGATAGCCCTGCACCGAAATGGCGCTCAGAGTTGGCATCCACAGACCTGACCAAGCTGCCGTCCCGTGGGCAAAAAGAACTGCCGGATCATCCGGCTTGCCCTTCTCAATAGTGAAAATCCTGCCCTCTCGCGTCTCGTTCAGTTCTCCGAACGGCGGCAGACTATCGGCCAGCCCTTCGGTTTCTCGCTGTGCCGCAGCAAGGCGAAAGCTGACCAAGAGCACGCCAACCAGCAAGGCTGTCGAAACCGCCAAGTATAGAGCAATTCTTGCGATGCGCTTTCCCATGAGACTTTCATATCGGCGCAGCAGGTTTTTGCAATTGTTGCAGCACTGTCTGTATCATTTTGTGAGCCGGTGCCGTTTGGCTGAACACCCGCAGCCCTAAGCTCAGCGCATGACAAAAGGGTTCGCCATCGGGGCCTCTGACGTATTGATCCAGGTGGTCTTGACGCGGGTGTAATCAAGGATGGCTTCCTTGCCCGCCTCGCGCCCGTAACCGGATTGGTTGAAGCCGCCAAACGGCGCAATGGGGGAGATCGCGCGATAGGTGTTCACCCATGTGATGCCGGATCGGATGCGCCGGGAAACACGGTGCGCGCGGGCAAGGTTTGTCGTGAAAATCCCCGAGCCAAGGCCAAAATCACTGTCATTGGCCAGTGCAATGGCTTCTTCTTCGGTGTCAAAGGGCAGCAGGGACATCACCGGGCCAAACATCTCTGTTTTCAGTGTTTCAACCTGCGGCGAATTACACGCGACAAGCGTTGGCTGAAAGTAATGCGGGCTTGCTTGATCGGCTCTTGCGCCACCAAAGATGATTTTTGCCCCCTGATCGGTCGCCTTGCGCAACGTGTCTTCGATCCTTTCGACCTGAGCAACCGTGCAAAGCGGGCCAAGATGCGTTGCCGGATCATGTGGGTCGCCCACAATAAGCTGGCTGCTTTTCTCCGTGATCGCCGCGATCAGGCGGTCCATAACAGGCCGGTGAACCAACCCGCGCGTTCCGGCCACGCAGGACTGTCCCGACGCGCCAAAATTACCCGCAATCAAACCGTTGGCGGCCGCATCGATTTCGGCGTCATCAAAGACAAGGATCGGCGATTTGCCCCCCAGTTCCAACGTGGTCACGGCAAAGTTTTCAGCCGAATTACGGATCACATGTTTGGCGGTTTCCGGCCCACCCGTAAAGGCGATCCGGTCCACATCCTTGTGTCGGGTCAGCGGCACCGCGCAGTTTTCGGCATCCCCCGTGATGACAGATACAACGCCGGGTGGAAAACCTACCTGATCAATCAATCTGGCAAATTCGATCATCGGGGCTGGTGCGATCTCAGAGGCTTTGAGCACAACGGTGCATCCTGCGGCTAGGGCGGGGGCCAGTTTCGTCGCAGCCAGGAACATCTGCGCATTCCAGGGCACGATCCCGGCGACCACCCCGATCGGCATGCGCTGGGTGTAGACATGCATGTCGGGTTTATCGATGGGCAGGACCGCGCCTTCGATCTTGTCAGCAAGGCCCGCGTAATAGCGATAGTAATCAGCGACATAGCCCGTTTGCGCCATGGTCTCGGAGGCCAGTTTGCCACTGTCCGTCGTCTCGATACGGCCCAGATGTTCCGCGTTCTGCGCGATCAGATCGGCAAGCCGGTAGAGCAATTTGCCGCGCGCGGTCTGGGTCATGTCGCGCCACTCCGGACCCTCTAAGGCAGATTTGGCAGCAGCAACAGCGCGGTCCACATCCTCTGGGGCAGCACAGTCGAAACTTGCCCAGGGTTGGCCATCGGCGGGGTTCACCGAGTGCATTACCTGACCGGTGGCACCGGCCTGCCACTGGCCGGCGATGTAGAGTTGGTAGTGGGGCAGATTGTTCATGTTGGTCGTCCTGTTATCAGGCAAAGGCGGGCATGACATCGTCGATAAAGCGGCTGAGCGAGGCGCGTTTTCGCTCCGCACTCATACCGCTGTCGATCCAGAATGAAAATTCATCATAGCCCAGATCTTCGTATCGCTTGAGCCGGTCAATGACTTCCTGCGCGGTTCCGATCGTCAGATCACGCCTCAGGGTATCTGCAGCCATCATGGCATTCCCGGCAATCTCCGCCTCGGTCAACGTTTCGATGAGGCCTTGTTTGACGGGTCGCTTGTTTTGAAACCAGGCACCAAAATAGTTATAAAAGCGGCTGAGTTCCTCTGCACCAACCTGCGCATCCTCCGCGTCAGAAGCCACATAAGTATGGTGCAGCAACATGATTTTGGGGCGCGCGCCGTCATAGGACGCGCAGGCCGCGTCAAACCTCTCCATCAGCGACGTAATCTCCGCATCACCTTGCCAGAGCGGTGTGACCTGCACGTTGAACCCGTTGTGCACGGCAAATTCATGGCTGTTGGGATCACGGGCTGCGACCCAGACCGGTGGGCCGTCTTTCTGGACAGGTTTTGGTGCGGCGGTGGTTTCGGGGAAGGTGTAAAAGGTCCCTTCATAGGCGCAATCGCCCGCCCAGAGTTTGGGCAGCAAAGGCAGTGTCTCGCGCATCCGTTGACCAGCATCCCAGGCATCCATGCCCGGCATCAGGCGCTCGTACTCATAGGAATAAGCGCCGCGTGCAGCACCAATTTCCAACCGACCGCCGGTGATCAGATCGGTCATCGCCGCTTCACCCGCCAGCTTGATGGGATGCCAGAACGGCACGATGACCGTCCCGGTGCCGAGCCGCACATTCTTGGTCTGATGCGCCAGATCAACGATCATCGTGAACGGGTTGGGGGATATGGTGAATTCCATGCCGTGGTGCTCGCCCGTCCATATGGCCCGCATGCCGCCCTCATCCGCCATTTTGCACAGCCCGATGAATTCATCGTAGATCTTGTCGTGTGGCTGGTCGGCACTCAGCCGTTCCATATGCGCAAAAAGGGAAAAATCCATTTCGCTACCTTTCGTTGAGCGGCAAGACATCGCCGGTGCGTTCGTTGCCGATGTAGAAGCCAAAGTTCTGGGTTTTGTGTTCACTTGCAAAGCGTTGCAGCAAAGACTTGATCGCAGGATCGGGGGTGGCAGAGGCGTCGGGGGCGTCTATCGGCACGAGTTTCAATGCAGATGGCCTCTGGCTGCAATGTCCGCGAAAGACGATGCGCCGTCCTGCCTTTCCTTCGTCGTAAGTGGCGTAAACAACGCTCAATTCGGCGTCGATGCCTGCCGTTGCGAGTGCTGATGCGAGTGTCCTCAGCGGGCTTTTGTCGGTGGGTACGGAGATGGTAAAAAGCCCGTCATCTTGCGTCAGGAAAAGATTTTCCCCGTCATCCAAAAGCACGCTGGCGCGTGTGTGTGGCGCGGTCGGTGCCTCGGCCTTGCGTTCCTTGTTCAGGGTGAAATACCCGTCGGGCCCGTAGCCAAGGCCGTCCTGATGGGTGCAATCGGCATGCAGGACACGTCCGATCAGCACAAGATGATCCCCGGCAGGGATTTGTTGAAACATGTCACAGACAAACCCGGCCGCGCGTCCGGTGATCAAGGGAATATCCCCCACTGGCTGATCCCAGTCACAGAGTGCGAACCGATCCGCCTTGCTGGATGCGAAGGTGTTTGAAATCTCCTGCTGTCCTTCCGACAAGATGCTGACACCGAACCGGGTCGCCTGACGGAAGGCGTCAAAACTGGACAGGTGATTGCCGGGACACACCAGCAGGAGGGGAGGGTCCAGTGAAACGGAGGTAAAAGAATTGGCGGTAAAGCCTACGTTTTCGCCGGTCTCGGTGCGGGTCGTCACAACCGTGACGCCCGTCATGAAGCGGCCAAAGGCTTGCCGCAGGTCCTTGGGGTCCAGCATCACGGTGCCTCCCCGATCAGGTGCCGTATCATCGCAACACTTACTTCCCGGGGGTGTGTCATCGGCATCATATGGGCGGCATCGTGGCAAAGCAGACTGTGACCTTTTGCGGAATTTGCCGCCATCCGGCGAGACATTTCCGGTGTTGAATTGGGGTCGTCCGCGCCGGTCATGAAAAGGGCTGGCATAGTGAGAGACTGCAGCAGTGCGTCAGAGGGACCATCTGATTGCGCAAAGACGTGATAGGCGCGGGCGTAGCCTTGCAAATCGGTTTCTGTCAGCCATCCTCGGCATGCCTCTGCTGCATCCAGCAACGCGCCTTCGGGGTCCGTTCCAAACCATCTTTGCAAGGTTGCCGAAGGATCGGCGCGGCCCGATGTCTTCAGTGCGGCGGCGCGCGCCCGCACGGCTTTTGCGGCTGCATCCCCGCGCCGGTAGATGGCGTTTAATGCCGCGACACCGCTGATTTGTCCGGCACAGCCACCGGCAACTTGCAGCGCGATGATGGCCCCCATGGAATGCCCTGCGATGTGGCATGGTGCATCAAGGGCAGCTAAAAATGCGCGCACACGCGCAACATAGTCGGGAAGGGCACGCGCGTTGTTTAAGGGGGATGAGCCATGTCCGGGCATGTCCACCGCGTAGGTTTTGAAGTGTCGGGCCAGATGAGGGATCATCCCTTGCCAGGCCTCCGCCCGCAAACCGACACCATGGATGAGCACCAAGGGCGGCCCGTCGCCAGCACTGATGTAATGCAATGCGCCTGGCCCTTCAGACCGCGGCTGGATTGTCCAGGTCATGGCCCAGATCCTTCAAGTCTTGATACCGATCCCCGATGCGGTGGTGCGGACGCCCGCCCGTTGCCGCCCCCAATGCGATGACAACTTCGTCAGCGCGCGGCGCATCAACGATGGAGAATTGAATGGTCAGATAATGCGATCGGCGTCCGGCATCGTTCTTATCCATCAAGGGTATCTGGATAGCGGTGTTTGCAGCGCCGCGGATATTGGTGAAGGCCAGATAGGATTTCGCGCCAACGGCCTCTCTGAAATGATTGCCAAACCGCAGGGTGTGGATCAGGCCCGAGGCGTGTTCGATCTCACCATCGAGACCGACAATGCCTGCTTTTCCAAAGGCTTCTATCTTGTCGCCACCGCCTGTCAGGTCGGTGATCTTTTGCGTCAGTAACGCGCCCAGTTCAGGACCAAATGCCTGGATTACCGGTTTGAGGTCTTCGACGTAGCGGCCGGCCCAGGGGTTTGTGATGACGGCTGCAACGGCGAACAGACGCCAGGGTTCTGAGGCTGGCTTGAAGCCCTCAATGAGGACGTCTTCGGTGTAGCTCACAATTTTTCGGATTTCTGGTGTCATCTCTTGCTCCGGTTTTCAGAAACCATATCGAGCAGAATTTCTCGTGACAAATGATAGAAAACGATGTGAGTTCATTAAAAAATCTAATGCGAAAGAAGAAAAATGTCCTTGCCACCGCTTACATGGTTCCGAGCTTTCGATGCTGCCGCGCGTCATTTGAGTTTTACACTGGCGGCTGAAGAGCTTGGTTTCACTCAATCGGCCATCAGCCAGCATGTACGCGCGCTGGAGGAGCGATTGGGCACGCAGCTGTTCGTACGCGGTCACCGGTCCCTGATGTTGACGGATGCAGGCCGCTTGCTGGTGCCCGATGTCGCCGCTGCGATGGGGCGTCTGACACAGGCGACCGAGCGGTTTCAGCCCCGCATATCGAAACCCAAACTAACCGTTGCCACCAGTGCTAGTGTGGCCCAGTGGATACTTTCGCCGATGCTGCCCCGGTTTCGAGAGGATCATCCCGATGTGGCTTTGCAGATCGTGACAACTGTCTGGCCGGATGATTTTTCGACCACCAATGCCGACATTGAAATCCGGTTCGGCTCGAAAGATGTCGTCGGGCAGGGCGCAGAATTGCTGGGGCCGTCAGAGCTGCATGTGGTTGCCGCCCCTTCCCTTGCCTCGGCCCATGAGGGCGCGCTGAACTGGACCAAATTGCAAGCGTGCACGCTGATCCAACCGATCGGGATATCTACCGGCTGGGCTGACATTGCACGACGCGCGAAGTCACCTCATGATATCGAGGCGTCGGTGTTTGTGGACACCCACGGTCTGGCCGTCGATCTTTCCGTATCGGGGGTCGGAGTGGCTTTGACCCACAGGCTGATCAGCCAGATGGCACTGAAGGACGGGCGGCTGCAATGTCTCAGGGTTGCGCCAATTGAAGCGGAAGAGGGATATTATCTTGCGCGCAAGACCACTGGTTTCACACAAGAGCAGGAGGCCTTCATTGCCTGGTTTTACGAGAGCCTTGACGCCCTTCAGGCTGAGTAGGAAAGGTTCCATTCCTGTGGCACAGCGCTGCCCTTGTAATCCGGACCGTTGCCAAAATCCAAATCCCCCCGGCGCAGGATTTGCCTGACGATTTCGGGGACCATGACGCCCGCGATATGCCGCCCCAGACACGTATGCATGCCGTGGCCAAAGGTATAGGTGTCGCTGAAATCACGGGTTGGATCGAATTTTTCGGGCTCAGAAAACGCGGAAGGGTCAAACATGGCGCTATGCGTCACGGCCAGAGCCGTCGTGCCTTTGCGCACTGTTGCGGCCTGGGGTGTTCCGCCTGAAAGTTCGGTGTCGCGGTGGCATACACGGAAGAAATAGGGGAATGCAGGGTTAAAGCGCAGAGCCTCAAAAACAAATCCGTCGAAGTCTTCGGGTCTGCCACCCAAAGCCGCATCACGGGCATCTTTCAACAATGCAGGGTCTGATGTGAGATGTCGCAGCGCATTGCAGACACCATGTGAAGTGGTCTCAACCGCGCCAATGAGCAGGCCGCCGACGTTGAAGATCACATCGCGCAAATTGAAATCCACGCCGTCGCTGAATGACAGGCGCAACAGCCGGGAGACCGGATCGTCCCTGCGACTGCCCAGTTTTACAGCGGCACTTCGCCGTAAGACGAGCCGTCCGATGTAGATGCCCATCATCACGCCGGCACGCTTGCGGTTCTCGATGATCCCGGCTTGATCCAATCCCTCGACAACACTGTCAAAAGGTTGATTCCAGAAAGCATCCTGCTGATTCCAATAGGACCAGTCGATCAGTTTTTCCGGGTCTGACCGGGTAAAGCCGAACCAGTCCTGCACCAGCCTGACCGGCACACCGCGCGTGACATTACGCACCAGTTCAATGGAGCCGTTTGCACCGTCCAGCGCTTCGTCAGCAGTATCACGCACGAAATCACGGATTTTAGGCAGGTCTTCCACGTCGAGAATGGATTTCATGATCGACTTTTCGCGCCAATGTTGGGCGGTGTCATCCTGCGCCATGAAATAGCTGCCCTGCTTGGGCTTATAAAGATCGACGCCGAAGGTCAGGGGGCGTCTCAGGATCAGGTTGCAATCCGAAAACCGCGTCACAAGAGTGACCTCATCCATGGCGAAGACCGGACGGTTTTCACGCAATTCGGAGAAGAAGGGTAACGGCTCTTCAAATAGAAAACCGCGGGCCATCTTCCAACGATCCGCCGGGGCGGCCGCATCCAGTTTTTGCAAATAGCTGGTCATGTCATCGCCTCACAAGGATTTCATGAATTCAACGAGGGCGCGGCGGTCTTCTTCGGAAAACCCTTCGGCGCCATAGTCATGACCTGCATTGGAATCCGCCTCGACCACCCGGTTGCCCTGACGGGTTACCAGCTCAAAATCGCCACCCGTTGTCACATAGCCTACGTTGACGGGGTCGTATTCGTGATTTCCGACCGTGAAACTTCTGGAGCGTTCTTCGGCGGGCAGGAGCAGCTCATACAAGTTCGGCACCGATCCATTGTGCAGGTAGGGGGCGGTGGCCCAGATGCCATCAAGGGGGCGCGCCTTGTACCCCAGAACCAGCACATCCTTTTCGGTCATACAGGTGGACCGCTCCCCGGCGCGTGGATCAAACGGGCCGGGCGCCAGGTCAACTTCCGGACGCAGGCGAATGCCAAAGAAGGTCGGGATCGCCTCCTTGACGAGGTCCCCCTTGGACCCCAGCAGCGCGCCCTTGACGGTGGCACCCAGCATATTGGCCACGGTTGCGGTCTCTCCCATGACGTTTCCGGCATTGTCCTTTGTGCCATTCATCGGACCGGTGGGTCCCTGATAGACATAGGCGTTGCAGGCCATCCAGATGTCGGTGAGGTTCTTCTTCGAGGTCTTCTCGAAGGGGATCATCCGTTCGGTTGGTTTGCCTTCTTCCTGCATGTCCGGCAGCAGATGGCAACTGGCACATTTCTGGCGATAAAGGGTTTCACCTTTGGCGGCGAGATCAGTGTCAATGGCAGGAAAGGCATCCGGCCACTTGGGCGCATCGAGTACCTGGATGATCTGTTCCAGACGCATCAGGTTGTTGACCTTCACCGAGGAGGTATATCCGGTGATCGTGTCGATGGTGCCTTGATTGGGGGTGATAAGCACCTCGCCAAAAACCCCCATGACCTCACCGGTGTTGCGGCCCAATGCGCCATATTCCAGCGTGTCGCCGGGCAGGTTCAGGCGACTGTTGGCGGCAACACCGTTCCACTGGACCCGCTCCTGACGCCAGATGTCCCACAGGAACGGATAACTGACCGGCGCATTGGCCGGGTTCCCGTTGTTGGCATTGGCGCCCGTGAACATCAGGATCTTGTTGAGAATATGGCCCACCGCGTCCAGCCGACCATAGCCGTAGCGCACGGGCGTTTCATTCATTTCATCGGTCAGACGTTGCCAGGCCAGCAGCTGATCGAAGGCTTTCGCCAGCATCTCGCGGTTTTCGGGCGTGTCCTTGCCGTCAAGAACCGCGGCATTGAAACGCTCCCACTTGTCCGCGTCGCTGCGGGTTTCCTCCAGAGCCGCATCCAGACCTTCGATGAAGGATTGGAAATCGAGAAGGCTGGGGCCGCCGTCAACGATCATCTCTGTGCCCTGATAGGTGATCTTGGCGGTATGACAGGCAGAACAGTTCAAGCCGATCCAGGTCTCGGCCGTCTTTTCGCCGCCTTTCTGGCCCTCGTACCAACGCAGGCCAGTGTTTATGAATTCCTCATCCGCCTGCGTGTCTTTGGCAAAGCCGATGGGGCGGGTCACGCCGGTGCTTTCGGGTGGCGCAATAAATCCGTAGCTGGTCAAATGATCCATATCGCTGAAAGGATTACTATTTCCCGCCTGTTCGAGAGCAGCAAACCATGTTTCGGGGATCAGCCGCGAGCCTTGCGTCGCCCAGTACCAGTCAGAGCGATTTTCCTTTGTCCATCCTTGCGACACGTTGGCGTTGCCGGGATCGTCATGTCGGCATCCCGAAGCAATCAGGGGAACACAAAGCGCCATGGCCAATAGAGCGGGTCTGCTAACTTGAGGTTTCATATACTGTCCTGATAATTTGTGTTTTTCTTCGAAAATCTCGTCCTGACGGGTTATTTGATCGCTTCCCTGAGTGTTTCGACGGTTTTGGCGATGTCACCTGTTGCGTCGAGCTTCACTCCGTATTTCTTTTCGGCAATCTGCACCGCGCGCAGGGTCTTGGCCCCAATGATCCCGTCAATTGAACCAACCGGTAATCCGGCTTCGGTGAGTGCGCGTTGCAGTGCGCGTACATCCGCATCCCCGATGATCCTTTTGGGTCCTCCGTCTTCGGCGGGCGTAGAGAAGCGCATGACGGTGCGGTTTTCTGCTGAAACCGCAATGGCGAAATCTCCCGCAGTGGAAACATCGATATCTACGGGGCGTGCGGGCAGCCGGATCGTGCCAACGCGTTCCAGCGATGACAGGAATTCGTTGCGGGCAAACTGGGCGACTTCGTTGCTTGTGCGGCTACCCAGAAAGATAACGGACTGGTCGCAGGATGAAGAGAGCAACCCCGCTGGCAGGCGCAAATCCGTGCCCGGCAAGGCAGGGCTCAGAGCGCGGGTCGGGGCAAGGTTGAACTCGACGATAGAGAGCGTATCGAGGCTTTGAAATGGCTCGTTGTAATCCACCAGTGTCAGCACATCGCGGTTCAGGTCAGCAATCAGAAAGCTGGTGGCACCATCGTTGCGGCAACCGCGGTTTCCCATCAGGGCTGACACCACGTAAGGATCGCCAAGACTGCCACTGTCAGTCTGGACCCCGAATTCGCTCATAACGTAGGATTTGCCGGTCGACAGCGCCAACAGCCGCGAGTCCCAAGCGGCATTCAGAAACAGGGCACCCGAACGCGCATCGAACCAACTGCCCGCAACGCCCCCCCATGCTTCACCGGCATAGATATCGCTGCGAATCTGCGGGTCTGACGGTTCGCGGATATCCAGAGCGCCCAGAAATCCGTCGGAGAAATCGGTGCGCAGGCCTGAAACGATCAGCAAGCCATCGGCCGTGGTGGAAAGCTTGGGATACCCCAGCCGGTTTTTCATGCTTTTCGTCGCAATCGGGGCAAGCTTGGCGTCCAGCACATTGAGCTGGCTAAGCTGCCCGTCGTGCCCGATCACGTATAGTGCATTGCCACGCGGGTCGGCTGCAATATCGTCAACCTGCAACTCCTGGGGCGCGAGAGAGAGGACATCCAAAGTCTTGGTATCGCGGATTTCGATGACATCCACGCCGGCTGCATTGGACCCCAGAATATACATCACATCGCCTTGCAGCGTGACTTTCTCGGGCTCATAGCTCAGCGCTTCACGGGTTTCGAGCACCAGCGTTTGCACCGGGGCGAATTCTTCGCCCGCCACAGTGGACTGAGGCGCCAGCATCGCCATGGTGACGGCGGCGGCAATCATGCGTGTGTAGTTTGCAAGGGTCATGTTCTTAATTCCATGCATAGGTTGGCACGACGGAAAGCCTTCGTGTCTCAAGCGTTTCGCCCCCCACAGTTGGAAGGATTGTTACTTCGATATTCCGGTAGGGCTCGTCGGGCGGAACGTCGGCAAAGACGTCCTTGAGCGCGTCGAGCTTGCTTTGGACATCGGGGATCAGGAATTCGCCGATCCTTTCGCTTTCGTCAAGATTCCGACGTTCAAACAGGTTTTTCCCGTTGTCCGTCAGTTTCAGCGGTCGGGTGGCTTGGGTCTTGATTTCCCCGTCTTCCTTGAAGCGAATGTAGGGTTTGACCTGAATGGTGATGTCGCCGATTTGCGCCCCACCACCGATCAGTTTCTCGTAGCGAATCCGCAACGTACCGTCAGCCGCGGTAAAGGCTGTCCAGGTGAAGCGGCTGCTGAGCTGATGAATGTTTTCCTCAATGCCTTTCAGCCGCAGATGCAAAGGCGGATCTTCCGGTGTCAGCCCGTCGACCACCCCCATCAGCCATTCGACCTGCTCATTTAGCCTGTCAATTTCAAGATGGCCGATCAGTGGCATTGCATAGTCGATTGGGACAATAAGTGTCAGCTCATCATCCTCCTTGGCGGTCGCTTTGACGACGCCCAAGACGCGACCGTCGCCATCATAAACCGGGCTGCCGCTCTGACCGCTGTTGGTTTTGACATTCACCGTCCAGGCGTAGGGAAAATCGTCGCTTTCCGATGCGTTGAATTCCACCTCTTTGCGCCGGTAGGTCTCGCCATGAAAGCCGGAGGTGAAAAGGGGTGTCGGATTTTCGCGGTTATATTGGCTGGGTCGGCCGATCTGCAGGGGTTTCGGGGCGGGTTTGTCAAAGGGCATGTTTGCCTTGAGCAGCAAAAGATCGACGCGTTTGAGCTCTGAGGCGATCAGGACGGGAATGTCGTCCGAACTGGCCCCGCCGATAGAGGCCGTGATGGTGACTTGCCGCGCTTCGGCGTCCTCCAGCGGATCAAGAAAGTGCCGCGTGGTCAGAATGAAGCCGTCTTTGCCGACAAAAAAACCGGTGCCCTGACTGATCACCCCGCCTTTGACGCCGCGCTTGGGATGGCCTTCTTTGCCAGCCGTCCCCGACGCCTTGAGATAAATCAGCCCGGGTTTCACGTCGTCGTGAGGGGTCGCCTGTGCCAACTGCGGTCCCGCCGCAAAACCAATGAGAAAAATAAATGAGAAAATAAACCTGAACACATTATCCCTTTCGGTAAATGACTTGTACCGCGGCAATGTCGAGCGGGCTCAACTTACCGTCGTTTCCGTAGATGGCATTGCAATAGTTCATCACTGAATGCGGGTCGTAGACCGTGAGCGAGGTATTGTCGCCGATGGTTCCCTGGGCCTTGTCGCAGGCTTCCGGCGTATCGGGTCTGTTTTGTTCATGGGCAAATCCGATGGCGTGGCCAAATTCGTGCACGGCAATGATCCGCGTGCAGTATTCCAGCATGTCCTGACACCCGGGGGACCAGAAATCATAGGTGAAATTCAGAACCATGCCTTCGGGCATCCCGTCGATGAATTTGCCCAGCTGTTTGACGTGCGGCGCGGTGTCTTTGATGGCGATATGGATGCCGCCTGCGCCTTCAACACATTCCGACCAGCCGAAGAACTCAAGGTCCGATGCCGCTTGCCAGGTATCGGTGACCGCCTTTTGCACAAGAGCGCGCTGATCTTCGAACGCAGGGTCCATATCCTCCCAGCAAACAAAGATCTCGGGGAAATCCCAGATCGCGGCCTCCAGTGGAAACGCCCGGTCATTGATATAGGCCTCCTGTTCGTCCGTGAGCCGGTCGATGAAGGAGCCCTGTTGCGGTGTCTCGGTCTCTTCGACCTCGGTAAGGCCACCTTCGGGGGGACGAATCTCAATGAAGCTGCCGACGGGGGAGACGTCGGCGGTCGCATCGCCCTCTTCTGTACCAGCATCCTGCGCCCGTGCCACATTGGCCACAGACAACGTGATCCAGAAAACCCCGATCACAATATGAGTAAATAGTTTCACCATCACACCCCCGCAGAGGCAGGCAAATCGCCTCAGGCCTTCGGTTTAAAAAAATAAATCTATGAGCAATCAATATCACCATCACCTTCAACCACAAAGAGAATTTTCCACAAATAGGCAAGATCTTGAGCTTGGAGCCTGTGAAATCGCCGTAGGTGCCATCCCGGCCAATGTCAGGGTTTCATGTCTGCACTTCTTGTTGCTCTGCTGGCAGCCGTTTTTGCCGGGGCTGATCAGCGTGCGCGAGGCGTGTCGACACTCGGTTAGGCGAGGAGTTTTCTATGGTCGGGTTCAGATAAACAGCTTGTTAGTTACAAAAGTAACCAATACATCCATTCCTGTCGCAATCGATGGAGGGCTCAATGAACGATCAGACGCAACCACGTGACATGGTGCAAGCGCCGTCGTTGCCCGGCCCACACGCGGGATACATGCCCGGGTTTGGCAATGACTTTGAAACTGAAGCCTTGCCCGGCGCACTGCCGCAGGGGATGAACAGTCCGCAAAAAGTGAACTACGGTCTTTATGGCGAACAGCTCTCCGGTACAGCTTTCACGGCGCCCAGCCATCAGAATGAACGTACCTGGTGTTACCGCATCAGACCGTCGGTCAAACACTCGCACCGCTATGGAAAGATAGATGTGCCTTACTGGAAGTCCGCGCCTCATGTTGATCCTGATGTGGTCAGCCTTGGCCAGTATCGCTGGGATCCCGTCGCCCATGACGAACAGCCGCTTACCTGGTTGACGGGCATGCGCACAATGACGACCGCGGGGGATGTGAACACGCAGGTCGGCATGGCGAGCCACATCTATCTGGTGACCCAATCTATGCAGGATCAGTATTTCTATTCGGCCGACAGTGAATTGCTTGTCGTGCCGCAAGAGGGGCGTCTGCGGTTCTGCACCGAACTGGGGATCATCGATCTGGAGCCAAAGGAGATTGCGGTTCTGCCGCGAGGTCTGCTTTACCGCGTAGAGGTGCTGGAAGGCCCGGCGCGGGGCTTTGTCTGCGAAAACTACGGCCAGAAGTTCGATCTGCCGGGGCGGGGGCCCATCGGGGCCAACTGCATGGCCAACCGGCGCGATTTCAAAACACCGGTTGCTGCCTTCGAGGATCGCGAAGAGCCCTCATCCGTTGTGATCAAATGGGCGGGCCAGTTCCATGAGACCAAAATCGGCCATTCGCCCCTGGACGTGGTGGCCTGGCATGGAAATTATGCGCCGGTGAAATACGACCTGCGGACCTATTGCCCGGTGGGCGCGATCCTCTTTGATCATCCTGATCCGTCGATCTTCACAGTGCTGACCGCGCCAAGCGGAGTCGAAGGCACGGCCAATATTGATTTTGTCTTGTTCCGTGAACGCTGGATGGTGGCTGAGGACACGTTCCGCCCGCCGTGGTATCACAAGAACATCATGTCTGAACTGATGGGCAATATATACGGTCAGTATGATGCCAAACCGCAGGGTTTCGTGCCGGGCAGCATGAGCCTTCACAATATGATGCTGCCGCATGGACCGGATAAAAACGCCTTCGAAGGGGCCAGCAACGCGGATTTGCAGGCGGAAAAACTCGACAATACGATGTCGTTCATGTTCGAGACCCGCTTTCCGCAGCATCTGACGCGATTTGCCGCTCGGGAGGCGCCATTGCAGGATGATTACATCGACTGCTGGGACAGCCTTGAGAAGAAGTTCGACGGCACGCCGGGGAAGAAATGAAGCTCTACTCCTACTGGCGGTCCACAACATCCTACCGCGTGCGCGCGGCGCTGAACCTCAAGGGAGTGACCTATGAGACGGTGCCGGTTGATCTGGTTGCGGGCGCGCAACGGGACGTCGCCTACCGTGCGCTCAATCCCGGTGCCGGCGTGCCCACGCTGGTGTTGGAAGATGGCACAGCCTTGACGCAGTCCATGGCTATTCTGGATTTCATAGAGGCGACATGGCCTGAGCCGCGACTGATCCCCCAGGATGCGCTGGAAAGAGCGCGGGTTCTGGCGGTGGCTCATACGGTGGCCCTCGACATTCACCCGGTCAACAACCTGCGTGTCATCGGGCAACTGAAGTCCCGCTTTGGGGCAAGTGCCGAACAATCGCAGGGATGGATGTGCCACTGGATGGCAGAAGGGTTCGCCGCACTGGAGGCTCAACTGACCGATGATCATCCTTTTGCCTTTGGTACGACGCCCGATCTGGCGGATCTTTGCATCGCAGCACAGGTTTATAATGCCCGGCGGTGGGGGCTTGATCTGGCACCTTACCCGAAAACCGAACGCATAGAGACCCATGCGCTGAGTGTTCCCGCAATCGCTGCTGCCCACCCGGACCGGCAGCCGGATGCGGATACCCCGGTGTAACGACAAATGTGCAGCTGCAAAAATCCACACTCTGCGGTGCCATCCGTGCCGCCCCTGAAACATCGGCTCAGAAACGGGCCAAAGGAGACAACCAGATGAGCAAAGCATTCGCATCCGCAGGCGATCTGACGGAGAAAGCTATTTCTTTCACCGAGGTGGGCGATGGCTTGTGGGCCTTCACCGCCGAAGGCGACCCGAACTCCGGCGTGATCATTGGCGATGACAGCGTGATGATCGTGGAGGCGCAGGCAACACCGCGGCTGGCGAACAAGGTCATTGAGAAGGTGCGTGACGTCACCGACAAACCGATCAGCCATCTGGTGTTGACCCACTATCATGCGGTGCGCGTGCTGGGCGCATCTGCCTATGGCGCGGATCAGATTATCATGTCCGACAAGGCGCGCGCCATGGTGGTCGAGCGCGGTCAGGAAGACTGGGATAGCGAATTCCAGCGTTTCCCGCGTCTGTTCGAGGGGCATGAAAGCATCCCCGGTCTCACCTATCCGACCACAAGTTTTTCAGACAGCATGACCGTCTATCTGGGCAAGCGCCAGGTCGACATCAAGCATCTCGGGCGGGCGCATACGGCGGGGGATGCGGTCATTCACGTGCCCGACCAGAATGTGATGTTTACCGGTGACATCGTGGAATACCACTCTGCCTGCTATTGCGGTGACGGACATTTCGGCGACTGGGGCGGCACGCTCGATGCGATCAAGGCCTATGATGTGGACGCCATCGCGCCCGGTCGTGGCGATGCGCTGGTGGGCAAGGACATGGTGACGGCGGCCATTGAGAACACGCGCGATTTCGTGACCAGCACCTACCGCCCGGCGGCCCGGATAGCCGCGTCAGGTGGCACGCTGAAAGAGGCCTGGGACGCTGTGCGCGCAGCCTGTGATCCGAAATTCAAGGATTACGCAATTTACGAGCACTGCCTGCCTTTCAATGTGGCCCGTGCCTTTGACGAAGCGCGCGGCATCGACACACCGCGCATCTGGACGGACAAGCGTGATCTGGAAATGTGGGCAGCCCTTCAGGGGTGATTTGCCCTGCTTGAAGGTCACGTAGGGTTCTGGGGAGGACACCGATGGTAGACGTCAGATATGACCTTGCGTTCAAGCTTTACCCCTACGCGCGGGTGGCGGCGCAGGATATGCCGATGCAGCGCCTGCCGGTGGTCGTAGTGGGCGGTGGTCCGATCGGTATGGCCACAGCGCTTGATCTGGGGCGCAAGGGCACGCCGGTTCTGGTGCTGGACGATCACGAAGGCGTCGGGCAGGGCAGCCGCGCGATTTGTTTTTCCAAACGCACGTTGGAGATTGCAGACCGTTTGGGCGCAGGTCAAGCCATGCTCGACAAAGGTGTCATCTGGAATGTTGGCAAAGTTTTTCATGGGCCAGACCGGGTTTTTGAATTCAACCTGCAACCGGAGGCGGGTCACAAGATGCCAGCCTTCATCAACCTGCAACAACCCTATTTCGAAAAATTCCTGGTGGATGAAATCCGCGTGGCGCAAGCGCAAGGCGCGCCTATTGAGATCCGGGGGCAGAACGCTGTTACAGGCATTGCACAACAGGGCGAGTGCGTCGTTCTGGATGTGGGTACCCCCGAGGGTCTCTATCAGATCGCGGCGGATTGGGTGGTGGCCTGTGATGGCGCGCGCTCGCCGTTGCGCACCATGCTGGGTCTCAGCTTTGACGGGCGTGTGTTCGAAGACAACTTCCTGATTGCAGACGTAAAGATGACGGCGGCGTTTCCGACCGAGCGATGGTTCTGGTTTGAACCTCCTTTCAAGGGCAGCGGTCAGTCGGCACTGCTGCACAAGCAGCCTGATGACATCTGGCGCATTGATTTCCAACTGGGGTGGGACATCGACCGGCAGGCCGAACTCGATCCCGTCAGGATCAGGGAGCGAGTGGACGCGATGCTTGGGGAGGGTGCCGAATACGCGTTGGAATGGACCTCCATTTACACCTTCCAGTGCCGCCGGATGAAAGAATTCCGGCACGGGCGCGTGATCTTTGCCGGCGACAGCGCGCATCAGGTCTCTCCTTTTGGCGCGCGGGGGGCGAATTCGGGCATTCAGGATGCGGATAATCTGGCGTGGAAGCTGGATTTCATTGTTAAAGGTCTCGCACCGGAAAGCCTGCTGGACAGCTATTCGGCAGAGCGCGCGCATGGGGCGGATGAGAATATCCTGAATTCCACCCGTGCTACGGATTTCCTGACGCCCAAATCTGATATGAGCAAGATATTCCGCAATGCCGTGCTTGATCTGGCGCGGCAGCATGAATTTGCGCGACCCATGGTGAATTCCGGTCGCCTCTCCGTGCCGTGCGTTTATGATCATATGCCATTGAATGGCCCGGACGCGTTGGCGGGGCCGGACATCACCCGCGTGGGTGCGCCCTGCATCGACGCGCCGCTGGATCAGGGCTATCTTCTGGACAGGTTGCCGGGCCAATTCACAGTGCTCGCCCTCAATTGTGCGGCCCCAGAAATCGATGTGGTGGAAGGGGTACCGCTGACCCATCTGGCACTGACAACGGCTCAGCATGATCCGACCGGTGCATTGGCGCAGCGCTATCTTGGCGCGCAACCACAGGCCCTTTATCTGATCCGGCCTGACCAGCATGTGGCGGCGCGCTGGCCGGAGGCGGATGGTGATGCGCTGGCCGCCGCCGTCAAAACAGCGATTGGCAAGGGAGCCTGACCATGACCCTCAACCTGGCACCGAATATCCCTGATCCCGACGGGTTCTATGACGCGCTTCTGGCCGCACATGAAGGACTTGATAAGGATCAAAGCGATGCCTTTAACGCGCGGCTGATCCTGGTTTTGTGCAACCACATCGGCGACCGGGATGTGCTGCGTCAGGCGCTGGAAGCCGCCAAATCGCCTTAGTCCTGCCGGTTATTTCTGAGGCACACCTGCAACATAGGTCTGCGCGATGGCGCGATCATCGCCCATGATCTGGAGCACAAACAACTCCTCTTCCAGTGTTTCCGCGCGCTCCATCCGAAGTGACATGGCAGGCGTGGCACAAGCGTCAAGCACAACGATATCCGCTTCACTTCCCGCTTCCAGCGTGCCGATTTTATCCGCAAGTCCCAGAACATCTGCATTGCCCCGCGTGATCCAGTCAAAGGCGCGCAGGGCGTGCAGTTTCTGATCCTGAAGCTGCAGGATCTTGTAGCCCTCATTGAGGGTTTGCAGCATGGAATAGCTGGTGCCCGCACCAATGTCTGTGGCAATCGCGTTGCGCACACCGGCCGCGCGCAGGCGCGCGTCATCAAAGAGCCCCGAGCCCAGAAAGAGGTTGGACGTGGGGCAGAAAACGGGATGCGCGCCGGTTTCCGCCAGTGTTGCCACTTCGCGGTCCGACAGGTGTATGGCGTGACCCAGCAGCATCCGGTCATTCAGCAAACCATAGGTTTCGTAGATGTGCAGATAGTCCTTGGCATCGGGATAAAGGGATTTCGCAAAAGCGATTTCATCCAGGTTTTCGGAGACATGTGTCTGCACGTGGCATCCGGGGTTTTCGGCGACCAAAGCGCCCGCCATCTCCATCTGAGCGGGTGTCGAGGTGATCGCGAAGCGGGGCGAGATGGCATATCCCGCACGCCCTTTTCCGTGCCATTTGTCGATCAGCGCCTTGCTGTCGTGATAGCTGGTTTCGGCCGTGTCACAAAGCGCATCCGGCGCGTTGCGGTCCATCATCACCTTGCCCCCGATCATGCGCATATTGCGCTGGGCGGCTTCTGTGAAATAGGCGTCCACGGATTGGGTGTGAACAGAGCAATAGGCCACAGCCGTCGTGGTGCCGTGTTGCGTCAGAACGTCAAAGAACCGTGTCGCAATGGCACTGGCATGCGCCGCGTCCTGAAAGCGGGTTTCTTCGGGAAAAACATAGCCGTTCAGCCAGTCCAGAAGCTGACTGCCCCAGGAGGCGACAACCTGCGCCTGCGGGAAGTGCAGATGCGTGTCAATGAACCCGGCCATCAGCAGATTGGGGCGGTGATCGACAAGTTCGGCGTTCCGGGCCTGTGGCGCGATCTCGTCGAATGAGCCTGAGGCCACGATCAGCCCGTCGCGCACTACCACGGCAGCGTCCTCGATATAGGTATAGGCATCCGTGTCACTGGCGTCTTCCGGCGCGTGGTGAAAGGTCAGGAGGCGTCCGCGTAGCAGAGTATCGTTCATGTTTTCTGGGCCTTGAAGATATTGTGTGCGGGGCGGCAGAAAAACCGCCCCGCCTGTGCTCAGGCGCGCTCGCCCGGCAGGTCAGTGTTCAGAAAATCAGGCTCATCCGGCACGATCACGCGGTGTTCGAGATCTTCCTTGGGGGCAATCGCGGGATAGATCAGCAGGAAAGCCCCGACGATCAGATAGCCGATGGTGATACCGTCAAGCTGTGGCACCTGCAGGCTGGCGGCGTGGATGATCCCGATGGATGACATGACTGCGGCGGCAATGGCGAAACCCCCGGCGTTCTTGAACTTGCCGTCGATGATGGATGCCACGATCGCGCCCCAGATCAGCCCGGTGATGATCGCGCCCTGCGACAAGGCCAGATGCCCTTCGTAATGTGCGCCTTCCATCAGCAGGGCTGCGGTCAGATCGGCATCCCCGAGGTTGGGCAAGCCTTCAACACCATTGCTGCGCAGCGCATTCATCAAGGACCCCCATTTGGTCACGAGAAAGCTGGAGATATGCGGCAGGATCGCGAAGGAGACAGCCGCCATATGCTCGGTCTTGACCGAAAAGGCCGTGTTGGTGATCAGGCTGACCGAGACAAAGACCAGAACCGGTGCGGCGGCAGCAATCGGGATCAACCCGTTGAGAAAAGCAAGAAACCCAAAGAAAGCGGAAAAGGCGATAACGGCACCAACACCGATAACGTAGCCTGCATGAGCGTCCATGCGTTTATAGGCGGGGTGTCCGATATAGACAGTTGTGGGGAAGGGTGAGCCGAAGATGGCACCGATCATTGTGCCCATACCGTCGGTCACCTGACAGGCGGCAACGGGGTAGTGATCGCCCGCGGCCTCGGCGCTTTCCACGTTATTCATGGTCTCGATGAAATTGTAGATTTGTACCGGCACCAGCACGAGGAAAAGCTCCGGATTGGCAAAGAGGTATTGCACGCCCGCGATCAGATCGCCGAAATAGGGCAGCGGCGGATAGAACCCCACACCCTCAAAGCTGAAGCGTGACTGGCCGAGCAGAATGGCAATGAGTGTGCCGACACCAATGGCGATGAGGCCTGCGGGAATGCCCATTGGCAGGCGAAACCGGCCAATCAACCCCCAGAGGATGAAAACAAGCGAGGCAAAGCCGATGATCGGGTTTTCAAAGACTTGGGTCAGTGGCACCGAACCGATGAAGACAATGGCAATGCCGCAAAGCGTGCCGAGCATGCCCGCACGCGGCGTGATGCGTTTGAGATACGGCCCGACAATGGCCCCGAAGGCCGCCACGATGCCGCCCATGAAACCGGCACCTATGCCCACCTGCCAGGCCAGAACCGCGTCCTGCGTGCTCCAGTAGATCGGCCCGATCACGCCAAAGAGATAGACAAACATCACCGGCGTGGAGATGCCATAGGGCAGGGCGGTGACGTCCTTGCCGGTTTTGTTGGCCACGCGTTTGGCCATCAGCACATAGACCAGAACGCCTGCGAGAATGGCCACGGCAGCGCCCGGAACAATGCGGCCGTAAACGATGTCGGCGGGCATCTGGAAGACGAACTGACAGACCGCTGACAGCACCATGAGATTTACAAGGTTGTCGGTAAAAAGCGCCCAGAAAGCGCTGTAATCGCTGCGCGCGAAAAGTTTGTAACTGTAGCTGGCCTGTGCCATTTTATTGTCCTCCCTAAGACAAGTCTTTTGAGCGCACTGCCGGTACGGCGTGCGGGCGTTTGTGACTTTCGGTAACCGCGCTCAGGCGGTGATTTTGGTATTCAGTTGCGGCTCGGTGAGCCTGGCCATGACCTCGGCCACCACAAAAGAAGCGATCACATGGGGTCGCTTGTCGGTACTATGGCCCGCCCCGATGGGGCAGATCAGCGCGTTGGTTGATACCTCCGGTGTGCTGGTTCGGCAGTAGGTTTCGAATTTTGCGCGTTTGGTCGCGGACCCGATCAGACCGACATAGGCGGCATCCGGTCTTGCCAGAGCCTCGGATGTCAGCAGGAAATCAAGGGCGTGATCATGGGTCAGCACGATGAAGGCGCTGCCAGCGGGGGCCTGTCTGATCTCAGCCTCCGGCAGGGCGGTGCATCGTTTGTCCACGGCGGCATCGGACAGCGCCAACTCTTCGGCGCGGGTGTCGACAAGGCAGCAACGAACGGGCAAATGCTGGAAAAGCTGCGCCAAAGCCCGCCCCACATGACCGGCCCCCAGAATGTAGACTTGGCGATAGGCGCAGTGATCGGCTGTTTCTCTGGCGCAAGCCGCAACGGTTTCCGCTGCGCTCAACTGCGTGAGGTGCAGCACCACGCGGCCCCCGCAGCATTGCCCGATTTCCGGCCCCAGCGGCACATTCATCTGCGTGCTGGCACGTCCCTGCCGCAGCATGGCGCGCGCCTGATCGATGGCCATATATTCCAACTGGCCGCCACCAATGGTGCCATAGGTTGCAGTCAGTGCCACGAACATCTCCGCCCCGGCCTCACGAGGTGCGGAGCCGCGCACGTCGGTCTGGCGCACATGGATGACCTTACCATGTCTGTCAAAGAACGCTTCAAGAGACATCCGCGCGCCCCTTTCTGAGCCGTTCAACCGCCATCAGAACGCACTCCGGTGTGGCAGGCGCATCCAGACGCGGGCAGGTCTTGTAATCATCCACGCTGGCTACGGCCATGGACAGGGCCTCGAATACGGAAATGCCCAGCATGAAGGGTGGCTCACCCACGGCCTTGGAACGTTTGATCGTATTCTCGCGGTTTTCCGACCAGTCCGGCAGGGTGACGTTGAAAATGCGCGGGCGGTCCGAGGCCAGCGGGATTTTATAGGTCGACGGCGCGTGCGTGCGCAACTGACCCTGTTTGTCCCACCACAGTTCTTCGGTTGTCAGCCAGCCCATGCCCTGAATGAAGGCCCCTTCGATCTGACCGATATCCAGTTGCGCGTTCAGCGACCGGCCCACATCATGCAGAATATCCGTGCGCTCGACGATGTATTCACCGGTCAGCGTGTCGATCGTGACCTCGGAACAGGCTGCACCATAGGCATAGTAATAAAATGGACGCCCCTTACCGGAGGCGCGGTCCCAGTGGATCTTGGGCGTCTTGTAGAACCCCGCCGCAGATAGCTGAATGCGCGCCATATAGGCCTGTTTGATGAAATCGGAAAACGGTACTGATTCCGCACCGATATGCACGTGATTGTCGGCAAAGCGAATGGTGTCAGGCTTGGCCTGCCATTTTTCGGCGGCAAACTCGACCAGCCGGGCCTTGATCTGTTCACAGCCGTCAAGGGCGGCCATACCATTCAGGTCAGAGCCTGAAGAGGCCGCTGTGGCGGATGTATTGGGGACTTTCTCCGTTGTCGTTTTGGTGATTTTCACGCGGGCGAAATCAACGCCGAAAGCTTCCGCCGCGATCTGGGCAACCTTGGTGTTCAGCCCCTGACCCATTTCGGTGCCGCCGTGGTTCAGCGCAATCGACCCGTCATTGTAGATGTGCACAAGTGATCCGGCCTGATTATACCATGTCGCGGTGAAGGAAATCCCGAATTTGACCGGTGTCAGCGCGATGCCTTTGCGGGTGATGCCGCCCTTTGCGTTATGCGCCAGAATGGCCTTGCGCCGGGTTTGATACTTGGCACTGGCTTCCAACTCATCCACGATGCGCGGCATGATGTTGTCTTCGACGGTCTGATGGTAGGGCGTGACGTTGCGGTCCTCGGTGCCGTAGAAATTGGCGCGCCGCACCTCCAGCGTGTCTTTGCCCAGAGCGTAGGCGATTTCTTCCATGATCCGTTCCGCCGCGATCACCCCCTGCGGGCCGCCAAAGCCGCGAAAGGCAGTGTTTGAGACGGTGTTTGTCTTCATCGGATGCGAAGTGAGACGCACATTCGGATAGAAATAGGCGTTGTCCGCGTGAAAGAGCGCGCGGTCTGTGACCGGCCCTGAAAGATCGGATGAAAACCCGCAGCGCGCCGCGAAATCACCATCAACCGCGTGGACTTTCCCGTCAGCGTCAAAGCCCACATCATAATCAATCACGAAGTCATGGCGCTTGCCGGTTGCGGACATGTCATCATCCCGGTCTGGCCGGATTTTCACAGCGCGGTGCCATTTCTTGGCGGCCATGGCGGCGACCGCGCAAAAGAGGTTCATCTGCGTTTCCTTGCCGCCAAAGCCACCGCCCATACGCCGCACGTTGACGGTGACCGCATTGGAGTTCACGCCCAGAACCTTGGCCACCATATGTTGCGCTTCTGACGGGTGCTGGGTGGAGGAATGCACGACCACGTCTTCATCTTCGCCCGGAATGGCAAAGGCGATGTGACCTTCCAGATACATGTGATCCTGCCCGCCAACCCGCATCTGGCCCCACAGGCGATGCGGTGCGGCCTCCAATGCAGGCGCCACATCGCCGCGCTCCAGCTTCAGGGGCGGGGTGACATAGGGGTATTGCGCCGCGCGCGCCTCTGCGGCGTCGAGCACATGGGGCAGGTCTTCATAGGTGATGTCGGCCAGCTTGGCCGCCCGGCGCGCGGCATCGCGCGTCTCGGCCACAACAGCGAACATGGGTTGACCCCAGAATTGTACGAGGGGTCCGGCAAAGATCGGTTCGTCCTTGAGGCCGGTCGGGCTGACGTCGTTCTCGCCGGGGATATCTTCTTCGGTCAGAACGCCGACCACACCGGGGGCAGCGCGGACAGCCGCGAGGTCCATCACCACCACCCGCGCATGCGCGCGCGTGGACAGCCCCAGATAGGCATGCAAAGTGCCAATTGGTTCGGGAATATCATCGGCATATTCCGCCCGGCCCGTCACATGTTTGATCGCTGAGTCGTGCCGTGGGTCCAGTGTCATCGAAGTGTCTTTCATCGCCATGCCCCCTCAGCCCCGAACCAGCTGAACATCGGATGTCGCACCGGAATGTTCGGCATAAAACCGGCGGAAAAGGTTTTTAGAGACCTGCATCCGGTAAACTGCGGAAGCCCGCCAGTCGGTCAACGGGCTGAAATCCTGCGCCAGTGCTTCGGCAGCGGCGGTCAGGCTTGCCTCCGCCCATGTTTGACCCACGAGCGCCTGTTCTGCGCTGGCGGCCCGTTTCGGTGTTGCCGCCATGCCGCCAAAGGCAATGCGCGCCGATTGGATCGTGCCGTTCTGCACGGTCACGTTGAAAGCGGCACAGACCGACGAGATATCTTCATCACGCCGCTTGGAAATCTTATACGCGCTGTGCCGTGCATCCGGGCCGGGTCGGGGCACGCGGATCGTTTCGAGAAATTCACCTGGCACCAGATCCTGTTTGCCATAATCGACGAAGAAGTCTTCGATGGGCAGGGTGCGGCGTGCATCGCCCCGCCGCAGCGTGATCTCCGCGCCAAGGGCAATCAGCACCGGGGGGGTGTCACCGATGGGCGAGCCGTTGGCGATATTGCCGCCGATGGTGCCCATGTTTCTGATCTGCCAGCCGGCGATCCGGTCCCAGAACGCGCGCAGATGCGGGTACTCATCACATAAAATGGCCTCGGCATCGGAATAGCTGACACCCGCACCGATGTGAATATGATCATCGCGCCGTTCGATTTTCCTGAGTTCTTCCAGATGGTTGAGGAAAACAACGGGAGAGATGTCCTTGAGGAACTTGGTCACCCAAAGCCCGACATCCGTGGCACCGGCCACCATGGTGGCATCGGGCGTTTCCAACAGGACCTGCGCCAGATCATCCGTGTTGGCAGGCAGGATCGCGCGGCTGTTGTCTTTGCGCAGATCAACCCGCTTGCCATCCTGCAAAGCGCTCAGACGTGTGGTGATGTCGTCCCGTTCCATCGTGAGCGCATCCTCGGCGGGCGAGCCATGTTCTGTGATCGCCTTTGCGGCGCGAATGATCGGGGCGTAACCGGTGCAGCGGCACAGATTACCCTGCAAGGCGGTTTCAATCTCGTCTTCGGAGGGATCGGGTTTTTGCATCCAGAGCGCGTAGAGCGACATGATAAACCCCGGCGTGCAAAATCCGCATTGGCTGCCATGATGTTCGACCATCGCCTGCTGCACCGGGTGCAGCTTGCCATGCGGACCGGACAGATATTCGACCGAAACGACGTGACAGCCGTCCAGTGAGGCCATCAGGCGGATGCAGGCATTCACCGCTTCGTAGCGCAAACTGCCGTCCTGCAAGCGTCCGACCAGCACGGTGCAGGCCCCGCAATCACCCTCGGCACAACCTTCCTTGGTGCCGGTCAGGCGACGTTCCAGTCGCAGATAGTCCAGCAAGGTATCGGAGGCCCCCACGTCGTCCAGGCTGATGTCACGCCCGTTCAGCAAAAAGCGGATGTTGGGTCTGGAGTGCATGGGTTGAATGTCCCCGATCTGTGGTTCCGTCATGTGGTTGTTCTCATCATGACCTATTTCGATCTTCGACAAAACGCCTGAGACTGGTAAGCTTTTTCAACGATTCATTGAAAATCGAGGCGGAAACATGCCGTATCTTGAAAGTCTGAAAGTATTCGTGCGTGTGGTGGAGCTTGGCAGCATCACCGCAGGGGGGCGCGATCTGCGTCTGACACCGGCTGTGGCCAGCAACAGGATCAAGGAGCTGGAAAAACGGCTGGATGTGCGTCTGTTCAACCGCACAACCCGCAAACTGACGCCTACGGAAGCCGGGCAGAGTTTTTACGATCATGCGCGCACGATTGTGGAGAACGTTGAACACGCCGAAGCGGTGATCGCCGGGTTTGCAGGTAGTCCGCATGGGGTTATTCAGGTTGCAGCCCCGCTTGGGGTCGGCAAACGCATCGTTGCCCCGCTGGTGCCACGGTTCGTAGAGAACTATCCCGACATTTCGATCCGTTTGCGCCTGTCTGACCGCAAGGTCGATTTGCTGGATGACCGGCTGGATGTGGCCCTGATGGTCGGAACGCCGCCCGAGTCCACGCTGACGCTGCGCAAGATTGCGGATTGTCCTCGGGTGCTTTGTGCAACGCCGGAATATCTGGCAGGGAGAGGCGCGCCGCAGCGCCCTCAGGATCTTACCGAAAAGGAGCACAACTGTCTTTTGCTGCGTTATCCCCGCTCGCCCGAGTATTTCTGGACGTTACAGACGCCCGAAGGGCCAATTAAAATCGAACCCGCTGGCAGCTACGATTCCGATGATGGCGATGTGCTGACCGCTTGGGCGCTTGACCATCGGGGGATTGTGAACAAACCCGTCTTTGATGTGGCCGAAGAACTGGAAAGCGGCCATCTGGTGGAAGTCTTGCCGCAAACGCCGCCTATGGACGCGATCTTTGGCTGTCTTTATCCCCACCGCCGGTTGCAGGACCCCAAAATCCGACTGTTCGTTGATTTCATGGTGGCGCAGTGCCGGGTGCAGTTACGGGAGATGCAGTCCGGCTATTTCAGAGGGCGTTGAATGCTTGGGTGATTTTCAAAAATTGGCGAAAGCTCCTTAAGGGGGAAGCGGTCTTGCGGTGGCGGTTTGGCTGGGTGAGGGTCAGCCCATCCCAACGCAGGAACAACACAATGTCGAAAGCCCCTTATTACGCCCCGACCGGTGGGCACCCGGATCAGACCACCCTGTTGACGGATCGGGCGGTTTTCACAGATGCCTATGCGGTCATTCCCAAAGGAACGATGCGTGACATCGTGACAAGTTTCTTGCCGTTCTGGGACAAGACACGTCTGTGGGTTCTCTCTCGCCCGCTCAGCGGTTTTGCCGAGACGTTTTCACAGTACATCATGGAAGTGGCACCGGGGGGTGGTAGCGACAGGCCGGAAACGGATGCCCGTGCGCAGGCGGTTTTGTTCGTCGTAGAAGGCGGGTTTGATCTGGTGATCAACGACACGCAGCACGCGCTGGCCGAAGGCAGCTATGCCTATATTCCGGCGGGCAGCGACTGGTCCTTGCGCAACAACACGCAGGCGGTGACGCGGTTCCACTGGATCCGCAAAGCCTATGAGCCGGTCGAGGGGCTTGCGCATCCCGATCCGATTGTCACACGAGATCAGGATGTGGCACCGACGGTCATGCCGGATACGGATGGCAAATGGGCAACCACCCGTTTCGTTGACCCGTCAGATATGCGCCACGACATGCATGTCACCATCGTCACCTTTCAGCCCGGTGCGGTGATCCCGTTTTGCGAAACCCATGTGATGGAACACGGGCTTTATGTTCTGGAAGGCAAGGCGGTCTACCGGCTCAACCAGGATTGGGTGGAGGTCGAGGCAGGCGATTACATGTGGCTCCGCGCTTTTTGCCCGCAGGCCTGTTACGCAGGTGGGCCGGGTGCTTTCCGCTATCTGCTCTACAAGGACGTCAACCGGCATATGAAACTGGGGTTGGGGTAACGGATCCTCAGCCGGGGGCATCCCCGGTGATCTGCCAGGGAACATCAAACCAGTGCTCCTGCAAATTAGCGCCGTCACCGATGCGGTCGACCACCGCAAAGAGCCCGGGAGGTGCCAGCGGGCATAGAACCCCATGCCAGACATTCCGGTGATAATTCACGCCCTGTCCCGGTTGTGCGACGAAAGCAACAGGTTGGGCCGGTGCGCCACCTGCATCCTTTGCCACAACCACCAGATAGGGGTTCTGGTGCATGGGGATAAAGGCCTGTGAGCCGTCGGGGTGCCGTTCCATCATCTCCAGCACAAAGGGCAGGCTGCGCGGTTGCGCGTCAAAGAGGCTGATCCCCGCGCGGCCCGTGGAAAAGTCCATCCGCCCGCGGTCATGGTGACGCCCGCAAAGCCCCTGATTGATCAGCTTGTCGGGATCGCCCTGAACCTCCAGCACGTCGCCGAACGCCGCGAAATGCTGCGCCGAGAGCGGCCGGGCGATCACAGACCGGGTCATGGCAGAAGATCACGCAGGCGGAATTCCGCGATCCTTTCCACCTGATGGCAGGCTTCGGCAAATTCGGTGGGGCGGTCATTGTCAATACGTTCCCTGAAGCGCGCCAGAATGCCCGCCTTGTCGTGATCCCGCACGGCGATGATGAAGGGAAAGCCGTGTTTGGCGACATAGGCGTCGTTCAGGCTGGTGAATTCTGCGCGTTCCGCATCGGTCAGGGCGTCAAGTCCGGCTGTGGCTTGTTCCGATGTGCTCTCGGCGGTAAGCCGTTTTGCCTGCGCCAGTTTGCCCGCCAGATCCGGGTGCGCCGTCAGAACCCCCAGCTTTTGCTCCTCATCCGCGCTGCGAAACACGCGGGCCAGTGCATTATGCAGGCCGGCCGCCGTGTCATGGGCGGGGCCCAGTTCTGCCGCATGGGCCCCTTCGGCGATCCAGGGTGAATGTTCAAAAATGCCGCCAAAGCGGGCGACGAAAGCCTCGCGCCCGAGCGCGCTTGGCTTCTCGCGGCGCTGATGCGGATAGGTCTGGGCCCAATGATCAGCGATCTGTTCGCGCGTGGCGAACCAGACGCCATCATGCGATCTGGCATGATCGAGAAAGCGTTTGAGCGACTGGACCCTGCCGGGACGCCCGATCAGACGGCAATGCAGACCGACGGACATCATCTTTGGCGCACCCTCATCCCCTTCGGCATAAAGCGCATCGAAGGTGTCGCGCAGATAGGCAAAGAACTGGTCCCCCGAATTGAACCCCTGCGGCGTGGCAAAACGCATGTCATTGCAGTCCAGCGTGTAGGGCACGATCAACTGATCCGTGTCGTCAAATTCCATCCAATAGGGCAGATCATCGGCATAGCTGTCCGCGACATAGGCAAACTGGCCGGTTTCAGCCGCCAGCCGCACGGTGTTGTCACTGCAGCGCCCTGTGTACCAGCCGCGTGGCGCGCTGCCGGTCACTTCGGTGTGCAGGCGAATGGCTTCGGCCATATCGGCGGCCTCTGCCACGGGATCGGCGTCCTTGTATTCGATCCATTTCAACCCGTGGCTGGCGATTTCCCAATTGGCCTGCTGCATCGCCGCGACTTGTTCGGGGGAGCGCGCCAATGCGCTGGCCACCCCGTAAACCGTGATGGGCAGATCCTTGAGCAATCGGTGCAACCGCCAGAAACCGGCGCGTGCGCCATATTCATAGATCGATTCCATGTTCCAGTGGCGCTGCCCGGGCCAGGCGGCGGCCCCCACGATTTCAGACAGGAAGGCCTCTGACGCCGCATCGCCGTGCAGGATGTTGTTCTCGCCACCTTCTTCGTAGTTCAAAACGATCTGGACGGCGATTTTTGCGCCACCCGGCCATTGCGCATCTGGCGGCGTGGCACCGTAGCCTATCATGTCACGGGGGTAGCGGGTCATAGATGTGCTCCTTTGCTCACCATCCGTATATTACAGGTAATGATTGGGGTTTATCAAAAAAAACCATAAACACTATTGCGAAATGACCGGTTTCACCCGGTGACGGGCCGGATCAGAATGGGCAGGCAAAGGAGAATGAAATGGCGGGTTATCTGACCACACATGTACTGGACACGGCGCGCGGCTGTCCCGCGTCCGGTTTGGAGATTGAGCTTTTCCGGATCGAGGGTGCCCAACGCACCAGCCTGCGGCGGCTCGTCACCAATGAGGACGGGCGCACGGATGCACAGATTTTACCGGAAGCCGATTTTGAAACGGGCACCTATGAGCTGGTGTTTTACTGCGGCGATTATCTGGACCGCAGCGGTGTGGCACCGGAAAGCCCGCGTTTTCTGGATGAAATCCCACTGCGCTTTGGCATGTCGGAGGCCGCCCATTACCATGTGCCGCTGTTGCTGTCGCCATTCGGATATTCGACCTATCGCGGCAGCTAGGCGGGTTTCTCCGCCACCGCTGCGGCCATGCGTTCGATGACGAATTCCATGAACAATCGCGCCTTGGGGTCCTGATGACGCCGGTGGGTATATAGGCAGGCCATCAGAACGGGCAGGGGCGGCGTTTCCTCCACAACCCGCACCAGAGCGCCGCTTTCCAGATGATGCGCGACTTCAAACAGCGGTTTGAGCGCGATACCGGCCCCCGCGAGGGCCCAATCAGTCAGCACATCCCCGTCGTCACTTTCAAACCGGCCCCGCACGTCGAATTTGCGCGGGCCGTCTGCGGTGTTCAGTTCCCACTGAAATTCGCGCGCCCCGGGAAAGCGCAGGTTCAGGCAATTGTGCCGCCCGCGTTCAATCTCCGCGCCTGACCTGGGGCACCCGTGCTGCGCGACATAGGACGGGCTTGCACAAAGCACGCGCGTGCAATCGGCAATCTTGCGAATGCGCAGGCTGGAATCTTCGGGCCGCCCAAGAAAAAACGCCACATCAAGCCCTTCTGCCGTGAGGTCCAGTTTGCGGTCACTCAGCCGCAATCGCACATCAACCAGCGGATAGTTTTCTGCAAATTCAGGTAGATGCGGGGCAATCAAGCGTCGCCCGACGCCCAGAGGGGCCGAAATATGCAAGGTGCCGCGCGGGTTTTCAGTGACATCGCCAATGCCCGCTTCGGCTTCTTCGACTGCAGCCAGCACACCGCAGGCCCCCTCGTAGAAAATCCGGCCCTGTTCCGTGGGCGTGAGGCTGCGTGTCGTGCGTTGAAACAGGCGCACCCCCAAATGCGCCTCAAGCTGCGACATGCGCGCCGAGGCAACAGCCGGGGAAATGCGCTGGTCCCGCGCGGCGGCGGACATGGTGCCAAGCTCGTAGATGCGGACAAATGTGCGGATATTATCGAAGTAGGACATTATACGGTTTTTTTTGAGAGAGATTTAAGAATGCCAAATATAGCCAACAAATTCCGGCTTGGATAGACTGCGCAAAACGACGGAGATTTTGCCATGTATGATCTGGCCATCATTTGGGATTGGATTGCTTTTGCGGTGCGCTGGCTGCATGTTATCACGGCCATCGCTTGGATCGGATCCTCCTTTTACTTTGTGGCGCTGGATCTGGGTCTGAAAAAAGTGCCGCATCTGCCCGTGGGCGCGCATGGCGAAGAATGGCAGGTCCATGGCGGCGGGTTTTACCACATCCAGAAATACCTCGTGGCACCCGAAAACATGCCCGACCATCTGGTGTGGTTCAAATGGGAGAGCTACGCGACCTGGCTGTCCGGGGCGGCTCTTTTGATGGTGGTTTACTGGGTCGGGGCCGAGCTCTTTCTGATCGATCCGGCCAAGGCTGATCTGTCCGTCTGGCAGGCGGTGCTAGTCTCTGCCGGATCGCTGACAATCGGCTGGATTTGTTACGATTTCCTGTGCAAGTCGAAGCTGGGCGATCACCCCACGTTCCTAATGTTGCTGCTGTTTGCGATCCTCGTGGCCATGTCCTGGGGCTACAACCAGATCTTCACCGGGCGCGCCGCATTGCTGCATCTGGGAGCATTCACAGCCACCATCATGACGGCCAATGTGTTTTTCATCATCATGCCCAACCAGCGCATTGTGGTGAAGGATTTGCAGGAAGGCCGGACGCCGCACCCCAAATATGGCAAGATTGCCAAGCTGCGCAGCACGCATAACAATTATCTGACGCTGCCGGTGGTATTTCTGATGCTGTCGAACCATTATCCACTGGCCTTCGGGACGGAATATAGCTGGATCATTGCATCGCTGATTTTCCTGACGGGGGTGACGATCCGACACTATTTCAACACCATGCATGCAACGGGTAGCGGTCCGCACTGGACCTGGGCGGTAACGGTGCTGATCTTCATCCTGATTGCCTGGCTGTCGACGGCGTCATCATGGGATGGCGATTATGACGCGCTCGAAGAACAGGCCCTGACCCCATACGAGCAGCGTTATGCACAGGCCGCGGGCTTTGACGACGTGCAGGACATCGTTTTGGGACGCTGTTCCATGTGCCATGCGCGCGAACCCGTCTGGGAAGGCATGCTTTGGGCACCCAAGGGCGTGCACCTTGAGACCACCGCCGATATCGCGCGTGCGGCACGGGAAATCTACATGCAGGCCGGGGTCAGCCACGCCATGCCGCCGGCAAACATCACTGGACTGCCGTCCGAAGACCGCACAAAAATCGTCCAATGGTTCCGCAATGTGGGACGCGATCAGGCGGCATTGGATCAAAACTGAGCGTTGAAAATAGCCAGTACTTTCAACGCCATGCCGCCCGTTCAACTGGCCTTAACGCACGGCGAGCCCGGCGGTGTCGAAAAAGCGGGTCAGTCCGGGCCCAAATGACAGGCCCGCTGCGTCCCCCGGAGAAAGATCGCTGTCGCCGGTTACCCGCACAGTGACTTGACCGGCTTCGCCACAATCCATGACAACAAATGTATCGGCGCCAAGATACTCCAGAACATCGACCTTGCCGCCCACGTGACCGTCGCCTTCAGCGACGAGCGTAATGTGCTCGGGGCGAATGCCCACGTGCGTAGCGGTTGCCGGTGCATCGCTTACCGAAGTGGACCCAAGAGGCATCACGTTCATGCGGGGGGAGCCGATGAATTGCGCCACAAAGAGGTTTGACGGGTTTTCATAAAGTTCCCGTGGGGACCCCACCTGAACCACAAGACCGGCCTCCAGCACGACGATACGGTCGGCAAGCGTCATCGCTTCGACCTGATCGTGGGTGACATAGATCATCGTGGTAGCCAGTGTCTGGTGCAGTTTGGCGATTTCATAGCGCATCTCGACCCGCAGGGCGGCGTCGAGGTTCGACAAAGGCTCATCGAACAGAAAGGCCGTGGGATCGCGCACAATGGAGCGGCCAATGGCCACGCGTTGGCGCTGACCACCTGACAAGTCCTTCGGGCGGCGGTCGAGATATTCACCCAGTTTGAGCGCCCGGGCTGCCTCATCGACTTTCTCGGCAATCTCGGCGGCCGGAAGACCCGCCGATTTCAACGGGAAGCCCACATTGTCGCGTACCGACATGTGCGGATAAAGCGCGTAAGACTGGAACACCATCGCCAGCCCTCGCTTTGATGGGGGCTCGGCTGTTGCATCCCGGTCCCCGATCATGATTTGTCCGCGGCTGGTCTCTTCAAGCCCTGCGATCATGCGGAGCAGGGTGGATTTGCCGCAACCGGAAGGGCCCACGAATATAACGAACTCGCCTTCTTCGATTTCCAGATCCACGCCCTTGATGACCTGGACGTCGCCATACCATTTCTCGACAGCTTTCAGAGAGATTGAGGGCATTATGCAGCTCCTTTCGCAGCGTTTTCCTGCGGTTCATGACGGGCCCAGGTAAGCCAGATGGCGGCTGTCCATGTGAAATCCTTACCGCCACATGGCGTTGTATCGACCGGATCGAAATATTCGTAAAAGCCGTGCTTTCGGATCAGGGCCGCCGTTTCCGAACGGAGCCTTTCGGCAAGATCAATATGACCATCTGCATTCAGCCCGATTGCAATGAGGGCATTGACCACAGGCCAGGTTGGCCCGCGCCAGTATTTGCGCGGGTTGAAAAGATCAACTTCCGGATCGGCCGACGGGACACCGTAATTCACGGCGTTCCAGGCGCGCAGAAGCTGGGCTTCCAATTGCGGATTTCCAGCCCCGGCGAGATAGGCAAGAAAGGCCCCGGAGCCGAGAATATTGGCGAAAGCCCCATCACGCAGGTTGCGCGCATCAAAGGCATTCAGCGCATCGTTCCAGATCAACGGCAGGGCGGAGCGCAGGGTGGTTGCCCAGCTTTCGATTTCAGATACGTCTTCTCCCAGCGCGCGCCCGAGCACCGCGAGGTCATCATGCGCCCTTAGCAACATGAAGGTGATCCCGGGATCGGCCATCAAAAACGGCCCGTCCTGAACAATTTTCGTGTCGTCCCAACCAACACTGCGACCAAATTCGACGATGGCAATATAGCGGTCGTAGTCTTCCTTGGTAGGGCGCATGTCGGCGTGAACATGGCCCAGATCGCGCCGTTCGTAGGGTCCGACAGCTGAGCCGTCGACACCGGCCATCCCGATGTCCCAGTCGGGGCAATTGTCACGCCCGCTTTCCCAGGGATGGATGATGGCCACGGGGCCGTGGGTGCAGCGCATTTCCTGCCACCAGCGATGCCATTTGACCAACTTTGGGTAAAGCGCTTCAAGTCGCGCACGCCCGGTGCGCTCATCAATCTCGAAGATCAAGCGCGCCATGATGGCCGTTATCGGGGGTTGCGAAATTCCCGAGGTTTCGGGGGTCTGGCCTGTTTGCCAGACGTCCGGCCCCGGAAAATAACCCGGATCGGGCTGGTGGAAGATAATATGGGGGACCATGCCATTGTCCCATTGGCTGGCCATCAGCGTATCCAGTTCGTCCCAGGCGCGTGCCACGTCGAATGTCGCAAACCCCCAGGCGGCAAAGGCGCTGTCCCAGTTCCACTGGTAGGGGTAAAGACCATGGGTGGGCAGCGTGTAGCCGCCCTTGTCATTTTGCCGCAAAATCGCGCGGGCCTGTTCGTCGAGATGTGTCATTTTCCTATCCTTTGACGCTGCCGGCCGTGAGACCTTTGGTCATGAACCGTTCCAGCCCGAGGAAAAGCGCCATGATCGGCACGGTGGCGATCACGGAGCCTGCCATCAGGTGTTGGCGGGGGATTTCTGATGAGTTGAGAGAGGCGATGCCCCGCGTCAGCGTGAACTTCGAGGGATCATCCAATAACATGAAAGCGAGCAGGAACTCGTTCCAGGCGATCATGAAAACATAAAGCGACACCGACGCCATCGCGGGCAGCGACAGGGGCAGGGTAATCTTCCAGATCACCATCAGTCGCGACAGGCCATCCATCAGCCCGGCCTCTTCGACCTCTGCCGGCAAGCCGCGGAAATATCCCTGCAACATGTAAAGCGCGACCGGGATCGTGGTGACCGGGTAGATCATGATGATCCCCCCCAGCGAATTGCGCAGACCGGTCATCGAAAAGGCGATGTAGATGGGCAGTGCCAAAACGATCATCGGGACCATATAGATCAGCAGGATCGAGCGTGAGAAAGCGGCGCGCCCCCTGAACCGCAGCCGCGCCACCGCATAGGCCCCCGGCACTGCAAAGAGCAGCGTAATGGCAACGGTGAGGACCGAAATCAGGAAGGAGTTCAGCAGGTAAACGCCGAAATCGAACTGCGTGAAAAGCTCGTCGTAAGAGCGCAGAAGTTCGGTCCCCTTCGAGAAATCAATGGAGAAATCCAGCGGATTCTGAATGAGTTCCGCCTGATTCTTCAGACTGGTAAGCACCATGACATAGAAGGGGATCAACACGATTGCCGTGAAAAAGATATAGCCGAAACCGGTGCAGAACCTGATCACCGCGCCCTCGAAGATGTGCCGGTTGATCGGGCCTAGCTCGACCTCGTCCAGCATGATCCGCAATCCAAGGGCTGCAAATCCGGACGTCGCCACAGCTCCCAAAAGAGCGGAGAAAACCGAGACACCTGATCCAATCACGATGGGGCCGAAGCCTGCTAGGGTAACCCCTGCAATCAGGATCGCGGCAGACGCGGGTTTCCAAAAGGGGCCGGGCAGACAGGCAAAGCCCAGTAGAACCCCCCAAACTAGCGCCCCTACCCCAGAAGGGCGGAACGCAGCGCCGGTTGCGAAGCTCATTGCGACGGCGACCGTTGTGGCAACGACGAATACCCACAGGACGCCCAGTAACGGGGCCGTAATATATCCACGGCGCAATAAGTCCATCATCACAAACCCTCCTCTTGGCTGATGAAGCGGAAGAAAAAGAAGCTGAAGGCGAGCAGACATCCAAAGATGACTACTGCCACGGCTGCACCCGCACCAATGTTGGAAATTGCAAAGGCCTGCTCATAGACGTTCACGGTCAGCGTTCTTGTACCCGCGTTCCCACCCGTCAGCAGGAAAATGTCGTCGAATTTGTTGAACGTCCAGATGAAGCGCAGCAAGAACAGAACGGACAGGATGCCCAGAAGCTGCGGCACGCTGAGATACCAGAATTTCTGGAACGGGGAGGCGCCATCCATATCCGCCGCTTCGTACATATCCGTATCGATGGATTGCATGCGTGCGAGAATGAACAGGAAGGAAAGCGGGAAGTAGCGCCATATCTCGAAGATAGTGACCATGATCAGGGCCAGAGGGCGTTCGCCAAAGAAGTTGATGGCTTGATCGGTTACGCCCATCTGGATTAGGAGCGCGTTGGCACTGCCCGAAAAAGGATCAAAAAGAAGAATCCAGGCGAAGGCCACGGCGATGATCGGCGAGACATAGGGAAAGAGATAGAGCCCTCTGAGAATGCCTTGCCCTTTGAAGGACTTGTTCAGCAGCAAGGCGGCAAAGAGACCAAAGAGTAATGCGCCAATGGTGCCGAAAACGGTATAAAACAGTGTGACCCAGAGAACTGACCAGAACTCGTCGCCGTCGAAGACACGGGCGAAGTTGTCCAATGTGAATGTTGCGTTGGTCAGCACGTTGGAAGCTTTGCCTTGGGTTATGGCCGGGCTGTCTTTCGGTCCTTCGCCGTTGTCGAGATAGGCCTGCTCAATCGTGACGGGGATCATCAGGTTTTCGCGATAGCCTGGCTCCCAATCACCCAGATCGCAGGAAAGGTCGCGGCCTTCGAGGGTGCAGCGCGGGTCGAGTTCAGTAACGGTCAGTCCCGCGGGCACCCTGTCTGTGAAGGAGACGTCAAGAATGGGTTGTTCCTGTGAGGAGTTGCGCAAGCGATACCTGATGTTCGCCTGATCGCCGACGGCTTCGTCGTCGCCGCGGATGTCTTCGCGTAAGACAACCTCTGGCGGGCGCAGATCAGCAAGCGACACCGGCTTGAAACTGATCCAGAAGATTGCCAGCAGGGGCAGGACGACCACGAGGGCCACGGCGATGATCGTGGGCGCAAGCAGACCCCATGCCAGACGTGCTTCAATACGTGCCAGCGGGCCCGTGCCCTTTGGGGGGACGGCTTCGGTCATGGCTCTCATGCTCCGATGATGCGAATGAGGGGACGGGGCGACAGGGATCGCCCCGCAGGATCGTTATGGTTTAATTGACGCCAGCGATGGCCTTGTTGAGTTCCGCTACGGTCGCTGCCGCATCGCGTTCGCCGTCGATGAATTCACGCACAAAGCGATTGATCACCTGGCTGTTGATGATCTTGGAAGCCACCGCCAGTTGACCGTCGGAAACGCCCCAACGTTGCGCTACATCCAGACCTCCGACGATTTCATCAATCATCGCCTGCTCGTAGAGATCACCCAAGGGGGCTTTGCGATCGACGCCCACATCAAGTCCCGCCCACAAGGTGCTGAATTTCGAGGGATCTTCCTCGGTGCCGCGCCGTACGGGAAATTTACCTTCCGGTGCAATGGAAAGCGTCTGACCGTATCCTTCGTTCATCGAAAACTGGACAAACTCCATGGCCGCATCGGTTTCCGCATCTGAGGTAATGCCAAAGTAACGGACGTCGCCCCAGGCTGCGCCATCGGGATTGGACGGTCCGGCAAAGTTGGTCACGATCCCGGTGGCAGCGGCCAGATCACGCGACTGCGGATCGTCGTTGATCGTAGGGGGTGCGCTGTCACGTAGGCCAGCCAGTTCGTCGAGAATGAAGGGCGACCAGATGATCATTGCCGCGTTGCCCGAGAAATACAGCGTGCGGGATTGATCCCAATAGAGGTCTCCCGGCGGCGAGGCTTCGGAGATTGCTTTGTAGAACTCCAGAACCTCGACTGTTTTGGCCTCATCAAGAGGCTGCACGCCATCGGGCCCGACGGGAGAAACGCCGTTTGCCAGAAATACGTGCTCAAGCACCTGGCTCATGAAGTTCTCGTCAATCTTGGTGGCGGCCACAAATCCGTACATTTCTGGTGGATTATGAAGCTTTTCGACTGCCGCCAGCACATTGGCATATGTCGTGGGCGGTGCGAGGCCGTTTTCTTCAAACTTATCCGCGCGGTAAACAAGCATCTGGGTCCAGCCATCGACCGGTACGGAAGCAAATCCGTCACTGGTGGCTGCCATTGCAAGTGCGCCCGGCGCGAAGGTTTTTTCACCGAGATCTTCGATCACATCGGTTGCCGCATCGGTGTCGAGAATTCCGGCGTCCGCCCAGGGCAAAGCGTATTGCAATGGATGATAAATCACATCGGGCAAATCACCCGCGGCAAAGGCCGCTGTGGCACGCGTTCCCAGGTCGCTTTCGGTGACCGGAATAACTTCCACCGTGTGGCCGGATGCGGCTGCGAAATCGGCGGCCATCTGTTCTTGCCGCTCCAACCTTTCGGGCTGCTCCTCCGTGGTCCAGAACCGCAGGTTCTCGGCATTTGCGGCGAACGTGGACAAGATCAGGGCCATTGCAGCCCCCGATAAGATCTCCGCTTTTCTGTTCAGTTTCATGATGTCCTCCCTTGGGTATTTCAGATCTTTGGATGTCAGCTTGCGCTGGAAACCCTTTGCGCAAGTTCGATGGAATTGAGACATGGCGGGCCGGATGAACCCCGATCCAGAAACGTTGCCTTGACCGTTTCACGCAGGACTTCGGGATCTTCTCCCTTGATGCGGCGTATCAGCAATGCGCTCAATCGCTGCCCGGATTCTGTGAAGTCGACGGCGTAGGTTGAAAGCGGCGGTGCCGCATGTGCGCCTTCCGGAATGCCGTCATAAGATATCACCGACAGGTCTTTTCCGACCTCAAGCCCGCACTCCGAGGCCGCTGTGTAGACGCCCAGAGCGGCCTTATCGACCGCACAGACAATTGCGGTCGGTGGATTTGAGGTGCGCAGGATTTCCCTTGCGTGGGCTGCTCCGGTGGATTGCGTCACGGCACCTTCGCGCATGTGGGCGACCGCTGGTTTCAGACCCGCAGCCTGCATTCCGTTGAGGTAGCCGTCGCGGCGCAACGCACCGTAGGTGTACTGCATTCCGCCATTTATAAATCCGATGCGTCGATGTCCGAGTTTCGCCAGGTGGGTGACAGCGTCGAACATGGCGTCTTCCCCAAGAACATCGAACCAGGCGCAATCGGCGGGGTTTGGACTGCGCCCAAAAAGCACAAAAGGAACACCCGCATTGCGCAGCAACGTCACGCGCGGATCGACAACCATCGTCCGCGGCAGGATGAAACCGTCCGCCTTGCGGTTGCGGATCATGTCGTTGAAGACCGCCTCGGTCGGGTTGGTTTCATTGGAAGCCGCGATGGTCAGTGTCCAGCCTTCGGCACTCGCTCCCTGGCTCAGACCGGCGAGAAATTCCGCAAGGAAAGGACGGTGCGCATCATGGTCCGTCATCTGGATGATCAGGCCCAGAGATTTGGTCAAACCGGTGCGAATGGCCTGGGCATGGCTCAGCGGATGATAGCCCATTTTCTCCGCCATTCGTCGCACGCGCAAGCGCGTGCCTTCGGAGATGTCAGGGTAGTCATTCATCGCGCGTGAGACCGTAGACTTGGTCAAGCCGAGCGCCTCAGAGACGTCCGAAATCGTGACGCGCAGAGGTTGAGTATGACCTGCAGTGGATTTGATTTGAACCGTCACGCGATTCCTCCCTTGAGAATCAGCGTGATCTCCGAAACCGGTTTCGGCAAGGGATTTTCTGTAATCCGAATGCACCCGTGCCGGTTTCACCCGCAGTTTGGCGCATCGAATGTGGTTTTGCGCCATCACCCGGCATCCGAATTCGCATCTGATTGTCAGAGGTTTTCAGATTGCTATCAGCACTCGAAACGATCACGCAACTGCCCGAGCGCAACGGGGCTACGCTCGGATCTGAGGGCAGGCGGTTTTGTAGTCTCAGGGCATCAGGGAAATCTGATCAATGCTCAAGGTTTCCATACCATCTTCCTGCCATTTTGCCGTGATCGTGGCTTGTCCTGAAGGCGAGGAGGGAGGCGTGTAAATGACTTGCACGATCCCGTCCGGGCCGGAAATCGCTTCGCTCAGGTTTAGAGTTCCCGACCCGTCAAGCTCAAAATGGACACGTGCGCTTGTTTTGTAGTGCCGGCCTCTGGCCAATTGATACTGCATGATCACATCCTCCCCATTGGCAGCGGAGGGGGAAAGCTCGAAGGTCGGCGTATCGGTTGCCGTGTTCCAGCCGCCCAGCGACAGCAAAGTCAGCCCGCCTTTCACGACAACTTCGGTCGTGTCTGTGACCAATCCGCCACCCGCAAGGCTCGCGAAAACCGTCAGTACAAGATTGTTCAGATCGCCGGTTTGCCAGGCTGTTGCCTTGCCAACAAATGATCCGAATTCGATCTCGGCGGCAAAGGGCGTATTTTCGGTTGTCTGGCCCTTCAGCACCGTCGCGTTTGCCATCTCGAAGGACCTTATTTCAACGTCGAATGAATGGCCCCTTTCAAGCGTGCCATCGGCGCGCACCAACGCGGCACCGACTGAAACAGTGATTTTGTTCTGCGGGAAGATGCCATCCTGGGGGACAGGGATGGGGTCGATCTTCAGCGCGATGTTGAGATCCGAAATGTCAAACTCCGGGTCAAGGCCCAACTGGACCGCTTCGGCATAGTCTTTTGAGATGATTTCCAGATCGGTAATGATCGTGGAGCTGTCTTTGAGTTTTTCGTTCAGCTCAGACAGGTTGCCGTCGTAGGCTTTGGTCAGGCGCTGGCGCGCGAGGCTGTAACGCGATGACAGCTCATCATTGCCCTCAAGTCCAAGCTGGGACACGGTCCCGTACCAGGTAACGAACTCGCGCGCCGCATCATTGGTCTTCGGCCCAGGGTCTTCGATGGCTTGCCCGATGCGTAACCCGACTGCCTGGTCAAACCATTTGCGCAGCTCAGCGATGACTTTTTCGCGATCGTAGCTGGCTCCGTTCTCGTCGAGCTCGTTGCCGATGGTTTCCAGAACCTTGCGCCCGAGGGGGCTGATTTCACCTGGCTCGAAATCCGGCGGGGTGTCTTCGTCGTCTTCGGAAGGATCAGACGGGTCGCCTTCGGGCGGGTTTGACCCGGAGGGCGGTGGGAATGGCTGAACCGGAGGAGGCGTACCCGAGCCCCCGCCCGTACCACCACCGGGCGGTGGTCCATCGGGGTTGTCATCGGATTCCGTCAGCGTCGGGCCACCGCTGTCCCCTGTGTCGCCCGAGATGGGAATACCCTCGCCGTCGCCTGTCGCATCAGCTGTCTTGGCGCCAACTTCCGGGTCTTCGTTCTTGGCGCCTTCTTTGATGGCGTCGACCACAGCCTTGGTCGAGGCGGCCTTCTCGGTCGGGTTCTTGGGGGGATCTGCCACTTGACGCATGGACTGGCTGTGCAATTGCTGCGCCAGTTTTGCCGCCGCTTCCCCGATCTGCACCGAAGCCTTCAGCGCCTGTTCAGCCGCGTCACCGGTGAGCTTCGCCGAGGCTTTCCCCATTTCACCCGCAAGATCATTCAGGCTGGACATGGTGGAGACCAGCTGATCCGATTTGGACATATCGCGGAACATGTTGCCATCGCGTACCGCACCAAGGATGTTCTGAAGCCCGGTTGCCGCCTGAAATGCCGGTGCGGATGATTGTTGCAAATGGGGGGCCTGAACATTCGGATCAAGGCTGCCGGGGGTTTGGTAGGGAGCCTGCAGGGACAACGGGCTGATTTCCGGTGCGTGATGCGGAATGGGGCTGTCCTGCCAGTTCCAATAGCGATCCGGCACGACATATTCGGCCCCATTCGCTCGACCCAGGATAGACTCGGCAAAGACACCGGATGAGGGCAGGTAGACCAATCCCGCCTTCCCGGATGCATCGCGATCATCGGCGAACTTCTTGGCCACTATGGCGTGATATTTTATCAGGGTGCCGAGGCTCACGAGCTTGTCCGCGCCGTATTTTGCGACAAGATCCTTGAAGCGGGCCAAAAGATCGCTTTCACGACTGATGTCCTGTTTCAGCCAGAGCACAATGGCACCGTCGGTGAAACCCAGGGGCCGCGTGTCTGCAATCTCGTGCAGTGGTATTTTCGCGCCATCGCCAGCGTCCGACAGGATTTCAATGGCATCCAGCAAACGGGTGATGGCGGGACCGGCGGCCAGCGAGAATACCTGACGCGTAAAGGCATAACGATGCCGGTTCAGATGATCTATGATCTGGGCGCGCCATTCCTCGCGCAAGGCCACGGAATCTTCATAGGCTTGCTGGGCTGTGGCATTGTCAGTCTCGATCTGCGTGATTTCTGCCTGGGCTTCAGCAAAACTGTTCCACTGGTCGCGAAGATCGGAAACCGGATCGAATTCAAACTGCCCCGAAAAGAGGTTGTCCTGTCGTGCAAGAGCTTGTGTCGGCAAGGAAATATTGGCGTGAGTTTCGAGGAAGCTGGGCCCGCTGATCATCAGATTGTCGATCTTGACCTTGCCGTTCACCGTGACACCGGTTTCCAGCCCGGTCAGTTTTTCGAACATGTTGCCCGCCACATCGGTCATTGAATCGCGATGCGTCAGCTGAACAAATATCCCCCGCAGGTCTCCGCTGATGTTTCCGTCCGGTATACCGAACGTCATATCGATACGGCGCCCGCTGAACACGAGGTTGGCAACCAGCTGAGCCAGATCGCTGATGTCTTTGAGCCCTTTGCGCTGACCGTCCTGTGTTTCCAGATAGACCTCGACCAGTGAGAAGAGAGAGGCAAGCTGCGTGGGATCATTGATCAGAAGCTCTCCGAGCGTGAGGGGGAAATCCAGTGTCACCGTGATTTTTGCATTGCTGACTTTGAGGTCCGACAGTTTGGGTGCCGGGGCATTCGGCAGGTCGGGAACGGATGCGGGAACCGGTTCCTTCAGGGGGGGCGCGAGATAAAGCGCATCGCCCCAATCCAGCATATCGCCGTCGAAACTGACCCGCAGGGACGTCCAGTAGAGGTCTGTGGCGACATCGTCAAAAAGGATCGGCGCGAAAGGCAGCATCAGGAAGGGACGTGTCTCGAAAGGGCTGGTGTGGACCAGATAGCGCTGCAAGACCTCAAAATAGGTCACGTTGAGCGCGTGCATGTGATTGTAGTTGGTCACATTGGAGGATGTCAGGTTCTGGCTTTCGGATTGTTCATCAGTGACCACGACCGCAGAGCGCAATGACCGGACGAAACTGGCCTGCTGGGCCGTGCTTTGCTGGATGCGCTGACTGGTCTCGCCCATCACGTCCCGCTCTCCAGCACTTTCGGATTCGATCACGCCAAGGGCTGTGGCCCCCGAAAAAATCAAGCTACCTGCCGCAACACCGGCACCGGCACCAACTGCCGCGCCGATGGCAGTGCCACCGCCGGGCTCAACGGCTGTTCCGATCAGACCGCCAGCAATTCCGCCGACAGCTGCACCGGCCATCACAAAAGAACCAGCGGTGACCATGGACCCAGCCATTGCCGAGGTTCTGCCGAATTGCTGTTCCTCAGCGACGGCTTGGGCGACTTCATCGAGCGCGCGGTGGTGCTGTTCGCGGTTGCGCAGTTTCTCGCCCGCTTGTGTCGCCTCATTGCGCGCGGCCTGACTGCGGCGGGTCCAATCGACCACCGCGACATTGCGGCTTTCTCCGGGCGCCATGCTTAAAGTGTGCAGAACCTCTCCCAGTGCTGTGCCAAGCGCGTGCCAGGATTGATCGTATCCGACCATGTACCCAAGCCGCAAAACAGGGCAGGGCAGCCTGTCAGAGGTGATCAGCGTATTGGCCAGGGGGCCGGGGCTCATTTTTCCGCGCGCGGAAGGCACAACAAGATCCGAGGGCAGGCAATCGATATCGACTTTTAACCGCAGGTCTCGCAAGTCGCGGTCCACGACCCAACTGGTAAAGCGTTTGTTGACGTGACCCCCTCCGGCCATTTCCGGCAAAAGCTCCGCCGGTGCGGATGGAGGTTCGGAAAACCCGTTTGCCGGGAACGCGCTGTCGAGAAGATCGCTCAGGGCATCTGGCAGTCCCGCAAGATCAGCCAGAGTCAGAATGCCTGCATCTTTGAGTGTTTCGGCGTCGCGATCTGATATGCCGTGCAGAACCTCAATAGGAAAATCGGATGGGTGCCGGGCTGCTGCGGTAGCTGCCCGTTTGGCGTCAATGAAAGGTGATAATGCTTCGGACGAACTGGCACCCTCTCGGGACAGCCTTACGACAGACCGGGCGGCGACAATCGGTTGATAGTTCAGCAAACCCCGCGCCGAGCGCAGGCCGAGACGCTCAAGAAGGGATGCATAGGGCATCGAAATCGACATGACAAAATCCAATTCTTGAATTGCTTCAACCAATGGTTACGAGGACGTTAACATAAAAGTGAACATCGCGCATATATGTGGTGGCGCGGCCGGATAGCGTAGCGAATGTGCCCTTTATTTCGCCCCTTTAACCGCAATTTCAGGGTAAATTGGTCGGGTTTTTTTGAGAGGAGTTGTGGCAGGGTCGGTCAAAATTTGCGGAACCACCAAAAAAAATATCTACTCTGCCCAAGGAATGGCTGATCCCGCGCGTCTAAAGGGAGACATGCGATTGGAAGTATCAGATGGGGACTTGGCGCGCCAAGCTGCCGCCGGTGATCGGGCGGCCTTTGCGGCGCTGCTCAATCGCCACTACGATCTGATATTTCGGGTTGCTTTTCGATTTTCCGGACATCGTCAGGATGCCGAAGATCTGACGCAGGAAATCTGCCTCCAATTGGCGCAAAAGATCAGCGGCTGGGAGGGGCAGGCCAAGTTGACGACATGGCTTTACCGCGTGATCGTCAACGCCTGCCATGACCGACGGCGCCGTGATGCGACCTACTCCCGGGCGGCGGCCGGTTGGGGCGAAGTCGAACTCTCTGCGCGACAGGCCGCATCCGAGCAAGCGGAAGCGCAGGATTGGCTGGGCGCTGCGCTGGCCGAAATGCCTCCGACGTTGAGAGATACAGCGGCGCTGACCGTGGGCGAAGACCTGACACATGCGCAGGCAGGTGAGATACTGGGTGTCTCCGAAGGCACAATTTCCTGGCGTATGGCGGAAGTTAAAAAGCATCTGCGCGCAATGGCACAGAAAGAGATGACCGATGGATGACGACCTTAAACGCTTCCGGCAAGCCATGGATCAGACCACACCTGAACCTTCAGCGAAAAGGCGGGCAGAAAACCTTGATGCGGCGCTAAAAAAATTTGATCTTAGCCAAGGATTGGAAGATCCGGCGCGTCTTACTCAGGACCGTGCACCTCAGGCACGGGGATTTCTGAGAGGACTGAAGAAAATGATCACCGGATTTAAAAACCCAATCTCACTGGCGGCCACATCATCACTGGCCGTGGCATCGGTCGCTGCTTTTGTGGTGTTGCCAAATGTAAACTGGAACCCTGCGCCTCCATTACCCACTCCGGTTTCGGATTTTCAGGGTCGGGCCTTGGAGAGTGATGTCGCTGACCTGGCTGTGACGCAGGAGCTGGAGGCCGCTCCAGTGGCAACCCCGCTTCCAAGTCGGGAGGAGGCCGCAACGGCACGTATCAAAAGGGCACCTGTCTTACAGCAGAGCCAACCCCAGCACACCGAAAGCATAGGCGCGGGGGCTGCCTATCCAGAAGCAGATACCGAAGCCTATTCAAACGACGGTGCCAACCGCGTTGTCGCAACTTCTGAAAACAGCGTTTCGACCTTTTCGATTGATGTGGACACCGCATCCTACAGCCTCATTCGATCATCTTTGACAAATGGCCATGTTCCCCCTGCTGATGCAGTCCGCGTTGAGGAGATGATCAACTATTTCCCCTATGATTATGCGCCACCGGTTGGGGAGAATGTGCCCTTTTCGACATCGGTTGCGGTTTTTGAAACCCCCTGGAACAGCGGCACGCAACTCATGCGGATCGGATTGCAGGGGACAATGCCGCTGACCGAGGATCGCCCGCCGCTGAACCTCGTATTCCTGATAGATACATCCGGCTCGATGGAGGCTGCCAATAAACTGCCCTTGCTGATCCAGGCCTTCGGGTTGATGTTGCGCTCACTGGACCCGCTTGATGAGGTTGCCATCGTGACCTATGCGGGATCAGCCGGTGAAGTTCTGGCACCAACGCCCGCGGGTGAGCGGGACAAGATCATGGCGGCGCTGCAGAATCTGTCCGCAGGCGGCAGTACTGCCGGTCAGGCCGGATTGCAGCAGGCCTATGCGGTCGCCGAGAAAATGACACAGGATGGAGAGGTAAATCGCGTGATCCTGGCCACGGATGGCGATTTCAACGTGGGCATTTCTGATCCTGAAGCGCTCAAGGAATTTATTGCTGAAAAAAGCAGGACGGAGACTTATTTGTCGGTGTTGGGGTTTGGGCGCGGCAATCTTGATGACCGGGTCATGCAGACGCTGGCGCAGAACGGCAACGGCCATGCCGCCTACATCGACACGCTTGCGGAAGCGCAGAAAGTTCTGAACGATCAACTGTCGGGCGCGCTGTTTCCTATCGCTAATGATGTCAAGGTTCAGGTCGAGTTCAATCCGGCCATGATCTCTGAATACCGATTGATTGGGTATGAAACCCGGATTCTGGACCGCGCTGACTTCAACAATGACGCTGTGGATGCAGGTGAGGTCGGGGCAGGCCATCAGGTGACCGCAGTTTACGAAATCACACCGGTGGGCTCGCCTGCCACGCTCAATGATCCGCTGCGTTACAGCGCTGAAACGCCAGTTGAAAACCCCAACCGGGATGAGATTGCCTTCGTCAAGCTGCGCTACAAGGTGCCGGGTGAGGCCGAAAGCCGTCTTCTGGAGATGCCTGTAGCGCCGAGCCTTGCCACGCCGGATCAGGACGGGCGTTTTGCCGCCGCGATTGCCGGATTTGGCCAATTGTTGAGAGGGTCTTCGCATATGGGTGACTGGGGCTATCAGGAGGCGATTGATCTCGCCAATGGTGCCAAAGGTAATGACCCCTTTGGATACCGCGCCGAGGCGGTCACGTTGATGCGGTTGGCGAAGACTCTGACTGAGAATTGAAAATCCAGATGGCGCTTACCGGGCATTAACTGAAAGCGCCATCACTTTCCAACATCGAGTGCGGGGCCGGATCAGCCTGAAACTTGAAAAGGCCGGGTTCTTGGTTGAGCCCGGCCCGCGCGCGTTTCTCAGTGAGGCCAGCCGCACCGGATGAGCGCTGCCTTAGACCCAATGAAATTGATTTTTGCTGGCTAAGCTGATCAGAACCATGAACCCAAATTCGCAATTGGGGTATCACTGCCTTGAGCCGCTCGCGCCACAATGCATCAGAATTCCTCGGTCTGATGAAGCAGTTTTCCGACCGGGTCTGGCTTAAGCAGGCCGGCTACCGCCGAATGGCCTGCGGCAAGGTTACGTTGAACATTGCGCCCGGTTGCGTCTTCGCAATCAGCTCAATTGTGCCGCCGTGCGCAGAAACCACACGGTGGCAAAAGGCCAGTCCGACGCCGGTTCCTTTGCCTACATCTTTCGTGGTGAAAAGCGGATCAAAGATGCGGGTGACGTTTTGTTCCTTTACACCCGGTCCGTTGTCTTCGGTGATCAGGGTTATGTTGCCGGTTGCGGTATCCGCACGCGCGGTCACGACAATCTTGTCCCCGATACCGCTGTCGCGAATAGCATGGAGCGCGTTTGTCAGCAAATTGATCATCACCTGCGAAATCTGCAATTCGTCCACCATGAGATCAGGCAGATATTCCGGCAGATCGACGCGGATATCGACGGGGCTTTCGAGCGTCAGGGTTCCGACGGCATCCAGCGCAGTCTGGATGATCACCTCAACCGCAGTTGGTTTGGGATGTAGCGGCTCTTGTCGCGCCATGGCCAGAAACGAACGCACAATCTTTACACAGCGATCTGCGGCGCCCCCCATCTTGTCGATACGCTTGGTATGCGGCGTTCCGTCAAGGTCCTCTTTCAACATCTCGGTATTGCCCACGATGATCGATAGGGGGTTGTTCAATTCATGCGCCACCCCCGCAAGCAACTCACCCAAAGCTGACATTTTCTCAGCCTGGAAGACTTGCGTGCGCTTTTGTGCCAGCTCCGCCTGAACCGCCAGTATACTTGTAAGGTCCTCCATGTTGGACACGATCACATCTTCGCCGCGATATTCGATCAGGCGGGCGGAAATACTGGCGGGAAATTCCGACCCATCGCTGCGAATGCCGGTCACCCGCATGTCGTCCACACGCGCATCAGGCAGCAGTTCCGTGATGAAATCGGCACGTTCCGCGCGCTTTGCAAAATGTGAGAAACTGCTCTTGGCCGCCCCCAAAAGCGCTGTTGCGGCAGGGGATCGATAGATGATCTGACCATCACCGATCCGCGACATTGTCAGACAGGCAGGGCAGGCCTCCAACACTTTGCTGAGCAGGATTTCGACCTCGCTCTCGGTATCATCATGCCCCTTGTCTTCAACCCTCTCAGTCTGAACAAGAATGAACCCGCCGTTTGAAGTTGCCTGCAACCGGATGACGAAAGACAGGCCGGGTCCGGCGGGCGCGATGACCTGATGACCATCATCGAGAGTTCCCAGCAGGTCGGCTTCGATAATGGCCAGGCGTTTGCAGACGTCTTTGGGAAAACAGCCCCTGTTCTCGGCCTCTCGCAAAAGTATGTCCCATGGTGTGCCGTCCTGCAGCAGATCACCCAGCTTTGGGTTCATCGCCCGGAAAGCCGCATTGGCGGTCAGCAAATATGCCTCTGCATCGAAAAGAGCGACACCTTCATGCAGCCCTGCAAGGGTCTCAGCAAAAAGAGGTGTCAATTGCGTCGTCATCTGACGGTGATCAGCCCGTGGCCGGGGCGGCAGCGCATTGCTCGCTTACGCAGACGGTCGCCACCCCGTTTATGTCTGGGCAGTTCGTTGTCTCGAACGTCTCGTCAAGAAGCGAGGAGATTGAGGCTTCACCAAGGATGGAGGCAGGTTGGGCGGCTTGCCGCAGTGCCAGAGCACGTGACACGGCCGGGCCGAACACGTCATAGATATAGCGTTGCACCCCGACCACCGAGCCGATCACATTGCCAGTGGCAATGCCGATCCGTGGTTGCCATTTGATTGGATGGCTTTCATTGCGTTGCTTAAGATAGCGCAGAAAACGCACCGCCGCATTGGCCACCGCTGTGACATGTTGCGGTTCGGGGTCCGGTACACCCGAAACCGATATATAGCTGTCGCCATGGGTGCGGATGCGCTGGCAGCCGAATTGCTCGCCAATCCGGTCAAGGGCGCTGTAGATGTCATTCAATTCGCTGACAATGACACCCGGTTCGTGTTTGGCAATCAAGGGATCGAAACCGACGAAATCAAGAGCCAGAACCGAAACCGGTTCAAACACGCGCGGTGCCACGATGCCAAAGGATTTGTATTCTTCGTAGGCAGAGCGCGGCATCATATCGAGCAGCAGCTTCTCAACCTGATCTTTCTCCCGTTTGATCTCGCGGGTATTACGTTCGACCATGACCGAATAACTGTCGATCATGGATTCAAGCTCCTTGATGCGCGTGATATTCTGGCAGACCAGCACGGCAATCGGCCCGCCAGTATCAACCGTGCGATTGAATTCCATTGCGACCGTCATGGTCCGTCTGCGCAGCTTGAAGGACGCTTCAGTGGTGTGCTGACCGGTCGATTTCAGACCTTCGTGCAGTGCTGTGATGTCGAGCGCTGGAAACAGGTCAACCAGTTGAGACGCGTTATCTTGTGGCCCAAACCACTCTGCAAACGTGTCATTACGAAACCCAAGTGTCATTTTTTCCAGATCGACGAGGGCGACGCCAACGCCAATGGCGCGCAGGAGCTGTTCGTTGATGGCTTCAATCGACATTTTCAACCCTCACCAGCAAGGGGCGGCGCTGCTCGAAAGCCTGCAAGACGCGGCCAATATCGTCTGGCTCGATATTGAAATCGGCGAGTGTTTCGCTGACCAAGGCTTTCAGCTGGTCAAAATGCGCGTCACTGATGACCATATGTCGATGGGCGCGCTGTATGTGATCGTCGGAAAATGATGCAGGGCCCCCAAGCAGGGATGAAATGAATTTGGTTTGGTGATCCATCAGTCTGGGCATGTCGACATCGTCGAAAAACGGGCCCACGGTGTCGTCGTCCAGCAGCCGGTCATAGAGCGACATGACAATGCGGCTGATGGCTGAAAAACCACCGTATTTGTCGAAAAGGGATTGTTCCACAATGGTCACCTTGGTGTTTCTGCGCGGCCAATATCAGGCCGCGCGCTTATATTTCTGACATTCACAACTGGTTTTGGCAAGAAATGCACTGACCAGAGGGTTCACTGTTTCAGGGTGCGTGATTGGCACCATATGGCCCGCACCGGCTACAATCTCGTGCTGCGTCTGCGCGATGAGATCAGACAAAGCCGTGGTTACTTCATGAATTTCCGGTGGCGATTGATCCCCCGAGATGCACAAGACTGGGCAGGTCACACGGGCCGCTTCGGCGGCCAAAAACCGGTCAGATACCAAAGCCACGAAGTCATTGTGAATCTTGGGCACACATTTGGTCATTGTCGCGCGACGATCCGGATCGGTCCTTTCCCAGAACCCCGGCCCGTTCCAGAAGTCCATGAAAACCTGCATGGCTCGCGCAGGATCACCCCCCTGGAGCGCATTGCGTGACACGCGGACCGCTTGATTGAAACCTTCGGTCTTCGGCGTTGAAATGCCCGACATGTTCCAAACCAGATTGAACGCAGCAGGTTCAATCAGGGTGAGGCTGAGCACCATTTCGGGAACGAGACTTGCGATCTTCAACGCAACGGCACCTCCGAAAGAATGCCCGACCAGATGAACGGGCGTGTGGCACCGACCCAGACCGTCGATGACATCGTGCGCGATCTGCTCCAACGTCCGGGGTGAGTGGACTGGCAGGGTGTCGGCACCGTAACCGGGCAGAACGGGCGTCATGACCTCGAAATCTGCCTCCAGCTCAGCGACGAGACGACGCCATTGTGATGGCGCACTCGCCGAGCCATGCAGCGCAATAACTGTCGTTCTTGCACTGGCGACAGGTGTCGGAACGGAAGCGGTTGGGGCAAACAGGAGCGTCATCTCTTCATCCTTCTCGTCTCTTCGAATGATCCGGTTCTAATTGCCTCGTTTTTCAGCCGGATGTCTGTTGCGCGCTCTTCATGTTTCAAGTGTTTCAACTTCGTTTTGAAAAAACCTGGCTGCTGTATCTAATTGTTCGGAAATGAGAAATCCCGCCGAAAAGGGCGGGATCGAAAATTGCGGTGCTATGGGCAATCGAACCAGATTTATTCGACAGAATTCCAAACCGAAAATTACGCATCACCTCGTAGTCGTCGGATCATCCGGGTGGATTTCAAACGGCTTTGGTACAAGCGCGAAGCCGATCGACAGGGTCATTCCTGCCTTGCACTCGCGACGCTCTGGTAGTGCCCGAGGCAAGGCGCTTGGTATTCAACGCTCCAGTATCTTTCGTTGTGATCAAGGTAGAATGCCCTGATCTGAAACTCACTTTACCGTGGCACCGGCATCAAGCCGGGAACTCGCAGTAGACAACGCCAGGGTTTTCTCATCCTCTGTCATCTCCGTCGGCACGTCCTCAAAGAGCGCTGTGGAAAGATAGCGTTCGCCGGTATCGGGCAGCATTGCCAGAATCTTTGCGTCATGAGGGGCCGTTTTGGCTATTTCGATCGCCGCAGCAAGCGTCGCACCGCCGCTGATACCGCAAAATATTCCTTCTTCACGTGCCAGAGCCTTGGCCATGGCAATGGCCTCGTTGCCTTCGACGGGTTGAATGTGGTCAATATCGCCCGCCTCAAGGGCATCATTGGCAAGTTTGGAAATGAAATCGGGGGTCCAACCCTGCATCATGTGCGGATGAAACCCCGGGTGACTGGCAGCAGGTGTTCCGTCGGCGTTGAAGGGTTGAACTTCACCGCTTGCCAGCAGAGCCGCATTGTCAGGCTCAGCCACCACGATCTTCGTCTCCGGGCTGAGCCGTTTCAAGCCGCGTGCAACACCGTTGATGGTCCCGCCGGTGCCAAAGCCCGAGACCCAGTAGTCCAGCCCGATGTCACGAAAGTCACGGGCAATCTCTTCGGCGGTTGTGGCCTCATGGTAGTCGGCATTGGCCGGGTTCTCGAATTGTCGGGACTGGAACCAACCGTGAGCCTCTGCCAGCTCTCGCGCCTTTTTCACCATGCCTGTTCCTTTTTCCGATGCTGGTGTCAGCACGACCCGAGCACCCAGAAACCGCATCAACTTGCGCCGTTCGACGCTGAAGCTTTCCGCCATGGTTACCACAAGCGGATAGCCTTTTTGAGCGCATACCATGGCCAGTCCGATGCCAGTGTTGCCGCTGGTGGCTTCCACAACGGTTTGACCCGGTTGCAACGTGCCGTCGCGTTCTGCGGCCTCAATCACGCCAATCGCCAGCCTGTCCTTGACCGAGCCCATCGGGTTGAAGGCCTCAAGTTTTACGAAGAGTTCAACGTTTGCAGGGCCAAGTTTGTTGATGCGCACCACCGGTGTGTTGCCGATGGTATCCAGTATCGAGGAATGTATGCGTGTCATGATCGTTCTTTCTTGGGTTGATTTGTGATTGCGACTGCCAAGCCTGGCAAAACCATACACGGATGCCGCCAAAGCGTGGCCTTGTTCAGACAAAGGGTCGTTGGGTGAGGGCCCTGAGTGCGTCAGGTCCTGCGATGGTCACAACGTCATCTGGATTGAGCCCGATGTCTCTGAGCATCTGTGTGTCCAGACGCGTCACATCGTCGGGATCTGCTTGATCCATCATGAATTCGCAGACTTTCTTGAATGGCCTCATTGCAGAAATAAAGATCGCGTGGCGCCTGCCAAAAGAAGCGCGCTTTGGGAAAAGGGTTGTAACAAACATAGTATTTACTCCGGTAGACGATAATGCGTCGGTGTCGTGTCTTAATGTCGATGGGAGCGTTTTGCCGCCGCGATGTTGCAATCAGATTTCTATGCTTGGCTCTTTGTGTTTCATTTGCTCCAAGATGTCGGGATTTAAGGTTGTGCAAAAAAGTTTTACTTTACAAGGATCTGTGAGCATTTATTCACCTTGTGGGTCTCGAGGCGCAGAAACAATTGAAACATTTGAAGGCTGACAGGAAAACCAACTGAAACAAACCGACGTTAGGTTCACAGCATGACGACGGCCACCAATTCAATAGATACCGAAGCATCCCAACCGCTTCGTGCCGCCCTTGAGGCCTTGACTGAAGGCGTCGCCGTCTTCGACCGCAACATGATCCTGGTCGCATGCAATCAGCGTTATGTGGACATGTTTCCGAAAGTTGCCGATATGGTTGTTCCGGGCGTGCATTGGGATGATCTTCTGGCGGCCTGCCTCGAACGAGGCGAGTACCTCGATCAGTTTGATGACAAGCAAGCCTTTTTGAACCGCGCATCGCACCATCGGATCAACTTTGATCGCGACATCATAGCAGAACATTCAGACGGGCGGGCCTATCACGTCCGGTTTCAGCCCACGGATGATGGTGGCTGCGTGGTCATGCGGCGGGATGTGACCGAGCAGCACGCGGCCGAGATGATGGTACATGACCGCGAAACCCTGCTGGCGACAGTGCTCGACACAAGCCCCGTCGCGGTGGTGATGTCCCATCTTGAGGACGGCAAGATCACCTATCGGTCACAAGAGGCGCGCGCGCTTTTTGGAGAGACCAGATTTGCCTATGAGCATCATCCGACGCTGCAGGATTACAAAGACTACATCGATGCCGTGGTCGGCAACGACGATGGGCGCGCAAGCCATGTAACCTGCCAACGCGACGATGGCACGACATTCGAGGCCTCCTCGGTTGGGCGTATCGTGAGCTTTACCGGACAGGATTTTGTGGTGTCAGCCTTCACGGACCTGACCGATCAATTGGAACGCGATGCGCTCATTCGGCAGGTCCTGACGGCATGCCCGGCACCGATCCGCATGGTCAATGTGGAGACCGGGGAGACGATGTTCTGTAGCCCGGAAACAACCGCCTTGTTTGGAGAGGCGAAATCGCTTGAGGACTACTATGTCGATGTGGCGGATCGCCAACGCTACCTGCAACAGATATACGCCCACGGCACGGTCAAGGAATTCAAGGCCCAGTTCTACAATCGCCAGGGAGAGCCATTCTGGTGCGCAGTTTCCGCGCGCCTGATCCGCTACAATGGGCAGGACGCGATTGTTTCACATGCGCGCGACCTGACGGAAGAGCTGAAGATCGAATCCGAATTGAATTCGCAGCGCGAAACGATCTACCAAAATGAAAAAATGTCTGCTTTGGGCGAATTGCTGGCAGGGGTTGCCCATGAGTTGAACAACCCGCTTTCAGTGGTTGTAGGGCATTCGCTTATGTTGCGCGAAGACACAACCGATCCCGATGTGCTGCGTCAGGTCGACAAGATCGGTGGGGCGGCAGAACGGTGTGCCAAAATCGTAAAGACCTTTCTGTCGATGGCGCGGCAACAACCCTCCAGAACCGAAGAGGTTGATGTAAACGAGATTATCGGGATCGCCGTCGATGTGGCACGCTATGGTGATCTGGGGAACGTGTTGGATATCGCCTGTGACCTTTCTCCTGAATTACCGGCATGTCTTGCTGATGCCGATCAGATTACGCAGGTGATTTTGAACCTCATTCTCAATGCCGCTCAGGCGATCCAGACCAGCGGTACCGGTGATCGTGTAGCGGTCAGTACACGGCGCAGCGGCGATGAGGGTGCCATTGTGATTGCGGTAGAGGATAATGGACCGGGCATTCCTGACACGCAGCAATCGAGGGTGTTCGAGCCTTTCTTTACGACCAAGGATGTGGGCGAGGGAACCGGCATCGGATTGACGTTGTGCCACCGCATTGTCCTGTCACACAATGGTCGCATCTGGATAGACAGAACGGTTGAGGGAGGAACACGATTTGTGATCGAACTGCCTGCTCAACAGCAAACGAAATCGGATGGCGCGGCTGTCCCCCAATCCGGTGCGCATTCGCAAAAATCTGCGCGGGTGTTGATTGTGGATGATGAAATCGATGTGGCGGAACTCAACGCCGAGATATTGATCCGCGCCGGATATGAAGTTGATGTTGCAAGCAAAGCGCAGCACGGCATCACGCTGCTGCAACAGACATCCTACGATCTGGTGCTTAGTGATCTTAACATGCCCGAAATCGACGGGCGCGGATTTTTTGATGTCCTCAAAGCAGATTTCCCGCATCTTGTCGGTCGCATCGGCTTTGTGACCGGAGATACCATGGGATCGGCATCACAAACGTTTCTCAAAGAGGCACAAAGCCCCTACCTTGAAAAACCGGCGTCCCCCAGCGAGCTGAGATCTTTCGTCGCCGGTATTCTGCAATCTGCCGGAGCACTCAAATGACAGATCACCGACCCACAATTCTGGTCTGCGACGATGAACCGGATGTGCGCGAGATGCTCGAAGAGTATCTAGAACGGCGCGGTTTCGACGTTATCCTCGCAGAGGACAGCATTGTGCTGCGCGCAAAGATTGCGGATCACGCGGTCGATTTGATCCTCCTCGACATCAACATGCCGGGTGAAGATGGGCTGTCGATCCTACGTAGCCTGCGCCCGGAAAGCGACGTTGCGGTTGTTATGCTGACAGCTGCGGGGGAGGTGATTGACCGTATTGTCGGTCTCGAGATGGGCGCGGATGACTATCTGGCAAAGCCGGTGGACCTGCGAGAACTGGAAGCACGTATCAAGGCTGTGCTGCGTCGCAAGCAAGCGCCTGATGTGCAAAAGGCCGACGGGCAAAGCGGCGTGCGAACGGCCAAATTCGGAACCTTCACGCTCGATTTCGGGGCGGCGAAACTCTTTTCGGAAAGCGGCGAGGATGTGCCGTTGACTGCAATGGAGTTTAGTCTGCTCAAGGTGTTTGCTGACAACAAATCGCGTGTTCTGAATCGCGATCAATTGCTTGAGCAGGCCCATGACCGGTCCTGGGACCCATTTGATCGCAGCATTGATATTCGCATATCGCGTTTGCGCCGGAAGATTGAAGCCAACCCGCAGAAACCGGCCATTATAAGGACCGTGCGGGGCATTGGTTACATCTATGATGGCTGATCAGAACTCGCCTTGCCCGCTTCATGATTGGGTGACACGCCCCCTCTGACGGGTCTGCGGTATCCACCTGTCCCTACAGATCAGGTGGGAGCATCCTCGCGCATCAACCCTTTCGCTTTGAGATCCGACCATAAATCAGAGGGGATTTCCGCTGTTGCGGCCTTCAGGTTCCCCGCCATTTCGGTCACGCCTTGCCCCCCGGGAATGACCGCAACATGCGCGGGGTGCAGCAAGGGGAACTGGAACGCTGCATCAACCATACGTACGCCATGATCCTTGCAAACCGTTTCAATGGCATTGACCCGGTCCATGACATCCTGCGTTGCGGGCTCGTAATTGTAGTAAGCGCCGGGTTTTGCCCCCGTAGCCAGGATGCCAGAGTTATAGGGCCCACCGGTCACGATGCCGATGCCGCGCGCTTCGCAGAGCGGCAGGAAGCTGTCGAGTGCTTTTTGCTCCAGAAGCGTGTATCGACCTGCCAAGAGGAAGAGATCAAAGTCGCCACGTTCCGCGAGGGTCTGGCAAACCTCCCATTCGTTGATCCCGCCGCCGATGGCCTGGATCACCCCCTGATCCCGCAGAGAGATCATCGCATCATATCCGCGCCCGCCAAAGAATTCCTCGATGCGCATGTCCGAGATTTCCTTGGATCCGTGGCTGAAAATACACAGATCGTGAACATAGAGGATGTCGATCCGGTCGACGCCCAACCGGGAGAAGGAGTGTTCGAAAGAGCGCATCACGCCATCGTAGGTGTAATCGTATTGCTCGCGCCGCTGCGGCACTTCGAACCATTTGCCCACGCCCGAGCGATGTTCCGGCGCGCAGGGCTGCATCAGACGTCCGACCTTGCTCGATAGCACGTATGCGTCGCGGGGTTTCCCGCGAAGGAAGGGGTTTAGTCGCGTCTCTGACAATCCCAAACCGTAAAGGGGTGCTGTATCATAATATCTCACGCCCCCCTGCCAGGCCGCGTCCAGGGTTGCCCGTGCGTCCTCGTCGGAGATGGCCTTGTAGAGATTGCCCAGGGGGGCGGTGCCGAAACCAAGCTCCGTGAAGGTCACGCCGCCGTTGTCAATTCGGTCCCAATGCCGCGTTTTCAATGCCATTTTCATTCTCCGTAAGTGCTTGTCGGTCACAGTGCCCGGTTTCTCTTTGCCTGAACACCGAAGAAAACCTAACGTCGAGAAGAAGTGAAGAGAGGAATATGCGGTGACATCAAGTGAAGCGCTTCCCGACCTGTGCGAAGATGATGGTTCAACACGCATGCCCGTGCGTACCGTCTTGTGTTTCGGAGACAGCAACACGCATGGAACAAGAGCGATGCGGTTCATGGGGGACCGCCGACGATTGCCTAAGAATGAACGCTGGCCTTGGGTGATGGCTGCCGCACTGGGCGCGGATTGGGAGGTGATCGCCGAAGGGCATCCGGGTCGCACGGCGGTTTTTGATGACCCGATTGAAGGGGTCCACAAGAACGGTTTGCGTAGCCTGCACGCCCTTTTGGAAAGCCACCGGCCCATCGATCTGGTCGTTGTGATGCTGGGGACCAACGATCTGAAGGCGCGCTTTGGTGCCTCCGCCAACGACATTGCATCCGGTTTGGGACGTCTGGCCCGGGAGATATGCCGTTGCGACAGTGGTCCGGAAGATGGCGCACCGCAGGTGATCCTGGCGGCACCTGTCCCCGTGCAGGAAGTGGGTACTTTTGAACAGGATTTCGCCGGGGCGTCAGGGAAATCGCGCGATTTGGCGACGCATCTTGAACAACGGGCGCGTGATCTGAATGTAGGCTTCGTTGACTTGAGCAAGGTGGCGCAGGTTGATCTGGTGGATGGCATTCATCTGGACGCGGCCGGGCATGCCGCGATCGGCAAAGCCCTGGGCGAGGTCATCAAAGCCATGCAGATCAGACCGCCAGCAGTCAGTTAGCGCTATCTTGAGGTTTTATCTGACATCTGGCATAGCGCAGTTGCTTGCGCATCGGCCATGTGAAGGATCCGCCCAATGAACCGCTCAGACGTCAATGAAATCCTCAAGGCGGGTGATGCTTTCATTCGCAGTTTTGGCCATATTCTGCCGCCCTTTGCCTATTGGGACCCGCAGCGCATGCGTGGTTCTGATGCTGCGGGTTTACGCGCACGCGGACTGGGATGGGACATCACGGATTATGGCGAGGGCCGCTTTGAAGAGATGGGGCTCTTTCTGTTCACAACGCGCAACGGGACGGTCGAAGATCTGGGCGCGGGACGCGGCATGCTCTATGCCGAAAAAATCATGATCAGCCGCGACAAGCAGCTGTCGCCCATGCACCGGCACAACATAAAGGCCGAAGATATCATCAATCGCGGTGGCGGTGATCTGATCATCGAACTTTTCGCGCCGGATGCCGAGGGCAATATCGACCGTGCGGCGGATGTGACGGTGCCTTGTGATGGGGTCGAGAAAACCTTTCAGGCAGGCGCTCACCTGCGTCTGCTGCCGGGCGAAAGCGTGACCCTGATGCCGGGCGTGTGGCATGCCTTCTGGGCGGAAAAGGGCGATTGCCTGATTGGCGAGGTCTCGACTGTGAACGATGATCGCACCGATAACGTCTTTGAAATGCCCATCGGCCGGTTTTCCAGCATAACCGAGGATGAAGCGCCAGTGCATCTGCTGGTGTCGGATTACTGAATTCATCGCGGCGATGGAGCATCACCAATCGCATCTCTGGGCACGGAGACGGCCTTGATGACGGCAAAGACTGTCTGGCCCGGTTTGAGGGCCAGAGCATCGGCTGACCGGCGGGTGATGCGCGCGAGCAGCAGGGATGTGCCAAAGCTCAGCTGCACCATGACGCCGGGTCCACTTCCCAGACGCAATTCCTTTATCTCAACCTCAAGGACATTGAGGGCGGAAATCCCATTTGGCCGGGACGTCGCCACCATGACATCCTGCGCACCGATCCACACGCGTAGCTTGGTGCCAATGGGGTGATCAACCCGGGGCACGAGCAATTGGGTACCTTCCGTCGCCAAAGCGCTCAATCCGTCCGAATGGTGCGATTTCACCACGGCCTCGATCATGGCACCGGTGGCGCGGACCCCAAGCGGTGCCACGGATAAGTCGCTCAGAACATCGGCGGCTGGGCCTTGCCGTGTGACACGACCCTTTTCGAGCGCCACCACCGAGGTGGCAATACGGGCAACTTCGGTTGCCGCATGGCTGACATAAAGGATGGGGATTTTGGTTTCGTCGCGCAACCGCTCGAAATAGGGCAGGATGTCTGATTTGCGTGCGTCATCAAGCGATGACAATGGCTCATCCGCAAGGATAAGCTTGGGGTTCGCCAGAAGCGCTCGACCAATGGCGACCCTTTGTTTTTCCCCGCCTGAAAGTGCTGCGGGTCGTCGTTTCAGCAAATCTTCAATACCCAACATCTCGATAATCTGGTCGAAGCTACCGCGCGGTTCGGTGCCGGGCGCAAACCACCGTCCATAAAGAAGGTTCTGGCGCACGGAGAGATGTGGAAACAGGCGCGCATCCTGAAACACATACCCCAGTCGCCGTTTATGCGGGGGGAGCCAGAGGTCGTTTTCGATATCGAAAAGCACCAGATCATCGGCAGCAACACGGCCGCCATCTGGCTTCAGGAGACCAGCGACGGCATTGACAATGGTGGTCTTGCCCGCGCCCGAGCGTCCGAAAAGCACGGTGATGCCGGGGGGGGCTTCAAAGGTTACGTCAAGGTCGAACCCGCTGAGCTTATGTTGCACAGAGACGGCGAGCGTCATGCACCCAATCTCCTCTTTGCGCGTCGCGCCAGCCATTCGGAGAGTAACAAGGCGGACATGGCAATAATCACGCTGACGATCACGAGACGCCAGACAGAGGTTTCGCCGCCCGGTACCTGCAAAAAGGCGTAGATTGCGGAGGGGATGGTTTGGGTCTGGCCGGGGATGTTGGACACGAATGTGATGGTCGCGCCGAATTCACCCATGGCCTTGGCAAACGCAAGAATTGCGCCTGCAAGAATGCCGGGCAGGATCAAGGGCAGTGTCACGGTCAAAAACACCCAAACGCCTGAGGCGCCAAGCGTCGATGCGGCCTGTTCCAGCTTGGGGTCAACGGCTTCGATGGAGAGGCGTATGGCGCGGACCATCAAGGGAAAGGCCATGATGGCGGCGGCCAGAGCGGCCCCCGTCCAGCGAAAGGCAAAGACCACGCCCAGGGATTGAAGCATACCGCCAATGGGTGCTTGCGTTCCGAAGGTCGTCAACAGCAGGTATCCGGTGACCACCGGGGGCAGGATCAGCGGCAGGTGAACAATGCCGTTGAGCAACTGCTTTCCCATAAATTCTCGGCGCGCCAGAACATAGGCCACCCAAAGCCCCAGTGGCAGACTGCACAAGGTGGCCCAAAAGGACACTTTGAGCGACAAGGCGACGGCACGCCATTCGTCGGGGCCAAGCCAGTCTGTCATGATGCTTCGTCAATCAGGGAAAATCCCTGATGTTCAAAGACCCTATGCGCCACATCGCTGGTCAGATAATCCGCAAACGTCTGGGCCGCCCTGGTTACACGTCCCCTCAGCAAGGCCATTGGATAGACGATCTTTGGGTGACTTGCGGCGGGGAAGGTCGCGACAACCTGCACGCGCGGCTCCGCGATGGCATCGGAGCGATAGACGATGCCGAACGGCGCCTCTTCCAAAGCCACAAGGGCCAGAGCGGCGCGCGCGTTGTCGGTTTGAATGAGTTGCGGTTTGAGGGCCTCCCAAACCCCTAAATGGGTCAGGGCCGCCTTGGCATAGATGCCGGCCGGAACCGCATCCGCCAGAGCAATCGCGATGCGCGCTTCTGCCAAACCCGCGCGCAGTGAAACCTTGTCCAGTTCGATTGCGACATTTCCGTTGTGTCCTATCAGCACAAGCGCGTTGCCCAGAAGGTCTTTGCGATTGCCCGGTTCAAGCGCACCTCGATCTTCAACCCAATCCATCCAGTCACTGCTGGCAGATAAAAAGAGATCGGCCGGTGCGCCTTGCGAAATCTGGCGCGCCAACACCGGGGTTCCCGCGAAGGCAAGGGTGACTTCATGGCCTGTTTCTGTTTCGAAATCTGCCGCGATTTCATCCAGAGCCGTCTTCAGACTGGCGGCAGCAAAGACGGTTATCTGATCCGCCCGAACCGTACCAGTGACCGGGAACCACAGAACCAGTGCCAGCATAAATGCGGGGCGGACGTGCCGTGAAATGCCTTGCAACATGCAATCGAATTCCGTTTTTGGTCAGATTGTGCTTTAAACGTATCGCCTTGCCGGCGCGGTCATGCAAGCGCCTTTGGTTTCTCGCCGGTCCAGACCCGGGGCACATTCCGCAGTAACGATGGCACTAAGTGTCCAGTGATTTGGATTTAGGGGGCGCAATTTTTGCACAAGTGGTTGTGAGCTATTGACCGTTTCGCACAGAAACCGGGCCGGATAGACTGTGATTTCGCAAGAAGGGAGGAAAACATGCGGAGCCTGGATGATATTCTGGCAATCAGCGTCAAGCGCAAAGGATCGGTAGAGGCCATTTTCGAGGGGTTCGAGCCGTCGAAATCAGGCGCGGCGCTTGCTGAAATTCCCGATGACCGGTGGCTTGCGGCGATGACCCGCGCCATTTTCAACGCCGGGTTCAACTGGAAAGTTGTCGAGAGCATGTGGCCCGGATTTGAAACGGCGTTCAAAGGCTTCGACCCCGGAGCCTGTTCGATGATGGACGACCATTGGTTTGATGCGTTGATCGCGAACAAAGCCATTGTGCGACACGGCCCGAAAATACAGGCGGTTCAGGAAAACGCGGTTTTCGTGCGTGCTCAATCCGATGCTGCGGGCGGATTTGGAGCTTTCATTGCCGGGTGGGATGCGGACGCCTACGCTGATTTGCTGGCGCATCTGAAGTCACATGGCACGCGCCTCGGCGGCGCAACGGGGCAGTATTTCCTGCGCGCCATGGGTGTGGATGGCTATATACTGTCGCGCGATGTGGTCGCACGCCTGATTGCCGAAGGGGTAATTGACAAGGCACCGACGTCCAAAGGCGCCATGAAAGCGGTGCAGGCTGCGTTTTCAGACTGGCACGCGTCTTCCGGTCGGTCACTCAAGGAAATCAGCCGCATATTGGCGACAAGCACGGGTTAGGTGGTTTGCATCTGTGCGCCACGCAGTCGGGCAACCCCAAATGCGCTTAACATCAAAAGTGCGGCTGCGGTGCCCAGACAAAGCGGCAGGCCGCCCAGCTGGTAACTCAGGCCCGATAGCACGGTCCCGAGCAAACGACCGGCGGCATTGGCCATGTAGTAGAACCCCACATCCATGGTGACACGCTCGCCTGTGCTGAAGGCCAAAATCAGATACGAATGCAGCGCTGAATTGATCGCGAAGATGCCACCAAAAACCAGCAGGCCTACGACCAGACATATGGTGAGCCAGGGGGCAGGGCCATTGGTTGCAAAAACGATGGCCGCCAAAAGCGCGGGCACGAATACCAGCATGGTTGCCCAGCGTTGCGCGCTTGCGATCATGTCTTTCTCATCGCGCGCTTTTGCATTCAGCAATCGGGGTGCGGAGGCTTGCACGCCGCCATAAAGGATGACCCACAAGGCCATGAAGCTGCCGATTGTGAAAAATGCTGCGCGGTTACCCGCCTCTGATCCGTCCGATAAGACGGAATAGAAATAGATCGGAATGCCCACGACAAACCAGACATCGCGGGCGGCAAAAAGGAACACGCGGGCAAAGCTCAGCCAGTTGATGTTGCGGTTCTTGGAAAAAACATCCTTGAATTTCGCGTCCTTGCGCCCGGTGGGCAGGCCGCGCGGCATCAGAGACATGACAAGAACAAGGATGACGGTCAGCACAGCGGCCATGCTCAGAACGGCGGCAGACAGCCCAATCCATCCCAGAAGCACGGCGCCCAGAAGAAAACCCAAACCCTTCACCGCATTCTTGGAGCCGGTCAGTACGGTGACCCAGCGAAACAGCCCACCTTGCTCCGCCGGTGCGAGTAGCTTGACGGCGGATTTCGCGCTCATCTTGGCCAGATCCTTGGCGACGCCCGAAGCGCCCTGAACGGCCATGACAAAGATGACAGAGGCACCCACCGCCCAGCCCGGATCAAGCTGCGCCAGTGCCAGCAGGGCGGCGATCTGCAATGCCAGACCGGCATAGAGCGTTGAGGTTAGTCCAAAGCGGGCAGCGATCCATCCTGCCGTGAGGTTCGTCACAACTCCTGCTATCTCGTAGAGGACAAAGAGATAGGCCAGTTCAACGGGTGAAAATCCCAAGGTATGAAAATGCAACAAGACCAGCATGCGCAAAGCGCCATCGGTGAGCATAAACGCCCAATAGGCGGCCGTAACGGCAACATATGCCGATCCTGCCCGGTCCGGTGTCACAGGCTGTTGCCAACCATGAAGGCCACGTCAACCAGGCGGTTGGCATACCCCCATTCGTTATCATACCAGACGTAAACCTTGAGTTGTGTGCCGTTGACGACCATGGTCGAAGGCCCATCAACGATGCCGGAGCGCGGATCATTGGTGTAATCGGTGCTCACCAGCGGTCTGGTCTCATATCCAAGAATACCCTTTAGCGGCCCTTCGGCGGCGGCTTGGAAAAGAGAATTGACCTTTTCAACGGTCGTTGCGCATTCCAGTTCAAACACACAATCCGTCAGCGAGGCATTCAACAGCGGCACACGTACGGCGTGGCCATTCAACCGCCCCTTGAGGTCGGGGTAAATCAGAGTGATCGCCGTGGCACTGCCGGTGGTCGTGGGGATCAGGGAGTTCAAGGCCGACCGTGCCCGGCGCAAATCTTTTGCAGGCCGGTCAACGATGGTTTGCGTGTTGGTCACATCGTGGATCGTGGTGATCGAGCCGTGTTTGATGCCAAGGTTTTCATGCACGACCTTCACCACGGGGGCGATGCAATTGGTGGTGCAACTCGCAGCAGTGACAATGTCGTGCTGGTTTGGATCATAGGCGTGGTTGTTCACGCCATAGACGATATTGGCGGTGGGGCCATCCTTGACCGGTGCGGACACCACAACCTTTTTGACCCCGGCAGCAAAGTAAGGGGCCAGTGCTGCTTCGGTCTTGAAGACGCCGGTGCAGTCGATGACCACATCCACGCCATCCATCGGCAGTTGGCTCAGGTTGGTCTCGGCATGCGCAGGCAGCCGGGTGCCGTCGATGGTGAGGCTGTCTGCATCCGATGAAAACGCCGCTGGCCAGCGCCCGTGCACAGAGTCGAACTCCAGCAGATGGGCATGCATCGCCGGATCGCCCACCGCGTCATTGATCCAGGCAATTTCTGCACCACGTTCTAGCAGCGGACGCAGGGCAAGTTTGCCAATACGGCCCAGTCCATTGAGGGCGTAAACGGTCATCAAGCGGTTCCTTCCAGGTGATCTGCGCCGATGTCGTCAACGGCGGCTTGCAACGATATGCGATTGTGGGTTTGGAGCGGCAGGGCGGCAAAGGCCTTGATGCGGTTGTTCATGGCGCCATAGGTCTGTTGAAAAGCCAGCCTGCGTTCGGCAAGGCTGCCGGTCGCTTTTACGGGGTCGGGCAGACCCCAGTGCCCGCTGATGGGTTGGCCTTCCCAGGCAGGGCAGTCCTCATTGGCCGCGCGATTGCAGACCGTGAAGACGAAATCCATTTTCGGCGCTTCCGGGCTTTGAAATTCAGAAATGTGTTTGGCGCGTAAGTTGGAGGTGTCGTGCCCCTTTGAGGTCAGCATCTCAATCGCGAGAGGGTTGAGTTCCGAGCCGGGTTTTGTGCCGGCGGAATAGGCATTGAACCGCGATCCTTCCAAATCGCGCAGAATCGCTTCCGCGAAGATGGACCGTGCTGAGTTGCCCGTGCAGATGAACAGAACGTTATAGGTGGTGTCCGCCATGGTCTTCGCTCCTTTGAGGCCAGAGAAGAGGGAGGGGGGGCAAAGCTCCGGACGGCCGCGACAGCAATCCGTGAACAGGAATCCTATCAATTCACCGGCAGCCTCAATGCGCGCGCGATAACGCAACGATGTGCCCACACGGTGCTGAACAATCAGCCCGGAATCGTTGAGAGCGGAGAGATAAACAGAGGTGGTGGAGGCTTTCAGCATCAGGGCATCGGCGATTTCCCCGGCTGGCACCTCATCCGGATAGCGACGCATCAGCAACCGAAAGACCGCCAGTCTCTGAGGGTGGCTCAACATCGACAGGCGATTCAGTGATTCTTTTTCCATATTTCATGAATATATGAAATACAGATTTGCGCCAGCGATTTTTGACCCCAAAGTGAAAATCGGCGCGTCCTTTTCAGAGCGCGCCGAAGGGAGTTCAAAATGGTCGCGGGTTACCGAACCACGTGAACGCTGCACGAGGAGTGCCGCACCACGCGCGCGGCGTTTGGACCCAGCAAGTAGTCTTTGAAATCAGGCTTATGCGCGCCGATCACAATCAACCCGCACCCGGTTTCACCTGCGACCTTGAGGATTTCCTCATAGGCATTTCCGGTGGCCACGACATGGCGCACCATCGCGTCCGCGTCGGACCCAAGGCTTGCGGTGATTTCATCGCTTAGCAGCTGCCGCGCTTCGGCGACCACCTTCTCATGGTGATCGCTTTCAAAGTAGGTGCTGACGATGCTCTGGCCAAAATCCGGAACAACGGTGACCACGTCAAGCGAGGCACCATCCAGATCGGCGAGACGCTTGGCGATCTTCAATACATCGGCATCGCGGCCTTTGTGGCTGACGTCGATGGCGCACAAAACGGGACGGCTCATGCGGTCACTCCTTCTTCTTCCTTACCTGCACGACCACGCTGCAATAGAACGACAAGGCCCAACAGCAACAGCGCTGGGATGAAGATCAACTCCTTGGGCATCTGATCGGCAGGGGCCTTGACCGCCTTGATGGTCACGAAGGTGTCTGCGTAGAAATCATAGCTCTGGAATGTTTCCGCGAAAGGTGTCCCAAAGAGCGGTTCCTCCAGCGCAACTTCATCTCCCTCCGCGACGGTCAGGAGCCCGTAGGCGTCCATGCGTGTGCCCTCGGCTTCCTCGCCAATCGGCACCAGCAATGTGGTTTCCTTGGTCTCGCCGGTGTCGAAATCAGGCCCGCTGACGACGACCCTGAACTCGCGTCCGACAGGTGCCGCCTCGACCCGTTCAGCAAAGGCCGCCGGTTCGATATCCTGGAATGGAGGCGACAGGCGATCCATGAAGAAATCCGGACGGAAGAGCATGAAGGCAATGAAGATCAACGCGATGCTTTCATAGATGCGGTTGCGCGTCAGGAAATAGCCCATGGTGCCTGCGGTGAAGACCAGAATGGCGATGGTGGCCGTGATGAACACCAAGATGCCCTGCGCCCATCCCACGTCGATCAACAACAGGTCGGTGTTGAAGATGAAGACGAAGGGCAGGGCCACGGTGCGCAAGCTGTAGAAGAAGGCCACGAAGCCTGTGCGGATGGCATCCCCGCCGGAAACAGCCGCCGCCGCGAAACTGGCAAGCCCCACGGGTGGTGTCACATCCGCCATGATCCCGAAGTAGAACACAAAGAGGTGCACGGCGATCAGCGGCACAATCAGCCCTGATTGCGCGCCCAGTTCGACAACCACCCCTGCCATCAGCGAGGAGACCACGATGTAATTCGCCGTGGTCGGCAGACCCATGCCGAGGATGAGGCTGAGAAGCCCCACCATGATCAGCATCAGGATCAGATTGCCGCCCGACAGGAATTCCACCAGATCGGCCATCACCTGACCCACACCCGTCAGCGTCACCGTACCCACGATCACACCAGCGGTTGCCGTAGCAAGGCCAATGCCGATCATGTTGCGCGCGCCGTCGATGAGGCCTTGCAGCAGGTCGGCAACGCCGCCCTTGAAGGCATTCGCCATTTCGCTTTCGCCCCGGAACATCGCTTTGAGAGGTTTCTGTGTGAGCAGGATCACGAACAGCAGCGACGTGGCCCAGAAGGCCGAAAGACCCGGCGACTTCTGCTCGATCATCAGGAAGTAGACCAGCACGATGATCGGCAGCAGGTAGTAGAGACCCGCCTTGTAGATCTCGCCCACAACCGGCAGTTCGATCTCTTCGGCATTGGGATCATCCGGCTGCAGATCAGGCACTTTTGCGGCGAAAAAGAGCAGGAACACATAGGCCAGAAAGACCAGCCCCGAGAGCAGCAGGCCAGAATTTGGCAGCAGCGATGTCACCCATTTCACCGGGTATTGCACCCCGTAGCAAAGTGCCGCGAAACCCACGAAGAAGGCTGCCATACCGCCGATGGTCTTGCCCATCGACACTACGCGGTTGCCCAGCGTCGGCATGTTGTTCTTCACCGCTTCGAGGTGCACGATATAGACCAGCGCGATGTAGGAAATCGTCGCGGGCAGGAAGGCGTGGGTGATCACCTCGACGTAGGAGATGCCTACATATTCCACCATCAGGAAGGCCGCGGCCCCCATGACGGGTGGCATGATCTGCCCGTTCACCGAAGAGGCCACCTCGACCGCGCCGCCTTTTTCGGCGGAAAAGCCCACGCGTTTCATCAGCGGGATTGTGAAGGTGCCGGTTGTGACCACGTTGGCGATGGAGGAGCCGGAGATCAGGCCGGTTGCGGCGGAGCCCACCACAGCCGCCTTGGCCGGGCCGCCCTTGAGGTGGCCAAGCGCGCCAAAGGCCATCTTGATGAAATAGTTGCCCGCGCCCGCCTTATCGAGCAGGGCGCCAAAGAGCACGAAGAGGAAGACGAATTTCGTCGAAACACCCAATGCGATGCCGAAGACGCCTTCGGAGGTGATCCACATATGGCTCATGGCTTTTTGCAGGCTGGCACCTTTCCAGCGGATCACATCCGGAACCGCCTGAGACGAGCCAAAGAAGACGTAGAGCAGGAAGATCGTGGCGATGATCGCCATGGCCGGTCCCAATGCGCGGCGCGCGCCCTCAAAGAGGATGACCAGCCCGATCAGCGCGAACCATTTGTCCACATCATCGGCGAGCCCGCCGGAATTCACGATCTTGTCGTAGAAAATATAGCCGTACATCGCGATGAATGCGCCCGCGATGGCCAGTATCCAATCGTGTATGGGGATGTAATGGCGGGGGCTGGATTTCAGCATCGGATACGCCATGAAGGCCAGAAATATCGAAAACGCCAGATGGATTTGCCGCGAATTGTTGATCACGGAGCCCGGCAGAAGCTGGTTGGACAGCGGCGAGGCCAGCATGACCTGAAACAGCGACCAGATGATGGCCGTTATGGCCAGGAATGTCCCCACGGCACCGGCCGGGGCTCGCGCTCCGGCATCAGAGGAGGATACAAGATCCTGTAGTTCTTCTTCGGATAGCGCACGGCCACCGCTGGAGTTATCTGACATTCGACTGTCTCCCTGAGATGCCGCTGTTTACGGCTTTTGTTCTGAGAATTTGCCCTTTTTTGCGGGCGACAGAGGGCAGCGTGCTGCCCTCTGCAGTGTCAGGAGAGTGGATTACTCAATCCAGCCTTTTTCCTTGTAGTACTTCGCGGCACCGGGGTGCAGCGGTGCGGAAAGGCCCGCAGTTGCCATTTCCTCTGCCGTCAGGTTTGCAAAGGCAGGGTGCAGTTTTTTGAAATCGTCAAAGTTGTCAAAGACCGCAGCGACAACCGCATAGACCGCTTCTTCCGATACGCTGGCCGAGGTTACGAAGGTTGCACCCACACCAAATGTGGTGACGTCCTCATCCGACCCGCGATACATACCACCGGGGATCTTCGCAGTCCGGTAGTAGGAGTTTTCGCCGATCAGTTTGTCGATTTCAGCACCGGACACTTCGACCAGAACGGAATCGCAGGCCGTGGTGGCTTCCTGAATGGACCCTGACGGGTGGCCGACAGTGTAGATCATCACGTCGATCTGGTTGTCGCAAAGTGCTGCTGACTGCTCTGCGGCTTTCAACTCAGCGGCCAGAGCCAGATCGCCCGTTGTCCAGCCCATTGCGGCCAGAACGACCTCTGTGGTGCCGCGTGCACCGGAACCGGGGTTGCCGATGTTCACACGTTTGCCCTTGATGTCGGCGAGGGTTTTCACCCCGGCGTCAGCGCGTGCCACAACGGTGAAGGGTTCAGGGTGGATGGAGAACACCGCGCGGAGGTCTTCAAACGCGCCCTGATCTTCGAATTTTGAGGTGCCGTTGTATGCGTGGTACTGCCAGTCCGACTGGGCCACACCGAATTCCAGCTCGCCTTCGCGGATTGTGTTGATGTTGTAGACCGAACCACCGGTTGATTCCACGGAGCAGCGGATGCCGTGCTCCTTGCGGCCCTTGTTCACCAGGCGGCAGATGGCCCCGCCGGTTGGATAGTAAACCCCTGTGACGCCCCCGGTCCCGATGGTAATAAAATCCTCCGCCATTGCGGCGGGTGCCGCCAGCATTGCCAGTGCCGCACCTGCGGCCGTCATTTTTAATCCGTTGAACATTGTTGTCTCCCTTTTTTGGATTATTGGTCGTAGATTAGCCGTCTAGTATCTCTTGTAAACGGCGGTTGCTTGTTTCCACCTCCGCAATGCGATTTCTGGACGCTTCGCCTCCGATTTGGGCGAGCATCCCGATCAGGGTTTCCACAAAAAACAGCGTTGCGGTGTAGGATGAAAAGAAATGCGGGGATTTGGCGGGAATGATAAAGCGCGCGGAGGCGTGTTTAAGCGCCGGGCAGGCATGGGTATCGGTGATGACGACGACATGCGCGCCGTTGGCACGTGCCAGCTCCGCAGCCCTGACCGGCCGGGGGGAGTATGGCGTCTGGGTGATCAGCACCAAAACGTCATTGGCGTCCAACCCTGCCAGACCCGCCCCCAGAGACGATCCCATCCGGCCAGCGAGGCTCCAATTGTCGAACAAGAGGCTGGCCATGTAATTGAGATGTTCCGCAACACCGGTGGAACTTAACGCGCCGAATACCAGAACGTTTCGCGCTTTGTGCAATTTGCCGACGGTGTTCTTGAACTCGGTGCCCTCCAACCCATCCGCCAGGGTCTGAATGTTGCCGGTACAGGCGTTGGCAAAGCCCGCGACGAAATCCTCATTGCCCTCTCTTTGCAGATGGGTCAGTTGCCGGGTGCGCTGTGACGCGCCGTTCACGCGGCGGTCAATGGACGTGCGGATATCACCTCTGAGCGACCCAAAATCCGCATACCCAAGGGCGCGGGCGAGGCGGGAAAACGAGGCGGGCGCAATTTTGCTTTGCTCGGCGACGGAGCGCAGAGAGCGGGTAGCGACATCAATCTGGTTCTCGATAAGATAGTCGGCGGCTTGTTTCAGCCTGCCGCTTAAGTCTTCGTAGTTCGCAGATATTCTGATATCGAGTGGCTCAGCCACGCACGTTCCCCAACCGTTGCGATTCCTCCTTGGAGGATTCATTTGTTTCATAGTGTTGTCAACAATGACTCCGTATGTTTCATAAATGGCAGATGAAAGAGGGAGATTTCGAATGTCACATGTATTCGCCCGGCACTCTACGGCCAAAGTTCGACGAGCGTCTATAGGTAAAGGCGCGTACATCTATGATGCTGATGGCAAAGAATATTTTGATGGATCAGGGGGGGCGGCGGTGTCGTGCCTGGGGCATGGCGATCCTGACGTGATCGCTGCAATTCAGGAACAGGTCGCCCAGCTCGCATATGCTCACACCAGTTTCTTCACCTCTGATCCTGCGGAAGAGCTTGCCGACAGGTTGATCGCGAAAGCGCCGGGTGATCTGGAAAAGGTCTATTTTGTTTCAGGTGGGTCCGAAGCGGTTGAGGCTGCGCTGAAACTGGCGCGTCAGTATTTTGTGGAAATCGGCCAGCCGGGTCGCCGTCATTTCATCGCGCGACGTCAGAGTTATCATGGCAATACTCTGGGCGCTCTGGCCACGGGGGGCAATGTCTGGCGCAAGCAGGCATTTGCGCCGATTATGGTCGAGACGTCGCTGATCTCCCCTTGCTATACGTATCGCGGTCAGCAGGACGGTGAGAGCGCCTTTGATTATGGCCAGCGGGTTGCCAACGAGTTGGAGGCCGAATTGCTGCGCCTCGGCCCGGAAACCGTGATCGGCTTTGTTGCGGAACCGGTCGTCGGGGCCACTCTGGGCGCGGTGCCGCCGGTTGAAGGATATTTCAAGCGCGTTCGCGAGATTTGCGACCAATACGGCATTTTGCTGATCCTTGATGAGGTCATGTGCGGCATGGGCCGAACGGGCAGTCTTTTTGCCCATGAACAGGAGGGGATCACCGCAGATATCGTCACCATCGCAAAAGGTCTGGGGGCGGGGTATCAACCCATCGGCGCCATGATGTGCACGGCGCAAATTCATCAGGCCATCGCGGATGGGACCGGGTTTTTCCAGCACGGTCACACCTATATCGGCCATCCGACGGCCTGTGCGGCCGGCAATGCGGTGGTCAAAAAGCTGACCGGTGGTTTGGTGGATCAATGCGCCGCCATGGGCGTGAAATTGCAGGATGCTTTGCAGGCGGAATTCGGGCAACACCCGAACATCGGTGACATCCGGGGCCGGGGCTTGTTTCTGGGGCTGGAAATCGTGGCCGACCGTGGCTCGAAGGCGCCCTTTGCGCCCAGCGACGGGGTGAACAAGAAGGTCAAGCAAACGGCGATGTCGAACGGTTTGGCCTGCTACCCGATGGGCGGCACCATGGATGGTCAAAACGGTGATCACGTGCTGCTCGCGCCGCCATTCATCATGGAAGACAAACACGTAGACGAGATCGTTGGGAAGTTGAAAAAGACTTTTGATGAAGTGCTTTAGGAGGCTTCTTTAATCCAGATTGAAGCCGATTTTTCGCATGAAAGCGGCGAAATCCTGGCGTTGCGGTTCCGCATACATTCTGGCCTTGGCGTCTGACCAACCCGGACCTTCGGAACCGGCCAGCCTGCGCGCATCATAGGCCAGCACCTGTTCTTTCGATGTGTCGGCAAAGCTGTTGTGATGCACCGTCGCTTCCAATGGCAGACGGGCGCTGACGCGGGGCTCATACCGGGGATAGCCAACGGCGAGGCCCGCAACGGGGAAAACATGATTGGGCAGTTGCAGCAGGTCTTTGACCTCTGGCAGATGGTTGCGGATCGTGCTGATCGGGCAGCAGCCCAAACCTGCGTTTTCCGCGGCGGCCATGAAAAAAGCCAGCGCGATACCGGCGTCGAGGCTCGCGTTGAAAAACGCGTCCAGATGGTCGTTGGGAAAGGGTTGATCATGCCACGTCTGAATTTGCCTTTGGCGTCTGTTGTTGGCCAGAAATACCACCATTGCAGGCGCATCCGCGATCCACTCCTGCGCTTTCAGAAGCGTTTTGAGTTCCGTCATCATGGTCTGATCGGAAACGATCAGCAGGTCGCGTTGCTGCAAATCGCTTTTTGATGGCGCGCAAAGAGCTGCGGCGCAGAGCGTTTCCAACACGTCCTGCGTTGGCACTTTGCCATCAAACCATCGACACGACCCCCGCGCTGCTATGCGCTTGAGCACAGAGGCCTCTGCCATTTCTGAAGGCACATCCGGAGCCGAGCCAAACCGGTCCCGAAAAAGCGATTTGAGTGTGGGATCAGACATGAAAGGGAGTCATATTTATGTAAGTTGATCTTACAAAAACCATAAGAACATATTCCTTCTCGTTAGCAATTCTGGCAGATATATCATACGGGCACCACCGCAATGAACAAGTCAGGAACGCCGGGTGACCGCTCAGAACGACACGCTTGAAGTTTCCGTCTGGCGCGGGTCAGGCGTGGCCGGGCAGTTTGAGATATTCGAAGTTCCGGCGAAGGACAATCAGACAATCCTCGATGTGGTTTCCTGGATACAGCACTATGCGGATGCGACGCTGACCTACCGCTTTGCCTGTCGCGTGGGCATGTGTGGCTCCTGCGCCATGATGGTTAACGGGCGGCCACGTTGGACCTGCCGGACCCATGTGAAAAAAGTGCTGAACGGTGGCAAGGTCGAGATCGGCCCGTTGCGAAACCTGCCGGTTATCAAGGATTTAGCGGTTGATATGGACCCGTTCTTCGACAAATGGGTTGCTGCCGGGGGGGCTCACACGCCCAGTGCCAGCCGTGCGGATCCGATACCGGCCATTGATCCCGGTGATCACAACAGACAAGTGGCCAGCGCGGGGATTGAATGCATCAATTGCTCGGTCTGCTATGCGGCCTGTGACACGGTGGCGGGCAATCCTGATTACCTTGGCCCTGCGGCGCTGCAACGGGCCTGGACACTTTACAACGATGCCAAACACGAAGACCGCACGGATATTCTGGCGTCGGTGTCTGGCACCGGCGGCTGCCACAATTGCCATTCCATGGGCAGTTGCACGGTTTTTTGCCCCAATGATCTGGATCCGATGTCGGCAATTGCCGGCCTGAAACGCGAAACGGCGCGGAATTTTCTGCGGAGGCGCAAGTAAACCGATGCTTGATCTGCGCCTTTATATGCTGCAACGGATCACCGCGATGATCATGGCCCCGCTGACGCTAGGCCATATCGCTGTGATGATCTACGCCGTGCAGGGCGGCTTGTCGGCGGCGGAGATTTTGGGGCGGACGCAGGGTTCGGTCTTTTGGTTTTTGTTTTACGGCAGTTTTGTTCTGGCGGTCGCCATTCATGCGGCCATCGGATTGCGGGTCATCCTGCACGAAACCTTCGGGTTGACCGGCGGCAGGCTTGCCGCTTTGATCTGGGGCGTTGGCCTGCTGCTGTTTGTCATGGGGTCAAAGGCCCTGATCGCCGTGACCTGGCCGGTAGGCCTGCCATGAGGGTGGCACGCGCGCATCCTTTGTGGCTGGCCTATGTGCTGCACCGCGTGTCCGGGCTGGCGCTGGCGCTTTTCCTGCCGCTGCATTTCTGGATCTTGTCGCTGGCCCTGACCCGGCCCGAACGTCTGGACGCTTTTCTGAATTTTGCGGATCAGCCATTGGTGAAACTGGCGGAGTTCGGGCTGATTTTCCTGCTGGCCGTGCACATCTTTGGTGGCTTGCGGTTGATGGCGATGGAATGGCTGCCCTGGTCCGCGCCTCAGAAAACCCTTGCGGCCGCGGCCCTGGGGGTCGCATTTCTGATTTCGAGCATGTTTTTCCTACAGGTGGTATGAGCGATGACACATGACATCGAATGGCATGACACGGATATTCTGATCCTCGGGACCGGTGGTGCAGGGCTTTTTGCCGCCCTTCACGCCCAGCAGGCCGCCCCTGAGGGTACAAAGATCACGATTGCCGTAAAGGGGCTGATTGGCAAATGCGGCTGTACCCGGATGGTGCAGGGCGGCTACAACGTGGCACTTGGCGGCGGCGATACAGTGGCGCGTCATTTCATGGACACGATCGAAGGCGGTAAATGGCTGCCCAATCAGGACATGGCATGGCGGCTTTGCGAACAGGCCGTGGTGCGCATTCGCGAGTTGGAAAACGAGATCGGTTGCTTTTTTGACCGCAACCCCGATGGCAGCTTACATCAGAAGGCCTTTGCCGGGCAGACGGCGGACCGCACCGTGCACAAGGGCGATCTGACGGGCATCGAGATCATCAACCGGTTGATGGAACAGGTGTTGAGCCGACCGGTGGAGAAGCTTCAGGAACATCGCGCCATCGGTCTGATCCCGACAAAAGACGGTGCGGCACTTGCCGGTGTTCTGATGATCGACATGCGCACCGGCGGGTTTCGGTTTGTGCGGGCCAAGACGGTGCTGATGGCCACGGGCGGTGGGCCGACCATGTACAAATACCACACGCCTAGCGGCGATAAGACGATGGACGGGCTGGCCATGGCGCTGCGCGCGGGTCTGCCGCTGCGGGATATGGAGATGGTGCAGTTTCACCCGACGGGGCTGCTGGCGGGCGCGCACAGCCGCATGACCGGCACGGTGCTCGAAGAGGGCTTGCGCGGCGCGGGTGGGCAATTGCTGAATGCCTCCGGACAACGCTTCATGTTCGACTATGACGCCAAAGGCGAGCGGGCCACACGCGATGTGGTCAGCCGCGGCATCTATGCGGAGATGCGCAAAAGCAATGACCCGGGTCAGGTGGGCATGTTCATCTCCATGGCGCATCTGGGCCCGGACAATGTACGCCGGAAATTCAAGGGCATGGTCAGGCGTTGTGAAGACAGCGGGTTTGATCTGGCCGGAGGGCTGGTCGAGGTGGTGCCGACAGCGCATTATTTTATGGGGGGTGTGGTTGTGGATGTGGATACGCGCACCGCACTTGAGGGCCTCTATGTGGCCGGCGAAGATGCGGGCGGTGCGCATGGCTCCAACCGGCTGGGCGGCAACGGCGTGGCCAATTCCACCGTATATGGCGGGATCGCGGGCGACACGATGGGGCGAGATATTCGCACGATGGGCAGCCTGCGCGAACCGGATGAGGCGGTTCTCGCGGCGGAATATGCACGTGCGGTACATCCGCTGAGCCGTAAACCCGATCTGGTGCAGCCTTTGCGGAACCGGTTGCAGGAGGTCATGTGGGAGGACGTCGGTGTCATGCGCACGGTCAGGGGCATGCAGCGCGGGCTGGAGCGGATTGCCAGCATTGAGGATGATCTGATGCAGGTCGGCGTCGCCCCGGACACTCTGGCCTTCAACCTGACCTGGCACGACTGGCTGAACATGGCGAGCCTGTGCGATATCTCCAAAGTGATCGCCAAGGCGGGGCTTGCCCGCGAAAACTCGCGCGGGGCACATTTCCGCGAGGATTTCCCCGAAGCAGGCGACATGGCTGCGTCCTATTTCACCATCGCCCGGCAAGACGACGCGGATGTGGAAGTGACCCGCGAACCTGTCGATTTTTCCATTGTTCGACCGGGCGAAACCATCCTGCCCGAAGGCGAACCCGAAACACTGGTGGCTGCGCAATGATCCCCATAAAACTGATTCAACAGACCGCCGAAACCCTGATGGACAAGGCGGCCATCGAAATCCCGCAGGATTATCTGGAAGGCCTCAAGGCGGCTGCAAAAACCGAAGATGGCGATCTGTCGTCCTTTGTGTTGCAGGCCATGCTGGAGAACTATGAGGCCGCCAAGGAGGATCGGCGCGCCATGTGCGGGGATACGGGCGTGCCGCGCTGGTATGTGAAAATGGGCAATGAGGCGCGGATCGAGGGCGGACCGGTGGCGCTGGAGGCCGCATTGCGCCGTGCCACGGCCAATGCAACCACGGGCGTGCCGCTCAGACCCAACCGGGTGCATCCGCTCTGGCGGACGGATCATAACAATAACGTCGGGATTGGTGCGCCTGAGATTGAATATGGTTTTGAACCCCAGGGGGAATGGATTGATCTGATCACCGTGCACAAGGGCGGGCTTTTCGGCACGGATTACCGGATGCTGTTCCCCTCAGACGGTATTCAGGGGATCAAACGGTTCTACCTCGACAGTCTGGTGGCTTTCGGCAAACGCGGGCTGGCGTGCCAGCCTGCGATCATCGGGATCGGGCTTGGTGGGTCGAAAGACACCTGCATGGTGCTGGGCAAACGCGCGTCAGTGCTACGCACCGTGGGTAGCCGGAATTCCGACCCGAAGATTGCCGCGATGGAGGATGAATTCAAAGAATTGGGGAACTCCATCGGTATGGGAGCCATGGGATTTGTCGGTAAAAACATGGTGATAGACTGCAATATTGAAGTAGGATACTGCCATACGGGCGGCATGCAGATGTCCGTGCATGCGTTTTGTCTCTCGTCGCGTCGCGCGGTGGCGCGCATTTTCCCGGATGGTCGGGTGGAGCACCGCACCGATCCCGATTGGTTCACCGATTATCAGCGCCGCGAGGGTATCGAATGGGAAATGGGTCTGGAGGCGGCGGAATGAAGATACGCGAAGTGACCCTGTCGACCACTCCCACGGCCGAGGCCATCGCCGATCTGCGTCTGGGCGATATCGTCTATTTGGACGGGCTAATCTATACGGCGCGCGAAGGGGTCTACATGCGGGCGCTGGAGGATCAGGCCAACATCCCCATGGAACTGCCCTCCCAAAGTGCCGCCAATTTCCATTGTTCACCCGCAGCGGTGATCCGGGAAGATGGTTCGTTCGATCTGGGGGCGGTTACGGCCACGGCGAGTTTCCGCTTTGCCAAATGGTTGCCGGAATGGATGGCCAGAACCGGTGCGCGGGTGATCATCGGCAAAGGCGGCATGTCCTCAAAGGACTACAAAGAGTATTTTGTGCCCAACGGCGCGGTGTACCTCTCTACCGTTGGCTACGGCACCGGGGCGTTGCTGGGCCGGGGTGTTGAGACGGTTGAGGCCGTGCACTGGCACGAAGAGCTTGGCATCGCGCAGGCTATGTGGGTAATCCGCGCGCGCCGGATGGGGCCGTTTATCGTCGCCTCCAATATGCAGGGCGAGTGTCTGTTTGAGCGCGAAAACGCCAAGATCGTCAAAAACCTGGACCGCGTTTACGAAGGCACAAAACCGGCTGTGCTCAAACGCTACGGCGAAACGGATGATCGTTCGGATGAGGTCATCGGCTAAAGGCTCACAGCAGTTCGCGCGCCAGCAGCACAGCGCCGGAGACAAAACAGATCGCGATCAGTAACCGTCTGAAAGCGCTGTCGCTGAGTTGCCGGAAGACGAAAATACCCAGTTGGGCGGAGATCATCGCGGTCGGGATCGCGATGCAGAGAAACCACAAGGTGCGGGGTTGATACGCGCCATTGAACGCCAGCAGCACGGCCGTTAGCGACAGGACCGTGACGTTGAAAGGTTGCAGTACCGCGCGGGTTTCCACCTTTGGCCAGGCGCGCATCGCGCACCACATGGTGGGCAGCGCACCGGACAGCGACGCGGCACCACCAAGGATGCCCGCGAAAAATCCGACCACGCAATCAATGAGGGGCGTGGGACGGTCAATTTTCGGCAGGTTTCGTCTGAGCGTGAAAAACCCGCCATAGAGGATCAGGAAAAACGCGATCAGAAGTTTCAAAACCGACGCGTCGATCTGTTTGAGCGAGGCGATGCCCAGCGGAATGCCCAGAATGGCGGGTATCAGGAACCGCGCCAGCCGCCTTGGATTGGCAGCAATGGATTTGCGCACGATCCACAATCCTTGTAACCCGCTGGTGACGGAAATGACCACAATGATCGCGACCGCCTCCAGCGCGGGCATGACCGTCAGGAAAAAACCAAGCGCAAACAAGGAGGTGCCAAACGCAGCTAATCCATTGATAAAACCACCGGCAATGGAGCCAATCACCAGATAAAGGATTTGTTCAGATGTCATTTTGCATGTTCGCGTCGCCAAAAGCGCCCTTGGCAACGGCGCGCAGGCACACACTGTGCAGCTCGGACAAAACGCGCCCGTGTGCGGTGTCGCGCGGGTAAAGCAGACCCAACCTGCGAATGGGCGCGTCATCCCCCAGCGACAGGCGTTTGAGCGGCAGCGGGTTATTGGGCAACACCGACCGTTTGGGCGCGATCGCCACGCCGAGATTGGCATAGACCATGCTGGAGATGGCCTCCAACCCGTCCAGCTCCATCGCTTCATTGACGCGGATGTGTTTGCTTTGCAGCCAGCTTTCGATCATGTGGCCGACCACCGCTTCGCGATTGAACCGGATGAATGGATGCGTGGCGATCAACTCAAAAGGGTCATCGCTTTTGGTATCCATGGAGGCCAGCAATTGCAACGGTTCTTCGGCGACTTCAAGGAATTCGACGCCTGCGGGCAAAAGTTGCGGACGCGAGGCCAGAACCGCATCCAATGCGCCGCGCTCAAGTTGCGAGATCAATTGCAGGGTCAGGCCCGGGAAAAGCCGTACATGCACCTGGGGGAAGGCCGCGACGAGCATGGAAATTGCCGAGGGAATGAGGGTCGTGAGCGTGGTCGGCAGTGCGCCAAGAGCAACCTCCCCGCTGACGCCGGTTTCCCCCAGAACGGAGGGCAGCATCTGGTCGTAAGCGCGCACCACTTCCCTAGCCTTGGCCACCAGCGCGCGCCCGAGCGGTGTGAGTTCCGGCGTGCGTCTGCTACGATCAAAAAGCTGAATGCCCCAGTTTTCCTCCAGGGTGCGCATCTGCTGACTGACCGCGGCGTGGGTGACAAAAACCGCATCCGCGGCGGCACTGAAGGTTTTATGGTCATGCACCGCAATAAGCGTGCGCAGGATGCGGATGGACATGGTTTTGGCCTTTAATGTTAGCATTGCTAACGGAATTTGTAATATATTATTACTTCTTTAAAGCATGTCTTAACGATACCAATTGTGCAAGAGCGCCGACGGCGGGTTTCGTGCGGCGTCAACGGGTAAATCCAACGGGGAGAATATGATGTCATTGAAATCGATGAGCGCTGTTTGTGCGTTGAGTCTGGGGTTGGCAGGGGCGGCGTTCGCCGAGTATCCGGAGCGGCCGATCAACATGGTCATTCCTTACGGTGCAGGCGGGGCGACAGATATCTCAGCGCGCACGATTGCGGAACCGCTGGGGGCCGCCGTGGGCAAACCGCTGGTCATGGCGAATGTCACGGGTGCTGGCGGGGCGACCGGCTCTGTGGCTGTCCAGAACGCCAAGGAAGACGGCTACACCATGCTTTTCGCCCGCGTTGGCTCGCATTCCGTCAACCCGGCGATGAAAGCAACCTTGCCCTATGGTCTGGATGATTTCCGCTTTGTCACCGTCTATGAGATCAACCCGGTGGCCTGCGCTGTCAGCCCGTCCTCGGGCATCACCTCAATGGACGATCTGGTGGCAAAGGTGAATGAGGGCGGCGTGACCTATTCGTCCTCGGGTGTCGGCTCGCTGCTGCATCTGGCCGCCGTGATGGTGCTGAAGGAATTCGGCGTCGAAGAACCTTTGACGCAGACCACCCATATTCCGCAAAAGGGCGGCGGGGCGGCTGCCACGGCGGTTTTGAACGGCACAGCCACGTTCCTGTGCACAAATTCCTCGGCCATTTCCGGTTTTGTCGCGAACAAGCAGCTTGTGCCTTTGATGGTGACCACCGCAGAACCTGTCGCGGGGTTCGATGTGCCCACGGCGGCGGATCTGGGCAAACCCGCCTTGCATCAATTGGTTGGCTGGACCGGCATCGCGGGACCAGACGGGTTGCCGGATGACGTTGCCGACAAATGGGGCGCATGGATGGCCACGGCCACCAAGGACGAAGGGTTCCTGTCGAAAATGACCGAACGCGGGTCGGTGATCGAGTTGATGTCCCCCGAAGATGCCAATGCCTTTATCGAAGGCCAGTACAACACGTTCCGGAAACTGGTTGACGAATTAGGCATGAGAATTGAAGGCTAGGGTCAACGCCCTGCTTTGAAATCACGAAAAACGCCGGGCCATTGGATGCCCGGCGTTTTTTGCAAGACCCGGAAAAAGGGCGAAGGGGGGAGTGCATGACTGAGCGACAGGTGCAGCTGCGATTGGGGATCGGGGCATTGATAGCGGCCCTGTTTCTGACCCTTTACGCCATTCCTGCATGGGTCTCATCGCCCAGCAATGTGGGCAATGTGATCCTGTCACCGCTCTTTTGGCCTTATGCGCTGGCGGGCTTCACCGGGCTGACGGGGCTGGGGCTGGTCTTTTCCGGCATGCGCATGGCACCCGATGGTGCGCCCCTGGACGGCCCCGATGAGGATGCAAAGGCTGCCTGGATGCGGCTGGCGGGCATGGCGGTCATCATGGGGGTCACCATGTTCCTGCTGCCGCGCCTGGGCATGGTGCTGACCTCCATGCTGGTCTTTGTCGCGTCTGCCTTTCTGGTGCGCACGAGGCATCCGGTTACCGCCTTGATCTGCGCAGTGGTCATTCCGCTGGTGCTCTATGCGTTTTTCGCCCATGTGGCCGGGGTGGCAATCCCGCAGGGCAATTATCTGAGGCTGCCATGAGCTTTCTCGACAGTCTCGCCGCGGGCCTCAGCCTTGTCGGCAACATCGAATCCTTTCTGGCGCTGTTTGTCGGAGTGGCGATTGGGGTGATTGGCGGTGCCATTCCGGGGATGTCGGCGACCATGGCCGTGGCGCTGACGCTGCCCTTCACCTTTGCGATGCAGCCCATTACCGGCATCCTGCTGCTCTTGGGCGTTTACAAGGGCGGGATATTCGGCGGCTCCATTCCGGCCATCCTGATCAAGACACCGGGCACGCCCGCGTCATCGGCAACCATTCTGGACGGCTACCCGATGGCCGAAAAAGGTGAGGCGGGCCGGGCTCTGGGCATGGCGCTTTGGGCGTCCTGCACGGCGGATGTCATCTCCAACCTGTCGCTGATCCTCTTTGCTGGCTGGCTGGCCTCCTTTGCGCTGAGTTTCGGCCCGCCGGAATTTTTCACGCTGATCCTGTTTTCACTCACGATCATAGCGGGTGTGTCGGGTGACAGCCTGTTGCGCGGCGCGCTCTCGGCCCTTCTGGGGCTCTTGCTGGCGACCATCGGGTTGGATCTGGTCTATGGCACCAACCGGTTTACCTTTGGCGATCCCAACATGATGGGCGGTCTCAATTTTATCGCTGTGCTGATCGGGCTTTTTGCGATCCCGGAAATTCTGGCGATGGTCTGGCATCCCACGGCGCATGTCGGCAAGGCGCGGTCGCTGGGCAAGAACTGGGTCAGTTTCGCCGACTACCGCCGAAGTTTCAAATCCATCGTGCGGGGCAGTTTTATCGGCGTTTTTCTGGGCTCAATCCCCGGCATCGGTGCTGCCCCATCGGCCTTTCTGAGCTATTCCGAAGCGCGCCGTACGTCAAAAAACAAGGAGAATTTCGGCAAGGGAGAGATCGAGGGCGTCGCCGCCTCCGAGGCGGGTAACAATGGTGTGGCGGGCGCTACCCTAATCCCGTTGCTGGCGCTTGGCGTGCCGGGCGATGTGATCACGGCGATCATCATCGGGGCCTTCATGATCCACGGCCTGCAACCCGGACCGATGATGTTCATCCTCAACGTGGACATCATTTACGGTCTGTTCATCGGTCTGATCGTCAGTTCTGCCTTTTTGTTCCTGATTGGCTCGGTTGCCATCCGGGGGTTCAAATATGTGGCGGATATTCCCAAACGCATCCTGATCCCGGGTGTCCTTGTGCTGTGCATCTACGGCGTCTTCGCGGTGAACAACAATATCTTTGACGTAGGCGTGATGTTTGTCATGGGTTGGGTCGGCTATCTGATGGTGCGGCATCATATTCCTGCGGCCCCCTTTCTGATCGCCTTTATTCTGGGGCCCTTGCTGGAGGACAACTTCCGCCAGTCGATGCTGATGTCCGGCAGCGATCCGCTGATCCTGGTGCGGGGGCCCATCACCTGGTTTTTCTGGTCGCTTACGGTGCTGACTGTGATTGCCATCATTCGTGCAGGCGTTCGCGCGGTCAAAGGGGGCGCCTTGACGTCGGGAAACCTGGAAAACTGATGCTTGCCCCGGTGTTGCGGGGACCGGACAGGCCATCATCCAAGAAAACCAACGTGTTAATGGGCCCATCACCACTGACGTCAGAAAACAACAAATGCGGGAAATTCACCGTTTTCGTGTGATCTGGGCAAATTGTGATTTGGCTTGCTAAGTTGATTTGTCGCACCTTGCGGTGACATAACTCGAAGAACGTCTAAAACGTCCCAGCAGTGCGGCGAATGCCAAAGCAAGGAAGAAGATCCCTATGACCCCAACACCCGTTGCGACCTTGAGTACTTTGCCTGACCGTGATCCACAATATGCAATTATAGGTGAAGTTGATCTGGTGGTCGTGCGGTTTGACGAGGAGGTGTCGGTTTTCTACGGACGGTGCCTGCACCGCGGCGCGCTGATGGCGGACGGTCATGTGCGCGGCAAGGATCTGATCTGCGGGGTGCATGACTGGGACTACCGGCTCGACAGCGGCGTGTCGTCTTATGCCAATGACGAGGCATTGCCAAAGTTCAAATCCTGGATCGAAGATGGCGAAGTTATGGTTGATGCGGATGAGATCAACCAATGGGGGTATGACAATCCGCAACCCTACAACCGGGACGCCTATCTGGGCCTTTATGCCGACCCCAGCCATGGCGATACCGGCGAGCCCTATACCGGGTTGATCCAGCAATATGCGCGGGACGGTCTGAGCAAGACCGGCCATCACGGTGTGGTGGACGCCATGGGTGTGTTGCGCGCGGAACTGCCTGATTGGGACGACATCCAGCTTCTGACAGCGCAATTGGCCAAGGCACCGCTGCTGGATGATGAACCGGTGGGCACCGATGTGGTGATCGGGCCCAACGCGCAAAAACCGCTACGCCTGAAAATCCCTCTCTTTGTCTCGGACATGTCTTTCGGGGCCTTGTCGGAACCGGCCAAGGTGGCGCTGGCGATGGGCGCTGAAATGGCCGGAACGGGTATCTGTTCCGGGGAAGGCGGCATGTTGCCCGAAGAACAGGAAGCCAATTCGCGCTACTTCTACGAACTTGCCTCCGCGCGCTTCGGGTTCAGCTGGGACAAACTGGACAAGGTACAGGCGTTTCACTTCAAGGGCGGGCAGGGGGCCAAAACCGGCACCGGCGGCCATCTGCCGGGGGCCAAGGTCAAAGGCAAGATCGCCAAGGTGCGCAGCCTCGACGAAGGGCAGGACGCCATTTCGCCGCCGCGCTTTCCCGATTGGACCGACCCCGCTCAGATCAAGGATTTCGCCGATGAGGTACGCGACCGGACTGGGGGCATTCCCATCGGCTACAAGCTCAGCGCGCAACATATCGAAAAGGACATAGACGCCGCCCTTCAGGTGGGTGTCGATTACATCATCCTTGACGGGCGCGGGGGAGGCACCGGGGCGGCACCGGTGATTTTCCGCGACAATATCTCTGTTCCGACAATCCCGGCGCTGGCCCGTGCGCGGGCGCATCTCGATAGGCTGGAGCGTAACGACGTCTCGCTGGTCATCACCGGGGGCTTGCGCAAACCGGCGGATTTCATCAAGGCGATGGCATTGGGGGCGGATGCGATTGCGGTCTCCAACTCCGCGATGCAGGCCATTGGCTGTCTGGCCATGCGCGCGTGTCATACCAACAATTGCCCGGTGGGAATCGCGACGCAGAAACCGCATCTGGTCAGCCGGATCATCGTGGATAAATCAGCGCGGCAACTGGCCAATTTCTTTGACGCTTCGGTGGAACTGATGCAGGTGATGGCGCGCGCCTGCGGGCACAATCATCTGTCGCAGTTCAACCACAGCGATCTGACCAGCTGGAAAAAGGACATGGCCGAAATCTCCGGGGTCGCCTTTGGAGGTGCCGCATGAACCAGGCGGAAATGATCCTGATGGGTCTGCGCATTTGGGGGACCATCGGGGCGCTGGTCGCGGCGGTCTTTCTGACCTTCGGCATGGACCGCATCGACGAGGATGCGCAGGATGCCTATATTTTCCGGCCGCTGCTGATCCCCGGCATTCTGGTGATCTGGCCGTTGGTGCTGTGGCGCTGGTATCTCTATGAGACCGGCCGTGAGGTCTGGGCGCGTCGCTATGATCCGCCCCGCAAGGCGCATTTCGCCGTCGGGTGGATATTGCCCATCGGCATCTGCGCGATCATCGTCACCGGGCTCAGCATCCGCCAGCAATGGCCTGCAGAGATCGCCCCCGAACGCCTGTCGGCCCCGACGGAGGTCAGCCAATGAGCGTCAAATACACCCCCGTTCAATGGAACAATAACAAATACATCTACGACGCGGTGATGCTGCTGGGCGTGGCGCTGTTTCTATATATTTTCCTCTATGCCTCACCCGGCATTCTGAGCCACGAGCGCCCGATCAACCCGCAGGTTCACAATGCGCGCGCCTTTGGGGCCTGTGCTTTCTCTATGCTTACTGTGATCCTGTGCATTGGACCGCTGGCGCGGCTGGACAAACGGTTTTTGCCGCTGCTCTACAACCGACGCCATTTCGGGGTGATGACGGTCTTTGTGGCGATCACCCATGCGGGGTATATTCTTGACTGGTATTTCGCCTTTTCGATGTCGGACAAATACGAAGCCCTGCTTTTTGCCAACACCAGCTACGGTCAGCTTTCGGGTTTCCCCTTTGAGGTCTTTGGCATTTTCGCCCTGATCGTGTTGATCGTGTTGGCGGCCACAAGCCATGACTTCTGGATGAAATTCCTCAGCCCGCCGGTGTGGAAGCGCATTCACTACCTCATTTATCCGGCCTATCTGTCGGTTGTCGCCCATGTGTCGCTGGGGATATTGCAGGACCAGCAGAACCACGTCTTTACGGTGATTTTCATCGGCGGGGCGGCGGCGGTCGGCATTCTGCACTTGGTTGCAGCGCTGCATGAACGCCGGGCCGATCACGCGGTGTCGGCGCAGGATGTGGCGTGGGTGCCGGTTTGCGACGTTTCCGAGATGACCGAAGGCTTCGCCAAGATCAAGCTCTTGGCAAATGGTGAGCGTGTGGCGGTTTATCTCAATGACGGAACCCTCAGCGCCATCTCCAACGCCTGTGCGCATCAGAACGGTCCGCTCGGTGAAGGCAAAATTATTGATTGTCTGGTGACCTGCCCATGGCACGGGTTTCAATACGAGGTGTCCTCTGGCCGGTCGCCCGCGCCGTTCACCGAAATGGTGCCAACCTACAACCTCAAACTCGAAGGAACCAAGGTCTTGGTTGATCCAAAGGCAAATCCGCCCGGCACCTATGTCGAACCGCTGGTGGCCCCCAAGCAGGAGGCGGTGGCATGAGTGACAAACACGCACCTTTTTTTGTGGGATACCTGCCTGTGCCGGGTCCGTTGCGCGGCATTTTACTGGCTGTCTGCGTGTTATTTGTATCTGGGCTGGCGGGTTTCGGTCTGGCACTTGGAGTGGCGCAGGACGGTCCGGGCGATGGCGCGTTCCGGTTCGATTACGGGCGTCAGACGGTGACCGGCGTGGTTGAGCTGACGCCCTATCCGCTCCTGCGCGTGACCGAAGGCAACGACCGGATCAAGGCAGGCCACACGCTGATGCTGGCCGGGCAGGGCAAGAATAGTGTCGAAAACCGCGCCATCCCGCTGGAGGGGAAACTGGCCAAGGTGTCCGGTGTCATTCTGCAACGCGGTGATCTCGACATGCTGCAATTGCGTGGCGGGCGCAACGGGCTGGGCCCGGTGGAGGGTGCGGCCCCTGAACTGGTGACCGAACCTCTGGGCCGCTGGAAGCTGGCGGGAGAGATTTGCGATGGCAAATGCCTTGCGGGCGCCATGCGTCCGGGGCGTGGGCTGGCGCATAAAGCTTGCGCCAACCTCTGTCTGATTGGCGGCGTGCCGCCGGTTTTTGTCTTGACGCAGCCGGTGGAAGGGTCGGAGTTTCTGCTGATCACCGGCCCTGACGGCGGTCCGCTGCCGCAAAGCGCCTATGACTATGTGGCGCAGTTTGTCTCTCTGGAGGGGGACGTGGAGCGGCGCGGCGATTTGCTGGTGCTGCGCCTGGACCCCGAGACGCTGGAGGTATTGGAGTAATGCGCCGTGCTTTCATGATTGTCATCGTCGCACTCCTCGCGCTGATCATGTTTTACCTGTCGCGTTTCTGGATTCTGTCGCTTTGGTCGCGGGACGGGTTGTTCGGTCAACAGGCACTCCGACCACAAGGTGATCTGCTCAGCGTCTGGCTGCGCGGTACCGATGCGGCCCCTTTTGCGCTGTTGATTTGGGCGCTGGGGTGTTTTGCCGTGCTGACACTTGCCCAGAAACTCTATGACTATTTCACGAACCCAACCGATGCAGGAGAACCCCATGACGGATGAAACCCTTGACTGGATCAGTGTTGGCCATATCGACGATCTGCCCGAAGGGCGGGTAAAGACCGTCACGGCGCGCACAACATCCGTTTGTCTGGTGCATTTCGACGGCCAATGGGCCGCGATGAACAACCATTGCCCGCACCAGCGCGGCCCTTTGGGCGAAGGCTCCATCGAAAAAGGCATCGACGACAAATGCTGGATTCGCTGCCCCTGGCATGGGTGGGATTTCGACCCGTTGACCGGAAAACCGCCCGGGGGTCACGAGGATACCGGTCAGCAGATGTACCCGGTGGACATCCGCGATGGCGAGATTTTTGTGGGCATCGCGCCAGAGCCGCCGCACGAACGCACGGTCACGGACGTGATGGTGGAGACGCTGTCGAACTGGGGCGTGCAATCGGTTTTCGGCATGGTAGGCCACTCGAACCTCGGCTTGTCGGATGCGATCAGGCTGGCGGTTGGGGACGGCAAGATGCGCTACTTTGGTATTCGCCACGAAGGGGCGGCGGCCTTTGCCGCGTCGGCCTACGGCAAGCTGACCGGAACGCCTGCGGCCTGCCTGACCATTGCGGGACCGGGGGCCACCAACCTGCTCACCGGCCTGTGGGATGCCAAGGTGGACCGCGCGCCGGTACTGGCGCTGACCGGTCAGGTGCAAACGCAGGTGATGGGGCCGGGGGCGTTTCAGGACATTGATCTTTTGTCTGCGTTTCAGGCTGTGACCAGTTTCTCTCAGCCGGTTCTGGGCAGTTCCAACCACGCGGAACTGGCCGCCCTTGCCTGCAAGACTGCCATTGTCGAGCAGAACGTTGCCCATCTGATCTTTCCCGATGACGTGCAGACCAACCCGTCGGAGCAGCCTGCGAGCGCGCCAGAGGGACGCATAACGCAGTCTCCTGTCATCCCGGCGCAGAGTGAAATCGACAAGGCGGCGGCGATGATCAAAGCCGCCAAGCGCCCGATCATCATCGTGGGTCACGGCGCTTACCCGGTGCGGGGTGAGATCGCCGCGCTGGCCGAAAACCTAGGCACGCCGGTTTTGACCACCTTCAAAGCCAAGGGTCTGCTGCCCGATGATCACAAATGTGCGGGCGGGGTGCTGGGGCGGTCTGGGACGCCGATTGCAAGCTGGTTCATGAACGAAGCGGACCTAATCATCGCTCTGGGCACCAGCTTCTCCAACCACACGGGTATCGAGCGCAGCAAGGAGATCATTCAGGTCGATCACGAACGCATGCAGTTGGGCAAATTCCACCCCGTTGCCCTGCCGATCTGGGGCGATGTGGGCGCGTTTTGTGACGCCATCGGGCAAGGGGATTGTCATAATTCTCAGGCGGGTGATCAGATCACCGAACTGGCCGACCGCTGGGACATCTGGCGGCGCGAAAAACAGCAGCGCCTGCAAGAGGATCTGGGCCGTGGTATCCATTCCTTTGCCATCTTCGAAACCCTCGGGCGGCTGGTGCCGGACAACACGATCTTTGCGGTGGATGTGGGCAACAACACCTATTCCTTTGGCCGCTATCTGGAGACCAAGGGCCGCCAGCGGGTGCTGATGTCGGGCTATCTCGGCTCCATCGGGTTCGGGCTGCCCGCAGCGATGGGGGCCTGGGCTGCCACACAGGACAAGGAGGACCTGAAAGGCTGCAAGGTTGTGTCGATCTCCGGCGATGGCGGTTTTGGCCAATACCCGATGGAATTCACCACGGCGGTCAAATACGGCATGGATATCACCCATATCCTTCTCCATAACGGCGAGCTTGGTAAAATCTCCAAGGAACAGCGTTCCGGTGAATGGCCGGTCTGGGAGACCGATCTGCAAAATCCCGGCTTTGCCGCGTTTGCCCGGCTCTGTGGCGGGCACGGCGTCAAAGTGACCGAGGCGGGCGATATCGAGGCCGCCATTCGGGAGGCGTTGGATCACAAGGGCCCGGCACTTGTGGAGATCATGACAGATGCGGAATTGGTCTGACCCGATTGCGCAAGGCACGGGCATGTCCTAGGACGGTGCAACTGAGATTTGAACGCGTGGCACATGCACCGGCCTGACATATGAATGATATCTACGAAGGGCTGGTTTCCGCGTTCTGGCTGGTTGTCACGCTTGATGCAGACCTGATGCAGATCAGCCTGCGCTCGCTGCAGGTCAGCCTGACGGCGCTGGTCATCGCCTCGGCTATTGCGCTGCCGCTGGGGACGTTTCTGGCGATCCGGCGGTTCCGCTACAGACGGCTGGTGATTTCGCTCTTGAATGCGCTGATGGGCCTGCCGCCGGTGGTCGTGGGGCTGATCGTTTACATTCTGCTGTCACGCTCCGGGCCATTTGGCGTATTCGGTCTGCTTTTCACACCGACGGCCATGATCATTGCGCAGGTGGTGATCATCACGCCGCTGATTGCCTCGATCACCCATCAGGCGATGCGGGAGCTTTGGGCGGAATATCACGACCTGCTGATTTCGCTGAACACCAGTGCCCGGCAAAGGATAAAGACCCTCATCTGGGACGGGCGGCGCAACCTGCTGACGGCCTCGCTGGCGGGGTTCGGACGGGCCATTGGTGAGGTCGGCGCGATCATGATCGTGGGCGGCAATATCGACAACGCCACCCGCGTGCTGACCACCGCGATTGCGCTGGAGACCGGCAAGGGTGATTTCGCGCTGGCACTGGCGCTGGGGTTCGTATTGATCGCCTTGGCCATTGGCATAAACATTTGCATCCACTGGCTCTCGCGCACGGAACGGGAGGGCCGCTGGTGAGCACCATCCTGCCCCTGACCCTGACCGATGTGGCCGTGCGCCGTCGCGGCAAGCGCCTGCTGGGGCCGGTCAATCTGACGCTGGGTGAGGCCGGTCTGACCATGATCATCGGCCCGAACGGCAGCGGCAAGACGACGCTTTTGCGGGTGATGCACGGGGTGGAGCGTCTCAGCAAGGGTCATGTTGAATGGTCCGTCACCGAAGACGCGGCGCGCCATCGGCAGGCCTATGTTTTCCAAACACCGATCATGCTGCGCCGGTCGGTTGCGGATAATCTGCGGTATCCGTTGCACTTGCTGGGCCTGCCTAAAGCTGAAGTGGAAACCCGTGTGGGCCGCTGGATCGCGCGGATCGGGTTGGAAGAACGCACCGGCCTTCAGGCCACGCGCCTCTCCGGTGGCGAAAAACAGAAACTGGCGATCGCGCGCGCTCTGATCCGCAAACCGGACGTGCTGTTTCTAGATGAACCCTGCGCCAATCTCGATGGGGCCTCCACCCGTGAAATCGAAACCCTGCTGCAAAACGCGCTCGCCGAAAAAACACGCATTATCATGACCACACATGATCTGGGTCAAGCCAGACGCCTTGCAGATAGTGCACTCTTCATGTTGCATGGCGTGGTGCATGAGAAAGGCTCGGCAGAGGATTTTTTCAACGCACCGAAGACAGACGAGCTTCAGGCTTTTTTCAGAGGAGATATCATCGCATGATCGCACGGGTTTTTGCCCTCGTGAGCGCTGTTTTTCTGGGCACCGCCACATTGGCGGATGAAATCCGGCTGGCGGTAACAACCTCCTTTGAAAATTCCGGTCTCGCGGATGTCCTGTTGCCTGCGATCAAGGAAGATATCGATCTGGATGTGCAGCTGCTGGTTGTCGGCACCGGGCAAGCACTGCGTCTGGGCCGGGCGGGTGATGTGGACGCGATCCTGGTGCATTCGCGCGCCGCAGAAGAGGCATTCGTGGCAGAGAAGCATGGCACCTATCGGCGTGAGATCATGTATAATGATTTCGTGCTTATCGGCCCCAAAGATGACCCTGCGGGGGTTGGTAAGGCCGGGTCGGTGGCCGAGGCGCTCAAGCGCATCGGTGTGACCAAACCCGCCTTTGTCAGCCGTGGCGATGACAGCGGGACGCATAAAAAGGAAATCGCCCTTTGGCGGGCGGCAGATTTCGACCCCGAAACATTTGCCGCATGGTATCGCGAAGTCGGTGCGGGCATGGGCGCGAGCCTGAACACAGCCGCCGGCCTGGACGCCTATATTCTGGCGGACCGTGCAAGCTGGCTGAATTTCGGTAACAAGGCCAATCTGGCACTGCTTTATGCGGGTGACGCAGCGCTTTTCAACCAATATGCGTTTTTGGCGGTAAACCCTGAAAAGCACCCGCATGTGCAAAACGATCTGGCCGTCACGTTAGAGGCGTGGCTGACCAGCCCCCGCGCCGCAGAGCTTATCAACGGCTACACGATCAACGGCGAGACGCTCTTTACCTTCAACGCCAAACCGGAATGATCTTAATGCTGGTGTGGCTCGTCATCCAGTGACCCGTGGATCGCGAATTGTTCGATCCCGGCGTCTTGTGGCTCGATCATGCGGTAGCTCTCTTTCACACCAGCCTCGGTGAGTTCGCGCGTCACCGTCAGCAGCGTGTTGAACTCCTGATCTTCGCAAAGTGCCGCCATCTGGGTGATCTCTTCCATGGCCACGCCCATGGCGGCCTCGACGGAGGGTGCGCCATAGATGTCGACGAAATGCTGGGCGAGGGCGGCGGCAAGCGCGTCGCGTTCGGCCTCTTCGATCTGCGTGACCGCCACAAAGCTCGCGCGGCCAAAGGTCTCGATCCCCATCCAGCCATTGGTGAAGGCTTGCTTGGCCTTGCCGGTCAGATCCCCCTCCGACCAGTTTGAGAATTCAAACCCACCCGATATGCACCATTCACCGGTGCGCGCCGGGCTGTGAAACACGCGGGTGTCGCTGTCGTCGAAATGAATGGCGCGCGCCAGTTTCATGGAACCTCCGTCAGGGTATCGGTGATCGGTATGATCATTGTCTGATCGTTCTGCTGCAACAACAATCCGAAATTTTCGTCAATGCCGAGGAATTTGCCTGTTTTGCCACTCTGAGACACGGTTTCGCCCATGCCGTGGGCCAGACCCGTCCATTCACTGTGCACCGGTTTGACGCCTTCTTCGTCCCAGCGGTTGATCCAGACCAATGTGTGACGTACCCAAGCCTCCAGCAAATCGGTTGGGTCAACCTCGCTGCATCCCTCATCGGCAAGCGTGGTCCTGTCGGGCGTCTCTCCCGTCTCCGCTCCGTCGGACCAAAGCGGCAGCGTCAGGCCAACCACCAGCCAGTCCGGCTCCGCGTCGGCATCGACGGTTGATGCCGCGATGGTCAGGGCGCCGCAACTGGCGCCGTTGACGCGGATGTCGCCCTGCCATTCCAGATGTACCGAAACTTCGGGAGGGGCCAAGGCGCCCAGTGCATTCTGAAACCCAACGCCGCAGATCGGCAGCATGATCATGGCCTCGTTCAGAGAGACTTCGGGGGCAAAGACGATGGCCGCGCGCAGACTGTCCAGACCGATATCATAGGTCACAAGGCCCGCATCGCAGCCCCTGCGCGCTTCGGTACATGCGATGGCGACCGGATCGGCACCCGCCGTTGCAAGCCCCTGAAAGAGCGGCGGAAATCCCGGTCCGCTCATGCTTTTCCGTCAGCAATCAGGGCGCGGGCCACGTGGCGGAACGCCTCCGCCTGCGGACTGTCGGGTTTGGAGACGACAATGGGTGCGCCGCCGTCTGCGGCCAGTCGAATGTCCAGATGCAACGGGATTTCTGCCAGCAGCGGCACGCCCAGCTTCTCCGCCTCAGTGGCCACGCCACCATGTCCGAAGACATGTTCCTCGTGACCACAGTTCGAACAGATATGCGTCGACATGTTTTCGATCATGCCCAGAATGGGCGTGCCAAGCTGGTTGAACATGTCAATGCCCTTGCGCGCATCCATCAGCGCGACGTCCTGCGGCGTGGAAACCACAATGGCCCCGTCGACCTGCGCCTTTTGCGCCAGCGTCATCTGCACATCGCCTGTGCCGGGTGGCAGGTCAACGATCAGCACGTCCAGTGCACCCCATTGCACCTGTGTCATCATCTGCTGCAGCGCCCCCATCAGCATCGGGCCGCGCCAGACAACCGCCTGATCGTCGTTGGTCATCAGGCCGATTGACATCATGGTCACGCCAAAGTTGCGCATGGGCAAAATCGTTTTGCCGTCGGGGGAGGCCGGACGCCCGGAAACCCCCAGCATGCGCGGCTGCGATGGCCCGTAAACATCCGCATCCAGGAGCCCAACGCGCCGCCCTTCGGCCACCAACGCACAGGCTATGTTGGAGGCAACGGTCGATTTGCCAACGCCACCCTTGCCCGACGCAATAGCGATGATCCTGTCGATGCCCGGGATCTGTTGCGGACCGGTTGGCGCGGATCTCTGAAGTTTGAGATCGGGCGGGGCGGACGGCGTGCTGTGGGCCGTCATCACCACAGAAACATTGCCGACACCCGGTATTGCAGTCACAGCATTTTCCGCTACCGCCTGCACCTCGCTATAAAGCTTGGCCTGCGACGGCGGGATTTCGATCACGAAACGCACGTCGCCGGTGTCGCTCACCGTCAGCGCCTTGACCAGCCCTGCGGCCATGATGTCGGTCTCGGTCACCGGGTCAGTGACCGTTTTCAAGACGCTTAAAACGTCATCGCGTGTCAGGCTCATGCGTGATTATCCGTCCGCACGGCCGGTGATCTGGCCCGTCACCACATGTTCCAGATCAAGACCGTCCACTGTGAGGACCACCTTGGCGGTGTAGGTCTGGCCGGTGGTGTCACCGGCGTCGCGCATGGCCTCTTCGATGGCTTGCTGCGAGGTCACACCGACCTGTTTGAGAAATTTGCGCATGGACATGTTGAAATCGTCGCTCATGCTGGGCTCCTTCTGGCTGCTTTGGCTGGGGAATGTTTTGAAAACTTGACGGTTCGGGAGGACTGGTTCTAGGCTGAAATCCTCACCGGCGATATTTGGGAGGGTACGTGCGGGTCTTCTTGGCGATGTTGCTTGTGATTTGTGCCCTGCGGCCCGTGTCTGCGCAAGAGGACTTGCGACTGGCGGTGCCTGAGGCGCTTGAAACATCCGGATTTGCCCAGTTTCTCGTACCGCGCTTCGTGCTGAAAACCGGCGTGCGCATCACGCGGGTCGGCGCAGGCGATCCGGCCCAGATGCGGTTTAGCGCGCAAGGCCGAGCGCTTTTTGAAGGCCTGGGCGAACGCTGGGCATTCGAACATGACGGCAGCGAAAGGGCGGAGCGTTTTGCAACCTGGTTGCGGTCGGACATCGGTCGCCGCACAATCGAGAGTTTTGTGGCCCCAGATGGCAGCAGCTTTTCGACGGAAGTCAAAGCCGTCGCCGTAACGCCGGTTCTGACCTATGACGGCGATCCGGTGGAAGGCGAGGAACTGTCTTTGCGCATGTGCGGTCGCTGCCACGTGATTAACGAGAAAAACCGCATGAACGGTATGGGCGCGACCCCGTCTTTTTCGGTGTTGCGGTCGATGCGTGATTGGGATGACCGCTTTGCCACGTTCCATTTGCGCAACCCGCATCCCAGTTTCACCCAGATCGAGGATGTCACCGATCCTTTTGACCCCACCTTGCCGCCGCCGATTGTGCCGATGGAGATGACCTTTGAAGACCTCGAAGCGATCCTCGCCTATGTTGCGGGCATTCCACCCGCCGATCTGGGCGCGCCGCTGCAACTTCAATGATCCTTGCGTTTGCTCAGGTAGTCGTCGGTGGTCCGCACAGCGGGGCGATCGCCCCCGGCAAACGGGTTGTTTTCCGAATGATATTGCGCCTGAATGCGACAGTTCTCGCACATCTGGATCATCCGCGCCCTTGCCGGATTTGAGAACATCGCGTGATTGCCCGCGAGTTTTTCCATGATGCGCTCAACGGTGGATTTCGACCCAAATAGCGCGCCGCATTCGACGCAGGCAAAGGGGTCTTCTTCGTTGAGCACTTTTTGCGTGAAGGCTTCATCGGTCAGGTTCAGTTGCGGGGTCAGGATGATCGCATCCTCGGGGCAGATATTGCTGCACAAGCCGCATTGCAGGCAGGCATCTTCCTGAAACCTGAGCTGGGGTTTGTCGGGATTGTCCCCCAACGCGCCTGACGGGCACAGCGACACGCAGGACAGGCACAGCGTGCAGGCGTCCTGATCGACGAGAATGGCACCGTAGGGCGCTGCTGTGGGTAAAGGGATTGTCTCAGTATCCGGTTGCAAGGTTTTGGCGGCAAGCCGTGTGACCTGTCGGCGCGATCCCAATGGCAGCACAGGGGCCTTAACCCCTGTGGCTTTGCTGTCCGTGTAAAGCGCGTCACTCAAAGCGTCCGGATCGGCAATGTCCAGCAATGTGATGGTGTTCTGACCCGCAATCGCCGAGGCAACTTCGGCTTCGCTTTCGAGAACCGCACGTTCGGTCCTGGGGGCCAACAGGATGGAAACCGAACTGAAGCCACTTGCCAGTGCGGCCAGCATCTCTGCATGGCCAAAACCGGCAAGCGCTGACACTGACAAGGGGATGACATCCGCCGGCAGCCCATGATCGAAGCGCGCGCTGAGAGAGATCATCTCCGCGCCCAAATCGTCGTGCACCAGTAGGCGTGGGGCATCGCCACCGGCCTTGCGATACGTGCTGGCAAGCGTGTGAATGCGCGAGAAAATTGTTGCAACCGGTGGCGCGTCATAGGTGATCGCGCCTGACGGGCAGAGCGCGGAACAGGCACCGCACCCGGCACAGATCATCGGGTCAATCGCCACATGCTCGCCCGCAGACGTAATGGCACCTGTCGGGCAGATGTCGAGGCATTTGGAACAGGCCGCTTGTTCGGCGCGAGAATGCGCACACAGAGTTTCCTCAAAGCGTAGATAAAGCGGTTTTTCAAAGGTGCCGATCAGTTGCGATGCTTCAAGTACCGCCTTGGCCACCGCCGATTGGCTGCCCGGATCGGCACGCAAATAGCCGTCGCGTTTTTCCGGGGCAGGGAACAGAGGGGGCTGGGCACGCAGATCGAGAATGATATCGCATTCCGTCAGCGCCCCGTCTTTTGCCTCGGTCCAAGTGGTGGAACCACGTCCGCCCGCGATCGTTTGTTGAAGGTGATCAATGCGCAGGTTGAAGGCGCCAAAAGTGCCGCTGGCACGGGTCAACTGGCCACTTACGACGTCAAATTGCGCGCCGGGGAGGGCATCTATGGGATGATCTACCAGAACGGTCACTGCCAGAATATCCGACAGATCGGCCGCTGCCTTCAATGCCACGTCAGCCTCGCCCAGGATCAGACAGGCACCGGTCGAAACCACATCCACGGATTTTTCAGAGGGTTGAGGCAGCAGGGCTTCGGCGACGAGTGCGGCCATCTTGGGACCGGCCGTATCCGCCTCATCTGACCACCCGCCGCGATCTCTGATATCAACAAAGCCGGGGGTATCTACCTGAATTTCGTCTGCTAACTCTCTGAAAAGCGGGGCTTCCTGCTGGCACGCGATCAAGGTACCCGCTTCGGTCAGCAAGCCAGCAGTCTCTTTGATCTGCTTGCCGCATGCCTCTGTCAAAACCTTGCTGCAGGTGACACCAGCCGCGTTTTCGAGCGCTTGCGCGTTGATCGGTTGGCTGCCGAGGCAATCACACAGAATGAGTTTCTTGGTCATATCTCTCCCAGCAGACCGATGTCTTGAAGCATTGTCGCCGACGGCCATCGGCGCATAGCTAGGCAGGAATGTGAGCCCTCGTAAACCAGATTCGAGCAATTCAACTGGAGAGGGTTGGGTATTGATACATCAAATGGCCGTTCAACCCGAGGGTCAGATGAAATGCAAAACCCCCAAAGGTAAGTGTTTTCAGGTGCTTGATAAAATGCAAAATAATTTATGCGCAGAAGGGCACACAATTGTGTGCGATTGCAGGCAAATTTTCCTAGGATAACGGGGATGATTTGGTAAAGTGATCTTACCAACCGTGCGCTTGAGAGGTTCCCTTGGGAGTCGTCTATCCAAATTCAAAGTCACTAAAGCTGGGTGTTGTCCTGCGCAGAACGCGTGGCGCGACCGTTTGGAGCAAGTGGGCCTGGAAGGCTACATCCGTTCTGCCTGGGGCGCCGGATGCCTCCTGGAAATTGATGCGTGAAGAGGGCGATGTGGCCGAGTTTCATGCAACGACGCTTGATGCGTGGCTTTATGTCTCTGACGCTGAGGCCTATGCGCATGAGCTTCAGGCGCAGCAGCCGTCGGTCTATGTCATCATGCGAGAACCCGAAGCGGATGACGACACCGATGTGCCGTTGAACGTCTTGCAGGTGACCTTCTCGCCTTATGAGGCGCAGGATTATTCCGACAGCGGTGAAGAAATTGTTGAACGCGTGCCGATGCCGCCAGCGCTGCACGCATGGGTCGCCGAATTCGTCGCGGAGCACTACGTCGAAGAGGCCTTCGTGAAACGCCGTCGCGACAAGTTGCGCATGGACCGCAAGCAGGACGGCATCGGGGACGCGCGTATTTCACAGGCCACGGATGTTTACCGTGCGCCGCGTTCACTAAGAGAAGCGGCAGAATGAGCGCACAGGGCACTTTCTGGGCGCGCCGACGCGCCGCCGTTCAGGCCGAAGCAGAAGCGGAGGCCCGCGCCGAAATCGCAGCGGAGCAGGAAGCGGCGTTCGCTGAAAAGGACGATGCAGAAGTGCTCGAAGAGCTTGGCCTGCCTGCGCCAGAAAGCTTGCAGGCCGGGGATGATTTTGCCGCCTTCATGGCGCGTGATGTGCCCAAACACCTGCAAAACAGGGCGTTGCGGTCGTTGTGGCGCAGCAATCCTGTATTGGCCTGTGTGGATGGGCTGAACGAATATGATGATGATTACCGCGCCGCCATGCTGGCGATGGAGCCCATAAAGACCGCGTATCAGGTGGGCAAGGGCATGATGTCCCATCTTGAAGAGGTGGCGCGTCAGGAAGAAGCCGCCAAGCAAGTCGCAGAAGTGGAAGCAGAAGGACCGTGTGAGCCGGAGGAAGAGATCGAGACGCCTGAAGCGGTTTCCGCTGCCGAAGAGGTCACGTCGGAGCCCGCACCCTTGCCATCGGTTGAAACAGAGGTATCCGACCCCGCGCCGCGCCGCATGCGTTTCAGATTCGAGGAGGCTGCCGTATGAGTGCCGCCGCCGATATGATGGATGTCGCCCCGGAAGACCGTCTGCGGGCGGATTTGTATAATTTCCTGGGGCTGGCGCTGGCGCGTCCCGCGGATCAGATTTTGCTTGATCAGATGTCGGAACTTTCGGGTGATGACAGTGATCTGGGGCACGCGGTTGCGGGTCTTGCGCGCGTTGCCAGGGCCAGCAAGCTCAAGGCGGTCGAGCGCGAATTCAATGCGCTTTTCATTGGTCTCGGGCGCGGGGAGCTATTGCCCTACGCCAGTTATTACCTGACCGGTTTCCTGAACGAAAAACCGCTGGCACGGCTGCGCAGCGACATGACGGCGCATCAGATTACCCGCGCGGAAAATGTCTTTGAGCCCGAGGACAGCATGGCATCGTTGATGGAAATCATGGGCGGCCTGATCGTGGGCCGGTTTGGCCAACCTGCGTCGCTGGAAGCGCAGCGGATGTTTTTCAACAATCACATCGCGCCCTGGGCCACGCATTTCTATTCGGATCTGGAGGCCGCGAAAACATCTGTCCTTTATGGATCGGTCGGGGCCGTTGGGCGTGAATTCATGGTGATCGAGAAAGAAGCATTCAGAATGACGGCAGTTTGATCTGCCACAAGGGGCGGGACGCCGCTCAGAGTAAGACGAAAGGGAGGAAGACACATGGCAACGAAATCGGAAGGCGGCACAAACCGCCGGGATTTCCTGAAACTCGCGGGCACCGCTGCCCCGGCAGCGGCGGTCGCCGTGGCCGCAGGGTCGGGATCGGCTGAGGCCTCGCCGGTCGATCCGACCTCGGACAAGATGCAGGACACCGCACATACGCGCGCGTATCTGGACAGCACACGGTTCTGAGACTTCCGGGCCCGTCGGATGACGCGCCCTGACCGTCTTTGAACCCCCAAAACACCTAGCCACCTGATCGGGGCAGCAAGGGAGGAAAACATGTTAAGAAAAAAGACCAATAGGGTCACACAACGCGCCGGACGGACGAACATCCTGACGGAAGTGGCCGAAAAACCAGTGGATCGCCGCGCGTTTCTACGCGGATCGGGCCTTGCGATTGGCGGGTTGGCGGCGATTTCCGCAACCGGCGGATCGGTCACGCAAGCCTCGGCGCAGTCGGCGGTCGATGGCGCGGTTCAGACGATCAAATCGGTTTGCACCCACTGTTCGGTCGGCTGCACGGTCATCGCAGAGGTCGCCAATGGCGTCTGGACAGGTCAGGAGCCTGGCTGGGACAGCCCGTTCAATCTGGGTGCGCATTGTGCCAAGGGGGCGGCTGTGCGCGAACACGCTCATGGCGAGCGACGTCTCAAGTACCCGATGAAGAAGGAGAACGGCGAGTGGGTGCGCATCTCCTGGGAGCAGGCGATCAACGAGATCGGCGACGGCATGAACAAAATCCGCGAAGAAAGCGGACCGGATTCCGTCTACTGGCTCGGCTCGGCCAAGCACAATAACGAACAGGCCTATCTGTTCCGCAAGTTCGCCGCCTATTGGGGCACGAACAACGTCGATCACCAGGCGCGGATTTGCCACTCGACCACGGTGGCCGGTGTGGCCAACACATGGGGCTACGGCGCCATGACCAACAGCTACAACGACATCCACAATTCCAAGGCGATTTTCCTGATTGGCGGCAACCCTGCCGAAGCGCACCCGGTTTCCCTGCTGCATATCCTGCGCGCCAAGGAACAGAACAACGCACCGATGATCGTTTGCGACCCGCGCTTCACGCGCACAGCGGCGCATGCGGATGAATATGTGCGGTTCCGTCCGGGTACGGACGTTGCCTTGGTCTGGGGGATCCTGTGGCACATCTTCGACAACGAGTGGGAGGACAAGGAGTTCATCCGTACGCGTGTCTGGGGCATGGACCAGATCAAGGAAGAAGTGGCCCGCTGGACACCTGAAGAGGTTGAGCGCGTGACCGGCACGCCCGGCAGCCAGCTCAAACGCGTGGCCCGGACGCTGGCCAACAACCGCCCCGGCACGGTGATCTGGTGCATGGGCGGCACGCAGCACACTAACGGCAATAACAATACGCGCGCATATTGCGTGTTGCAGCTGGCCCTAGGCAACATGGGCACGTCGGGTGGCGGCACCAACATTTTCCGCGGACACGACAATGTTCAGGGGGCCACCGACCTTGGTGTTCTGGCCAATACATTGCCGGGGTACTATGGCCTCAAGCCCGGATCTTGGGCGCATTGGGCCCGTGTCTGGGAAGAAGACCTTGACTGGCTCAAAGGCCGTTTCGCGGTCATGGAAGGGGCCGGAAAAGACGGCACCGACCGGATGATGATGAATGAGACCGGCATCCCGGTGTCGCGCTGGATCGACGGTGTTCTGGAGGATGCAGAAAACATCGACCAGCCCGACAATACCCGCGCCATGGTTCTCTGGGGTCATGCGCCGAACTCACAGACCCGTCAGAAAGAAATGAAGACGGCGATGGAGAAACTGGACCTGATGGTGGTTGTTGACCCCTATCCGACGGTTTCCGCCGTGTTGCAGGACCGTCAGGATGGTGTGTATCTGCTGCCAGCCTGTACGCAGTTTGAGACACGCGGGTCGGTGACGGCCTCCAACCGGTCATTGCAGTGGCGGGACAAGGTTGTTGATCCGATCTTTGAATCTTTGCCGGATCACACGATCATCTCGATGTTTGCCAAGAAGTTCGGCTTTCACGACAAGCTTTTCCGCAATATCGCGATGGATGGCGAAGAACCCAACGTCGAGGACATCACCCGCGAGTTCAATCGCGGCATGTGGACAATCGGCTATACCGGCCAGTCGCCCGAGCGCCTGAAAAAGCACATGGCGAACCAGCATACGTTCGACCGCACGACACTGCGGGCTGTGGGTGGACCGGCGGATGGCGATTACTACGGTCTGCCATGGCCAAGCTGGGGCACGGCAGAGATGAACCACCCCGGCACACCGAACCTCTATGACATGAGCAAACCGGTGGCCGAAGGGGGGCTGACGTTCCGCGCCCGCTTTGGGGTGGAGCGTGATGGCGATAACCTGCTGGCCGAAGGGGTCGCATCGGTGGGTTCGGAAATTCAGGACGGTTATCCTGAGTTCACGATGCAGATGCTGATGGACCTTGGATGGGACGGTGATCTGACAGCGGATGAACGCGCTGCCATTGACGCGGTCGCCGGGCCCAAGACCAACTGGAAAACCGACCTGTCGGGCGGTATCCAGCGGGTTGCGATTGCCCATGGCTGTGCGCCTTTCGGCAATGCCAAGGCCCGCGCCGTGGTCTGGACCTTCCCGGATCCAGTGCCGGTGCACCGCGAACCGCTCTACACCAACCGTCGCGATCTGGTCGCCGATTATCCAACCTATGAGGACAAGAAGTTCTGGCGTCTGCCGACGATGTACAAGTCGATCCAGGATCAGGATTTCTCTCAAGAGTATCCGATGATCCTGACCTCGGGTCGTCTGGTCGAATATGAGGGCGGCGGCGACGAATCGCGGTCGAACCCATGGTTGGCGGAGCTTCAACAGGACATGTTTGTCGAAGTGAACACTCGCGATGCCAATAACCTTGGCATTCGCGATGGCGAACAGGTCTGGGTCGAAGGTCCCGAGGGTGGCAAGGTCAAAGTGATGGCCATGGTCACCGAGCGTGTTGCCGCCGGTGTGGCCTTCATGCCTTTCCACTTCGGCGGGCATCTCGAAGGGGTCGATCTGAGGGATAAATATCCCGAAGGGGCCGATCCTTACGTTCTGGGGGAGGCGTCGAACACGGCGCAGACCTATGGCTATGACAGCGTGACACAGATGCAAGAGACGAAATCGACGCTCTGCAAAATCTGGGCAGCATAAGGGGAGTATGAAAAATGGCCGCTAGAGCAAAATTTCTCGTCGACGCCGAACGCTGCATTGAATGCAACGCCTGCGTTACAGCCTGTAAAAACGAACATGAAGTGCCATGGGGCATCAACCGCCGGAAGGTCGTCACCATCAATGACGGCTCGCCGGGCGAACGGTCGATTTCCGTGGCTTGTATGCATTGTTCGGACGCGCCCTGTATGGCCGTCTGTCCGGTGGATTGCTTCTATCAGAACGAAGAAGGCGTCGTTCTGCACTCCAAGGACCTCTGCATTGGGTGTGGATACTGTTTCTACGCATGCCCCTTCGGTGCGCCGCAGTTCCCGCAGGCGGGCAACTTCGGATCGCGTGGCAAGATGGACAAATGTACCTTCTGTGCCGGGGGTCCGGAAGAAAACAACTCCACAGCCGAGTTCGCCAAATATGGCCGCAACCGCATCGCCGAAGGCAAGCTGCCGATCTGTGCGGAGATGTGCGCGACCAAGGCACTGCTGGCCGGTGACGGCGACGTCGTTTCCAGCATCTACCGCGAACGTGTCGTGGCGCGCGGGTTTGGGTCCGGTGCTTGGGGGTGGGGTACCGCCTATGACCAGAAAGGGGGCTAACCGCCTCTGGTCACTTTGAAAAATACCTCAGGGGCGGCTCAAACGGGCCGCCCTGAGTGTCTTAGCCAAACAGGATATGCTCATGCTTCGTCTTCTTTGTCTTTTGGTGGTCTCAGTGGTCCTGTCGATCCCCGTGCACGCACAGGAGGCAGAACAACCCGTCGATCGGAGCGCCACAGGCGGCGCGCAGACGCTTGAAGACATCATGAAGCGTCAGGAGGGGCTGAAGGTTGACGACAGTTTCCGAAGTGATGTGACAGGCAGCCCGGAAAGCGCGGCTCCGATCAGCGGGCAATTGGGGACCTTGGGTGGCGCATCTGATCCTGATCTGTGGCGCGCCTACCGCTACAATTCGGCGGCCATTACCACACAGGCGCGCGGACCTGCGGCCGATGTGCTGATCCAGGATGGCGGCATGTGGTGGCTGGAATTCCGTCAGGGGCCGCTGCTCAAATACGGTGGCTGGCTGCTCGGTGGTATGGTGATCCTGCTCGCTGTATTTTTCCTGATCCGCGGGCGCATCCGCATTGACGGTGAAAAGACCGGCCAGACCATTTTGCGATTCAATTCGGTGGAACGGTTTGCGCATTGGTTATTGGCGGGATCGTTCATCCTGCTGGGCATCACCGGGCTGGTCACGCTGGCAGGGCGCAAACTGCTGATCCCGGCCTTTGGGCATGAGGCTTTCGCGACGCTGGCGATTGGATCAAAGTGGATACATAACAATGTTTCCTGGGCGTTTATGCTGGCGCTGATCCTGGTCTTTGTCTTCTGGGTGATCCACAATCTGCCCGACCGGACGGACATCAACTGGATTCTCAAAGGTGGCGGCATTTTTGGCGGGGGGCATCCGCCCGCCAAGAAGTTCAATGCGGGTCAGAAGCTGATCTTCTGGTCGGTCATCCTGTTGGGCGGCTCCATTTCAGTCTCCGGTCTGTCACTTCTGTTTCCCTTTGAGTTGCCGATGTTTGCCATCACCTTTGAAAAGCTGAACGCGCTCGGCTTGCCGCAACTGCTTGGCTTGGGGGAATTGGCCACATCCCTCGCCCCGCATGAAGAGATGCAATATGCCCAATTGTGGCACGCCATAGTGAGCTTTGTCCTGATGGCCATCATCATCGCGCATATCTACATCGGCTCCGTGGGCATGGAAGGTGCCTATGACGCGATGGGCAAAGGCGAGGTCGAACTGCAGTGGGCGCGTGAACACCACAGCATCTGGACGGCGGAAGTCGAGAAAAAGAAATCGCAGGCGGGATCCACATGAGAGAGATACTTCTTGCAGCCATCGCGATGGTCGTGATCGCCTTTGGGGCCAACTATGTTCTGAACGACGCCGGATTCTCAGCAGCCGATCAGACATCCGGTCAGGCGGTGCGTCTGGGCGAGTGAGCTATTGCGCGGCGGTGCGCAGCTCTGTCATGAGGTGGCGGAATTTCTCGCCCTGAATGCCGACATGTTTGCGCAGCACTTTGGCCGCGCGCTCATCGGCTCCCGCTTTGAGGGCTGAGACGATCTCTTCGTGCTCGGCCATGGATTGCGCCATCCGCCCGCGCAGGCGCAGTTGCAGGCGGCGAAACGGTTTTAGCCGTCGGTGCAACCGCACCGCTTGTCCGGCCAGATAGCTGTTGCCGGATTCCGTATAGATGGTGTGATGAAACCGCTCGTTTTCGCGGTAATAGCCATCTGTGTCACCCGAGGCGACCGCTTCACGACACAATGCGTTTGCATGTTCCAGATCGGCTAATGCCGCGTCGGTGATCCTGCGTGCGGCCAGCCTTCCGCAGACCGCTTCGATTTCGGCCATGGTTTCGAACATTTCCATCAACTCAACGGGCCCGGGCTGGCGCACAAAAACCCCCCGGCGCGGCAGTTGCTCGGCAATGCCCGATGCCACAAGACGTTGCAGTGCCTCGCGAATGGGTGTGCGCGAGACGCCAAACTGTTTTGCCAGGCGTATTTCATCCAGCCGGTCGCCGTCATTGAATTGACCGGTGAAGACCAGTTCTTCGAGGGCATCGGCAATTCTGTCGGCGTGACGCATATCCATGGTGTCACTTTAGTAGGAAACGAAGTGCTCAACAATCACAATATTGTATACAAGAATATTGACTTTGAATGCGAAGGGGGAAATGCTGAAAACATTCCCGGGCGCAAAAAGCCCGGCATTCTGGGAGGAAACAATGAAATCGAAAATGCTGTCCGCAGCGCTTGGCGCTGCTCTTGCTACTTTTGCCATGTCCGCACAAGCAACCGAACTGCGTCTGTCGCATCAATGGTCGAACAAGGATATTCGTCATCAGGTCGCCCAGATCATCGCCGATGAGGTTGCCGCCGCAGATGTCGATCTGGACATCAAGATTTTCGGCTCGAAATCGCTTTTCAAGCCCCGCGAGCAGTATAAGCCTTTGAGCCGTGGTCAGCTGGACATGACCGTTCTGCCGCTCAGCTATGCGGGCGGCCAGCAACCCGCCTATAACCTGACGCTGATGCCGGGGCTGGTAAAGAACCACGACCACGCCGCGCGCTTGAGCGACAGCCCCTTCATGGAAGCGCTGGAAGCCAAGATGGCGGATGATGATGTCATGGTGCTTGTGCACGGCTATCTGGCGGGCGGTTTCGTGGGCAAGGATAAATGCATCACAAAGCCCGAAGACGTGGTAGGTCAGCAGACACGCGCGGCGGGCAAGGCGTTTGAACAGATGTTGGCGGGTGCAGGGGCTTCCATTGCCTCCATGGCGTCTTCGGAGATCTACAACGCCATGCAGACAGGCGTTTTGACGGCGGCAAACACATCGTCGTCATCCTTTGTTTCTTATCGGATTTATGAGCAGGTCACATGCTACACACCGGCGTCAGACGTGGCGCTCTGGTTCATGTACCAACCGGTTCTGATGAATAAATCCACCTTCGATGGCCTGTTGGAAGCCCAGCAAACAGCGCTTCTGGATGCTTCCGAGAAAGCGGAGGCTTTCTATCTGGAGGAAGCCAAGAAGCAGGATGCCGCATCGGTCAAGGTGTTTGAGGACGCAGGGGTCGAGATCGCCCAGATGACGGCAGAGGATTTCGCCGCCTGGCAGGCGATTGCCAAGGAAACATCCTACAAGGCTTTCGTGGCGGATGTTCCGGACGGGCAGGCGTTGCTCGACATGGCACTGGCGGTCGAATAACCCGCCCGGGCGGCACGAACCTGCCGCCCCGTTTCTTCCAGCAGTCAGGACAATTTCATGGCCGGTCAAAACACCGCTGTCAGCGCGCAAGTTGGCAATCATCCGTTCTTGCGGCTCGTCGCGGCGTTGTCCACCGTCGCGGGGTGGTGCTCAGCTGCGATGATCGTGCTGGCTGTGGGCATTACCTGTCAGATGATTTTCGTGCGGTTTGTCCTGAACGGCTCCACGGTCTGGCAGACAGAAATGGTGATCTACCTGGTGGTGGCGGCAACTCTGGTCGGACTGCCCTATGTGCAGCGCCTGCGGGGTCATGTGAATGTTGATCTGATCCCACTGGCCTTGCCGCCGCGGGGCAGGCGGGTTCTGGCTGTGATCACGCTGTCGCTGTCCATCGCGATCATTGGCGTGATGCTCTGGTATGGCTATGAATACTGGCACTTCGCCTGGGATCGCGGCTGGCGGTCCGACACCGTTTGGGGTGTGCGGCTGTGGATACCGTATCTTGCCCTGCCCATCGGATTTGGACTGCTGCTGTTGCAACTGGTGGCGGACCTGGTGGGTGTGCTGACCGGAACGGAAGCCCCGTTCGGTCTGGAGGAAAGCTGATGGATCCGCTTTTGCTGGGCGCGCTTGTGGCGCTTTGCACCATCATCGTGTTGTTTTCCGGTGTCTCTGTCGCGGTGGGGTTGCTGATCGTCTCGGCAGGGTTTCTGATGATCTTCGACGGCATGCGCTCGCTGGAACTCATGCCGGAAATCCTCTTCGGCAAGCTGGACAATTTCGCGCTGCTGTCGATCCCGATGTTCATCATCATGGGGGCCTCCATCGCATCGACACGTGCGGGCGCGGACCTCTATGAAGCCCTCGAACGCTGGCTGACGCGGGTGCCCGGCGGCCTCGTCATCTCCAACCTTGGGGCCTGCGCGCTTTTTGCGGCCATGTCGGGATCAAGCCCCGCGACCTGTGCCGCCATCGGCAAAATGGGCATTCCGGAGATGCGCAAACGCGGCTACCCCGATGGGGTCGCAGCAGGCTCCATCGCCGCCGGCGGCACCCTGGGCATTCTGATCCCGCCATCGGTGACCATGATTGTTTACGGCATCGCGACGGAGACATCGATTGGCAGGCTTTTTCTGGCCGGTGTCATTCCGGGGCTGCTTCTGGTGGCGCTCTTCATGGCGTGGTCTCTCTATTCCACATGGAAATCGGGCAATGCACAGCTGCTGACCGCGGGCAGCTACACGTGGCGCGAAAGGTTCGAAATCCTGCCGCGTGTCCTGCCGTTTCTTGGCATCATTCTGGGGGTGCTCTATGCGATGTACGGCGGCATCGCGACACCATCGGAGACCGCCGCCGTGGGCGCTCTCCTTTGTCTGCTCATCGCCATGGTGATCTACAAACTCTGGGCACCCGCTGCCTTATGGACGGTTTTGCGTGACAGCACCAAGGAGAGCGTGATGATCCTGTTCATCATCGCCGCTGCCGGTGTTTTCTCCTACATGCTGTCGAGCCTCTTTATCACCCAGTCCATCGCGGAATGGATCGGCACGCTGGATGTCAATCGTTGGGTATTGATGGGCACGGTCAATGTGTTTTTGCTGATCGCCGGGTTTTTCCTGCCCCCGGTTGCCGTGATTCTGATGGCGGCACCCATCCTTCTGCCGATCATCACAACAGCCGGCTTTGATCCCATCTGGTTTGCGGTTGTGCTGACCATCAATATGGAAATCGGTCTGATCAGCCCGCCGGTCGGCCTGAACCTTTATGTCATCAACGGCATCGCGCCCGATATTTCGCTCAAGACCATTCTGACCGGTTCATTGCCCTTCGTCGCCTGTATGGTCATTGCCATCGTCTTGCTGTGCGTTTTCCCCGGTCTCGCCACATGGCTGCCGGATGCTGTCATGGGACCCTCGTTTTGAGCCTTTTTGCCGATCTTCTCTCTTCTGTTTTCGAGCGCCGCTACCGCAGTGCGCTGGAACCGGAGCTGAGCGGGCGCAGCATTCAGGAGCTATGTTTTGACCTGCTGGGAAGTGCTGGCGAAGTATCAGGCTCAGTGACGGCACGGTACATTCTAGACCGCTATAACCAAATGAGCGTCGCAGAGAAAGCGGCGTTTTTCTGGTTTCTGACCAATGACCTAGGACTAATGCCAGAAGCGGTTCATACGGCGTTGGCGAAATACGAATCCATCCCGAACAAATCCACATACCTGGCTTTCATGCAGGCGGTTGAGCCCCGGCGGCAGGAGTTGGCGCGCAGATTGAACCGGGTGCCCGGTGCCACGGCGCAATTAGTAAAACTGCGCGCGGATTTGCGCGAACTCTTACCGGAAAACCCCGCTTTCGATCTGGTGGATCAGGATTTCAAACATCTCTTTTCGTCCTGGTTCAATAGGGGATTTCTGGTTCTACGCCCGATCAACTGGGAAAGCGCCGCCGAAATCCTTGAAAAGATAATTGCCTATGAGGCGGTGCACGCCATTGGCAGTTGGGAAGACCTGCGCAGACGGGTCCAGCCCAGCGACCGGCGCTGCTATGCATTTTTCCATCCGGCGATGCCAAATGAGCCGTTGATATTTGTCGAGGTGGCGTTGACCAAAGGGGTTCCCGGGGCCATTCAGACAGTATTGTCAGAGGAACGCGATACCCTGGACGCAATCGAAGCAGATACGGCTGTCTTTTATTCCATTTCCAATTGTCAGGCCGGCCTTGCGGGTATTTCGTTCGGCAATTCGTTGATCAAACAAGTGGCTGCGGACTTGTCACGCGATCTGCCGGGTATTGAGACGTTTGTCACACTGTCGCCGATTCCGGGGTTGAACGATTGGATGCCTCAGCGTGATAAGCAAGATGTCGCGAAAGGAGAAGCGTTGCGTCAGGCGGCGGCCTATTATCTTTTGCAAGTCAAACGGTCCGATGGCCGTCCGCGCGACCCTGTTGCACGTTTTCATCTGGGTAACGGGGCTTTGGTTCACGATGTGCATGCTGCCGCTGACCTTTCGGCGAATGGCATGACGCAATCGTCGGGAGCAATGGTCAACTACCTTTATGACCTGCCAAGGGTCGCGGAGTATCATGAAGGATACGCAACCGAACACAGTATTGCGGCCTCTGTCGAGGTTCAGACCCTTGCTGCTGCATATCAGAAATCCCTGCAATGAGGGCAAGGTGATGGCAAATCCGCTTTATGATACGCTCTTTGGCCGCCACGCGGAGAGAGAGACGCCCTTCCTCTTTCTGCCCGATGGAAAGGCCCTGACGCATGCCGCGTTTCTGGACATGGCGGCGCGTTTTGCCCATGCATTTGCTGCCCTCGGTGTCTCCACCGGTGACAGGCTGGCGGTGCAGATCGAAAAGTCCCCGCAGGCGCTGGCCGTCTATGCGGCCTGCGTTCAGTCGGGCATCATTTTCTTGCCGCTCAATACCGGCTACACCGCCAGCGAAGTCAGCTACTTTGTCGAAAACAGCGCGGCTGCCCTGCTGGTTTGTGATCCCGCGAAAAGAGACGACTTGATATCCATTGCCGAGGCAAATGAAACACAGCTCGAAACGCTGGGTGCGGATGGGCGGGGCAGTCTGTGGGAGCTTGCGCGCCCCTTGCCTGGGCGTTTTGAGACTGTTGCACGCGGCCCGGATGATCTGGCCGCCTTTCTCTACACCTCCGGGACCACCGGGCGCTCAAAAGGGGCGATGCTGACGCAGAACAATCTTCTTTCCAACGCGGAAACACTCACGCGGGTGTGGCGATTTGACAAGGACGATGTGCTGCTGCACGCGCTGCCGATCTTTCACACCCATGGGCTTTTTGTTGCGACCAACATCACCCTGCTGGCCTGTGGTTCCATGATTTTCCTGCCGAAATTTGATCGCGACGCCATCATCGACCGCTTGCCTCAGGCCACATCAATGATGGGTGTGCCAACCTTTTACACACGTCTTCTGGACGATCCGCGTTTCACGCGGGATCTGGCGGCACATATGCGGCTTTTCATTTCCGGAAGCGCGCCGCTGCTGTCGGAAACCCATATGCGCTTTGAAGATCGCACGGGGCACCGCATTCTGGAACGCTACGGCATGACCGAAACCAATATGAATACCTCCAACCCCTATGACGGCGACCGCAGGCCCGGAACGGTTGGATTTGCCTTGCCGGATGTGGAACTGAAAGTGACCGATCCGGCGACGGGTGCGACATTGCCCGATGGCGAGATTGGCCAGATCGAAGTGCGCGGCCCGAATGTGTTCAAGGGCTATTGGCAGATGCCCGAAAAAACCCGTGAAGAACTGCGAGAAGATGGGTTTTTCATCACCGGTGATCTCGGCCTCATTGACGATCAGGGATACCTTCAAATCGTCGGGCGCAACAAGGATCTGATCATTTCGGGTGGTTACAATATCTACCCCAAGGAGATAGAGGCCGTGCTGGATGCGCAACCCGGCGTGCTGGAAAGCGCTGTGGTGGGCGTGCCGCATCCCGATTTTGGGGAAACCGTGATCGGCATAGTGGTTCCCGAGAAAGGGGCGGTGCCGGATACAGCGCGCATCAATGCGTCGGTGCAGCATCAATTGGCGCGGTTCAAACATCCGCAAAAACTGATTTTGCTGGACGCGTTGCCGCGAAACACCATGGGCAAGGTGCAAAAGAACCTGTTGCGCGAGGAATACGCGACGCTTTTTAGCGGCTAGAGCTTGTCCTTGGGGGTTTGACCCGCAAAGAACGCATCCAGATTGTCCAGCGCGCGAAATCCCATGGCATCGCGTGTGCGTGTGGTCGCGGAGCCGATGTGCGGCAGCATGAAGATGTTATCATGCGCGGCAAATGCCGGGTTGCCGCCGGGCTCCACCTGAAAACAGTCAAGGCCCGCTGCCGCAATTTGACCGCTGGCAAGCGCCTTCAGCAAGGCGGCCTCATCGACCAGAGCACCCCGGGCCGAATTCACCATGACAGCGCCCTTGGGCAACAGGGCGAAGCGTTCCGCATTCATCAGATTGGTTGTCTGCGGTGTCGCGGGGCAGTGCAGGGACAGAAAATCAGCCACGCTCAGCAGGCTCTCGACGGTATCATGGTAGGTGGCACCGGCGGCGATATCCTCGGGTAGCGGGCTCCGGTTATAATAGTGGATTTCCATATCGAACCCGCGCGCCTTGGCGGCAAACGCACGCCCGACGCGTCCCATGCCGATGATCCCCAGCCGTGATCCCGTCACCTGTTTGCCGACCATGAAAGAGGGTGACCAGAAGTCCCACGCGCCAGTGCGCACGATCCGGTCACCTGCCACCGCGTGACGCGCGGCCCCGAGCATCAACAGCATGGCCAGTTCTGCCGTGGCATCCGACAGCACGTCTGGCGTGTTGGTCACCGTAATGCCCCGTGCGGCCAGTGCGGGCAGGTCGCAATGGTCAACGCCCACCGAGTGATTGGCGATGATTTTCAGCCTGGGGTCCAACTGTGCCGCGACGTCGGCGCTGAAATGTTCCGAATGGCAGGGAATGATCGCGTCAAATTCCGCGCTGGCGGCAATAAGCGCGTCGGCGCTGCCCGGCGTGTCTTCGTGATTGATAACCGTGTCATAGTCGCGGGCGGCGCGTTCAAGGGTGGCATCAGAGAGGCGGCGGGTGATCCACAAACGGGGCTTTGTCATGGGTTATTTCTTCCGGATGCATTCATCCCAGTAGTCATAGATCGCCATTCCGCAGACGATGATCGCGATCACCATGAAAGGAAAGCCGCCCCAAAAACCGGCAAAGCCCGACGAGATGCTGTGAGACAACCCACTGATGAAGGTCACCAGCAAGGCGGTGCCAATCAGACCCATGATCAGTTTGGTGGTATATGACATTGATCAGACCTCTTTTTCAGGCGGCCTCTGCCGCGATGTGTTGTTGCAGCCAGCGTGCGGTGCGCATCAGCCGGTCGTCCTTTTTGGCCGGTCCGATCAGTTGTACACCAATGGGCAGGCCAGCCTCTCCCACAAGCAAGGGCAAAGTAACACAAGGCAGGCCCGCAAGCGTCCATAAAGTGCAGAAGATCGGATCGCCGGTGCCGGACCCGAACCGCAGGGCCTCTCCCGCGGCAGCAGGGGCCAGGATCGCGTCATATTCCGTGAAAAAGTCCTCAAAGAAGGCTTCGGCGGATGCTTTGACGGCCAATGCATCGTCATATTCTGTCTGGCTGATCTGGCGTGCACGCGTGATGATCGGTTTCAACGTGTCGCTGATCTGATCCCAGTGGGTGTCAAAAACCTGTGCCTGATGCTGTGCAATTTCATATTCGTGAATGCGTGCCTGCACGGCTACAAGTTCAGACAGTTGATCGGCCGGGTCCATGCGTTTGATACGCTCTCCCAATATCTCCATCACCCCGTCGAGACCTTCGCAGGCGTCCTCTGCCAGGCGGTCGTTGAAGGGCAGGTTGAACCAGACGATATCCGGCTCCATCGCGGGGTCTTCGACAGCCGCCTTTGCCATACGCGGGCGGGCGTGGCCAAAGCTCTCGCGGTCCCGTTGATCGTAGGCGCTGATGGCGTCGGCCAGAAAAGCCGTATCTTCCAGTGTCCGGGCGAATGTCCCGATCTGATCAAGCGACACAGAGGTTTGCAGGACACCAGTGCGCGGGATCGTTCCACGTGTGGGTTTAAACCCGAATGTCCCGCAGAAGGAGGCGGGCCGGATAACGGACCCGTTGGTCTGTGTGCCGATGGCCAGTGGGACATGACCGGCAGCGACGGCAGCCGCCGATCCGCTCGAAGACCCGCCGGGCGAATGCTCAGTGTTGTGCGGGTTGCGGGTTTCATTGGCATGCACAAAGGCCAGTTCGGTCGTCACGGTTTTCCCCATGATCACCGCCCCGGCTTCGCGCAGCAATTCGACGATCCGCGCATCATCTTCGCTTTGACGGCCCGCAAAGATGGGGGTGCCACACTGAGTGGGCATGTCGCGCGTGTCGATGATGTCTTTCAACGCCACCGGCAATCCGTGAAGCGGCCCTGTTGCCAGGCCCTTTTGCCGCAAGGTGTCACAGGCTTCTGCCTGTGCCAGTGCGGCACCGGGATCAAGAAAGGCCCAGGCGCGGATCGCGTCATCGGTTTGCGCGATATGATCGAGACAGGATTGCACCAGCTGAACGGATTTAAGCTGGCCGGAGGCGATAAATCGCGCCGCCTCCGTTGCCGAGAGCGTATGCGGTTTGATCTTCACGGAATATATTCACCGAAGAGATAATCGGGGAACCACAGCGCAATGCCCGGGAACTGATACATCAGCACCATCGTCAGGATCACGATGCCGAGATAGGGCATGATGCCACGGAAGATTTCCATCAGTTCGATCTGCTTCTTGAGCACCCCTTTCAGATAATAGGCGGACATGGCCATGGGCGGGGTCAAGAACGAGGTCTGAAGGTTCAGAGCCACCAGCATCGCAAAGAAATAGGGGTTCACGCCAAAGACTTCCAAGAGCGGCAGGAAGATCGGCACGAAGATGATCAGGATTTCCGACCATTCCAGTGGCCAGCCCAGCAAGAAGATGATGATCTGCGCAAGCACCAGGAACTGCCAGGGCTCCAGGTCCATGCCGCCGACCCAATCGGCGATGATGTCATGCCCCCCGAGGTAGGAGAAGACGGAAGCAAAGGTCCAGGAGCCGACAAAGAGCCAGCAGACCATGGCGGTCGCCTTGGCGGTGAGGAACACGCTTTCCTTGAGCTTGGTCCAGGTCATCGACCGGTAGAGCACGGCGAGAACCATTCCGCCCAAAGCCCCCATGGCCGCCGCTTCCGCCGGTGTCGCCAGACCGCCAAGGATCGAGCCCAGAACCAACGCGATGAGCACCGTCAGAGGCACAAAACTGACCAACAGATTCCAGTAAATTTCGCGCGGTGGCGGGATGTCATCCATCTGCGGCTTGGGGGCCAAAGCAGGGTTAAACCAGACCCGGACGATCACATAGACGATATAGAGGCCCGCCAGGAGCAATCCGGGGAACACGGCGGCCGCATAGAGACGCAAGGGCGACAGGTCGGCAATGGCGGAATAAACGATCAGCATGATCGAGGGCGGGATCAGAATGCCCAGCGTGCCACCGGCACAGATGACGCCGGACGCAAAGCTCTTGTTGTAATTGGCATTTGCCATGGCGGGGAATGCCAGCAGTCCCATCAGGGTCACAACAGCGCCGACGATGCCTGAGGCGGTGGAGAAGACCGCGCAGGTCAGCAGGGCGGCGATGGCCAGCGAGCCGGGCAGGTTGCGCGCGGCCTGATAGAGCGAGAAGAAGAGCTTGTCGACGATATTGGCACGTTCGACCACGTAGCCCATGAACAAAAACAGCGGGATCGCCACCAGCGTGGGATTTTCCATCACCGAATAGGTGTTCTGGTTGAGCAGGTAGAAAATATTGTTGTTGAAGATATCGCTGAAGGTCTCGATCGGATGACCTTGATGATAGGCGTAATAGCCAAAGGCGACGCCCATCGCCAGAAGTGTGAAGGCGATTGGGAAACCCAAGAGCACCAGCACGATAAACAGGCCCAGCATCAACAAGGCGACTTCGGGATTTGTCATTTTTCTGTCTTTCTTCCTGCTGGCGCGCCGTTATTGCTTGCCGGGATGGATGGCTTGGATTTCAGCGATATCTGCATCTGAGAGCAGGTCTTCGGTCTCTTTCACATCGGCCAGCCGTTCGGGCCATTGCCCAGTTCGCATGGCGATGACACAGCGCACCAGTTCAGCGACGCCCTGGATCATCAAAAGTGCGCCAGCAACCGGGATCAGCGATTTGAAAAAGTAGATCTGGATGCTGGCAGGGCTGTTGAAGCTCACTTCCTTGTAACGCCAGCTGTCTGAGGCGATTTCGTAGCCGAACCAGACAAGGGCCGTGACGCCCGGAAAGAAAAACAAGAAGTAGAGAAGGAAATCGAGGCTCGCCTGAACCTTGACCGGGAAGAGACGGTAGATGACATCCGCGCGTACGTGGGTGTCTTGCGCCAGTGCATAGGCGCCACACATCAGGAACAATGCACCATACATCTGGATCATCATGTCAAAGGCCCAGACCGTGGGCGCGTTGAGCACATAGCGCACGAAGACCTCATATGACACGGACAGCGTGAGGATCAGGATGCACCAGCCGAATGCGCGACCGACCCAAAGGCTCAATCCTTCGATGGCATGTACGAATTTCATGGTAGTTGACTTCCCTGTCGCGGCTGCGCGAGCGCTTTTCTGGTGGCCCGGTCAGCATCATGTAAACCCGGACATCTTGCGAGATGCCCGGGGTCACTTTTTTGTGCTTTGTCAGATCAACCGAAGTAGTGGTTGTAGGCCAGCTTGTAGTCAGGCTGGTTCAGGTTCAGATAGTTCATCACATTTTTGGCGTAGGCCTTTTGCGACTCCATCACCTTGGCAAAGAAGGGATCATCAGCTGCAATGCGCTCCGTGACCTTGTCCCAGGCTGCCAGCTGGGCTTCCATCACGCTGTCTGGTGTGCGGTACACGTTCACGCCATCGGCTTCCTGCAGTTTCAGCAGGTCATCGGAATAGCGCTTGGTGTTGCCCCAATAGAAACCAGAGTTTTCCGCCATCGAAGCGTTCTTGATGATCGCCTTATGGTCATCGGAAAGCGCGTTGAACTTGTCCTTGTTGATCGTAACCTCAAAGAACTCCTGGCTCTGGTGGAAGGACGCGAGGTGGTAGTGCTTGGACACGTCCTGCATCCCGAAGTCACGGTCGGACGTCGGGTTGTTGAACTCCGCCGCGTCGATCAGGCCGGATTTCATCGCCGGCTGAATCTCACCACCGGGCAGCTGAACAACCGACATACCCATCTCCAGCAGAACGTCCGCGGCCAGACCAACGGTCCGGTACTTGAGACCTTCCATCTGCGAGGCGTCGGTGATCTGCTCCTTGAACCAGCCCATCGGCTGGGCAGGCATCGGCGAATTGAAGAAGGACACCACGTTCAGGCGCAGTTCAGACATCAGCTCGTCAAAGAGTTCCTGACCGCCACCTGCATAGACCCAGCCCAGCACTTCCTGGCTCGACCAGCCAAAGCAGGGCCCGGTGCCAAAGAGCGAGGCCGCCTTGGATTTGCCGTACCAATAAGCGGGCACGTAGTGAGCCGCGTCTAGAACGCCGCGGTGAACCGCATCCTGCATCTGGCTGGTTTTAACAACAGCGTCGACCGACAATACTTCGATGGTCAGTGAGCCGCCGCTCATTTCATTGACGCGAGCCGCAAAGGACTGCGCGTTTTCGAGAAAGATACCGCCGCCCCAGGCTGCCTGCATTTTTAGTGTAACGCCGTGGCCGTCAGCAATGGCCGGCGTGGCAAGGGCTGCTGCACCTGCGACCGCGGAGCCACGCAGGAATTTTCTGCGATTAAGGTTTTCTGTCATATTTCCTCCCTAGGAATGGACTGTTTCAGCCCAAGTCAGCTGCGAGCGAGAACGCTCAAGTGTCTTATGAAATTTCAAGAATTGACGACCGTGCGGGCCCTGTTCGTCACGCCGCATCCAAAATGGAACAACGCTCAAACAATTCCTCCCCGAATTTCCATGATGTAAACTTAGCGGCCCAATACGATCCGGCAAGAAAAAGAAACCGCAAAACAACACTTTAGTACAACCTTCGGGTGTAAATTGGCGATTTCTCACAGTTTTTTGTGTTTTTCTCCTTTCGCAAGAGAAACTGGGCCGTTCGGTTCAGGTGGTGTTGGTTGAATGATCTGGCTCTTTGACAGGCACGCGACCACCGATCAGATGGGTGATTTGCTGCGCTGCGTCCAGGACAGTGGCACCAAGTTCCGGCACCCGCAGGTCGTCAAACCGGGTGCTGGGTCCGGAAATGGAAACCCCCGCGAAAGGTTCCTTGTGCTCGTCATAGATCACGCTGCCGATGCAGGACATGCCAATATGGCGCTCCTCACGATCAAAGGACCAGCCGCGTGCACGGGTTATATCAAGGTCCGTGAATAGCGCGTCCGGTGTGACAAGCGTATTATCTGTGAAGCTCGAAAGACCGGACGTCATCAGTAGTTTTCTGGCGCGATCTTGGGGCAGGGCAGAAAGGATTGCCTTGCCCGTGCCGGAGGCGTGCATCGATGTTCGGGTGCCGCGCGCAAAGAATGCGCGGATCGGATTGATGGTCTCGACCTGCCCCACAAAGACAACTTCTGATCCGTCCGCAATGGCGAGATTTGCCGTCTCGCCGGTCTTTTCCATCAATTGCCGCATGATGGGGCGGCTGACGGCGCTCAGATTTGTCCGGTTCATGAAGGATACCCCGGTACGGTAGGCTTCGATGCCAATCACCCAATCCTGCCGCTCCTCGTCGAATGCGACAAACCCATGCTTTTGCAGCGTGGTCAAAATCCGGTGCGTGGTCGCTGTGGGGACGCCCAACGATAGCGACAGGTCGGTCAATGATGCCCGTTCGGCGCGAGAGACCGCTTTGAGAATGCCCAAGGCCCGGTCGAGGGATTGCAACGTACCAGCGGAGCTTTCCTTGAACTGGGATTTTGGCCTGCCACGTTGCCGTTTCTGGGTATTCACGGGCGTCTCCAAATACTAGATTACCCCAGTATCTATAAGTGAAAAATATTTTCAATAACAAAATAAGGGAGCGCATGAAAAAATAAAAATAAATTAATATCAGCATGTTGAGTATTATATTTTGATAATGAAAAATATTTTCGAGAAAATTGATTACGCCACCCTATTTGGTATGATGTCGCCGTGAATTAGGAGGACGACGCCATGTCAGATCAAAATCCAGTGTTTATCCCTGGGCCAACAAACATTCCGGATCGGCTGCGTGCTGCGATGCACGTCCAAACCCGTGATCATCGCGCGCCCGACTTCGTAGAAACATTCGCGCCCGTTCTGGAAGATACCAAAAAGGTTTTTGGCACCTCTGATGGTTCCGTGATTACCTTCCCGGCCAGTGGCACGGGTGGATGGGAGGCGGCGATATGCAACACGCTGAGCCCCGGCGATAAGGTTCTGGTGGCACGCTATGGCATGTTCAGCCATCGCTGGATCGATCTGTGTCAGAGACATCAGTTGGATGTTCAGATCATTGAATGCCCATGGGGTTCAGGCGCACCGGCGGATAAATTTGAAACCGTGCTCAGTGCGGATAAGGACCACACCATCAAAGCCGTTCTTGTGACGCATAATGAAACGGCAACGGGCGTGAAATCCGATATTGCCGCCGTGCGTGCCGCCATGAATGCCGCCAGCCATCCGGCGATGATGTTTGTCGATTGTGTCAGTTCGCTGGCGTCGATGGATTTCCGCATGGATGAGTGGGGGGTCGATATCGCCGTGTCGGGATCGCAAAAAGGGTTCATGCTGGCGACCGGTATGGCTATTCTCGGCGTGAGCCCCAAGGCTTTGGCTGCCATGGAAACAGCGAAACTATCGCGCACCTTCTTCGATTTCCGCGATATGATGGGCGCGAATGCCTCCGGTGGTTTTCCCTATACGCCGCCATTGCAATTGATCTATGGCATGCGTGAAAGCCTCAAAATGCTCTTTGAAGAAGGACTGGAAAACGTCTACGCGCGGCATTTTCGTCTGGCGGAAGGCGTGCGCAAAGCCGTGGGTGCCTGGGGGCTGAACCTGGTTGCCGAATGCCCGGAACTTTATTCCGACACCGTCAGTGCGATCTACGTTCCCAAAGGTCTTGACAGCAACGCCCTGACAGATCAGGCGTTCAATGCTTACGGCGTCTGCTTTGGGATCGGGCTTGGTGAGATGAACGGCAAGGCGTTTCGGATTGGCCATTTGGGCAGCCTGACAGATGTGATGGTGTTATCCGGGCTCGCGACGATTGAGATGGCGATGGCCGATCTCGATTATCCGATTGAACTGGGCAGTGGTGTCGCAGCGGCGCAGGATTACTTTCGCACGCACCGGTCAGCCATGATCAAATCTGCAGCATAAAGGGGAAACGACAAATGTTGGACACAATGACGGGACCTGATCTGACACTTGATCACGTGCGTGACGCCCATGCGCGGATCAAGCCCTATATCCATCGCACGCCGGTGCTGACGTCGTCCTATTTCAACGATCTGACGGGCGCGGAGCTGTTCTTCAAATGCGAGAACTTCCAAAAGGCCGGTGCTTTCAAGGTGCGCGGTGCATCCAACGCCGTTTTTGGCCTGAGCGATGCGATGGCTGAGAAGGGCGTTGCGACCCATTCGTCGGGCAATCACGCGCTGTCGCTCAGCTATGCGGCCGGCAGGCGCGGCATCCCGTGTCATGTGGTGATGCCGCGTACAGCGCCCGAGGCCAAAAAGGCAGCCGTGCGCGGCTACGGTGGGATCATCACGGAATGTGAGCCGTCGACCACCAGCCGCGAGGCCGTTTTCGCCGAAGTACAACAGGCCACGGGCGCGGAATTTGTGCACCCTTACAACGACCCGCGCGTGATTGCCGGGCAGGCGACCTGTTCGTTTGAATTGCTTGAGCAGACGGAAAACCTTGATGCGGTGATCGCGCCGATTGGCGGCGGTGGAATGATTTCAGGCACCTGCCTGACTTTGTCGAACCTTGCACCTAAAATGGAGATTTATGCGGCAGAGCCCGATCAGGCGGATGATGCGGCGCGTTCCTTCCGGGCGGGACATATCATTGCCGATGATGCGCCCGTGACAATTGCCGATGGTCTGAAAGTACCATTGAAGGAAAACACTTGGCACTTTGTGTCGAATTTCGTGACCGACGTGCTGACAGCATCGGAACAGGAAATCATCGACGCAATGAAACTGACATGGCAACGCATGAAGATTGTGATGGAGCCAAGCTGTGCTGTGCCAATGGCGGCCATCCTGCGCAACCCGGACGTGTTCCGCGGCAAGCGCGTGGGTGTGATCATCACCGGCGGCAATGTGGATATGGATAAACTGCCCTGGACATTGGGCTAAGGAGATACGGACATGAACAAACAAGTAAATATCGAAGAATACGAAGTTGGCTACGACATCCCGGCAGCAATCGGCATGGATGAGGCCAAGATCGCAACGCCCTGTCTGGTGCTCGATCTGGATGCGCTTGAACGCAACATCAAGAAGATGGGCGATTGGGCACGCGATCACGGCATGCGGCACCGTGTGCACGGAAAGATGCACAAATCTGTCGACGTTGCCCTGCTTCAGGAAAAACTGGGCGGAAGCTGTGGTGTCTGTTGCCAGAAAGTGTCCGAAGCGGAAGTTTTTGCCCGTGGTGGTATCAAGGATGTGCTGGTCTCCAACCAGGTGCGTCAACCAGAGAAAATTGATCGCTTGGCCCGTCTGCCCAAACTTGGCGCGCGCACCATCTGCTGCGTGGACGATGTGGAAAACGTCGCGGACCTGTCGGAGGCGGCCACCCGTCATGGCACCGAAATCGAATGTCTGGTAGAGATTGACTGTGGCGCGGGGCGTTGTGGCGTCACAACAACGCCAGCCGTTGTGGAAATCGCCAAAGCCATCGATGCGGCACCGGGACTGAAATTTTCCGGCATCCAGGCCTATCAGGGCGCGATGCAGCACATGGACAGCTATGACGACCGCAAGGCGAAAATCGACATCGCCGTGGCGCAGGTGAAAGACGCTGTGGACACGCTCAAGGCGGATGGTCTGGAGTGCGATATCGTCGGCGGCGGCGGCACGGGGTCCTATTATTTTGAAGGCAACTCGGGCGTATATAACGAATTGCAGTGTGGCTCCTACGCTTTCATGGACGCAGATTATGGCCGCATTCTGGACAAGGACGGCAACCGGATTGATCAGGGCGAGTGGGAAAACGCGCTCTTTATCCTGACCTCCGTGATGAGCCACGCCAAAGCCGACAAGGCAATCGTCGATGCGGGTCTGAAGGCGCAATCGGTGGATTCAGGGCTGCCCACCATCTTTGGCCGCACGGATGTGGAATATGTCAAATGTTCGGACGAACATGGCGTAGTTGCTGATCCCGACGGCGTGCTCAAGGTCAATGACAAGCTTAAACTGGTGCCGGGCCACTGCGATCCGACCTGCAACGTGCATGACTGGTACGTCGGTGTGCGGGGCGGCAAGGTGGAGACAATCTGGCCCGTCTCCGCGCGCGGTAAAGCCTACTGATCCCCTTACAAAAACACAGCAGCGCGTCCGGTCCGTCCGGTCGCGCGGAAATTCAAAGTAAAAGACAGGAAATCCCAAATGTCCGAAGGATTGTTGATCGTGGGCGAAGACGTCTGCGCCGAAGTTGTGAACAGCAAGGATGCCTTTGATGCGGTTGAGGCCGTATTTGGCGCCATGGCAAAGGGTGATGCCTACAACTTTCCGGTGATCCGCGAAGCGATCGGATATGCGGATGCGCTTTATGGTTTCAAATCGGGATTTGACAAGGCCGGTAAAACACTGGGCGTGAAGTCGGGCGGATATTGGCCCGGCAATATGGACAAAGGCCTGACCAACCACCAGTCGACCATATTCCTCTTTGATCCCGACACCGGCATGTTGCAGGCGCTGGTGGGCGGCAATTACCTGACTGCGGTGCGCACGGCGGCTTCGTCGTCGGTGTCGATTGCGCATCTGGCGCGCAAGGACGCCAAGGTTCTGGGTATGGTTGGGGCAGGGCATCAATCGACCTTCCAGTTGCGCGCCGCCGTGAAGCAGCGCGATTTCGAGAAGGTTGTGGCGTGGAACCCGCATCCCGATATGCTGCCACGCCTCGGGGCGGTGGCTGAGGAGTTGGGGCTGGCATTTGAAGCGGTCACCCAGGAAGAACTGGGCGCGCAGGCGGATGTCATCATCACGATCACCAGCGCCTTTGAACCGCTGATGATGAAAGACTGGATCAAGCCGGGCACACATATCGCCTGCATGGGCACCGATACCAAAGGCAAGCAGGAGGTCGATCCGGCCATTCTGGCAAATGCCACGGTATTTGCCGATGAGATTGCCCAATCAACCACCATTGGCGAGGCCCAGCATGCCATCGCATCGGGTCTGATATCACAAAGCGATATCACCCCGATTGGTGCCGTCATCAACGGCGATCATCCCGGTCGCAGCAATGACGGGGAAATTACCCTTTTTGATGGTACCGGTGTCGGCCTGCAAGATCTGGCCGTAGCCTCGGTCGCCGCTGCGGAGGCTGAAAAACAGGGAAAGGCTACGCGCGTAGCACTCTGATTTTCCTTTTTTCCAAATTATTTGACGCATATCCGCGGTCTGTCGGGCCGCGGATATTGTCTTTTGATCTAGCTGGTTTGTCGGTTGAGAACGACCGCATTCTCCTAAACTTGTCTTTTCATGGCACGTCTCTTCCCTTCTCAAGCCATGTTTTGGACACAGCCTTTCGACCATTTTTGCCACAGGCCCGCGTGCGTTTTCAAAGCGCGACAGGCGGGTAGTGATCACCAATGGACGATAGAAAACGCGATGAGTACGCAAGAAGGGACAATAGCGGACGACGACGCCAACAGCGAAGCGTTGGCACCCGGCAGCCAGTTGCTGAGCGGACAGTATGAGATCATTCGGTATCTCAGCAGCGGTGGTTTCGGGATCACTTATCTTGCCAAAGACAGTCTGAACCGCACCGTGGTAATCAAGGAGTGTTTCCCGGAAGCGTTTTGCAGCCGCGTCAACAAAACGGTGCGCGCCAGAACCCGCAACTACGTGGACGATTTCCGGTCTATCGTTGCGCTCTTTATCAGGGAGGCGCATGCGCTTTCGCGTTTGGACCATTCCAGCGTCGTCGGGGTGCATCAGGTCTTTGAGTACAATGAAACGGCCTATATGGCGCTCGATCTGATTGACGGTAAAGATCTGCTGGAGATCATCGAAAGCGGCGAGCCGAAACTGAGCCCCGCGCAGGTCCGGTCGCTGACGCTGCAATTGCTGGAAGCCATCGGTCATGTGCACAGTCAGGATTTGTTGCATAGGGATATCTCTCCGGACAACATTCTCGTCGACAAGACAGGGCGCCCGGTGCTGATTGATTTCGGTGCTGCACGCGAAGAAGCCAGCCGCAAAAGCCGCGTGCTGTCTGCGGTTCTGGTGGTGAAAGATGGCTATTCTCCCCAGGAATTTTACGTGGCTGGCAGCCAGCAATATCCTTGCAGCGATCTCTATGCCCTGGCGGCATCGCTCAGTCACCTGATCACCGGGCAAGCCCCGCCGAATAGCCAGGCGCGGCTTGCAGCGCTCGCGTCAAATCAGCCAGACCTTTATGAGCCGCTTCAGGGCCGTTTTCCCGAATACGACGATGCCTTCCTGGGTGCCATCGACATGGCGATGAACATCGTGCCTGCCGAAAGGATTCAGTCCGCGGAGGACTGGATATTGATGATCGACCATTCAAAGCGGGTCGAAATTGCGCGCGCCAAAGCTCAGGATGATGCGAACATCGACCTGACGGTCAGCAATCTGATCAAGACGGTTTCGGCGGATTTTGAGGGCACTGGCGAAAAACCCGCTGCCGCTCAGAAAAAAGAGATCGTGCAGGAGGCCGACACGCCACCTGTCAAATCGAAAACAGTTGATCCCAAATACGACGAGGCGTTTCTCAGAGATCTTTACGATCTCGATGAAAATGAAACCCCGGCAGAGGCCACCGAAAGCGACGATCAGTCAATCCTGGCCGGTCAGCAGGGCCAAGTCGCAGCGGCGTCGCAGGCGGATGACCAGATAATTGACAGGCTTAACGCCGCAATCGACCAGACAAGCACCGATCTGAGTGCGTCTTCGGATACCGCGCCATCGTCATCAAAGCCTGAAAAAATCTCCATAACCCCGGCATCCGTTGTCAAAACCAAGAGCCGTCTCATCAAAGAAGAGGAACGTCTTTACGACGGACCCGATCACAGCCCACGCCCGGCTTCAAGACCTCGCGGAAAGGCCCGTTTGCCCAAAGTCATTTCCCAGAGTGATTTCGACGCGTTGATTGCGGCGGAAAAGACGATTGAAAGAAGCACCAACTGGCGGCGTCTGACAACGATACCGGTGATCCTCTTTGCCTATTTCTTTCTGGGGCACACGGCACTGCAATTCGATGACATTCACGCAGTCACGGTCGGGCAGATCATCTCGATGGGTGAAAACTACGGCTATTGGACGATCAACCGGTCTGTTGTGGTGGGCGGTTAGCCCCCTTCCGAAAGAAATCAGATCAAAAACAAATCACACCGTTCCGGATGATCCGGGGCAGCAGGTTAACAGGCGAAACTGGAAAGGCATAAAATGACACTCTTCCGCAAGGTTTTTCAAAACCAATCGAGGCCTGCTACAGGCGATGAAGCATTGGACGAGGATGCAATTCGTGACGCGTTCATGATCGACTCCGAGGATCGGGTTTTGCCCCTGGATCCGTTTGCGGTGGCGGAAGAGCGCGCAGAAGAGCTATCCGAAGAGACGGCCGAAGAGCACAGTGAGCTGACGGACGTTTCGGTCATGCCCGAGGATGTCGATGCCGAGCTTGAGATTGCAGACGATGTCCTTGCCGAAGAGGGTGTCGAAGAGATCGAAGCCGCCGATCAGGACGAAGAAGAAACGCAGACCGCAGATATTGCCGCCGTGCTCGCGCAAACGCGCATGATGGAGGAACCCGCTGCCCCAACCGCAAATGAGGCCCCGGCGGTTACACCATCCGTGGCTTCTGATGACGCGCCCGCGGCGGCGGCAGAAGAAGTGGAACCACATGAGGCCCAAGACGAGGCGTCGTCAGATGAGCCCGCGCAAGAAAAAGCGCCGGATCTGGTTGCCTACGCAAAGCAACAGATGAGCGCCTTGGGGGAAGATCAGGCGGGGTCTGTCGAGGTGGAATCTCCTCCGGTCGATCTGTCGAATACCGATCCCATGTCGGGTGTGCCCGCTCCGGTTGCCGGACGGGCGGGACGCCGCGCCGGTCGGGTAAAGACACGATTGCTTGGTTTCAATCGCGCCGAAGCTGACGCCAATGATCCGTTCGGCGATTCTGAGAATGCAACCGCCAAGCCCCAGCACGAGAAGTTTCCCGTTGGTTGGCTGGTGGTCGTGGAGGGGCCCGGGATCGGGCATTCCTTCAGCATATTTACCGGCGCATCCATGATCGGACGTGGCGATGATCAGGTCATCAAGCTGGATTTTGGCGACAATAGCATTTCACGTCATAACCATGCGGCGATCGCTTATGACGAAGAAGAAAACAAGTTCTATATTGGTCATGGTGGCAAATCCAACATCATCCGTCGCAATGCCCGCCCTGTTCTGAGCACGGAGGAATTGCTTCACGCCGACCTTCTGCGCATTGGCGAAACCACATTGCGTTTCGTGGCGTTGTGCGGATCGGATTTCAAGTGGGATATGGCAAATGGCAGCGATGACACCGCCCTTTGATTTTGATGCCTCCTCTGCGCTGAGCATGGGGCAACGCAGCTATCAGGAAGATGCCCTCATCTGCGATTTTTCGCGTGGAGCGGAGATCGGGTTGACGGTGTTGGCGGATGGCATGGGCGGGCACGCGGCTGGCGATGTAGCCAGCAAAATCGTCGTGACCGAGGTTTTCAGTGAGCTGACATTCCAACGCGGCAACGAGGCGTTCGAAGAGACGGTCAGAACAAATCTCTTTGACGCGGCAATGGCGGCAAATGCCTGTCTGCGCGATCACATGGAAACGCACCCCGAGACACGGGGCATGGGGGCCACACTGGTTGCGACGGTCATCATCAACAAGCGCCTGTACTGGATATCAATCGGGGATTCCCCCCTGTTTCTCTACCGGAATGGAAGCTTGAAACAGCTTAACGAAGACCACTCCATGGCACCTCAGATTGATTTCATGGTCAAATCCGGCTTGATAGATCATGAAGAGGGGCGTTGCCACCCGGACCGAAACACCCTGACATCGGTGCTTTTCGGCGAGAAGGTGCCGCTTGTGGACTGCCCGCAGGAGCCAACCGAATTACAGGTGGGCGACATGCTGATCGTTGCCAGTGACGGGCTGCAATTCCTGACGGATGCGGAGATCGAAGAGGTGCTGTGCGCGCATGAAGATGATCATAGCGCCGAGATCGCAGATCGACTGTTGGACCGGCTTGCGAAACTGAACGATCCGGATCTGGACAACGTGTCTTTTTCAGTTGTGAAACTCAAGGAAGCACAGAACCAAAACGTGACCGATGCCAAGCCAGCGGTTCGGGAAGGCATTCGCCGTGTCGGATGAGGTCGAGCGCGTTCAGGTGATGTCAAGGTTGGAGGCTGTGTTGGCGTCCGAGACCTTGAGCGATGCCGCGAAAGCACAGGCGAAAAACCTTCTGGACCGTTTGGGGTCAGGCGTGAATGTCGTCGTTCTTGGCCCTAAGGGCGCTGGGAAATCAAGGCTCTGCGATGTGATGCTGGGACATGCATTGCCAGAACCCGGGCAAAAAGCCTCGGTCTACAGTTTTGACGATGTTCAGACCGATCCGGATGAGAGTGTCGCGTCGCTTTGCCTGCAATGCGATTTCCTCAAGCTGACCACGGTGACGGATGTCACGGCACCACAGGACATGGATGATTTTGCGGCAACGGCCGCTTGGGCGATGTCACGAGCGGATATCGTTTTGTGGTGTACCTCGGAATTTGGCCCCACCGAGGCGAACATCTGGGCGGATGCCTCGGATCACCTGAAAGACCACAGCTTCCTGGTGCTCACCAAAGCCGACAGATTGGCCGGTCAAGGACAGCTAAACCACGTGATTTCAGCGCTGCAATATATTGCAGCGGAAGAATTTCACAGCTTCTTTCCGACCTCTACATTGCAGGCACATGCGACATTGACGCGAACGGGCGGCATCCCTGATGACCAGATGGCCGCAAGCGGGATCAAAGCTCTTAAAGATACGCTGTTGCGACTGGCCATGTCTGGTCGGCGCGCGGATCTGGACAGCGCACTTTTGTTTTTGGAACGTTACGGGGCCGATACGTCTGCTCCTGAGACCGCGAAGGATGAGGCCTCTTCACCGCAAAGGCAGACCTATCAGAAGGCACTGGACCTGTTACGGTCCCGCACAGCCGACATCAGTCAGGATGCGGCACCTGATGCGGTCCTGAACTGCTGTGGTGCACTGGCCGAAGACCTCGCCGAACTTGCTTCCGCCGAAACACAAAGCGCGCCCGATTTTGACGCTTGGCGCAATGATCTTTACGAGGCCAGCGATAAGGTCATGCTGATGACGTTGGAAAACGATCTGCGGTCCGCTGCGGATGCCGCCACCATTATTTTGCAATTGAGCCGGGATCTGCAATCTCGCGTAAGTCATTAAAAGCTTAAAGATACTCAGTATTTGAGCCCGCCGACGGCCACAATCACTGCACATTTGCCCCGCACATTCGGATGAGAATACATCCGGGGCTCAAAACCTATGCCATTTTTTCTGACACCCATAGAGACCGCCCAATCAGGCAGGCAGACGGCTTGCACAGGAGGGCAGCGATGAACGTCCTCAATTCGGCGAGCACCCAGGCGTTCCAGGAAGCGACACGGGCCGATCTGCTAAAGGTAGGTCTTGAGCCCCTCGAAGCGTTTGGGAAGACCGCAGCCGCGGTGCGTAAGGCGCTGAAATCCTTGCAATCTCTGGGAGACGACAATACCGCAAAGCGTGCTGATCGTTTGCTGCGCCAACTTGATAGCTTCGAGCCAAGCGTCACGATGATCGGCCAGATCAAATCCGGCAAAACCTCTCTGGTCAACGCCGTGGTCGGTCGGACAGATTTATTGCCAGCGGATGTAAATCCTTGGACGTCGGTCGTGACCTCTTTGCACCTTCATCCGCAAACTGCGGGCTTCAAGGATAGCGCGTCGTTTCAGTTTTTCGACGAAGATGAATGGGATCGCCTGATTTCCGGCGGGGGGCGCATTGGTGAGCTGGCCAGTCGCGCAGGGGCCGATGATGAACTAGAAAAGATCAAGGCGCAGGCCGCCGAAATGCGCGAGAAATCACGTGTCCGTCTGGGCCGGAAATTTGAGATGTTGCTTGGCCAGCAGCGTGACTATGGCTATTTCGATAAGGACCTGATTGAACGATATGTCTGCCTCGGCGAAGAGCCTGACGCGGAAGATCCTGACATCTCCGAAGAACAGGGGCGTTTCGCGGATATCACCAAGTCGGCAGATTTGAACATGCAGCGCGCGTCACTGCCGATCCGTTTGTGTCTTCGCGACACGCCGGGTGTGAACGATACCTTCATGATGCGTGAGCAAATCACCATTCGTTCGATCCGTGACAGCCGCATCTGTGTCGTCGTTCTGTCTGCGCACCAGGCGCTGTCTTCAACCGACCTTGCCCTTATTCGTCTGATATCAAACGTCAAATCCCGCGATGTCGTGATCTTCGTCAATCGTGTTGACGAGTTGTCTGATCCCAAGAACCAGATCCCGCAGATATCCCAGAGTATCGCTGAGACGCTTGCGCGCCACAAAGGGCCGGAGGATGCCGAGATTCTCTTCGGCAGTGCGATGTGGGCGGCTTGTGCTCTGGAAGGAAAACTGGACGCGCTGCCTGCATCAAGCGCCCAGGCGTTGCTTGAGTGGTCTGAGGCCGCGGACGTCAGCGATGTCATTGACGAGGTGGAGAGCCGCGATCCGACCAAGATGGCATGGGCCTTATCCGGCATCCCGTCGCTGCAGCGGGCGCTCGCTACACGCATCGCGGAGGGCATTGGGCAAGTCACATTGCAGCGCGTCGCCTCCAGCGGGTTAAATCTGGCCAATGCGATATCCGCAGCAGAGCGGATCACGCAAACAAGCGCGAGAACCGCTGATGGCCAGCGCCTTGAACGCGGTGACGCGATCAATCGGATGGCCGAAATTACAACCTCACAACTCGACAAGCTTGATGACACCTATGCGGCCATCGTGGCGGAGTTTTCGGAGCGGATGGATCGTGTGCAAGCGAGCTTCCTGGAACGGGCGACCGCCTCACTGATCGTGCATCTTGAGAAATTCGGCGATCATGAACCATGGACCTATGATCCGGCCGGGTTGCGGATGCTTCTTGGGTCGTCTCACAAGGTTCTGGCGCGCAAAAGCAAGGCAGCCTTCGAGGCGGCGACACAAGAAACGGCATTGGATTTGAGTCAGCTTTACCAACAGGCTTTTGGTTTGCCACCTGAGCTTACGCGGATTTCACTGCCACAGGCGCCACAGGTTCCGCCACCCGTTTCGCTGGGCCGAACCATCGCGCTCGATCTCAATGGCAGTTGGTGGAAACGCTGGTGGCTGCATCGGCGCGGCTACAAAGCCTATGCATCTAACTTCTATGAATTGATCAAGACCGAGACCAATCCCTTTGTCGACGAACTCCGCGATGATCTTGCACAGGAAGTCCGCAAGACGGCCGCAGAAGCGTTGGACACGTTTCTAGCTGAACAAAAATCGGTGTTCGATGTGTTTGACAAGCTGGCGCAATCGAGCCCGCAGGAACTTCAGGCTTACGTGGCCAAGATTGCGCCGCCTGACCGTCAGGGAATGCTGACAAAAGCTTTAGAAACACTGAGTGAGTATGCATCATGACGCTCGACACCCCCCCTCAAGATGAGCCTGCTTTTCTGAAAGGCGTGAAGGGGCCGCGCCGCCCGCGGATCGCCCTAATGGGCGAATTCAGCGCCGGAAAGAGTACCCTTGCCAACCTGATGATCGGGTCTGACCCCTTGCCGGTGCAGGTCATTGCCACCCAGCTGCCGCCGGTGTGGATCAGCTATGGTTCGGGTCCGGCGGCCATCGTGGATCTGGAGGGAAACGAGACCCCGTGCGAGCTTGAAGCATTGCAGGAAATATCAACCGAAGAAACGGCGTTCATCCGGGTGCAGTGCAAGGAAGAGATACTGCGGATGTGCGATATTGTCGACATGCCGGGTATTTCTGATCCGAATATGGCGTCCGCCGTTTGGGAACGCATTTTGCCTTTGGCTGATGGGGTTATCTGGTGCAGCCCGGCCACCCAGGCCTGGCGTCAGAGCGAGGCGTCAGTTTGGGAAAACGTGTCAAAACATATCCAGGAGCACTCCCTTTTGTTGCTGACGCGCGGAGACATGTTGGTGTCGGAAAAAGATCGCCGCAAAGTGCTCAAACGCGTGCGCTCAGAAACCGACGCGTTGTTTGCTGCATCAATGATGATCTCGTTGACCCAGGCACGCGATGCCGAAGATGATCCCGCGATTTGGGAAGAAAGTGGCGCAGAGCCATTCGTCACCGAGTTTCTGAACACAATCAACAAGATAGCAGATCAGATTGAAGATGGTAGCCCGCTGGAACCTTTCAAGACCTTGAGCTGTGAACCGCAAGCTCAGGTGGAAAATGAAGTTTCCTCTGCTTCGGTGGCCCATGAGGAAACGGGCGACAGGATTGTGCCGCGCCGCCCCATCGCCAAATCGCGCAGGGAGCGGCCGACGCCGCGACCTCAGCCTGAGGAAGATCTGGACCTGAGCCCCAAATTCTCCTGATTTCGTTAACCGGAATCACATTTTCTGCGGTTATGCCAAACACACTCTGAAAAGGCAGAATGCGTGTGTGTGACCGGCAAAGATGAATAGTTTGTCAGTGAAAGATCGGCTGGACAGTTTCCGCGACCGGTTTGCGGGGTGCAGCGTCGTGGTCTTTGCTGATGTCTCCACCGGTATGGTGCTGTCCGCCAGTAGCCGCGAACGAACCACACAGGAAAAGCTGGATGATCTGTGTCGCCGCGCGGCCTCCCGTCTTGCCGCAGGGGCTCATGCGGGTGTGTCCAACAGGTTTTTCGGTGCTAACGGTCTTACCCCCAGCTTAATCGAATTTGACGCGGCGCAAAGGTTTTGCATCGTCAGGTCCAATCATGCGGACGAAGAGGCCTTGTGCTTTCTTCACGACGGTCCAGAACCGGTTTCCGAGATGTTGGCGGTTGCATCTGAGCTGCTTTCTGACATCGGGGCGGAGGGCTGAACCATGCCCGATGGTCGAACGGAGGACGCGGAACGTCTTTGCAAAGTGTTGTCCAGTCTGCGCAATATCGAACATGGTTTTTCTGCGCGCGGCAGACCTCTGGCTAAGGAGGATGCTGCGCAAAGGTTAAGAGCAATCTTGCAGGAAATTGATGAAACGGTGTTGCGCCGCCACTTACGCTTCACAAATGATCGCGTCGGAGACCTGGTTCTTGATGTAGCGGAAAGACGGCTCTTTGGGGTGTCGGTTGGGAAAGATGTCCGTTTGGAGAGCGCGGACGAGATATCAGAAACACAAATCTCCATTGACGACCCCGCGAGTGTCGCTGGAGTTCTACACGGCTTCTGCGCTGAGGCTGATAGCGTGTACGTTCAAACAGAAATCGCGCAGAGCGCCTTGCCGGAAGGGGTGATGGGGCTGTCGGCAGCCGATTTGTCCGCCCAGCTTTTTGAAGGATCAGGCAAGGCGATGCCATCGGTGACCCTTGAGACCGCCATCGCGGATTGTCGGATTTTTGCCCTGGCGATTTTCGACAGTGACGCTGCCGAAGGCGCGGCAATAATTGGGCAGACCGCCCTTGGGATGGAACTACAGGCACTGGATACTGAGCATGGGTCTGGCAAGGTCACCGATGAACAATCGAGCCCGGATCATTGTGTCATTTGGGCGCGCGCGGACGCGCAATTGCCGGCCATCCTGAAAGTTCACCACAGTGGGCGCCATCTATGGGTTGCTTTTGAGGCTGACCAACTGGATGCTTGCATTGAATGTTGGTCGGCAATCTTCGCTTAGACTGCGACCGGATCGCGCCGCATAAAAATTCGGCTTATCCGACCGGCCCATTCCTTTTTTGGCCGCGCGCTTTCGTCTGTTCTGACAAAATCGTGGAAATGAGTCACTTTTTGGGTGAACATGGCGTTCAATCTGTCCCGAACGCCGCAGAAAAATCCCTGCCTCTTCGTTCTCGCCGGATTGAGAAAAGTTCAGAAACCGGAGGCTGCCATGACCGTAACCCATTCCCCTTTTCTTGCCTGCGCGCTCTCACTTTGCGCGACTGCCGGGCTCGCTGATGGGCATCTGACCCCTGTTGTGTTTGGGACCAACTGGCTGGCGCAAGCCGAACACGGCGGTTTCTACCAGTCGGTTGCGGATGGAACCTACGCCGAATGCGGTCTTGATGTCGAAATCATTACTGGTGGGCCACAGGTCAACAATCGCGCGTTGATGCTCGCAGGAAAGGTTGATTTTCACATGGGCGGTGACATGTTGCAGGCATTCAATGCCGTCAAGGAAGGTATCCCCGTTGTCTCTGTAGCCGCCATCTTCCAGAAACACCCGCAGGTCATTCTGGCCCATCCGGGTGAGGCTGAAAGCTGGGAGGAACTCAAAGACCTGACACTGCTTATCGGGGACAATGGCTTTGCGTCATTTTATCAGTGGATGATTGCCGAACATGGATTTACGGTCGCGCAGCGTCAGCCCTATACCTATAACCCGGCACCCTTCATCGCCGATAAGAAAAAAGGTATGCAGGGTTTCCTGAGCTCTGAACCCTATGCGGTTCGTAAGGAAGCCGGTATTGAACCCAACGTGTTTCTGATCGCTGACGCAGGCTATTCGTCTTATGCCACGACGATCGAGACCATGGCCGCCACCATTGAAAACACACCCGAGCAAGTTCAATGCTTTGTCGATGGATCTCTGACCGGTTGGTACAACTACCTCTATGGCGATAGTACTGCGGCTGACCAGATGATCATTGCAGCCAACCCCGATATGTCTCAGGACAAGATCGATTTCGCCAAGAAAATGATGCTGGAACAGGGTATCGTGGACAGTGGTGCGGCCCTGGAGATGGGGATAGGCGCCATGACCGACGAAGTTGTCAGCGACTTCTATCAGAAAATGGTTGCCGCTGGTGTGCTGGAAGATGGTTTGGATTGGGAAGCGTCCTACACGCTTGAATTCACGAACAAGTCTGTTGGAAAAAGCATCAAGCCCTGAGCGGTTGGAGCTCTTTGGTGAAGCGCAGCAGAACAGGTCATCTGGCTTCGGGGGGGAAATGGGAGAACGCGATGAAGTGTCCTCGCAGCAGATGGAATTGCTGCGCATGGAGCAGGTGGACAAGGTTTTCAATGGGAACATCACCGCGCTGAAAGGCATGTCCTTGCAGGTCAGACAGGGCGACTTCCTCTCCTTGTTAGGGCCGTCCGGCTGCGGCAAGTCCACCGCCTTGCGGTTGATCAGTGATTTGGTGCATCCAACAGCGGGACGGATCGTTTGGAGCGGCGAGCACAGCGCCGATGATCTTGGCGTTGTGTTTCAGGAGGCTACCTTGATGCCTTGGGCAACAGTCGCGCAAAACGTGTGGCTGCCATTTCGACTGCGTGGCAAAGCCTATGGTGAAGTCGCAAAAGAGATTGACGACGCATTAAATCTCGTCGGGTTGGACGGGTTTCAAGACAGTTATCCGAGGGAGTTGTCAGGTGGCATGAAAATGCGTGTTTCGATCGCGCGCGCCATGGTCACCCGCCCTCGTTTGATCCTGATGGATGAACCTTTTGCCGCGCTAGACGAAATCACAAGGTTCAAGTTGAACAATGACTTGTTGAAGCTGAAAGACGCGTTCGGGTGCACGGTGGTATTCGTGACGCATTCGGTTTTCGAATCCGTGTTCTTATCCAACCGAATCGTCATCATGGCGGCCAGACCGGGGCGCGTTGTCACTGAACTGTCCGTGGATGCGCCATACCCACGCAATGAGGATTTTCGGACGTCCACGGAATACGCCGGTTACACGCGGCAGACTGCTGACGCCTTGCGCCTTGCCATGGGCGAAGCGGCATGAGCGTGGTCGATCACGGTCAGCTGGCGACGGATAAGGAGGAGTTGGCGCGCCTTCGACGTAAGCGACTTGAAGCAGGCGGAAAGTGGATTCTACCAGTCCTTGTGCTCCTGATCATGTTGGGCCTTTGGGACCGTGTTGTCGTTTGGAACGAAATTCCGCACTATATCCTGCCGGGGCCGAAGCTGGTTCTGGAGACCTTGATAGAGGATTGGGCAATCCTCTTTGAGGCACTTCTTGTAACGGTTCAGATCACTTTGATGGCCCTTGCCGTTGCGGTCATCGGCGGGGTGGGGCTGGCGGTAATCTTTACGCAATCACGTCTGGTTGAGATGAGTTTTTACCCCTACGCGGTCATTCTTCAGGTCACACCGATCGTTGCGATTGCACCGCTGATTTTCATCTACGTTGACAGCCGGATCGCTGGATTGCTCATGTGCGCATGGCTGGTGGCGTTTTTTCCGGTGCTCAGCAACACGACGTTGGGCCTTAATTCGGCGGACCACAACCTGCGGGACCTTTTTCGCATCTATGGGGCTACGCGCTGGCAAACCTTGCGCTACCTGCAACTGCCCTCGGCTTTACCCTATTTTCTGGGGGGCCTGCGGATCGCCGGGGGGCTGTCGCTGATCGGTGCAGTGGTGGCGGAATATGTCGCGGGCACCGGTGGGCTGAAATCCGGTTTGGCATTCCGCATTCTGGAGGCCGGGTATCGTCTGAACATACCGCGCATGTTTGCAGCACTCTTTCTTATCGCATTGACCGGCGTGATCATCTTTGCCGGTCTCAGTTTTCTCAGCCATATGCTGCTGCGCAAATGGCATGAGAGCGCCCTGAAGCGAGATATCTGATGGACTTCATGACGCTGCCCGATGGTCCGTTGACGCTTCAAAATCTCACAGTACCTGCCTGCCTGATCGGGACGCCGGGGGACCTTGTACCCATCGACCTCCACCTCCGGGAAGGCAAGATCAGTGACCAACCCGGACGGCCTGTTGATCTGAAAGGCGCGATGGTTTTCCCGGCCTTCACTGACATGCATACTCATCTGGACAAGGGGCACATCTGGCCCCGGGCCGCCAACCCCGACGGCAGTTTTGAGGGCGCATTGCGAACTGCGGCCAGTGATCGTCAAACCCATTGGGATGCGGATGACGTCTCTGCCCGGATGGATTTTGCATTGCGATGTGCCTACGCGCATGGCACGCGGGCCATGCGCACACATATTGACAGCATTCCGCCGCAGGACCGGATTTCCTGGCCGGTGCTTCAGGAGGTCCGTGCGTCCTGGAAAGGGCGCATTGATCTGCAAGCCGCCTGCCTGGTGGGATGTGAGGCGGTCGAACGGGATGGTTCCTTTGTGCAGATAGCCGATCTTGTGGCGCAGGCCGGGGGTGTTCTGGGGATGGTCGCCTATCCCGTTCCCGACCTGTCGGATCGGATCAGAGCCTTTCTTGATCTCGCCTGGGATCGTGGCTTGGATGTAGATTTTCATGTGGATGAAACGCTCGATCCTACCTCCGAGGCGCTGCGCATGGTGGCACAGGCCGTGCTCGAGACCGGATTTGAGAACCGCGTCGTTGTGGGCCATTTGTGCTCGTTGTCGATGCAAGCTGAAGATCGCGCGACCGAGACGATGGACCTTGTCGCAAGCGCGGGTGTGCATGTTGTGTCATTACCCATGTGCAACCTTTATCTTCAGGATCGTCAGCACGGCACGCCGCGCATGCGGGGTATTGCGCCGGTTCATGAACTGAAGGCGCGGGGCGTGAATGTTTCATTTGCATCAGACAATACGCGTGATCCTTTCTATGCCTACGGTGACCTCGACATGATCGAAGTTATGCGCGAGGCCACGCGCATAGGCCATCTGGATCACTCTGCCGAGGATTGGGTCGAAGCTTTCACCACCAATCCTGCGCGGGCTTGCGGGTTTGAGCTTCCGAGCCTGAAACCTGGCGCGTCTGCTGACCTTGTCATTTGCCGGGCGCGGTCCTGGACCGAGCTTTTTGCCCGCCCGCAATCTGACCGTATCGTGCTGCGTGACGCCGTTCAGATCGAACGCGCCTTGCCGGATTATGCGGAGCTTGACCATTTGATGAGGACACCATGACAGCGAACATTGCTGCAGCCATGGCCGCGTTGGAACATCTCGAAATTGAGACCAACGCGGCCGCGCGAAAGGCGAAAAGCCGGGATTTCTTCTGGTATTCCCCTGTCTTGAAGGCCGCTCTTGATGGCGTGATGGCTGATTTCGTCGTCAACCCCCGATCCGAAGCGGACGTCATCGAAATTTTAAAAGCCTGCTATGAGTATGACGTCCCGGTTACGGTCAGAGGTGCGGGAACGGGCAACTATGGTCAGGCGATGCCGCTGGCTGGTGGGTGCGTTATGCATCTGCGGCACATGACGCAGGTCAAGAGCATTCAGCCCGGTCGTGTGGTGGTTGAGCCTGGGTGTTTGCTCAAAGATCTCGATGCCGCCTGCAAGGCCCATTCTGCTCAGGAAATCCGCATGTTTTCGTCCACCTGGGCCACCGCAACCATTGGCGGGTTCATCGCGGGCGGGTCCGGCGGCGTCGGTTCGTGCACATGGGGCGGCCTGCGTGATCTGGGAAATATTATCCGGTTGCGTGTCATAACGATGGAGCAGCAACCGCGTGTTCTGGAGTTTCAGGGTGAGGATTTAGCCCGCGTCAGCCATGCCTATGGCACCAACGGCATCATCACCGAAATCGAAATGCCTTTGGCGCCTGCCTATGAATGGGTCGAGATGTTCGTGGCCACCGACGGTTTTGCAGAGGCAGTGCAATTTGCCAACGACCTTGCCCATGAAGACGGTATCCTGCTGAAGTTGGCGACAATATTTGAAGCGCCCATTGCCAAGAGCTACTTCCAGCGCGTAGCACCCCATGTCACTGAGGCGACGCATCTGATCGCGCTGATGGTCGCCCCGCAATCGATGGATGGGTTTGAGACGTTCCTGAAGCGCCGCACTGCCACGCGCCTGATTTACCGCAGCGATGCCTCCGATTGGGAACGCGCGCCCGGCATGATTTTTGAATACGGTTGGAACCACACGACATTGCGCGCGATGAAGGTTGACCCGTCTATCACCTATCTACAGGTTCGTTATGGCTTTCCTGAGCACATGGAACAGATTGCGCAGTTGAGAGAGGCCCTGAGCCCAGAAGTCCTGCAACATCTTGAGGTGATGAGAGAAAACGGCAAGGTGATGTTTGCGGGTCTCAGTCTTGTGAAATTCACCACGGTGGAACGGCTTGAGGAGATCATAAAACTGCATGAGGACGCGGGTGCCATGGTATTCAACCCGCATCGGTATACTTTGGAGGAAGGCGGGCGCCAGACGGTGGACGAGCGGCAGTTGGCGTTCAAGCGAGAGGCCGATCCCAAGGGGCTGCTGAACCCGGGCAAGATGATCGCCTGGGAGGATGCGCAGTGGGATTTTCGTCAAATGTACAGCTACCCTGGTCTGAAGCGGGGCAAAGTCACATGACCCGGGCGCTTGTGATTTACTGCCACCCCAGGGAAGGCAGCTACACATCTGCTGTGCGTGATGTCGTGCTGGAGCGGCTCGCGTTCTCCGGCGCTGAGGTGCGATTGCGGGATCTTTATGGTGCAGATTTTGCGCCTGTGTTGACCGCAGGTGAATTTGAGACCTATGCCGATGCCGCCACAAATCGCGCGCCTGTCGAAAGAGACGTGGACGATGTCTTGTGGTGCGATACGTTGATCTTTGTCTACCCGACCTGGTGGTATGGCATGCCGGCGATGCTGAAAGGCTGGCTGGACCGCGTATTGTTGCCGGACGTCGCGTTCAAACTACCGAATTCGCAAAACCAGAAAATTCGACCCGGGTTGACCCATATCACCCGGCTAGGGGTCTTTACGACATGTGGCGCAAGCTGGTGGGTGACCCATCTCATCGGGTCACCCGGCAGGCGGACGCTGTTACGCGGTGTCCGGGCCATTTGTGCGCGCCGCTGCAAGACGACATTTGCCGCGCATTATCGGATGGACGCTTCGACCAATGCAACGCGCAGCACTCATTTGAGAGAGGTGGCCCGGAAGATGGATAGATTTATGGGCACAGGCCAGTCTGAGCCCAGAGAGGCAGAGATATGACGGCAACCTGGGATTGGGGCGATTTCCGGGCCCCGGCATTCGAAAGCATCGACCCAATGAAGACCATTGCCGTCCTGCCCACGGCGGCAATTGAACAGCATGGTCCGCATCTTCCGGTCGGAACCGATGCGATAATCGCGCGCGGCATGCTGGAAGAGGTGCGCTGTCTGTTGCCGGACCATATGGATGTGCGCATCCTGCCCCTTCAATCTGTTGGCAAATCGAACGAACACCAGTGGGCGGCGGGCACGTTGACCCTGACTGCGGCGACAGCCTTGAACGTCTGGACAGACATCGGCCTTTCCGTGGCCCGCGCCGGGGTTCGCAAGCTTGCAGTGATCAATTCGCACGGCGGCAATCTTGATCTGATCTCCATTCTCTCACGTGAGTTGCGGGTTCAGGCGAATATGCTGGCCGTGAAATGCCAATGGGGGTCCTTTGGGGCGCCCGATGGCGTTTTTTCGGATCGTGAGAACCGGTTTGGTATTCATGGCGGGGATTTAGAGACGTCACTGATGCTGCATTTCCGGCCAGATACCGTGGATATGGATGCCGCCCGGGATTTCGGTTCCTCCGCGGAGCACGGCGTTTTGCAACCCATTGGTCCGATTTCATACGGGTGGATTGCGCGCGATCTGAACCCCGCGGGCGTGGTGGGTGAGGCCCATCTAGCCACCGCCAAAAAAGGATCTGCAACGGCGCGGCATCAGGCGGCGGGGTTTGTTGATCTGCTCAAATCAATCGAGCAGGCCGCCCTGCCAGGAACATGAATCTGTCTTGGAACAGGCGCGGTGGTTCACTGACGATCAGGATGTGACGAAAACGCTGGTGTTCCAGTCTCTGCATCGGATCGCCAAATCGCCGGGCAGGGGGCGGTCGGTGAAAACAGAAGACAGGGCCCGCATGGACGCAATGCGCGCCGGAGCTGAGCGTCCGAATTTGGAATGATCGGCGACCAGGAAGCACTTGCGCGATTGTGCAATGATCGTTTGGCTGACGCCCACTTCCTGAACGTCGAAATCCAGTAAATCCCCGTCTTCGTCCATCGCGGAGCAGCCGATGACTGCAATGTCGAATTTGAATTGTCGAATTGTATCAATGGTAATGTTGCCGACGAGGCCCCCGTCGGCCCGTCGCAACGCGCCACCCGTGACGATGATCTGGCAATCCGGGTTGTCGACCAGGATATTGGCGATGTTCATGTTGTTCGTAACGACCATGAGGTCGCGATGATGCAGCAATTCGCGCGCAACGGCTTCGGTGCTGGTGCCGATGTTGAGAAAAACAGAGCACCCCTCGGGGATGTGCTGCGCACAGGTTCGCGCCATCTCAAGTTTGGCCGCTTCATTCAGGTTGCGCCGTTCTTCGTATTCAATGTTGATGGTGCCGGAGGGGAGTATTGCCCCGCCATGCACACGTTCGAGTTTGTTCGCTTCGGCAAGTTCGGTCAGATCGCGGCGTATGGTTTGCAGGGTCACACCGAAATGCTCGGCCAGGCCTTCGACCGTCACCTTGCCTTCTTTTTGGGCGATTTTTAGAATGTCAGGATGGCGAAAAGTCTGCGACATGGCTGTCCTCCTGATCCTGACTATGGGAAAACATCTTGAAATTGCAACGTATTTTGCGAACGTCGGTGTTGCTATACAGAGCAGCTACAATCGCCCGTTTCTTGTAGTTCTTCGCGGAATGCGAGAAATGATGTTTAACTTCAATCCGTTGGCGAGTTACAGTCCTTGGGTTGGAGAGGTTCGTTTTATTGATTCCGATCAAAAACGAACATAAACGAAAAATACCGCTTGATCGCCGGTAACGGCTGCGTTACCTCTTTGATCGGAATTCGCACGCTATGATTGGGAGGGTCTTGTGTCGAAGCAAAAGTCGCATCAGCAGACCTATGATCTCCTTGTTATTGGTGGTGGCATCAACGGATGCGGTATCGCGCGGGATGCGGCGGGGCGTGGCATGAGCGTGGCGCTTGCCGAGATGAACGATCTCGCTTCTGCGACCTCATCGGCGTCGACCAAGCTGTTTCACGGTGGGCTGCGTTATCTGGAGTATTTCGAGATCAACCTGGTGCGTCATGCCCTGGCTGAACGGGAGATCCTGCTGAAAGCCATGCCGCATATCAGTTGGCCGATGCGATTTGTCTTGCCTTACCATCGGGATATGCGGTTCGAGGGCACAACACCTACTTCGCGGATTCTCAACATTGTCATGCCGTGGATGAAAGGGCGCCGTCCGGCGTGGCTGATCCGGTTCGGTTTGTTGCTTTACGACAATCTGGGAGGGCGGAAAATTCTGCCCGCAACCAAGACCCTGGACCTGAGAAGCAGTGTTGAAGGGAAGCCGTTAGAGGATCGTTTCGAGAAGGCATTCGAATACTCCGATTGCTGGATCGAGGATTCGCGTCTGGTGGTGCTCAATGCCCGCGACGCAGAGGCGCGCGGAGCCGACATATTGGTGCGCACCAAAGTGATCAGCGCGGCCCGCGTTGACGATCATTGGGAGGTGACCGTCGAAGGGGGTGCCACCGCCAAGCAAAAAGTGCTGAAAGCGCGGATGCTGGTGAATGCCGGAGGGCCCTGGGTTGGGGATATCATCCAGCAAAAAGTACGAATCAATTCCACGGAAGGCGTGCGTCTGGTCCGCGGCAGCCACATCATTACGCGCAGGCTTTATGATCACGAGAAATGCTACTTCTTTCAGGGCACCGATGGCCGGATCATATTTGCGATTCCTTACGAGACAGATTTTACCTTGATCGGCACGACCGATGCGGAACACGAAAATCCTGATCAGAAGCCTGAATGTACCCCTGACGAACGCGATTATCTTTTGAATTTCGTCAACCAGTATCTGAAAGCCGATATCACGGCCGAGGATGTTGTCTGGAGTTACTCAGGCGTCCGACCGCTTTATGATGATGGGGCCAGCAGTGCCACAGCGGCAACGCGGGACTACACGCTTAACGTTGATAGCTCCGGTGGCGCGCCAATTTTGAATGTCTTTGGTGGCAAGATCACAACCTACCGGAAACTTGCCGAAGACGCGATGGACAAGATCAAACCTTTTTTCCCGGGCACATCTGATCACTGGACAGCGGGTGTTGCCCTGCCGGGCGGGGATTTCGCGGTTGATGGCTTCGATGCTTTGATCGCGCGCTTGACCGGAGACTACCCGTTTCTGTCGGAATTCTGGGCAAGGCGTTTGGTGCGAGCTTACGGAACGGAGAGCTGGGACGTTCTGGGCAGCGCAGACAAAGAAGCGGATTTAGGTCAGAATTTCGGAGCGAGCCTGACCGAGCGGGAAATCAACTGGCTGATGACGCGAGAATATGCGCGATCAGCCGAAGACGTGGTCTGGCGTCGCAACAAGCTGGGATTGCGGCTCGAGAACGAAGAAATTGCTGTCTTGGACAAATTCATGCGGGCGAAGCTGGCCGCGGGACAGTCCAATGCAGCGGAATAAACTTGGGGGGCGGACATGACCTTGATCCTTGAAGGGGTGTCTAAGACCGTTGGCGGGGCGACCCATATTCACCCAACGGACATCGAACTGCAAAAGGGCACGATGAACGTGCTTTTGGGACCGACCCTGTCGGGCAAGACGTCGCTGATGCGCTTGATGGCGGGGCTGGACGTGCCAGCGACCGGTCGCGTGGTCTGGAACGGTGAGGATGTGACAGGCATGCGGGTGCAGGATCGCAAGGTTGCGATGGTGTATCAGCAGTTCATCAATTACCCGTCTATGACCGTCTATGACAATATTGCCTCACCGATGCGGTTGCTGGGTCAGTCGCGCGCGGAGATCGACAAGCAGGTGCGTGAGACCGCCGAATTAATGAAGCTGGAAGGGATGCTGGACCGCAAGCCGCTGGAGCTTTCGGGCGGGCAGCAGCAACGCTGTGCGCTGGCGCGGGCGCTGGTGAAAAACGCCGGTCTGGTGCTGCTGGACGAACCGCTTGCCAACCTTGACTACAAGCTCCGCGAAGAACTTCGGGCTGAAATTCCGAAGATATTCGAAAAGTCGGGCTCGATTTTTGTCTATGCCACGACTGAGCCGGAAGAGGCGCTTTTGCTTGGCGGCAACACCGCAGCACTTTGGGAAGGTAAAGTCACGCAATTCGGCCTGACGCCGTCGGTTTATCGCAAGCCGGTCAACGCGACCACGGCGCGCGTATTTTCCGACCCGCCAATGAACTTTCTCAAGATTTCGAAGAAAGGCAACATCCTGTCTTTTGGAGATCAGCAAACCATTCCCGCAGTGGCCGCAGCCGCGCAACTACCCGATGGCACATACACTGCGGGTTTCCGACCGAGCCATCTGGAGCTTTCGCCCCATGTGGCGGGGACGATGGCATTCAACACGACGCTTTCGGTCACTGAAATCACCGGGTCGGAGACGTTCGTACATTTGGAACACCACGGGGAACGGTGGGTCGGGCTTGTCCATGGCGTGCAAAGCCTCACGCCGGGGCAGGCATTGCAGGTCTATCTCGATCCCGCGCATGTCTACATTTTTGCGCAGGACGGCGAACTTGTCGTCCCGGCACCCTATGCGGAGGCGGCGTAATGGCCAAGATCACTCTGGACAATCTTGCGCATTCCTATTTGCCCAAACCCGGTGGCGAAGATGACTATGCGCTCAAAGAGTTGAACCACGATTGGGTTGATGGCGAGGCCTACGCGCTTTTGGGGGCGTCCGGTTGCGGCAAATCCACACTGCTGAACATCATATCCGGGCTGCTGCACCCCAGCCAGGGTCGCATTCTGTTTAACGATCAGGACGTGACGCAAGCGCCTACGGCAGAGCGCAACATCGCGCAGGTGTTCCAGTTTCCTGTGGTCTACGACACCATGACGGTACGGGACAATCTCGCGTTTCCGCTGCGCAACCGTGGGGCGGAACCTGCTTATGTGGCTGAACGCGTCAATCAGATCGCCAAGATGATCGGCATGGAAGCAGAGCTCAACCGCAAGGCACGCGGGCTGACAGCGGACGCCAAGCAGAAGATTTCCCTGGGGCGGGGCATGGTGCGCGAAGACGTGAATGCGCTGCTCTTTGACGAGCCTTTGACGGTTATCGACCCGCATATGAAATGGGAACTCAGAACACAGCTGAAATCCCTGCATCACGAGTTTGGCCACACGATGATTTACGTCACGCACGACCAGACCGAGGCGCTGACTTTCGCGGATAAGGTTGTGGTCATGTACGATGGGCGGGTGGTACAGATCGGCACCCCGCAGGAATTGTTCGAGCGGCCCGCGCATACGTTTGTCGGCTATTTTATCGGCTCACCCGGTATGAACCTCTTTGATGCGGAAATTGACGGCGCAGTCGCCCGGATCGCCGGGGTCAAAGTGCCGCTGGGGGCGGGCTACGCACCTCAGGACGGCAAGCTCCAGGTTGGCGTGCGGCCGGAATTTGTCAAACTTTCAAAGGGCGAGGCCGGTGTGCCCGCGCGCATCACGCGGGTTGAAGATGTGGGGCGGCACAAGATCGTCAGGCTCGACGTTGCCGGTCGCGAGATCAGCGCCATTGCCGGGGAAAACGACATTATCTCGACCGATGCTCAGAAAATCACCTTCGATCCGCAAGGTATCAATGTTTACGCTGATGACTGGCGCATTTCACCGACAGGGGAGGCCGCCTGATGAACAAGACAGTCAACCAAAAAGCATGGTTTCTGGTGCTGCCGGTTTTGGTTCTGGTCGCGTTTTCCGCGGTCGTGCCGCTGATGACCGTCGTCAACTACTCGGTGCAGGATACCTTTGGGAATAACCAGTTCTTCTGGGCCGGTCTGGAGTGGTTCAAGGAGATGCTCGAAGAGGAGCGCATGTGGGATGCGCTTTGGCGGCAGATGACATTTTCCGCGATCATTCTGGCCATTGAAGTCCCCTTGGGCATCTATGTGGCGCTGAACATGCCCAAACGCGGATTCTGGGCGTCGTTCTGCCTTGTGCTCATGTCCCTGCCGCTGCTGATCCCTTGGAACGTCGTCGGCACGATCTGGCAAATCTTTGGCCGTGTGGACATTGGCCTACTTGGCTACACGCTTGACAAGATGGGGATTTCCTACAACTACACCCAGGATATTCTGGCCGCCTGGATCACCGTGATTGTCATGGATGTCTGGCACTGGACGTCGCTGGTGGCGCTTCTGGCCTACGCGGGTCTGCAATCCATTCCGGACGCCTATTATCAGGCCGCCAAGATTGATCAGGCGAGCCGCTGGGCTGTCTTCCGCTATATCGAATTGCCGAAGATGGCGGGTGTGCTGATGATCGCGATCCTGCTTCGGTTCATGGACAGTTTCATGATCTACACCGAGCCTTTCGTGGTCACTGGCGGCGGGCCGGGCAATGCCACGACCTTCCTGTCCATCGACCTTGTAAAAATGGCGCTGGGGCAGTTTGACCTTGGACCGGCGGCGGCATTCTCGATCATGTATTTCCTCGTCATCCTTTTGATCTCATGGGTCTTTTATACGGTGATGACGAACCTCGACAAAAGGGACGGTGTGTGATGTCTGATACCACCATTCAAGCACCCGGTGCCGGAACGCTTTCCGGCAAAGCGGCCCAAAGCGAGCTCAAACTTGGCCGTCGCAAGAGCCCCCGTGTAAACCGGTCCGCCATTGTCATGGGGCTCTACCTGTTGTTCCTGCTCCTGCCGATATACTGGCTGATCAATATGAGCCTTAAGACGAACACAGAGATTTTGGGCGAATTCACACTGTTCCCCCGAAACCTGACGCTGGCGAACTACGTTAAAATCCTGACCGATGAGAGCTGGTATATTGGCTATATCAACTCGCTGATCTACGTGGTCATGAACACGGCGATCAGCCTTGTTGTCGCACTGCCTGCGGCCTATGCGTTCAGCCGCTATTCCTTCATGGGCGACAAGCACCTGTTTTTCTGGCTGCTGACCAACCGGATGGCGCCACCTGCGGTCTTTGCCCTGCCGTTCTTTCAGCTTTATTCGTCGGTGGGTCTCTTCGACACGCATATCGCGGTGGCTTTGGCCCATTGCCTCTTCAATGTGCCGCTGGCGGTCTGGATCCTCGAAGGCTTCATGCGCGGTGTGCCCAAAGAAATTGATGAAACCGCCTATCTCGACGGCTACTCCTTCCCGCGCTTCTTCATCCGCATCTTTACGCCCCTCATTGCAAGCGGGATTGGTGTGGCGGCGTTCTTCTGCTTCATGTTCTCATGGGTGGAACTGCTGCTGAGCCGGACGCTGACAACCGTGGATGCCAAACCCATAGCCGCCATCATGACCCGGACCCAAGGCGCGGCAGGCATCGACTGGGGCGTGCTGGCCGCAGCGGGTGTGCTGACCATCGTGCCCGGTGCCTTGGTCATCTACTTCGTGCGCAACTACATCGCCAAGGGCTTTGCCCTGGGGAGGGTGTGATGAACGCACATTTTGTTTCCCTACAAAGTTTCACAAGTCACCCGGCTTATGTAAACGCTTCGCATATTGCCAAGATCGAAGCAGCCGGAGATGAATTGATCATCTACATGACCGGAGGTGAACAGATCCGAATAAGTAAGCTGAAACTTGGCAAGACTTTCGGGGAAAGCCTGGTTCACGCAGACGCCAGACAGTTCTTGGAAACACTCAAAAGCACATCTGATCAGATAAGGTTCACTTGATATGGCATGGATGGCATGGACCGTACCGACGGCAATTTTCTTCGGGGTGATCGCGTGCCTGCTGATCACCTTCACGATACTTGCAATCAAATACCCGGAGACGCCCCGTGTGGGCATTCTTCGGATCGAAACCACGCGCGGTGATCGTTTGTTCATCACGCTGTTGGGCTCAGCCTTCATCAATCTGATCTGGCTGGGTCTTGAGGTCGCACCACAGCCTTATGCGCTGTTGGCGTGTCTGGTCTATGCCGTGGCGGTGTTCCGCTGGGTTTAGACCAGAAAGAACGGCACGTCCGGAAACGTCCGGGCGGTCTGATAAAAACAGTTCAATAACGTCTTGGGAGGACAATCATGAACTTATCTTTGAAATCAACCACAGCTGTGGGCGCGATGGTCGCGTGCATGGCCCTGCCGGCTTGGGCCGACATGGAAGCAGCAAAGGCGTTTCTCGACAACGAGATTGCCGGGCTCTCCGTGCTCGACCGTGCCGCGCAAGAGGCGGAGATGCAATTCTTCGTGGATGCGGCCAAGCCGTTCGAGGGCATGGAAATCAAGGTCGTCTCCGAGACGATCACCACGCATGAGTACGAATCTCAGGTGCTGGCCCCGGCCTTCACCGCGATCACCGGCATCAAGGTCACCCATGACCTGATCGGCGAAGGTGATGTGGTCGAAAAGCTGCAAACACAGATGCAGTCGGGTGAGAACATCTATGACGCTTATGTCAACGACAGCGACCTGATCGGCACGCATTGGCGCTACCAGCAGGTGCGCAACCTGACCGACTGGATGGCGGGCGAGGGCGCAGATGTGACCCTGTCCACACTGGACGTCGATGACTTCATCGGCACATCCTTTACCACCGGCCCTGATGGCAAGCTCTACCAGCTGCCCACACAGCAGTTCGCGAACCTCTATTGGTTCCGCTATGACTGGTTTAACGACGACAAGAACAAGGCTGATTTCAAAGAGAAATATGGCTATGATCTGGGCGTTCCGGTGAATTGGTCGGCCTATGAGGACATTGCCGAATTCTTCACCGGCCGTGACCTGAGTCATATGGGTGTCGATGGCGAAGTCTTTGGCAACATGGACTACGGCAAGAAAGACCCCTCATTGGGCTGGCGCTACACCGACGCGTGGATGTCCATGGCGGGCATGGGCGATGTGGGCGAGCCAAACGGTCTGCCGGTCGATGAATGGGGCATCCGCGTGAACGAGAACTCCCAGCCAACCGGTTCTTGTGTGGCCCGTGGTGGTGCGACCAATTCGCCTGCGGCTGTCTACGCGGTGACCAAGGCGATCGAATGGCTGCAGAAGTATTCACCGCCTGCGGCTGCTGGCATGACCTTCGGCGAAGCCGGACCAATCCCGGCGCAGGGCAACGTGGCCCAGCAGATGTTCTGGTATACGGCCTTTACCGCCGCAACCGTTCTTCCGGATCTGCCTGTGATGAACGAAGATGGCACGCCCAAGTGGCGTATGGCCCCTTCGCCCCATGGCGCATACTGGAAAGAGGGTCAGAAGATCGGCTATCAGGATGCAGGCAGCTGGACGCTGATGGAATCCACACCTGTGGACCGCGCCAAGGCCGCGTGGCTCTATGCGCAGTTCGTGGTGTCCAAGACGGTGGACCTGAAGAAATCTGACGTTGGTCTGACCTTCATTCGCGAATCCACAATTGACGCGGATCACTTCACGCAACGTGCCGACAAGTTGGGCGGTCTGGTGGAATTCTACCGCTCGCCTGCGCGGGTGGCATGGTCTCCAACCGGCACCAACGTTCCGGATTATCCGAAGCTGGCGCAGCTGTGGTGGCAGAACATCGGCGACGCAATGTCCGGTGCGAAAACACCTCAGGAAGCGCTGGATGCACTTTGCGCCGATCAGGAAAAAGTGCTTGAGCGTCTGGAACGCGCAGGTGTTCAGGGTGATCTGGGTCCCGTGATGAACGAGGAAATGAGTGCGGATCACTGGTTCGGCCAGCCCGGCGCGCCTTATGCCAAGCTCGAGAACGAAGACGAAGAGCCACAGACCGTCAGCTATGACGAGCTGATCAAGTCCTGGCAGTAACTCTTTGACTTTTGGCCGGGGCGCTCGCTTGCGCCCCGGCTTTTTCATGGGCAAAATCGCCCAGCAGAATTCAGTGATATCCGGGGGGAACCATGACCCATATTCTTGCGATTGATCAGGGAACCACATCTTCGCGCGCGATCGTTTTCGACGCCAATATGAAGATCAAATCCAGCGCGCAGGAAGAATTTCCGCAGCATTTTCCAGATAGCGGTTGGGTCGAGCATGATCCAGATGATTTATGGTCAACCACGGCTGGAACATGCAGGGCTGCCGTCGAAAAGGCAGGGCTTGGACCGGATGATATCGCGGCAATCGGCATCACCAACCAGCGTGAAACCGTGGTTGTGTGGGAAAAGGAAACGGGCAAACCGATCCACAACGCGATTGTCTGGCAGGATCGCCGCACGGCGGATTATTGTCGTGAATTGCGCGAAGCCGGGCATGACAAGATGATCACGGCAAAAACGGGGCTTCTGGCGGACCCGTATTTCTCCGGCACAAAGCTGAAATGGATTTTAGACCATGTGGACGGCGCGCGCGACCGGGCGCGGGCGGGGAAGTTGCTCTTTGGCACCGTTGACAGTTTCCTGATCTGGAAGCTCACGGGGGGTGCTGCGCATGTGACCGATGCCACCAATGCCGCGCGCACGCTACTTTACGACATCCACAAGGGGCGCTGGAGCACGTCGATCTGTGATCTTTTTGATATCCCCTTGCAGATGTTGCCGGAGGTCAAGGACTGTGCCGCGGATTTCGGCACTACGCGGCCTGATCTCTTTGGCCGTCCGATCCTCATTCTGGGCGTTGCCGGAGATCAGCAGGCCGCCACCATCGGGCAGGCGTGTTTCGAGCCCGGCATGTTGAAATCCACCTATGGCACCGGCTGTTTTGCCTTGTTGAACACGGGCGAAACGGCCGTCGCGTCCAAGAACCGTTTGCTGACAACCATTGCGTATCAATTCGATGGCAAACCGACCTATGCGCTCGAAGGGTCGATTTTTGTCGCCGGCGCGGTTGTGCAATGGCTGCGCGACGGTTTGAAAGTCATCCGTGACGCCGCCGAAACCCAACCTCTGGCTGAAAAGGCGGACCCCAATCAGAATGTTGTGCTGGTGCCTGCTTTCGTGGGCCTCGGTGCACCCTATTGGAACGCGGAATGTCGCGGCGCGGTCTTTGGCCTGACACGCAATTCGGGGCCGGAAGAATACGCAAAAGCCGCGTTGGAAAGCGTCGGCTATCAAACCCGCGACTTGCTGGAGGCGATGCAGGCCGACTGGCAAGGCGACGGAGCAGGGGCCACGTTACGGGTCGATGGGGGCATGTCAGCCTCTGATTGGGCGATGCAATTTCTGTCCGACATCATTGGCGCCCCGGTGGACCGCCCGGAAGTGCTGGAAACAACAGCGCTTGGCGCCGCATGGCTGGCCGGTCAACGTGCGGGCCTCTATCCGGATATGGAAGGTTTCTCGAAGAACTGGGCATTGGAACGTCAGTTTGCGCCTCAAATGGACGAGGCACTGCGCGCCGAAAAATACGGTGCCTGGAAACGCGCGGTTGACGCGACCATGCGTTTTTGAGACTTCCTGCCTTCAGCTTTCTGACTGCGGGTCGCGTCATTTTTGGCCGGGGCACCTGTGATCAGGTCACCAGCGAACTGCGCGCCTGTGGCAGGCGGATCATGATGGTGCGGGGGCGATCTGTTGCTTGGGTCGATCAGTTGGAGGCCGATCTGAACGGATCAGGTGCGCTCTGCGCGACGGTCATCAGCGCGGGCGAGCCGACAATTGACGACGTGCAACAGGCTTTAGTGACGGGCCGCGCGGCAAAGGTTGACGCCGTCGTTGCCGTCGGGGGCGGCGCGGTTATCGATCTTGGCAAGGCAATTGCAGCGCTTCTGCCCGCTAGTGGGACAACTATGGACCATCTCGAAGGGGTCGGAAGGGCGAAACCGCTTGAGCATGATCCGCTGCCCTTCGTGGCGGTGCCGACTACATCGGGAACGGGCGCGGAAGTCACCAAGAACGCAGTCATTTCTGTGCCCGAGGCCGGTCGCAAGGTGAGCCTGCGCGATGATCGCATGCTTCCGGATGTCGCCATCATTGACCCGGCGCTGACGGACAATCTGCCTCGGGCGCAGACATTGGCATCGGGGCTGGACGCGCTGACACAGGTGATAGAACCCTATCTTTCCACGCGTGCAAACCCGCTGACAGATGCGCTTTGCCGGGACGCCATTCCACGCGGTGCCTACGCCCTTTCGCGGTTGGCGGCCGGGGACGACGCCCAGGCGCGCGACGAGATGGCATTCGTGAGCCTCGCCGGTGGTCTGGCGCTTGCAAACGCTGGTCTTGGCGCTGTGCACGGTCTGGCCGGGGTGTTGGGCGGGCGTCTCGGCGCGCCTCATGGTCTGATTTGCGGTCGCCTCCTCGGGCCTGTGTTGTCAGCCAATGCTGAGCATCTGGCGCAGGAAGGCGAGGAAACCACACGGTTTAACGAAGTGGCAGATTGGCTTGGTTCCGCATTTGGGATTGATCGTTCGGATGTGTTTCATAGATTGCCAGATTTGCTGGACCAATGGCAGGTCCCCCGGCTTGACCAATGGATCGCCGGAGACGCTGATTTGGATGCCATAGCCGAGGAGGCCGCCAAAGCCTCTTCGATGAAATCCAACTCCTGCGCGCTGTCCTCAAGCCATCTGGTGGGTGCCATGCGGCAGACCCTCTGAAGCCTACACAGAAGACAGACCTGCATTGGTATTCAGAAAATATTGCGAAAAGATCGGGCCGCTTGCCGCACCGATCGCCCGCGCGTTAAACCCGATATCGCCAGCTTCGATACGCGGCGTCAGCAGGCCCCGCGTGTCTTGCGTGACCAGATAACGCCGGACCCTTTCGACAAGCTCCGCCCGCACCGAATCCGGAAAGGCCCCATCTATCAGGATGGCCTCGAAATCAATGACCGAACATATCGACAGGGCGGCTTTGGCCAATTCCTGTGCCGTCTCGCCAATCCAGGGGTCCACATACCGGCTCAGATCGTTCCAGTCTTGCGGCATCTGCCATAGCCGCTTGGGGTCCAACCCAACCTCGACCAGACGCCCTTCGAGCAAATGCAGGGAGGCCACATCGATCAGCTGGCGGCTTTCGCCGAGCGGCCCAGTGCTGCGCAAAGACCCCAGAGCGCCCGCATTGCCCTGATTGCCTTCGAAAACCGTGTGATTCAAAACCACGCCACCACCGATGAAAGAGCCGATGTAGAAATACGCATAGTCGCGATACTCCTTGCCGAGCCCGTAAAGGTGTTCGGCACGGCAGGCGGCGGTTGCGTCGTTGCAGACAAAAATTGGCAAGGTACTGAATTTGGCCACCTCTTCAGCGAACCGCGTGTCCTTCCAGGAACTGAAGTCTTCTACAGCCGGACCAGAGAGATCATGCCATTTCCAGAGCTCAAAAGGGGAAGCAACGCCAATGCCGCAAATGCGGGACTGTTGCGCGGCACTCATTTCCTCCATCAATTGATCGATCCCGTCTTCGAGAAATCCAAAGACGGTTTCCGGTAGCGGATAGGGGTAGGAGAGATGCACCTGTTTGATCACGTCTCCTTTGAAATTCAGGAGGAGCAATTCAGCACTGCGCCGTCCGATTTTCAGCCCAAAAGCAAACACACCCTCCGGTGACAAATCCATTGGAATGGAGGGTTTCCCCACCTTGCCACGCTGAGGTGCGCCGCGTGCCAGCAGGCCGTCTTTTTCCAGTTTTCGCAGAATTACAGAAACCGTTTGAGGAGACAGTCCGGCCATTCGGGCAAGGTCACTTCCAGGCATCGGACCATGCCGCATGAACATGGAAAGAAGCAGGCGCTCGTTATAATTGCGCACGCCGCGCTGATTCACGCCGCTGCTTAATCCTTTGACCTTGTTGCCGTCCATAAGGTCGTCCACGCCTTTATTTCCTTAGGTAATATCAACTTTTCGAATTAATAAATCAAGTTTATTTATTTATTGACACTTGATCTGAAATGATGTGTCTTAACCAGAACCTGTTGGGGAGGATTCCGCAGGGGAGGCGCGCTGCCTGCGTCTTGAACAAAGCAATTGAAATTTTCCTTGGGAGGGAAACATGAAAAAACTACTCGCCAGCACGATCCTTGGTCTGAGCGCATTGGGCGCGACAAGTGGCGTGGCGCTCGCGGATGGTCACAGTATCACTGCCTGCCTGATTACCAAGACAGATACCAACCCGTTCTTTGTCAAGATGAAGGAAGGTGCGGAGGCCAAGGCGGCCGAGCTTGGCATGACGCTGAAGGCATTCGCCGGTAAGGTCGATGGTGACCATGAAACACAGGTTCAGGCGATCGAAACCTGCATTCTGGATGGCGCCAAAGGTATCCTGATTACGGCGTCAGACACTTCCTCGATCGTTTCAGCTGTCACGCAAGCGCGCGATGCGGGCCTGCTGGTGATCGCGCTTGATACACCGCTGGAACCCATTAATGCGGCAGATGCGACTTTTGCAACCGACAACTACAAAGCAGGTGTGCTGATCGGCGAATGGGCCCGTTCGCAATTGGGCGATGCTGCGGATAGCGCAAAGATCGCCACGCTGGATCTGAACGTGAGCCAGCCCACAGTTGATGTGCTGCGCAACCAGGGCTTTCTGGACGGATTTGGTATTGATCTCGCGGATCCCAATGTGATCGGCGACGAGGATGACGCCCGTATCGTCGGAAGCGATGTGACCGATGGAAACGAAGAGGGTGGGCGTCGTGCGATGGAGAATCTGCTCGCCAAGGATCCGACAATCAACGTCGTTCACACGATCAACGAACCGGCCGCAGCGGGTGCCTATGAGGCGCTGAAGGCGATTGGCCGCGAAAAGGAAGTGCTGATCGTATCTGTCGACGGTGGCTGCCCCGGCGTCCAGAATGTGGCCGATGGCGTGATCGGTGCGACATCGCAACAATATCCGTTGCTGATGGCGTCGCTGGGTGTCGAGGCGATCAAGAAATGGGCGGACGAGGGCGTGAAGCCTGAGCCAACACCGGGCAAAGCGTTCTTTGACACGGGCGTTGCCCTTGTAACGGATGCACCGGCGGAGGGCGTCGAGTCGATTTCCGTCTCCGAAGGCAAAGATCTCTGCTGGGGTTAATCCTTGTAGACCGCAGCGCGCAGCACTGCGCGCTGCAACTGACCGAGACATTTTTGTCTCGGTCTGCCAAACTGCAAAAAACGAGTTGATGGATATCACCCGTTGAACGGGAGGGGGATTTCGTGTCTGACGCATCCGGAAAAGCACAAGAATTTGAGACCGAACTGAAAAAGCAGCCAGAGGCCGTCGCAGAGTTCGAGGATACACATCGTGGTGTCGTCGGAACCATCCAGCATTTGCTGCATGTCAACCCGTCGCTGGTGCCCCTGATCGTGCTTGTGGCCTCGATCGTTATTTTCGGGCTGCTGCTGGGCACTAAATTCTTTTCGCCCTTCGCGCTCACGCTGATTTTGCAGCAAGTACAGATTGTCGGGATCGTTGCCGCCGCGCAAAGCCTCGTAATCCTCACTGCAGGTATCGACCTCAGCGTCGGGGCGATCATGGTGATGTCTTCCGTGGTTATGGGTCAGTTCACCTTTCGCTACGGTATTCCGGTGGAAATTTCGGTGGCCTGCGGGCTTCTCTGCGGTACTCTCATCGGCTTTATCAACGGTTGGCTGGTGGCCCGGGTCAAGCTGCCGCCTTTCATCGTGACGCTCGGCATGTGGCAGATCGTTCTGGCGACGAATTTCCTCTATTCCGCCAATGAAACCATCCGCTCGCAGGATATCGAGGCGCAGGCTCCGCTGCTGCAATTCTTCGGCAATACCATCCAATTGGGCGGGGCGCGGCTGACCTTTGGCGTGGTCTTCATGCTGCTGTTGGTCTTTGTGCTGGCCTATGCCCTCAAACACACAGCCTGGGGGCGGCATGTCTATGCCGTGGGTGACGATCCCGAGGCGGCGGAACTGTCGGGCGTGGATGTCAAGAAGACACTGATCTCCGTCTATATGCTCGCAGGTCTTATCTGTGCATTCGCGGGCTGGGCGCTGGTGGGCCGCATCGGCTCGGTTTCGCCAACATCCGGCCAGCTTGCGAATATCGAAAGCATCACTGCGGTGGTGATTGGCGGTATTTCACTCTTCGGCGGGCGCGGTTCAATCATGGGCACGCTCTTTGGGGCGTTGATTGTCGGGGTGTTCACTCTGGGCCTGCGCCTGATGGGCGCAGATGCGCAATGGACGTATCTGCTGATCGGCGCGCTGATTATCGGTGCTGTCGGTGTGGATCAATGGATCAGAAAGGTATCGGTCTGATGGAACCTATTCTCAAAGGACGCAACCTGGTAAAACGTTATGGCAAGGTTACGGCGCTGGATCATTGCGATTTCGACCTGATGCCCGGCGAAATTCTTGCTGTGATCGGGGACAATGGTGCCGGAAAATCTTCCCTGATCAAGGCCGTCTCGGGTGCCGTGATCCCGGATGAGGGAGAGGTCTGGTTGGAGGGCAAGCAGGTTAAATTTACCTCCCCCATTGATGCGCGTAACGAGGGGATAGAAACCGTTTATCAGACACTGGCCATGTCGCCTGCCTTGTCGATTGCCGACAATATGTTCATGGGCCGCGAAATCCGCAAATCGGGGTTTCGGGGCAAGTGGCTGCGTCAATTGGATCGATCCGAGATGGAGCGCATCGCCCGCGACAAACTCACAGAGCTTGGTCTGATGACCATCCAGAACATCAATCAGGCGGTGGAGACTCTCTCGGGCGGGCAGCGTCAGGGTGTGGCCGTCGCAAGGGCTGCCGCCTTCGGTTCCAAAGTGATCATCCTGGATGAGCCGACAGCGGCCTTGGGTGTCAAGGAATCCCGCCGGGTGCTGGAGCTCATTCTGGATGTGAAATCCCGCGGCATTCCGATCATTCTGATCAGCCACAACATGCCACATGTTTTTGAGGTGGCGGACCGCATTCATGTGCACCGGTTGGGCAAACGCCTTTGCGTGATCGATCCCAAAGACTATACCATGTCTGATGCTGTTGCCTTCATGACGGGGGCCAAGGAGCCACCAATGGAAAACGTAGCTGCATGACGCGCACTTTGACTTCGATTGCGGCGTTGTCGGAAGAGATTGTTGCGGCCCCGCGTAAATCGACGCGGCGATTGGTGGCATTGGCGGGGGCACCGGGCAGCGGTAAATCCACGCTGGCCGAGCGCCTCGCGCAAGACCTGACCGCACGAGGGTCCGCAGCCCAGGTTGTGCCAATGGATGGTTTTCACCTCGACAACCGCCTTCTGACACCGATGGGACTGCTAGACCGCAAAGGTGCGCCGGAGACTTTTGATGCGGGTGGACTGGCGCGTCTGGTTGCAGCACTTGGGGCTCAATCATCGGTCTACTACCCGCTGTTTGACCGCGCGCGCGATATTGCGATTGCAGGCGCGGGAACGCTGCAAGAAGACTGCGACACGGTGATCGTCGAAGGCAACTACCTGTTGTTTGATGCCCCTGGCTGGCGGAGTTTGTCCGATTACTGGGATGTTCGGGTTCAACTGTCTGTGCCAATGCATGTCTTGCGCGCACGCCTCATTGATCGATGGCTGGTAGAGGGTTTGCCAAAGCCCGAAGCGACCAAGCGTGCCGAAGGAAATGACCTAAAGAACGCCGGGCGTCTCGAGGATAAGTCGCTGCCCAGCGACTTGGTCTTTCTGAATGACGGCGATTTGACCTGACCTCGAAAGGGCTTGGCGCGACCGGTGAAAGCGTGCTTGTCTGGTGACACAATCCGCCAGGACCACAAGTTGAGTTAAATCGAAAAATGATGAAGCCCATGCGCGGATTGTAGGCTGCGGCGAAATCTACCATTGCAGTTTCCGTTCAAATGTGGTCGTTAGCGCTAACAAGTCCCGGATTGCGGGAAACTGCGCAGAATGAATGTTTTCAGGAGGACGAATATGTCTCACTCAGTGGCGATAAATGGATTTGGACGCATCGGCAGAGGTGTGCTGCGCGCGCTGGTCGAAAACCGGATTTCGGATATGGAAGTGGTTGCGATCAATGATCTCTCCACCCCCGAAACTCTTGCGCATCTGCTGAAGTATGACAGTGTTCATGGGCGCTTGCAGGCCGATGTGGAAGTCAAGGGCGACGCCCTCGTGGTAAACGGTCATTCGATCAAGGTTACGGCGATCCGCAGCCCGGCTGAACTGCCGTGGGACGGCGTTGATGTGGCGATGGAATGCACCGGGCTTTTTACAGCCCGTGAGAAGGCCGCGCAGCATCTTGAAAACGGATCGAAACGCGTGCTGATTTCGGCACCCGGGGCAGGGGCCGACCGGACGGTGGTTTACGGCGTGAACCACAAGGACATGACCAAGGATGACATCGTCATTTCCAATGCCTCCTGTACGACAAACTGCTTGGCACCTGTTGCTTATGTGCTGGACAAGGAATTCGGCATCAAGACCGGGTACATGACCACCATTCACGCTTATACGGGCGATCAACCTTCTCACGATGCGCCGCACAAGGATCTCTATCGTGGACGGGCGGCCGCCCTTTCGATGGTGCCGACATCAACAGGTGCCGCCAAGGCGATTTCGCTGGTGCTGCCGCATCTTGAGGGGCGTCTTGAAGGCTCTGCGGTGCGGGTGCCGACGCCGAATGTCTCGCTCGTTGATCTGGCTTTTGTGCCCGAAAAGTCTGCGACCAAGGAGGCGATCAATGCGGCCATGAAAGTTGCCGCAGAGGGCGAGCTGAAGGGCGTTCTGTCTTACGAGACCGACCCGACGGTATCGATTGATTACAACCATGACCCGCATTCCTCCAGCTTTGCAGCGCCTCAGACAAGTGTGACCCAGGACGGTCTGGTTCGGGTTGTCAGCTGGTATGACAACGAATGGGGGTTTGCAAACCGCATGGTCGATACCGGTCGCCGTCTGGCCGAGCTTTCGAAAACCTGACGTTCCCATCTGGCACCAGCAACTGAGCTTTCAGGCTCGGAAGGAACCAAGATGACTTTGAATGACACCATTGCCCGCGTCACTGATCGCATTATCAAGCGCAGCGAAGGGCCGAGGAACGACTACCTCGGTCGCATGGCGGCGGCGCGGTCAAAAGGGCCGGCGCGGGCTCATCTGAGCTGTAGCGGGCAGGCGCATGCTTACGCTGGCGCTGGACCGGATCAATCCGCCATGGTCAACGAGAGCGCGGGCAATCTCGGGATCGTGACGACATACAACGACATGCTATCGGCCCATCAGCCGTTTGAGCGCTACCCGGAATTGATCCGCACAGCGGCGCGGGAGGCCGGTGCCACAGCCCAGGTGGCGGGTGGTGTTCCGGCAATGTGTGACGGCGTCACGCAAGGCGAGCCGGGCATGGAACTCAGCCTTTTCTCCCGTGATCTCATCGCCATGGCCACGGGCATCGCTATGAGCCACAATACCTTCGATGCCGCGGTCTATCTGGGCGTGTGCGACAAGATTGTGCCCGGATTGGTCATTGCGGCGCAGACCTTCGGGCATATCCCAACCGTTTTTCTGCCTGCGGGGCCGATGACGTCGGGCCTTTCCAACGATGAAAAGTCGCTTGTGCGCCAGAAATTCGCCGCCGGAGAGGTTGGGCGCGACGCCTTGATGCAGGCCGAAATGGCCGCCTACCACGGGCCCGGCACCTGCACGTTTTACGGCACGGCAAATACCAATCAGATGCTGATGGAATTCATGGGGCTGCATCTGCCAGGCGCCAGTTTCGTGACCCCCAACACTGAATTGCGCGATGCGCTGACCAAGGCCGGTGCCTTGCGCGCCTTGTCTTATTCCGACCTTGGCGACACCTATCTGCCGGTCTGCGATGTGCTGGACGAAAAGGCTTTTGTGAATGGGATTGTGGGGCTGAACGCCACGGGCGGGTCCACCAATTTGCTGATCCATCTGGTGGCGATGGCGCGCGCCGGCGGCATCATTCTGGACTGGCAGGATTTCTCGGACATCTCCGAGGTGACGCCACTGCTTGCGCGCATTTATCCAAACGGTCTGGCTGATGTGAACCACTTCCACGCAGCGGGCGGCCTGGGTTATCTGATCGGGCAATTGCTTGGGGCGGGTCTTTTGCATCCCGATACCAAAACCGTCGGCGGCGGCGGTCTGGAGGTCTACACACAGGAACCCAAGCTGAAAGATGGCGCAGTGGTTTGGGAGCCGGGTACGCAAGAAAGTTTGAACCTCAAGATCGTGCGCCCGGCAACGGATCCGTTTCAGGCAACCGGTGGGCTCAAGCGGCTCAGCGGGTCTTTGGGCAATGCGGTGATGAAGGTGTCGGCGGTGAAGCCCGAACACCAGATTGTCGAGGCGCCGGTGCGTGTTTTCCATGATCAGGAAGAAGTCAAAGCCGCCTGCAAGGCGCGCGAAATCAACGAAGACACGGTTGTCGTGGTCCGGTTTCAGGGCCCGAAAGCCAACGGCATGCCGGAACTGCACAGCCTCACCCCGCTTCTGAAGAACCTTCAAGCGCGCGGCATCAATGTCGCTCTGGTCACCGACGGCAGAATGTCCGGCGCTTCCGGTTCTGTTCCCGCGGCGATTCATGTCAGCCCGGAAGCTCTCGACGGTGGCGCGATTTCGAAATTGCAGGATGGCGATATTCTGCGTGTCGATGCGGTGACCGGAGATCTGGAAATTATCACACCGGGTGTGCTTGATCGCGAACCGGTGCGCGCCAACCTTGGCGCAAATGAATTCGGGCTGGGGCGGGAGCTTTTTGCGCAATTCAGACGGACTGTCAGCACAGCAGACACAGGTGCTACCGTATTTTTCCAGGAAGGAATATTCCAATGACACCGCAGGATGCCAGCAGGCGTGCCAGAGAGATATGCGGGCTTGCCCCGATCGTTCCGGTGCTGGTCGTCAATGATGTCACCCATGCCCGACCTCTGGCCGAAGCGCTGGTGGCAGGCGGGTTGCCCGCGCTTGAGGTAACGTTGCGCACGCCGGTCGCGCTGGACGTCATCGCGGAAATGGCCAAGGTGACAGGTGGCGTCGTTGGTGCAGGCACGCTTGTCACGGTACAGGATGTGAAAAACGCCAAGGCGGCTGGCGCGACATTTGGCGTCTCACCCGGTGCCACGGATGCTTTGATTGACGCATGTGAGGCAGAGGAGTTGCCTTTGCTGGCGGGCGCTGCCACGGCATCTGAAGCGATGCGGCTTTATGAACGCGGCTACGACATTTTGAAATTTTTCCCCGCAGAGGCATCGGGCGGCGCTCCAGCGCTTAAGGCGATTGGCGGACCCTTGCCACAGATTTCGTTCTGCCCGACAGGGGGAGTGAGCCCGCAAAACGCGGCGAGCTACCTGTCCTTGCCAAACGTGATTTGTGCGGGCGGCAGCTGGGTGGCACCTTCGGCCATGGTCGCTTCGGGTGATTGGTCTGGCATCGAAAAACTGGCGCGGGCGGCGAGCGTTCTGGAGAGGTAGGGCGGCCTTCGGGCAAATTGTCTTTGGTGTTGAAATCCAGAACGTATCTGGCGAAGGTCCGCAAAACGGCGGAGGCTGGCTACGTGCAGGACGACATCGGCAAGATCACACTGGAAAGACCTGACCTGCTGGTCCTGGATTGTGACGGCGTCGTCATTGACAGCGAAGTCATCAGCGCGCGTACGCTGATTGGTCTGCTGTCGCAATGGGATATCCGGATTGATATGGAATTTGTGCGCCAGCACTTTTTAGGCCGGTCTTTCCCGACAGTTGCAGGCTGTGTTTATGATCTTTTTCAGGTTCGTTTGCCAAATGATTTTGAAGCGGACTACCGCCAGCGCCTGTTCGAAGCTTTTGAAACCGAACTACAGCTTGTGGATGGTATTGAAGACCTGCTCGACGCGCTCGCAATTCCCTATTGCGTTGCAACGTCGAGCAGTCCGCTCAGGGTCACCCGGTCATTGGACCTGACCGGTGTGTTGCATCGATTTGAAGGGCGCATTTTCACGGCGTCTCAAGTGGCGAATGGCAAGCCTGCGCCGGATATCTTCCTTCACGTGGCCAAAACCCTGAATGTTCAACCGGGCAAATGCCTGGTGATCGAAGATAGTGGTGTTGGTTTGCAGGCTGCTTTGTCGGCGGGCATGCAAGCCGCGTGGTTTACAGGCGGCTCTCATATGCGCAAAATGGACGTTACTGAGATCGAGGTGGCGGGATTTCCGCAAGGGCCGCACCTCACGATAGATCACTTCGAAGCTTTGTTCGAGCATGTGCCGAGCATGAGGCGCGGGCCGGACGGAGAAAACCATGGCTGCTAAATCAGGTTCAGATGAACTGGCGATTGATCTCGCGGCGCGTGCCGGCTGGATGTATTATCTGGGGGGCATGACGCAGGATCATATTGCGCGCGAGTTGGGCATTTCGCGTCAGCGCGCCCAGCGTCTGGTGGCGCGGGCCGTGGCCGACGGGCTGATTGGCGTGCGCCTCAATCACCCGATTTCCGCCTGTCTGGAACTGGAACGCGCGCTCAAATCGCGTTTCGGGCTGACACTCGCGCGGGTCGCCCCTTCTTTGCCGGAAGGAATGGACCCAGTGAAATCCGTGGCACCGATTGCCGCCAAGGAGATAGAACGGGTTCTGAGCAACAGCGATGAACTCGTCGTTTCGCTTGGGACCGGGCGCACCTTGCGCCAGGTGGTTGACGAAATGCCCGTGCTTGACTTCCCAAAACACAAGCTCGTTTCGTTGATTGGAAATGCCGCGCAGGATGGCTCCGCCACCGTCTACCAGGTCATCATGCGCTTGGCTGATCGGGTGGGCGCACGCCATTTCCCGCTTGCCTTGCCATTGCACGCGCGAGACGAGGCGGACCGCGATTTCCATCTGGGATTGCGCCACGTACAGACGGCATTGAAATTGGCACGGGAATGCGACATCGCCTTTGTGGGCATCGGCGATGTGTCGGAAACAGCGCCGATGATCATTGATGGTTTTGTCGACAAACCTGGAATAGACGCGCTGCTGGCACGCGGTGCTGTTGGTGAAATCGTTGGATGGGCCTTTGATGGCGACGGCAAGTATTTGCAGGGCGGCTCAAATGCGCTGATCAACGGCGTGAGGGCGGGGACGGCCGGAACACCGGTGGTGTGCATCGCCGCCGGAGAGAGCAAATTCAAAGCGCTTGGTGCTGCGCTGAAGGGGCAGCTTATTTCCGGTCTGATTACCGACGAAACCTGCGCGCGCTATCTACTGGCATAATTCAACCGAAAATAGGTGTCGCGTGAAGAATTTGGTTGACTTTTGCGCACATAAATATGAATAATTGTCACTACATTGAGCAAAAGCTCATTTGACGTTTTGGGAGGAACTAATGATCTACACAGTAAGTCGCCTTATGGGCGCTTGCGCTGTCGCAGCGCTGTCCACTGCGGCCGCCGCAGAGACGCTCACAATCGCCACAGTTAACAACGGCGACATGATCCGGATGCAAGGGTACACGGATGATTTCACCGAAAAGACCGGCCACACGGTCGAATGGGTGACACTCGAAGAAAACGTTCTACGTCAACGGGTAACAACCGATATTTCAACCAAAGGCGGCGCCTTCGACATCATGACGATCGGGATGTATGAGACACCGATCTGGGGTGCGAACGGCTGGCTGGTGCCACTGGATGGCCTTTCCGCAGAATACAACGTTGATGACATTCTGCCCGCCATGCGCGGTGGCCTGTCTCACGATGGTACGCTTTACGCGGCACCGTTCTACGGCGAATCATCCATGGTCATGTATCGCACCGACCTGATGGAAGCGGCCGGTATGGAAATGCCAAAAGCGCCAACATGGGACTTCATCCGCGAAGCTGCGGCTGCGATGACGGACCGTGACAACGAGATCAACGGCATCTGCCTGCGTGGTAAGGCCGGTTGGGGCGAAGGCGGTGCCTTCATCACCGTGACAGCAAACTCCTTTGGTGCACGTTGGTTCGACGAAGACTGGAACGCGCAGTTCGATCAGCCGGAATGGGCCAATGCGCTGAAGTTCTTCGTGGGCATGATGGAAGAATCCGGCCCTCCCGGATATGCGACCAACGGTTTCAATGAAAACCTGTCGCTCTTCCAGCAAGGCAAATGCGGCATGTGGATCGACGCAACCGTGGCTGCGTCCTTCGTGACAAACCCCGACGATTCGACCGTGGCCGACAAAGTGGGCTTTGCTCTCGCACCCGATACCGGACTGGGCAAACGTTCGAACTGGCTGTGGGCATGGGCTCTGGCCATTCCTGCCGGCACGCAGAAAGCTGATGCCGCGAGGGAATTCATCGAATGGGCAACGTCCACTGGCTACATTGAGCTGGTCGCTGCAAACGAAGGTTGGGCCAATGTGCCTCCGGGTGCCCGGCAATCCCTGTATGACAACCCGGAATACCAGAAAGTGCCCTTCGCGCAGATGACTCTGGATTCCATCAATGCAGCGAACCCGAATGAACCTACTGTCAAACCAGTGCCATACGTCGGTGTCCAGTTTGTCGCAATTCCCGAGTTCGCCGGCATTGCAACTGAAGTCAGCCAGGAGTTCTCCGCTGTCTATGCAGGCCAGCAGTCTGTAGAGGAAGCGCTGGAAAAAGCGCAGGCTCTGACCAACGACGCTATGGAAGCTGCAGGCTACCGGTAAGGCCCGCTTCTAACGAATTCGGAGGGCGGTGCGCCGCCCTCTGGACGCTTACCACCCGTTCCCTTCGACTGATTGTTTCCAGGCGACCATCGCGGCCGTCAACAGAGGAGATGTGTTATGGCGACCCAACAATCCCGATCAGCAGCCAGATTGATGATGGCACCGGCGGTGATCCTTCTCTTGGGCTGGATGCTTGTGCCACTGACGATGACGCTTTGGTTCTCGTTCCGTAAATATTTGCCCCTGCGCGGTGGCGATTTGGGCTGGGCTGGTTTCGATAACTACACACGGTTCATTGGGTCCAGTTCTTTCTGGCCAAGTGTGCAGGCTACTCTGGTGATCGTGGGCGGCGTGCTCATCATCACGGTTGTCCTTGGGATCATTCTGGCCTTGTTGCTTGACCAGCCCATGTGGGGTCAGGGCGTCGTCCGAATCCTTGTGATTGCGCCTTTCTTCGTCATGCCAACCGTTTCGGCGCTGGTCTGGAAAAACATGTTCATGGATCCGGTGAACGGGCTCTTTGCCTATGTCTGGAAATTCTTCGGGGCCGCTCCGGTCGAATGGCTGAGCCAGGCGTCGATGCAATCCATCATCATGATTGTCAGTTGGCAGTGGTTGCCTTTCGCCACCCTGATCCTGTTGACGGCCGTTCAGTCCCTCGACAGTGAGCAGCTGGAAGCCGCCGAAATGGACGGCGCATCGTTCCTGAGCCGGTTCTGGTATCTCATCCTGCCGCATCTGGCGCGCGCGATCACCATTGTCGTGCTGATCCAGACGATCTTCCTTCTGTCGATCTTCGCGGAAATCTTTGTCACCACCGGCGGTGCATTCGGCACCAAGACACTCTCCTATCTGATCTTCCAGCGCGTGTTGGAAAGCCAGAATGTCGGGTTAGGGTCTGCGGGCGGTGTCTACGCCATCATTCTTGCCAATATCGTTGCCATCTTCCTGATGCGCATCGTCGGCAAAAACCTGGACGCGTGAGGAGCAAATCATGGCACGTGCTGTTACAAACAATCGCAAAGCTCTGAACACTGCAATCGCCTGGTCCATCGGTCTGCTGATCTTCTTTCCGATCCTGTGGACAATCCTGACCAGCTTCAAAACCGAAGCACAGGCGATCAGCAACCCACCGGTCTTCCTGTTCTTTGACTGGACGCTTGAGAATTACGCCGTGGTGCAGGAGCGCTCCAACTATATGCGTTTCTTGTGGAATTCGGTCTTCATCGCGGGTGGCTCAACGGTGCTCGGTCTGATCATCGCTGTCCCGGCGGCCTGGTCGATGGCCTTCGTGCCTTCCAAGCGGACCAAAGACATCCTGCTCTGGATGCTCTCCACCAAGATGCTCCCGGCGGTTGGGGTGCTCTATCCGATCTACCTGCTCTTCATCAAACTGGGTCTTCTGGATACCCGCTTCGGCCTGACAATCGTGTTGATGTTGATCAACCTGCCGATCATCGTCTGGATGCTTTACACCTATTTCAAGGAAATCCCCGGGGAAATCCTCGAAGCGGCCCGGATGGATGGCGCGTCTCTGTCCAAAGAGATCATCTATGTTCTGACGCCGATGGCGATCCCGGGCATTGCCTCCACATTGCTGCTGAACTTCATCCTTGCCTGGAACGAAGCCTTCTGGACGCTCAACCTGACGGCCGCAAAAGCAGCTCCGCTGACAGCCTTCATAGCGAGCTATTCCAGCCCGGAGGGCCTGTTTTACGCGAAACTCTCGGCGGCCTCGACAATGGCCATCGCACCTATCCTCATCATGGGCTGGTTCAGCCAGAAACAACTCGTCCGCGGCCTGACGTTCGGCGCGGTGAAGTAAAGGAACAAGATCATGGGAAGCATTAAACTTAGCAAAGTCTCCAAAAGCTTCGGTGATGTGGAAGTCATTCCGCCGCTGGATCTTGAAATAAACGATGGTGAGTTCGTGGTTTTTGTCGGCCCCTCGGGCTGCGGTAAATCCACATTGCTGCGGCTGATCGCTGGGCTGGAAGACCTCACCTCCGGTGCAATTGAAATCGACGGGACGGATGCCACCAATGCCACGCCTGCCAAACGCGGGTTGGCGATGGTGTTTCAATCCTATGCGCTATACCCGCATATGTCGGTACGCAAGAACATCAACTTCCCGCTGAAAATGGCCGGGATGGATCAGGCAGAAGCCGACAAGCGCATCAATGCCGCGGCCAAGGTCCTCAACCTGACGGATTATCTCGACCGGCGTCCGGGTCAGTTGTCGGGCGGGCAGAGACAGCGGGTAGCCATTGGCCGTGCGATTGTGCGTGAACCTTCGGCATTCCTCTTTGACGAACCGCTGTCGAACCTTGATGCGGCGTTGCGGGTTAACATGCGGCTGGAAATCTGTGACCTTCACAAGACCCTGACGACGACCATGATCTACGTGACCCACGACCAGGTTGAAGCCATGACAATGGCCGACAAGATCGTGGTGCTGCATGATGGCTACATCGAACAGGTGGGCAGCCCGCTGGAGCTTTATGAGCGACCCGTCAACAAGTTCGTCGCGGGTTTCATTGGCAGCCCGAAGATGAATTTCGTCAGCGGTGCATCGGCGCAAAAACGCAATGCGGACAGCATCGGCATCCGGCCCGAACATCTTGATGTTTCGGCCGAGAGTGGCGAATGGAGCGGGACCGTCGGCGTGTCCGAACATCTGGGCTCTGACACGTTTCTGCATGTCAAGCTAGACGACGGCAGCATGATCAACGTGCGCGCGAGCGGCGACCTGAAAGTGGAATACGGCGAGAAAATCTTCCTCAATCCGCAGGAAGACCGTGTGCACAAGTTTGACGCGCAGGGCCTGTCAATTTGAAACGCCTTGCCGACAAGGTTGCACTGATCACAGGCGCTGGTCGGGGGATAGGGGCGGCTTTTGCCCGTGCCTATACCCTCGAAGGCGCGAAAGTGGCAGTGGCGGATATCGACCTTCTGTCGGCTCAAACGAACGCGGATGGCTTGGGCAATGACGCCTTTGCCTGCCACGTCGATGTAACGGATCAGACGTCAATCGATGCCTGTGTCCAGGCGGTGATAGATCACTTTGGCCGTATCGACATCCTGATAAACAATGCGGCGGTGTTCGATCTGGCACCCATCGTCGACATCAGCCGTGACAGCTACGATCGCCTTTTTGGCATCAACGTCTCTGGTTGTCTTTTCATGATGCAGGCGGTCGCTCATCGGATGATCGACCAAGGCAAAGGCGGCAAGATCATCAACATGGCCAGTCAGGCGGGCCGACGTGGTGAACCTCTTGTGGCTGTCTATTGCGCCAGCAAAGCGGCGGTCATCAGCCTGACGCAGTCGGCCGGATTGAACCTGATCAAACACGGCATCAACGTGAATGCGATTTCACCGGGCGTGGTTGATGGTGCCCATTGGGATGAAGTCGATGCGAAGTTTGCGGCTTATGAAAATCTGCAACCGGGGCAAAAGAAACGCCTGGTGGCGGGGGATGTCCCTTTCGGACGCATGGGAAAGGCCGACGATCTGACGGGTATGGCGGTTTTTCTGGCCTCAGATGAGGCCGAATACATCGTTGCACAAACCTACAACGTAGATGGCGGGAACTGGATGAGCTGACATGATCAAGCTGAACGAAAACGCGCTGACCTCTCTGGGCCCGACTGTTGCGGTGCCCCGATACGACCGATCGCTTCTGAAGCCCGGCATCCTCCATATCGGTGTTGGCAACTTCCACCGTGCGCATCAGGCGTTCTATCTGGATGCCCTGCACAACACCGGTGCCGACCCCAGCTGGGGCATATGCGGCGCGGGCGTACGTGCTCCGGATGCCCGCATGCGCGCCGATCTTGCAGAGCAGGACTGGCTTTACACTGTCGTCGAAGTTGAGGGCGAAGATCTTCAGGCGCAGATTGTGGGCAGCATGATCGATTTTGTGGAGGTGGAACCCACAGCCAATTTGCCGCTATTGCGCCAGATGGCAGATCCCGCAACCCGCATTGTCTCTCTGACTGTCACCGAAGGGGGGTATTTCGTTGACAGCGCAACCGGGGAATTCGACCTTACCCACCCGCTTGTCGCGGCAGACATTGCCGCGCCGGGATCGGCGAATACCGTCTTCGGCGCTCTTGTTACCGCTCTGGCAGCCCGGAAATCTGCCGGTGACGCGCCGTTTACCGTGATGTCATGTGACAATCTGCCCGGGAATGGCGATGCCGCCCGCGCCGCTGTCATGGGCATGGCGAGGGCGATGGATGGTGACTTGGCGGCATGGATCTCCGATCATGTGAGTTTCCCCAACGCGATGGTTGACCGGATTACACCTGCCACGGGTGACAGGGAGCGGGCATCCTTGGCTGAGAACTTCGGGATCACCGATAACTTCCCCGTTTTTTGTGAGCCCTTTCGGCAATGGGTTCTGGAAGATGATTTTGTAAATGGCCGCCCGGAGCTGGAAGCTGTTGGCGTGACCTTCACCAAAGACATCCACGATTTCGAGAAGATGAAGATACGCATTTTGAACGGGGGGCATGCAATTCTGGCCTATCCGGCGGCTCTGATGGGTGTGGAATTTGCCCATGATGCATTGAGAAACACCACCATACGGGCCTTTCTACGCAAAGTGCTGACAGAGGATGTCTTGCATCTCGTGGCGGATGTGCCCGGATTTACCGCACATGAATACCTTGACCTCATCTGCAAGCGCGTGGAAAACACTGGTGTCGCAGATCAGATCTCACGCTTGTGTCTGGATGGATCAAACCGGCAACCCAAGTTCACCATTCCTTCCATCCGCGATGATCTGGCGCAGGGGCACATGCCCATCGGGTTGGCGTTAAGTGCTGCCCTTTGGTGCCGTTACTGCGCCGGTCGCACGGACGCCGGTCAGGAAATTCCACCAAATGACCCGAGCTGGGACAATCTGCATAGTGTGGCGGTTGCCGCACAGACCGACCCTCATCTTTGGTTGCAACAAAGCGAAATCTATGGGGACGTGGGGGCAAACGCCGATTTCGCCGAATTGTTTGCCTCTTGCCTGAAATCTCTCCAGACGAACGGAACCGAAGACACGTTGCGTATGTATCTGAACGGAGACACATTCTCCGCCGTTGCAACATTGCCGTCGCGCCTGAGCAGTTAGGCCCTGATCGTCGCAGATCGACATAGCCATTGACTCAATGGCTATGTTAGCGGTAACGGGCGAGCCGTGAGCTTACGATAGGCGCAGCAAGAAAGACAGGAGACAGTAAATGATACTGTGTTGTGGCGAGGCCTTGATTGATATGATCCCGAGCCTCTCCGGGGAAGGTCATAACAGTTTTGTGCCGCATTCAGGGGGGGCTGTGTTCAATACGGCAATCGCGCTGGGACGTCTGGGCGCGAAGACCGGATTTGTAACCGGGCTGTCGCGTGATCTATTTGGTGTACAACTGTCGCAATCCCTCGTTGACAGCAAAGTTGACTGCAGTCTGGTGGTAAAGTCGGATTTGCCGACGACGCTTGCATTTGTTCAGTTGCAGGACGGTCACGCCACCTACACCTTTTATGATGAAAATACTGCCGGTCGCAGTTTGACGCCTGATCAATTGCCGGATCTGCCAGACACGGTTTCGGCCCTTTACTTCGGGGGCATCAGCCTGATCAGCGAACCTTGCGCAGATTTTTATGCGGCTCTTGCGCGGCGTGAAGCGGGGCGCCGTCTGATCATGATTGATCCAAACATCAGAGCCGCGTTTATCAACGACGAAGCGCGGTATCGGGCAAGATTGGATCAGATGATTGCTGTCGCCGATATCGTCAAGGTATCCGATGAGGACCTCGATTGGATTGTCCCGGGAAGCCAGAGCATGACGGAAAAAGCCGCCGGGATTTGCAGCAAAGGTGTGCGCGCGGTCATTATCACCAAGGGCGGGGATGGTGCCACCGCGCTGTTCGCGGATGGTCGGCAGATTGATGTGGCGGCGCAACCTGTCGAAATTGTCGATACCGTGGGGGCAGGGGATACCTTTAATGCCGGTGTGCTGGCAAATCTGGCCGATAACGGGCTACTGAAAAAGTCCGAATTATCCCGGATTGGCGCACCTGAAATGCATAGTGCCTTGAGTTTTGGCGCAAAAGTCGCGGCGGTAACGGTCGCGCGTGCAGGGGCCAACCCTCCATGGTCGCATGAACTTTGAGGATGCGGTGTATCTTTGGCTCAAAAACGGTTAGTGCCGCTGTAATGCATCCTTCAAAATGGGCTTTGCCGGTCCGCAACAAGTAAAGAGAACGATTGTCTGCTATGAGTAACCTTTCTGTTTCCTCGCAAGAATTTCGCGCTGAAATTCTACGCCACCTCAAACATTCTTTGGGCAAGGACGAAAGCCACGCGTCCTTGTATGACTGGCGCATGTCCTTGTCGCTGGCGCTGCGCGATCTTGTGGTTGATCCGTGGTTTGAAAGCACGCGCAAAACTTATGAGGCACGCGGCAAACGGGTTTATTACCTGTCGATGGAATTCCTGATCGGGCGTCTGATCGAGGATGTCGCGGTCAATCTGGGCATGGAAAAGGTCGCCGAAGAGGCTCTGGCAGCCTTGGGTCAGGACTATGGCACCGTTGTCGCCAATGAACCGGACGCGGCATTGGGAAATGGCGGCCTTGGGCGTCTGGCGGCTTGTTTCATGGATTCACTGTCAACGCTGGGCATCCCCGCCTATGGCTACGGCATCCGCTATGAACACGGGCTTTTCGAGCAGCATTTTGAGGATGGCGCTCAGATGGAAACCGCGGAAACCTGGCTGGCCCAACGCCACGCTTGGGAATTCGAGCGTCCGGAAGTCAGTTATCCGATTGATTTCGGGGGGCATGTGGCCGACGAGGACGGCAAATCCGTCTGGCACCCGGCAGAGACTGTCATGGCCTCTGCCTATGATACGCCCGTCGTTGGCTGGCTGGCACAATGGGCCAATACCCTGCGACTTTGGGCGGCAAAGCCTACCACCGCCTTCGATCTGGAGAGTTTCAATCGCGGAGATTACATGGCCGCCAGCGCGCCAGAGGCTTTGGCACGCACGATCAGCCGGGTGCTTTACCCGGATGACACGACCAACATTGGCAAGGAACTGCGCCTCAAACAGGAGTATTTCTTTACCTCGGCTTCCATTCAGGATCTGCTACGCCGTTTTCTGAGCGAAGACGGTGACCTGCGTCAGCTTCCCGAACATGTAGCCATCCAATTGAACGACACCCATCCGGCCATTGCGGGACCGGAACTGGTGCGTTTGCTCATGGATGAGCACGGGTTTGAAGTGGGGCAGGCGATCACCACGGCGCGAGGCTGTCTGGCCTATACCAATCACACGCTTTTGCCCGAAGCGCTGGAACGCTGGCCGGAAGATCTCTTTATCCGGGTTTTGCCCCGTCACCACCGCATCATCCAACTGATTGAAGCGGCCCACCTTGCGGCCACCGGCAGCGATGTGCGGATCATCGAGCATGGTGAGGTCAAAATGGGCGAGCTGGCCTTCATCATGGCTCATCACGTCAATGGGGTCTCGGCGCTGCATTCCGAATTGGTCAAGCAGACGGTTTTTGCCGATCTTCATGGCGACTACCCCGGCCGGATCATCAATCAGACCAATGGGATTACACCGCGGCGCTGGCTTTATACTTGCAACCCGCCACTGCGCAATCTGATCAACGAGACCATTGGCACCGGTTGGCCGGACGACCTGCAACAACTTGAAGGCTTGAACGCACATGCCAATGACGCGGGCTTTCTGGATCGGTTCCAGAGTGCCAAGGATGCCAATAAAGCCCGCCTTTCCAACTGGTTGAAGGCACGCGACGGCGTAGATCTGGACCCAGCGGCGATGTTTGATGTGCAGATCAAGCGCATTCACGAATACAAACGCCAGTTGATGAACTTGCTGGAAACCGTGGCGCTGTGGAACGACATGCGCGACAATCCGAATGCCGACTGGACGCCGCGCGTCAAGATTTTTGGCGGCAAGGCGGCACCGGGCTATGTGGTTGCCAAGGAAATCATTCATCTGATCAACGATGCGGCAAAGGTCATCAACGCGGACCCTGTCACCAAAGACTACCTGCAGATCGTCTATCCGGAGAATTACAACGTCTCGATGGCGGAAATCCTAATCCCGGCGACGGATCTGTCGGAACAGATTTCAACCGCTGGCAAGGAGGCCTCCGGCACCGGCAACATGAAATTTGCACTGAACGGCGCGCCCACCATCGGCACGCTGGATGGCGCGAATGTCGAAATTCGTGAATGTGTGGGCGCGGAAAACTTCTTTCTCTTTGGCTTGACAGCGGCAGAGGTCGCCGCCCGACGGGCAGTGCCTGAATACGCCCGCCGCGCTGTTGAGGCGAGCCCGCGACTGGCGCGTGTACTGACCCAGATCGAAACCGGTGTGTTTTCACCCTCCGACAAAGGGCGATACGCAGGATTGGTGCAAGGGCTTGTAAATCATGATTATTTCCTCGTGACCTGCGATTTTGACAGCTATTTCGAAGCGCAGCGTACCGTGGACATGGCATTTGCCGACAAAACGGCATGGACGCGGATGGCCGCTCTGAACACCGCGCGTGTGGGCTGGTTTTCCTCGGACCGGACCATCAGCGGCTATGCCCGCGACATCTGGAAAGCCCCCAGTCTGATCGCGCCGCGCGGGTCGCGCCAGGACGTGGCCTAGAAAGGAAACTGACGTGTCACTCGCCCCACAAGATGCCAAGGATATCGTTGAAGGCTGCCACGGTGATCCGTTCTCCGTTCTCGGGCTGCATGAGGTTGCGGGCAAGCTGACGGTACGGGCTTTTGTACCCGGCGCGCAGAGCATTGATGCGGTTGATCCCAAAACCGGCCGCAAAATTGCGGCGCTGAAACCGGTTGCTGGCGCGGATGGTCTGTTTGAAGGGGTGGCTGCGCGGCGCAAGAAACGCTTTGCCTATCACCTGCGTGTTTCGCGCGACGGGCATGAGTGGGTGGCGGATGATCCTTATCGTTTCGGCCCGGTCATGGGCGCCTGGGACGAGTATCTGATTGGCGAAGGCACCCATCAGCAGCTTTGGCATGTTCTGGGCGCACATGTCATGAAACACGAAGGCGTGCAGGGGACACATTTCGCGGTCTGGGCACCCAACGCGGCGCGTGTCTCAATCGTGGGTGATTTCAACACCTGGGACGGTCGGCGGCATCTTTTGCGCAGACGCGGTCAGACCGGTGTCTGGGAGACCTTCGTGCCTGCGATTGGTGAAGGGGACGTTTACAAGTTCGAGGTGCTGGACGGCAATCGCCACCTTTTGCCGCAAAAAGCTGACCCGGTTGGGTTTGGTGCGGAACATCCGCCACGCACAGGGTCGGTTGTGCGCGACATCTCAGACCCCAAATGGCAGGACAAAGGGTGGATGTCGAAACGCGGTGCCGCGCAGCGTTTTGACAAACCGATATCCATCTATGAGGTGCATCTGGGGTCGTGGCGTCGGGTGCCTGAAGAGGGCAACCGCCCGCTGAGCTATGCCGAACATGCCGAACAGCTTGTGTCTTACGCCAAGGACATGGGGTTCACGCATATCGAACTGATGCCGATTTCCGAGTTTCCTTTTGACGGCTCCTGGGGGTATCAGCCGGTCGGGCTTTTTGCACCCACGATCCGGCATGGCACCCCCGAAGAATTCCGCGCTTTCGTTGAAGCGGCCCATAAGGCGGATATCGGTATCCTGCTGGACTGGGTGCCGGGGCACTTCCCGGAAGACGCGCATGGTCTGGCCAAATTCGACGGCACAGCGCTGTACGAACATGCCGACCCGAAGGAGGGATTTCACCCTGACTGGAACACGATGGTGTTCAACTACAGGCGGGCAGAGGTCTCCAACTATCTGATCGCAAACGCTCTTTACTGGTTGCAGGAACATCACATTGACGGGCTGCGCGTCGATGCGGTGGCCTCGATGCTTTATCGCGACTACAGCCGCAAGGACGGGGAGTGGATCCCCAACAAGGACGGCGGGCGTGAGAACCTGGAAGCCATTGCCTTTTTGCAGAACATGAACACAACGGCCTATGGCGCGGTTGAGGGCATCATGACGGTGGCGGAGGAATCCACCGCATTCCCCGGTGTCAGCGCGCCCACCGATGCGGGCGGGCTTGGGTTCGGTTTCAAGTGGAACATGGGCTGGATGAACGACACGCTCAGCTACATGGCCGAGGATCCGGTGCACCGCAAATATCATCACTCCAAGATGACCTTCGGTTTACACTACGCGTTTTCGGAAAATTTTATCCTGCCACTCAGCCACGACGAAGTGGTGCATGGCAAAGGCTCGATGCTGGACAAGATGCCCGGGCAGAGCGCGGATAAATTCGCCAATCTGCGGGCCTATTACGGTTTCATGTGGGGCCATCCGGGCAAGAAGTTGCTCTTTATGGGCTGTGAATTCGCGCAAGGTCTGGAATGGAACCATGACAGCAGCCTTGACTGGCACCTGCTCGACATTGACCTGCACAGTGGCATGCAGGCGCTGGTGCGTGATCTCAACAAGCTTTATCGAGACCAGCCGGCGCTCTATCAACGGGACACAAAACCGGAGGGTTTTGAGTGGGTTGAAGAGAACAATGGCGATGAAAGTATCCTCGTTTGGGTGCGGCGTGGTGTCGAGGGAACCAACCCGGTGCTGGTGGTGTCGAACTTCACCCCCGTCGAGCGGTCAAAGCGTCGCATCGGTGTCCCGGAACAAGGACGCTGGGTTGAGCGTTTGAACACAAATTCTGAATTCTACGGTGGGGATGGCCGGGGAAACATGGGGGGTGTTCACAGCGAACACATCGCTGCGTCTGGGAGGGCGCATTCGATTGAGATCACGCTGCCCCCTTTGACAACACTGTTTTTCGAGTTGGAGCGTGACTGACGGACCGATTTGAGAACAAGAAGATTTAGGGAGGAAGACCGATGGACAGAGAAACGCAGAGGCTGGCACAGCAAACCATGGCGTTCGTATTGGCCGGGGGCCGCGGCAGCAGGCTTTATGACCTGACCGATAGACGCGCGAAACCGGCGATGTATTTTGGTGGCAAAAGCAGGATCATCGACTTTCCCCTCTCCAACGCGGTCAATTCGGGCATCCGGCGCATTGGTGTTGCGACGCAATACAAAGCACACTCCCTAATCCGGCATTTGCAACGCGGGTGGAGCTTTTTTCGCGCGGAACGTAACGAGTCGCTCGATATTCTTCCGGCCTCACAGCAATTAGACAATGAGAACTGGTACAAGGGAACGGCGGATGCGGTTGCCCAAAACAGGGATATCATTGAAGGATACGGGCCCAAATATATCGTGATCCTGGCCGGTGATCACATATACAAACAGGATTATTCGCTGATGATCCGCCACCATGTGGAAAGCGGCGCGGATGTAACGGTGGGCTGTATCGAGGTGCCACGCATGGAGGCCACCGGCTTTGGCGTGATGAAAGTCGACACCGAAGACCGCATTCTGGATTTCGTTGAAAAGCCCGCCGATCCGCCCGCTATGCCCGGCCATCCGGATCAAGCGCTGGCCAGCATGGGTATCTATGTGTTTGCCACGGATTACTTGTTCAAGCTGTTGGATGAATGCGCGCAAAACGAAGGATACAATCACGATTTTGGCGGGGATGTCATCCCGCAGATCGTTCGGGACGGCAAGGCCATCGCGCATCCGTTCAGCCGGTCCTGTGTGCGCTCCGGGATTGAAGAGAAAGCCTATTGGCGTGATGTGGGGACGGTCGATGCTTTCTGGCAGGCCAACATCGACCTGACCGACTTCAAACCCGAGCTCGATCTTTACGACAACGAGTGGCCGATCTGGACATACTCGGAACTCACGGCGCCTGCGAAGTTCATCCATAACGAAGAGGGGCGCCGGGGTCACGCGGTCTCCTCTATGGTGTCGGGGGGGTGCATCATTTCTGGCTCCAGCCTTGAGCGTTGCCTGCTTTTCACAGGTGTTCGCACACATTCCTTCTCGCAACTGACGGGTGTTGTCGCCCTGCCGTATGTGGAAATCAATAGGAACGCGCGGTTGACCAATGTGGTGATTGATCGCGGCGTTACGATCCCGCAAGGGTTGGTCGTGGGCGAGGATCCAGAGGAAGATGCCCGCCGTTTCCGGCGCTCCGAAAATGGCGTCTGCCTCATCACCAAACCCATGATCGACAAACTGGACCTCTGACGTGAAAATACTCTTTGTGGCTTCTGAATGCGCCCCCTTCGTCAAGACGGGTGGGTTGGCGGATGTGATCGGTGCCGTGCCGAAATCACTGTCAGAACTGGGTGCGGATGCTCGGGTCATGCTGCCTGCCTATCCAGCGCTGAGCGCATTGGCGCGGGGCGGCAAAGAGGTTTGGAACAGCGGTGATCTGCACGGAGGGCCCGCGCGTCTGGTGGCCGTCTCGTCAGAAGGTATCGACCTGTTGCTGCTGGATGCGCCGCACTTATTTGAGCGGTCGGGCAATATTTATCTGGGCGCAGATGGTCAGGACTGGCCGGACAATGCGCTGCGTTTCGGCGCGCTTTCTTACGTGGCCGCAGAGGTTGCGGCCCTGGGCGTGGATGGCTGGCGTCCGGACATCGTGCATGCGCATGACTGGCAGGCCGGGCTGGTGCCAGCCTATCTGCGGCAACGGCCCGAAAAGACACCGCCCTGCGTGCTGACCATTCACAATATCGCCTTTCAGGGGCTCTTTGATCCGTCTTTGATGACGACACTGGGGCTTTCCTCTGACCTCTACACCTCTGAAGGCATGGAATATTTCGGCCGGTTGGGATTTCTAAAAGCCGGGATCGCCTTTTGCGACAAGATCACCACCGTCAGTCCTACCTATGCACGTGAACTGATGTTGCCGGAATTCGGCATGGGGCTTGAAGGATTGTTGCGCGCACGTGGTGCCGATCTGTCGGGTATCCTCAACGGTATCGATCTGGACATGTGGAACCCCGAAGACGACCCGCATCTTGTGTCTGCCTATTCTGTGCGTCGTCTGAAAGGCAAATCCGCCAACCGGGCGGAAGTTGTCCGACGGTTTGGCCTTGACGAAGACGCAGGTGGCCCGCTTTTCTGTGTGATCAGCCGTCTGACCACGCAAAAGGGGCTGGACCTGCTTCTCGAAGCGCTGCCAACGCTTGTGGCGCGCGGGGGAAAACTTGCCGTTCTGGGTAGTGGCGACAAAGATTTGGAAGCCGGTTTCGTCGCCGCCGCCCATACCCATGGCGGGTCTGTCGGCGTCATCATCGGGTATGATGAACCGCTGTCCCATCTCATGCAGGCGGGCAGTGACGCCATTCTGATCCCATCGAGGTTTGAGCCTTGTGGACTCACGCAGCTTTACGGGTTGCGCTACGGCACTCTGCCCGTGGTTGCCCGTACGGGCGGGCTGGCGGATACGGTGATCGATGCGAACGAAGCCGCTCTGACGGCCAATTGCGCCACAGGTGTACAGTTCGCGCCCGTGACCAAAACAGCGCTGGACCAGGCAATCCTGCGCACCTGCGATCTCTATGATGACCCAAAAATCTGGGCCGGGATGATGCGCCGTGCCATGCGCCATCCGGTGGGCTGGGATGTCTCCGCGCAAACCTACCATGACGTCTACAGTGATCTTCTGGACGCGCACGCATTGCAGGGATGAAAGGGATGGCGCCGCAGATCACTTCCGGCAGCCCGGTCAGGTTGGGTGCGCAGCTCACTGAAGGTGGCGTCAATTTCGCCGTTTTTTCTGCCAATGCGACCAAGATGGAGCTCTGTCTCTTTTCGTCAGACGGGAAAACGGAGACGGCGCGCCTGACCCTGCCCGAACGCACAGGTGACATCTGGCATGGGCATGTGCAGGGGCTTTCGGCTGGCACGCTTTATGGCTACCGCGCACATGGCACCTATGCGCCGGAGCAGGGGCACCGTTTCAATCCGCACAAGCTGCTTTTGGACCCCTACACGCGCGAGATGCAGGGCAACTGGATCAGCCATGCGGCAACACTCGGCTATGATGTGACATCCAGCGCTTCCGATCTGTCATTCGACAGACGGGACTCGGCCAGATATGTCCCGAAATCTGTCGTTTCTGACCCGCAGGATTTCAAAAAGATCACCGAACAACTTGCGCTCAAGTGGGAAGATACGCTGATCTATGAGGCCCACGTCAAAGGGCTGACGCAGCAGCATCCGGACGTAACGGCGGCGCTGCGCGGTACCTACGATGGGTTGGCCTCCGATGCGGTGATCGATCATTTGCACAGGTTGGGCATAACCGCCATCGAATTGCTGCCCGTTCATGCGTTTCTCAATGATGGGTTTTTACTTAAAAAGGGCCTTGTAAACTACTGGGGCTACAATACAATCGGGTTTTTCGCGCCTGAGCCGCGATACTTCGGCCCCGAGGGTCTGCTGGGCTTCCGCAAGATGGTTCAACGCTTCCACGACGCCGGGATCGAGGTCATTCTGGATGTGGTGTATAACCATACCGCCGAAGGCGACCATCGCGGGCCAACGCTGAGTTTTCGCGGCCTGGATAATGCCTCTTATTACCGGCTGCTGAGTGGGCAGGCTCGTTACTACGTCAACGATACCGGCACCGGCAATACTGTGAAACTCTCCAACCCCCACGTGCTGCGTCTGGTCATGGATTCGCTGCGTTTCTGGGTGGACTGCATGGGGATTGACGGGTTTCGCTTCGATCTGGCCACGACTTTGGGACGTGAAGATCACGGATTTGACCCGCATGGCGGCTTTTTCGACGCGTTGCGGCAGGATCCTGTCCTGGCGGGCGTGAAACTGATTGCAGAGCCGTGGGATATCGGTCCTGGCGGTTACCGGCTGGGGCAGTTCACCCCGGAATTTGGCGAATGGAATGACGCCTATCGCGACACGGTGCGGCGCTTCTGGAAGGGCGATGCCCATAGCGCGCAGGAATTAGGTGCTCGATTGCTGGGGTCTGCTGGTGAATTTGACTGCGGCGGGCGACGGGCTTGGTCGTCGGTCAATTTTCTGGCGGCCCATGACGGGTTTACGCTGGCCGACATCACGCAATACACGCGGCGCCACAATGAGGCCAATCAGGAAAACAACCAGGACGGCCACAATGCCAATCACTCTGATAATTTCGGCGTAGAGGGCCCATCGCCTGATCCGGAAATCGAAGCTTCGCGCAAAAGACGGCGTCGCAATATGCTGGCAACGCTTTTCCTGTCGCAGGGCACGCCAATGCTGTTGGCTGGCGATGAAATGGGCAACTCGCAGAACGGCAACAATAACGCCTATTGTCAGGACAACGAAATTGCCTGGCTTGACTGGGCTGCCGCCGACCCGGAGATGACGGCATTCGTGACGAAACTTTCTGCATTTCGCAAAAAACATCCCGCCTTACGACAGTCGCGGTTCTTGCATAGCGGATTGCGCCCGTCGGATGGGTTGCCGGATGTGGAATGGACGGGGTTCGACGGCCATCCGCTCAACTGGCGGGATCCGGGTTTGTCGAACCTGTGCATGATGTTGCGCTGCTCTGCCGAGGCAGCACTTCACGCTGACGCCGACGATCCGGTTTTTGTCATTTTCAATCGTGATGGAAAGCCTGCAGATGTCTGCATTCCAAACCCGCCGGCTGGACGGCATTGGGTCTTTGGTCTGGACACAAGCGATGAAGCTGCCCCGGAACAGCCTGTCCCGTCTGGGGCGATTACGGTTGACGGTCCGGCCGTCGTCGCGCTGGTCCTGATGGGTTCGGATTGATGGGAGCGGATTGCGTCCTGTCCGAATTGGCGGCTCTTGCGGGTATCTTTCCGCAGTTCAAATCCCTTGAAGGGGCGATTTGCCCGATCTCGCCCGATACGCAACGCGCGCTTTTGCGGGCGAATGGCCTGCTGGCTGAGACGCCTGCGCAGGCGGCAGACACATTGGCGGCGTTAAAGGCCGAAGCAGAGGAAGCTTTCATAGCCGACGACGTGGTGGTTCCTTGTGGTAAACCGGTGAAAGTGCGCATCGCGCATGACGCCTCCTGGCAACTCATCCGTGAAGATACCGGCGATGTGGAAGCGCATGGCGGTGCCACAAAGGTAATTGAGCTGCCTGGTCTGCCCATCGGTGTGCACGATTTGCAGCTTCGAAGCAGCGGGCGCGCGCAGCAGGTTGCCGTTATCGCAACGCCCGACCGCGCACCATCCGTGATCGACAGGGCGGGGGCGGAAAAGACCTGGGGCGTGGTGGCAGCCCTTTATGGCCTGTCGTCTGACCGCAACAACGGGCTTGGAGATTTTGAAGACCTGGCCTGCCTCGCGGCAGGGCTTGGAAAGAAAGGCGCGGATTTTCTGGGCATCAATCCGGTACATGCGCTGGGGTGGAGCGCCGACGAGACCATCAGCCCGTATTCCCCGTGCCACAGGGGATTTCTGAACACCGCCCACATCGCTCTCGATCACATCCCGAACCTGCGACCGGCCAGTGACAAGATAGGTTTCACGGGGGAGTTGATTGACTATGCCGCACACCGAGAGGCTCATCAAAAGGCGTTGCGCGCAGCATTCTCGGATTTTCAGATGCCCATGTCAGCGCCATCACAGCAGGCCTTCGACGCTTTTTCCCAATCAGGCGGTGACGGCCTGATGGAATTTGCTGTATTCGAAGCGCTCAGTGAAAAATTCGGGTCGGATTGGCGGAAATGGCCCGTACATCTGCACAGCCGAAAGATTGCCGAAGCCGAAGCTGACCCACAGGCGGTCCGGTTTCACATGTGGCTGCAATGGCTGGCGGCATCACAATTGGACGCAGCACAGGTGCGGGCCAAAAACAGCGGTATGGCACTTGGTCTCTATCTCGATCTGGCGGTGGGCGCACGCAGAGACGGTGCGGAGGCATGGGCCGCTCCCAATACTCTGGCAGAGGGCGTTTCATTGGGAGCGCCGCCGGATCAACTGAGCCCGGCGGGGCAGAACTGGCAGTTGGCGGCTTACGCGCCCCGGAAGCTCCGACAAAACAGATATGCCCCCCTTCGCGACGTTTTGGCGCAGGCAATGCGCCATTGCGGGGTCTTGCGGATCGACCATGCGCTTGGATTGAACCGCAGCTACTGGATACCCGACGATGGCAGTCCGGGCGGATACATTCGTCAGCCTTTCAAAGCCCTCTCGGCGATCATTGCGATTGAGGCAGAGCGCGCGGGAACCGTGGTCATTGGCGAAGATCTTGGTCTTGTGCCGGATGGGTTTCGCGATGCGATGGCCGCCAAAGGCCTCTATGGCTACACGGTACTGCAATATGAAAAATCGGCCAAAGGCCGGTTTCGCAAACCCAAGGATTTGCGTGCACAGTCACTTGCCTGCTTTGGGACCCACGACACGCCGACGCTCAGTGGTTTCTGGCAAGGGCAGGACATCGCGTGGTGGCACAAGCTTGGGTGGATTGATGATACGGAAAAATCGAAGGCCACTGACCGGCGTCAGCAGGAAAAATCCGATCTTCTGGGCCTGCCGCCGGCCAAGGCGTCCGTCTGTAATGTATCTGATTTCAGAACATGCGTTCACGAAAACCTTGCGCAGAGCCCGGCAGCGCTTGTGGCCGTTCAACTCGATGATCTTCTGGACGTCCCGGACGCGCAAAACCTGCCCGGCACCATTGATGAACATCCCAACTGGCGGCGCAAAACAACGGTATCCGTAGAGGACATCGCAAATCATCCAAATTTGACACAGACAGCAGAATTGATGACCAAGGCCGGGCGGGGCACACTGTGCGGCGAGAGTCGAAAGGAGTTCGAATGAGCATTCAGACCATTTCCAAGGGGCCCTTTGAGGGTCAGAAACCTGGCACCTCCGGCCTGCGCAAGAAAACCCGGGTATTCATGGAAGCCGGTTATCTGGAGTGCTTTGTTCAGGCGACGTTCAATGCCATTGGCGGCGCCAAGGATAAAACCTTTGTGATGGGGGGCGACGGTCGGTACTTCAATCGCGAAGCGATCCAGACAATGCTTCGAATGGCCGCTGCAAATGGCGCAAAAAAAGTGATCGTGGGCCAGAACGGTCTGGTGTCGACACCCGCTGTTTCCAATCTGATCCGTCAACGGGATACAGATGGGGGCTTCGTGCTTTCCGCGAGCCATAATCCAGGGGGGATCGATGCCGATTTTGGCATCAAATACAATGTCTGTAATGGCGGGCCCGCGCCAGAGCACATCACGCAATCGATGTTTGAGCAGACCCAATCGATCCATGAATACCACACTTTGGACACGCCCGATGTTGATCTTGCGACGCTTGCCACGTTGACCTTGGGAGACATGCAGATCGAGGTCGTTGACCCGGTTCAGGACTACCGCGACCTGATGGCCGGGTTGTTCGACTTCGCCAAGATCAAAGCGCTTTTCGAAGGTGGGTTCCGGATGCGCTTTGACGCCATGCACGCGGTGACCGGTCCCTATGCCAAGGCCATTCTTGAGGGAGATTTGGGTGCCGCGGCGGGGACCGTGATCAATGCCCACCCCAGCGAGGATTTTGGCGGTGGTCATCCCGATCCAAATCCGTTTTGGGCAAAGGTTCTGATGGATGAAATGATGTCAGATGAGGCGCCTGATTTCGGGGCCGCTTCTGATGGTGACGGTGATCGGAACATGATTGTCGGTCGCGGTGCTTATGTGACACCCTCTGACAGCCTCGCGGTTCTGGCGGCCAACGCGCATTTGGCGCCCGGCTACAAGGACGGTCTGGCAGGGGTTGCCCGGTCGATGCCGACCAGCGGTGCCAGCGACAAGGTGGCGGAGCGCTTGGGCATCGCCAGCTATGAAACCCCCACTGGGTGGAAGTTCTTCGGTAACCTTCTCGATGCGGGCAAGGTCACGCTTTGCGGTGAGGAAAGCGCCGGGACAGGCTCCGACCATGTGCGCGAAAAAGACGGGCTTTGGGCAGTTCTGCTGTGGCTGAATATTCTGGCCGAGCGCAAGCAATCCGTGGCCGAGATCATGAGCGATCACTGGGCAACCTATGGGCGGAACTACTATTCGCGGCACGATTACGAGGCGGTTCCGACAGAGGCTGCCAATGCCTTGATGAACGGCGTGACGGTTAAATTGAGCGATTTTGCCGGGCGCGAAGTCGCGGGCACCAAGATCGTGATGGCGGATGAATTTTCCTACCACGATCCAGTCGATGGCTCGGTCAGCCATAATCAGGGGCTGCGCATCGTTTTCGACGGAGGAGGCCGTGCGGTTCTGCGCTTGTCGGGCACCGGAACGGAAGGCGCTACCCTTCGCATCTACCTGGAGCAATATGCGTCCAGCACAGAGCCTCACGATTTGACCCCGGAGGCTGCGCTCGACAAAATTCGCAAAGCCGTGATTGAAATCACCGACATGCAAACATTGATCGGGCGCACTGAACCGGATGTCAAAACCTGACCGTTGAAAAGGGCTTTGATCGCATGCTGAAAGAGGGTTTGGAGGGTATGAACGTCATGCTCAGGCTTGGGGTATTCGGGGCGATGACCTTTGCGTCTGTTACCCTCGCTGATGGGATCGAACCCGTGTCTGATGCGGATTATGCCACTTTGGACATGGCGCAACTGCGTTTGGGGCAGATGCTGTTTTACGATCCGATCCTGTCCGGGAACCGCAATATTTCCTGTGCCACCTGTCATCATCCCAAGTTTGCCACTGCCGATGGTGTCGCGCTGTCCTTGGGGGAAGGGGCGATTGGTCTTGGGCCAGACCGACATGTGACCGGCGAAAATACACCTGAACAACGCATTCCGCGCAATGCACCCGCGCTTTTCAACTTAGGAGCACATGAGTTCACCCGTCTGTTTCACGATGGCCGGATCGAAGTAGATCCTGCCAAAACAGGCGGGTTGCGCACGCCGATGGGGGCAGAAATGACCCAGGGGTTCGCCAATCTGCTGTCGGCTCAAACCATGTTCCCGGTGCTCAGCGCCGATGAAATGGCCGGGCATTACAGCGAGAACGAAGTGAGCCAGGCCGTGCGGCAGGGACGTATCACCGGACCTGATGGCGCCTGGGCGAAGCTCAGTGCCCGCGTTGCCGAAACTGCCGGGTACGCGCCCCTGATCGCAGAGGCCTTTCCGCAAGGCAACACGCTGAGCTTCACAGACATCTCGGATGCGATTGCGACCTTCGTCGCCTTTGAATGGCGATCAGATTCCAGCCCCTATGATGCGTATTTGCGTGGCACCGCCACCTTGTCGGAGACCGCTCTTGAAGGCATGGGCCTTTTCAACGGCTCCGCGGGATGCGGCGAATGCCATGCAGGCAAGTTTCAAACAGATCACGGTTATCATGCGATGGGTGTGCCGCAATTTGGTCCCGGAAAAGCGGCACGTTTCGAAGATCATGCGCGGGACGTGGGTCGTATGCGGGTGACGGGTCGTGCTGAGGATGCCTATGCGTTCCGGACACCATCCTTGCGCAACGTGGCCGAGACTGGTCCTTACGGGCACACCGGCAGCCATGGCGATCTGGCGGCCTTCATCGCAGATCATGCACGCCCGCGTGAGGCGCTTGACGCCTTTGATCGTCGTTCGGTGTTTCTTCCGCCGCTTGAGGGTACGGACGATTGGCGCCATCTGGATGACCCGGCTGAGCAGGCATCTCTCAGGGCATCGATATCTGGTCCCGATGTGACTTTGGATGCAACCGAGATCGCCGCTATTGTGGCCTTTCTCGAAACGCTCAGCGATCCCGTTGCCTTGAAAGGCCGGCTTGGGGTGCCAGGTAGCGTTCCCAGCGGCTTGCCGGTGGATCGCTAAGGTTTCAGCAGGATGCGCCTGTTGGCTGGCTGCCCGGGCTGACGTGTCACCTGACCATCCGGCCATGTAATCCGTATATCGGCGACCGTCGCAGAGCCGAGGCCAAAGTGCATGGGCCCCGCTTGTCCGCCTGCATGCCCGCCGCCCACGGTGATTTCCTGGGTCTGGGTTGTGCCGTTTGCGGTGACTTCGACAAGGGCACCCACTGCCCGCGTGTTGACACCCGGCATCCTGAGGTCAACCGACAGGTAGTTGCCGACGCTTTCCGTGACATTTCGGTAAAGTTCAACGGGTGCGCGGCGGTTCATCACCACAAGATCGAGCCGCCCGTCCAGATCCAGATCTGCAAGGGCGGCTCCCCGGGAGCGGTCCACGGTCGCCACGCCGGCAGCAATCGAGCCTTCTGTAAAAGTACCGTCGGCTTGCTGGATCAGTAAGGAGTTCGGATCCTTCATGGCAAGTCCCGGCATCTGATCGACGTTGCCCTTTGCGATAAAGAGGTCGGGTTGTCCATCGTTGTTGACGTCTGCAAATTCGGCGTGCCATCCGGTCGAGGGGCGGCCATCGTCACCCAGATGCGGCCGTTGGGCATAGGTTCCCAATCCGTAAGGTGCCCGCGTATAATGGCCGTCTTCCCCGGCGATCTGCATGAGTTGATCCCCCATGGAGGTCAGCATGACCTCCGCCCGTCCATCTCCGGTGATGTCCCGGCTGGCAATTCCCATGCCCCAGAGCCTGATGGTTTCCCAACCGTCGTCCGGGCCCAGAAAACGATTGCGCCCGATGTCATACATCTGTTCGGAACCCGCCCGCACGTAATAGTGGCGGTCATTGGAAATGCGCAGGCGTTTCTGGCCGCTGGCGTCCCGGGCAAAGAGCATCGATAGCGCACAGTATCCCGGTGTCAGGGTCGTTGTGACGAATTCCGTTCCGCGCCACCTGTGCAGGCTGTTGTCGTCACAGGCCTCAAATGGGCCGTCGGGGTTGGCACGGTCGACGTAATTCCCGATGGCCAATACCGGTCCTGTGTCTTCCCATGTGGCCGAAAACGCCGTTGACCAGGCGTCCCCCCCGTCGAACCCCCAAAGAATGTTGGCGCTGTCGAAACCACATGACCCATTGCCCAAAAGCAATCGGTTTTCGCCAACGCGCAGCACCATCAAATCAAGATGGCCGTCGTCATTGATATCCAGAGGGTATGCACCTGTTGCGCCGGTGATCTTTGGAAAAGGTGCGGCGCTGAAGGCCATATCCCCACGGTTGATCATCAAGCTCGCGGGGGATGTGCCACCTGCCGCCAGCAGATCGGGCAGAGTGTCCCCATTGCAATCGAAAACGGCGATGCCGCCGCCCACGAAATGCTCCCAGCCCCCGGTGTAGCTGTGCGGTGGCAGATTGCCGGAGAGGTCTTCGAAAACCACCTCTGCGCTGGCGGTTTGAGCTATCAGGCAAAAAAGGAATGCTCTCATCCTCTGCGCTCCGCCATGGCGTCTGCGATCTCTGACAGGGCAAGGGCCGCCGCGCCATGTGCCCACATCAAATCCCCCCAGGCATGGGTTTCCACCTTCTGGGGGGCGGCATCGCGGTTCAGCGAGAGGGCATGCATTTCGCGCAGCACATCGTCCGCATAGAGATAGTCGTATTGCATGCGCTCGCCCGAAAGGATGATAAGCGGCGGATCAAAGAGGTTGACCACATTGGCCAACCCAAGCGCCAAAAATCGGCCCGCGCGTCGAAAGATGACCCGGGCCGCCTCGTTTCCCGCTTTGGCCTGTTCATAAAGCTGTTGCAGCATCACCTCTGGCGTGGCGGTGTCAAAGTGACTTGAATCCAGCGCTGTCGAGGCCTCTCTGACCAGGGCATAGTCGGCGATATAGGCCTCAAGGCACCCGCGCTGCCCACATTGGCACAAGGCCCCATCCATCTGTACTTTGGTATGGCCCAACTCCATCCCCAGTGATCCGGCGCCACGGTAAAGCCGGTGGTTGATGACCAGCCCCATGCCGACACCCTGTTCGATGGTAACTACCGCGAAATCGGCCATGGCGCGCCCCTTGCCAAACCAAAGTTCCGCCAGCGTGACAAGGTTGGCATCATTGTCGACGGCCACAGGCACACCAAAGGCATCCTCGGCAAAACGCCTGAGCGGCAGGTCAACCTCTGTCAGGATCGGGGACCACACCATATGACCGGCGGCATGATCGATCATGCCAGGCATGCCAAGTCCGATACAGGCAATGTCAGATCGCTCAAGGTTTGCCTGCTTCAACAAGGCGTCGAGAACCTGACCGGTTTCCAGAAGCATCTGCGACACGGACCGTCTGCGCGGGGTGCAGGTCAGGCTGGCTTGGGCAAGCGGCTGACCGGCTGCATCAACCAGAAGTGCCGTATGGTTCGCGCGCGACAGTTTGATCCCGACGACATATCCGGCATCGGGCTGGACGGAAAGGGCGACGGGCGGGCGTCCGCGTGAGGTCGTGCGGGTTGTATCGCTTTGCTCCTGAAGCATGCCAAGGTCCAGAAGCTCTCCGACCAGCGCGGTGATCGACGCGGGGCTGACGCTCAACCGTTTTGCCAGATCAATCCGTGATATCCGCCCTGCAGAGCGCACCGTTTCGAAGACGCGTGACCTCAGGCTACTGCCGGTGTTTTCCGTCTCGGGGCGAATCGGTCCACAGCCTGTTGGGCTCTCAGGCAGGGGGGATTGGGATATTTCCACATTCATTTATTCAGGTCTCAAAATATTAATAGGGTTTTTTTGATGGTATTGACAGAAATTCATCAAAAAACACCCATCAGGTCGATATTTTTGCGTCTCATCCATAAATTTATTTTGACAGCTGAATTAAAACAGTCAATCCTTTTAAACATGCCAATCTGGAATCGGCATCAACAGTCAACAGAACTGTCCCATTGGGAGGATACAATGAAGAAGATCACTTTTTTGGGCGTCGCTATGTCGGCGGCCCTTTCGACAGCTGCATATGCCGACGGTCATGCCCTGAAGGTGGGGGTCAGCTGGTCCAACTTTCAGGAAGAACGCTGGAAAACAGATGAAGCGGCGATCAAAGCTGCACTGAGCGCTGCGGGCGCGACCTATATGTCCGCAGATGCGCAGGCTTCAGCAGCCAAGCAGCTTACCGATGTGGAGGCGTTGATTGCACAGGGTGCTGACGCGCTGATTATTCTGTCAGTGGACAAGGATGCTGTCGGTCCCGCGGTCGATAAAGCGGATGCCGAAGGTATTCCGGTTGTCGGCTATGACCGTCTGATCGAAGACCCACGCGCGTTCTACCTGACATTCGACAACAAGGGTGTTGGCCGGATCATCGCCGAGACCGTCGTTGCAAAACAGCCCAGCGGAAACTTTGCGATCATCAAGGGTGACAAGGGCGATCCCAATGCTGGCTTCCTGCTCGAAGGGATGATGGAAGTGATCGGCGACAAGGTCGAATCCGGTGAAATCAAGATCGTTGGTGAGGCCTTCACAGACGGCTGGAAGCCTGACAATGCTCAGAAGAACATGGAACAGATTCTGACCGCGAACGACAACCAGGTTGACGCGGTTCTGTCCCAGAACGACGGCATGGCAGGTGGCGCGATTGCAGCTCTCACAGCCCAGGGTCTCAGCATTCCGGTTGGCGGCCAGGACGGTGACCACGCCGCGCTGAACCGCGTCGCCCGTGGCGAGCAAACGGTTTCGGTCTGGAAGAACTCCCGTGCCTTGGGGGCGGCGGCTGCGAACATCGCGCTTGAGCTTGCCGATGGGACGGCGCTGGCGGACGTAAAGGATGCTGTCAAATGGTCTGGCGGTGAAAAAGGCGTAGAGATGAATGCCATCTTCCTGTCGCCGACACCGATCACCAAAGACAACCTGAGCAAGGCCATTGATGCAGGCCACATTGATCAGGAAAAAGCCTGTGCGGGCGCCATCGACGGCGTTGCCGGCTGCTGATCTGCATTGAACTGACCGGGCGCGTCTGACCGCGCGCCCGGCACCAGAATTTCTGTAACAGCATGACATCCGATCACTGCGCTGACGCCGGCGCGGCAGGGATACGTGCATTCCGCGAGGGGGCTCAGCCACATGACTGATCAAACAACCCAACCACCTGCTTCATCGCCCGCAAAGGAAAGCGCCGTTGCCCGGTTCTTTCGTGAGACGGAACTGGACACGCGCCTTCTGGGCATGTTGGGGGCGCTGGCTCTGATCTGGGTCGGCTTCCACCTTTACGGTCAGATGTTTCGCGGCGGCGGTTTCTTTCTGACACCCCGCAACCTGTGGAACCTGTCGGTGCAGACAGCCTCCATCGGGATTATGGCAACGGGCATGGTGCTGGTGATCATCACGCGCCACATTGATCTCTCGGTTGGCTCCGTCCTTGGCTTTTGCGCAATCATCATGGGCGTTGTGCAGGTCAATATCCTGCCGCAATATCTGGGCCTCGGGCATCCGCTGATCTGGGTCATCGCCATTTTGGTCGGTATTACTTGCGGTACTTTTATTGGTGCGTTTCACGGTGCGCTGATCGCATATGGAAAAATTCCAGCGTTCATCGTGACCCTTGGCGGCCTGCTGGTCTGGCGTGGGGCGGCATTTCTGGTGGCGCGCGGCGAGACCATCTCGCCTGTCGATCCGACATTTGCCTTGCTGGGCGGTGGGCCCAACGGCGCAATCGGCGCAACCGGAAGCTGGGTGGTTGGATTGCTGGGCTGCGCGGCCGTGCTGGCGCTGGTTATTCTGGGCCGCCGCAAACGCCGCGTCTTTCACATCGCGCAACGTCCGGTCTGGGCCGAGAGCTTCATTGCCATTGTGGGCTGTGGCGCGGTGATTGCGGCGGTGCTGCTGGTCAATGCCTACCCCTGGCCGCGCGGTATCGTGCGCCGTTATGCTGAGGCCGAAGGGATCGAAATTCCTGACGGCGGCCTCTTTATCTCGCACGGCTTTGCCATTCCGGTTCTGATCCTTGTCGCGGTGGCGATCTTCATGACGATCCTGATGTCACGCTCCCGCTTTGGCCGCTACGTCTATGCCATCGGCGGCAATCCCGAGGCGGCGGAACTGGCCGGTATCAACACACGCTGGATGACCGTCAAGATCTTTGCCCTGATGGGCGGTCTGGCGGGGCTCTCCGCAGTTGTGGCCTCTGCGCGGCTGGGCTCGGCCACAAACGCGCTTGGCACATTGGACGAACTCTATGTCATCGCGGCCGCGGTGATCGGCGGCACATCGCTCGCAGGAGGGGTCGGCACGATCTACGGTGCCATCCTGGGCGCGCTGGTGATGCAATCGCTGCAAACCGGCATGGTGCTGATCGGCTTTGACGCCGCAATGCAGCAGATCGTCGTGGGATCGGTCCTTGTTCTGGCCGTCTACCTCGACATTCTTTATCGCCGTAAATCAAAGTAAGGGGACAGATCATGACACAACAACGTACAGACACCCCGCTTGTTCAGCTCAAGGATATCTCCATTTCATTCGGGGGTATCCGCGCCGTGGACCACGTGAGCCTCGATCTCTATCCCGGCGAAGTTGTGGGCCTTCTGGGGCACAATGGGGCGGGCAAATCGACGCTGATCAAGATTCTCGCCGGGGCTTATCAAAAGGACGGTGGCGAGATCTGGATCAACGGCGAAAAGGCCGAGATCAACAGCCCGCGCGACGCTCGCGACTATAACATTGAGACGATCTACCAGACACTGGCGCTGGCGGATAATCTTGATGCCGCATCCAACCTCTTTCTGGGACGCGAACTGACAACAGGTGCGGGTTTCGTCGATGACGCCAAGATGGAGAGCGAGACCGCCAAGATCATGGCGCGGCTCAATCCCAACTTCAAAAAGCTCAAGGAGCCGGTCAGCGCCTTGTCGGGCGGTCAGCGTCAGTCAGTCGCGATCGCCCGCGCGGTCTATTTCAATGCCAAGATCCTGATCATGGACGAACCCACCGCCGCTCTGGGCGTGCATGAAACCCAGATGGTTGCGGAGCTTATTCAGGAGTTGAAAAAGCAGGGGCTGGGGATTTTCCTGATCTCCCACGATACCCGCGAAATGCTCGAACTCTGTGACCGTGTCTCCGTGATGAAAAACGGTCAGATGATCGGGACCGAGCGGGTGGAGGATGTGACCGAAGATGACATCCTGAGCATGATCATCATGGGCAAGAAACCGGAGGCGGCGTAACCCATGTATCTTGGGCTGGATCTGGGCACATCAAGTCTGAAGGGCGTTCTGATTGATGACGATCAGCGCCTTTTGGCGGAGGCCAGCGCGCCGCTGACAGTGGCGCGTTTGCACAGCGGCTGGTCAGAGCAGAACCCGGCGGATTGGCTGGCGGCCACCGAAACGGTCATGACCGCTCTTGCCGCACAGCAGAATTTGGGTGCTGTGCGGGGCATTGGGCTGAGTGGTCACATGCATGGCGCAACCCTGCTGGACTCGTCCGATGATGTGTTGCGCCCTTGCATGCTGTGGAATGACACGCGCAGCCATGCCGAGGCGGCGCGTTTCGATGGTGATCCGCAGTGGCGGGCGATCACCGGGAATATCGTTTTCCCGGGCTTCACCGCACCTAAAGTTGAATGGGTGCGCACCCATGAGCCTGAGGTTTTTGAAAAAACGCGCAAGATATTGCTGCCAAAGGATTACCTGCGGCTCTGGCTGACCGGGGAGGCCGTGTCCGAGATGTCCGACGCGGCAGGCACCAGTTGGCTCGATACCGGCAATCGGGACTGGTCGGATGCGCTGCTGTCGGCCTCGGGCCTCAGCCGCGATCACATGCCCCGGCTTGTCGAAGGTTCCGCCGTATCAGGCCAGTTACGCGACACACTTGCAGATCGGTGGGGTGTGCCGCGGGGCGTTGTGGTTGCGGGCGGTGCCGGTGACAATGCCGCCGCTGCCGTTGGCATGGGCGTCGTCAATCCAGGGCAGGCGTTTTTGTCGCTGGGGACATCGGGTGTGCTTTTTGCCGCAAGTGCGGCCTACCAGCCGGATGCGCCCACGGCTGTGCACACATTCTGCCATGCCTTGCCCGACACATGGCATCAGATGGGGGTGATCCTGGCCTGTACGGATGCGCTGAACTGGTACGCGGGGCTCGTCGGGGCGGATGCCAGCAGCCTGACCCGCGATCTGGGTGCCTTGCAGCCACCTTCCGAGACCCTGTTTCTGCCCTATCTTGGCGGCGAACGCACGCCCCACAATGATGCGGCTGCGCGCGGTGCCTTTCTGGGGCTGGGGCATGCGACAGACCGCGCGGCGGGTGCGCGCGCTGTGCTGGAGGGGGTCAGCTTTGCCTTCAGGGACAGTTTTGATGCGCTGCGCAGGTCCGGTACGCAGATTGATCACATCGTGGCGGTCGGCGGTGGCAGCCGGTCTGAGTATTGGCTCAATATTCTCGCCACGGTTCTGGATATGCCGATCGACGTGCCGCAATCGGGTGATTTCGGTGGGGCCTTCGGGGCCGCGCGTCTGGGCCAGATGGCCGCCCTTGGCGCGGGTGTCGAGCTTGCCAAGCCCCCCGCGACAGACCGGACAATCACGCCACAAACCGCATTCAAAGACGCATTTGCCGCGCGACACGCGCAGTACCGCGCCGCTTATTCCGCCCTTAAGGAGGCTCTATGACCGACTTTTTCGCAGGCATCGCGCCTGTCACATTCAACCCCGACGCCCCTGCGGATGAACTGGCCTACCGCCACTACAATGCCGATGAAGTGATCGCTGGGAAACGCATGGAGGATCATCTGCGCTTTGCGGTGGCCTGGTGGCACAGTTTCGCCTGGCCGGGGGGGGATCCTTTTGGCGGGCAAACCTTTGAGCGCCCGTGGTTCGGCGAGACGATGGAGCTTGCCCGGTTGAAAGCCGATGTGGCATTCGAGATGTTCGCTATTCTGGGGCAGCCGTATTATTGCTGGCATGACGCGGACATCCGGCCAGAAGGTGCAACTTTCGCAGAAAGCAAACGCAATTTCGAAGAGATCATCGACTATCTGGGCACCAAAATGGAAGCGCAGGGCACGAAATTGCTGTGGGGCACCGCGAACCTCTTTTCGCATCGGCGCTTCATGTCGGGGGCGGCGACGAACCCGGACCCGGATGTATTCGCCTGGTCTGCTGCGACGGTCAGGAACTGCCTCGACGCCACGCATAAACTGGGGGGCGAAAACTACGTGCTCTGGGGCGGGCGTGAAGGCTACGAAACGCTGCTGAACACGGACCTTGCGCAAGAGCGTGCGCAGGCCGGGCGGTTCCTTCAGATGGTGGTCGAGTACAAACACAAGATCGGCTTCAAAGGGGCCATTCTGATCGAGCCCAAACCGCAGGAACCGACCAAACACCAATACGACTACGACGTGGCCACGGTATATAGTTTTCTCAAGGAGTTCGGCCTTGAGACGGAAGTTCAGATGAACATCGAGCAGGGCCACGCGATACTGGCCGGTCACAGTTTTGAGCACGAACTGGCGATGGCCTCGGCGTTGGGGATTTTTGGGTCTATCGACATGAACCGGAATGACTACCAGTCCGGCTGGGACACGGATCAGTTTCCCAACAACGTGCCTGAGGCGGCGCTGGCCTATTACGAAGTGCTCAAGGCGGGTGGGTTCACGACGGGGGGGACCAATTTCGACGCCAAGCTACGGCGACAAAGCCTTGATCCCAAGGACCTGATTGCAGCTCATGCGGGCGCGATGGATGTCTGCGCGCGTGGGCTCAAGGCGGCGGCTGCGATGCTGGAGGATGGCGGGCTGGAAGCCGTCCGCAAGGCACGCTACGTTGGCTGGCAGCGGCCGGAGGCGCAGGGCTGGTTGCGGTCCGCGACGCTGGAAGAGGTAGCCTCACCCGTGGAAGCAGGCCAGATCGACCCGCAACCACGGTCGGGCGGGCAGGAAATACTGGAAAACTACGTCAACCGATTTGTCTAGGGGCGGAAACTGATGGCACTCATTCTGGCAGATGTCGGCGGCACCAACGTCAGGTTCGCCTGCGCACGGGGCGGCGTGATCGACACTGCGCTGACGCAACGATACCAGAATGACGACTACGATTGCTTTGACGCGGCCCTGCGCGCGTACCTCAGCCATGCCGGGGTGCACAGGCTGGAGGCTCTGACTGTTGCTGTCGCGGGGCCGGTTACCGGCAACATCGCCCGGCTAACCAATCGCGGCTGGGATTTCGATACCGAAAAGATGCGTGTTGCCTTTGGGGCAGGGCGTGTTGATCTATTGAATGACCTCAGTGCGCTGGGATACGCGTTGGACAGTCTGGACGATCGTGGGACCGAAACCGTTCTGGAAGGCGAGGTGTCGCAGAATGATCAGCGTCTGGTGATTGGCGCGGGGACAGGGTTTAACGTCAGCCCGGTTTTGCGGATTGGCGATCGAACGGTTTGTTTGCGGGCGGAGGCCGGGTTAGGCAGTTTGCCCTCGCGCGTGGCCACGCTGCTGGAAGCCTATATCGACCAGCCGCCCGCCTGGGTGCGATGCGCCGAGGATGCGGTGCGCGGTCCGGGCCTGTCGGAATTGCATGCAGCCGCAACCGGGGCGGACAAGCTCGACGCGCGCGATGTCATTACTGCCGCCAATGCGGGGGAGGCGGCGGCGGTCGCTTCCGTGGAAACCTATGCTCGAATGCTGGGCGCGTTCATCCACGATCTGCGGCTGCTCTACATGCCGTCGGGCGGAATTTTTCTGGCCGGATCGGTGGTGCGCGGTCTTCTGAGCAGCCCGGCGCGGGACGTCTTTGTCGGCACCTTGCGCGAGCCGCCAACGGTCAAACAGTCCATGCCGCCGCTGCCGGTTTCGGTCATCACCCAGGATGAAGCTGCATTGCTGGGCTGTCTGGCCTATTCAAAGGCCGTCGTCTAAATTGCCCACCACTCCACACCCGCAGGTGGCAGCATCCGGTCCTGGAATGTGACCGCTTCGGCGCTGTAGTTGAAGGCAAAGCGATGGGTGGCCGTGTCGCGCAGGCGCAGCCCTTCGGGAAGATCATGAACTGGCAAGCCCGCCATGTCGGCGAGATGCCGGATGATGCGACCCCACAGGGTTTCATCCGGCCAGGCCCCAAGGTAATTCATCGTGCCGTTGCTCATGACAATCTTCTGACCGCAGGTCGTCTCAAAAATCGTCTCGGATGTGCCTTCCAGCGTCTCGACCCAATGGTGGACGGCACCTCCGTCCACAGCGTCGCGATGCGCGGCAGGGGGCAGGCTTTCAACGCGCGACACGGTCACATCGATACCCGGCAGGTCTGGTCCCATGGGGGTCGGTATGGACAACTCTTGCGTCACCGCATTGCTGCGCGGACCGACCAGCGCCACCGTCTCCTGAAGCGCTGCAATCAGGGCCGGGGGCATCTGCGCCAACCCTGGGGCCAGCACCAGTTTGTAGCCAGATAGATCCGTTGTTGTTGACGGCACGATGTCGATTGAGAGGCCGCATTTGCGCAAGGCCCGGTAGGCATCGAGCATCAGGCGAAAATAGCTGAAGCCCGCGCCCTGCGGCAGTGTTGCCCAGGCCCATTCGGAAGGGTAGTCAAAAATCAGGGCAACGGGTGCTTGAGTTTGCGCCACCTCTGGCAGTTCCGCAATCTCGCGCCCAACCTGCGCCGCCTCGTCCAGTCCGGGGGCTGCGGCGTCATCGGGGCGCAGGAGGCCTGCGTGCATCTGTTCTTGCGCAAAGGGAGCCTGTCGCCAGCGGAAATAGCTGACCACCTCGGCCCCATGGGCAAAGGCCTCCCAACTCCAGAGCCGGACCATACCGGGCAGGGCCGCGGGGTTATGCGGTGCCCAGTTCACCGGACCGGGTTGTTGTTCCATCACCCACCAGCGGCCGTCTTTGCCCACGGCTCGGTAAAGGTCATGGTGAAAGGCCTGCATGTCAGGATCACCCTGTTGCAGATAGCGCTGTTTGTGATCGTCACTGGCCTCCAACCGGTCCGACAGAAAGCCGATGGGATAGCTGTCCCAACTGGCGATATCCAGCGAGGCTCCGACCTCAAAGTGATCGAAATCCAGCACCCGGCCCATGTAGTTGTGAATAAGCGGCGCGTCGCTGCGCGCGCGTAAGGCTGCAACCTGCACCGCGTTGTAGCGGGTGACCTGATCGGAACTGAAGCGCCGAAATGCCAGCTCATGTGCCGGTGCGGCTTGAGTCACGGTCAGGTGAGGCAGGTCGATCTCGTCGAAACTGCGGTATTCCATCGACCAGAAAACAGTGCCCCAGGCCGCGTTCAGGGCGTCGATGTCGCGGTATTGCGTGGCCAGCCAGCCCCGAAACGCATCGCGCGCGGCATCCGAGTAGGACAGGACCGTATCGTGGCAGCCGTATTCATTGTCGATCTGCCAGGCATGGATGCGCGGGTCGCGCCCGTAGCGATCCCCCAGGATTTCGGCTATTTTACCGCTGGCCGCGCGGTAGCCAGCGTGGCTGAAACAATAGTGCCGTCGCGATCCGAATTTGCGCGGATGTCCGAGCGCATCGACGGCCAGCATGTCGGGGTAACGGTGCAGCATCCAGCGTGGCGGCGTGCAGGTGGGTGTGCCCAGAATGACCTTCAGCCCGGCAGCGCTCAGGGTGTCGATGGCGCGGTCCAGCCAGTCGAAGGTGAAATTGCCGGGCGTAGGTTCCATCCGGCTCCAGGCAAATTCACCGATCCGTACCCAGGTGATGCCTGCCGCGACCATGCGCGCCGCATCGCGCGGCCACATCTCTTCGGGCCAATGCTCCGGGTAGTAGCAGACGCCGAGCGCGCGTTTCACAGGATCACCCTTGGTTCCGGCACACCCTGCGCGATCTTTTCAACGACAAAGGTCTGGCCATCTTTTGACTGCTCGGTCAGCTGTGCAACCGGGATGCCCTGCCGGGCGCTCGTAATCAAAAGATCACCCAAATCCTTACCGCCGAAAGCCGGGCAGGTTGAATGCGCGGCGGGTACATCAATGGCCTGAGTGAACTGGCCGCTGGGCGCGTAGGCGGCGACACGGCCCGCACCCCATTGCGCGATCCAAAGCGTGCCACTTTTGTCCACAACGGCCCCGTCGGGGTTCAGCCCCTCTGCGGTCAGATCAAGAAAGACCTCCGGCGCGGCATCAGGCCAGCCGGAGCGATCAAGGGCGACGCGCATCACCTTGCCCGTGGCGGTGTCAGAAAAATAAGCGGTGCTGCGGTTTGGCGCAAAGCAGATGGTATTCGAGATTGTAATTTCGCCAAAAAGTTTGCGCAGCTGGCCCTGATACAACCGGTAAATAGCGCCCGCGCCTTTTTCGGCATTGTAGCCCATGGTGCCGATCCAGAAGCCGCCCCAAGGGTCCGCGCGCCCGTCGTTTGACCGCGTCACCGCATTGTCACGCTCTAACGGGCTGATGATGCTGCGGTTGCCGTCGCGCAGATCAAAGCGCCAAAGCCCGGTCGCAGAGGCGATCAGCAGCGTGGCCTCATCAATCCATCCCGCGGCCGAGACCTCTTCGTCAAAATCCCAGTCTTTTGAGCCACTTGCATCTTTGGTCAGTAGCTTGCGGCCCAGAATGTCGAACCAGAAAAGCTGCTGCCGTTGCGGGTGCCAAAGCGGCCCTTCGCCCAGTTGGCACTTGCGGGCATCGTAAACCTGCGCGGTCACGCCGCCGCCAATTTGTAGGCCGCAACGATCTCGTTTGCGCGGGCTGCGACATCGCTGGCGGACATGCCGGGTTTGTAGATGGCCGACCCGATGCCGAAGCCGTCCGCGCTGGCCGCGATCCACGCGCCGAAGTTTTCTGGTCCGGCCCCGCCAACGGCAAAGATCTGCGTGCCCTTGGGCAGAATGGGCCGCATTGCCGCAAGCCCTGCGACACCGGCCATGGCCCCGGGAAAGAGCTTTAGCCCGTCCGCCCCGGCCTGCAGGGCTGCGAAGGCTTCCGTGGGGCTGAAAATGCCCGGCCAGCTTTGCATTCCTGCAGCTTTCGTTGCGGCAATCACACCCCTATCGCAGTTGGGAGAGACGATCAGTTTGCCACCCGCCTTTGACACTGCAACGACTTCGGAGACCGTCAGGACGGTCCCGGCCCCGATAAGCGCCTGTTCGCCAAAGTCCCGCGCAAGGGCCGCGATGCTGTCCAGCGGGTCAGGCGAATTCAGCGGTACCTCGATCTGGGTGATCCCGGCAGCGATGAGCGTTTCTGTGATGGCGGGGGCCTCGGTCGGGGTGATGCCACGCAGAATGGCAATGATAGGAAGTGTCATGAGGGTGCCTTTGAATGTCGGTGAGCGGCAGTCAGGCCTGCCAAGGTCGCGCGTTCGGTATCGACGAGCATCGCCGAAATACCTTGCGGACGCAGGGCCGCGCGGTATGCATTGGCCTGCGTGCCGGTGCCAAGGATCGCCACGTTCTGACCCAGCCAATAGGGTTTGGAAGCAGCAAGCTCCGAGCCGATGAGCAGGCCTGAAAGCGCGGCGCGGGTAATTGGTGCCTGCGTGCCATGCAACAGGTGGCCCGCGCGCAGGCTGAAGAGACGGGCGGCAAGCCGTTCCGGTTTCGACATTGCATCACCAACCGCAGCCTCAAAGGCGCTATCGTCCCATCCTTCCGCCTCAAGAGAATGCCGCAGTACGGAACTGCCGCTCAACAATGCAAAGAGCTCACCTGTCATAAAGGTTTGAAAACTAACGACTTCACCCGCACTGAGGTGCACCCATTTCGTGTGGGTGCCGGGCAGGCACAACACGCCGTCCCAACGGGGGTTCAGTTGCAAAAAGCCTGCCACCTGGGTTTCCTCACCCCGCATGACATCTGCTGGTGCGGCTTGGGATAGCCCGGACACGACCCGCACATCCAACCCCTTTGACGTGGGCGCTGGTGTCAACTCCTCGGCCAAAGGAGTGCAAGGCACAGACCGGTAGGGCGCTTCGACCCAGCCTTGTCGCGAGCCCACCATACCGCAGGCGATCACGGGCAGCTGTCGCCGCGCAACCCAGTCGCCGATCAGCGCCAGAAGGGCCGGTTCAAACTGGTTCACCGCCAGCTTTCCCATGCCATCCTCGGACTGCGCGCGCGCCAGAACGGTTGCCCCCTGCATGGCAAAGGCGCGCAGATTGGTTGTTCCCCAATCTACGGCAATCCAGTCTGGTGCGATCTGAGTGTTCATGCTGCCCTTATCCTGTTGTCACCACGCCGCCATCGACCACCATACATTGTCCTGTCATCATCTTGCTGGTCCCGGAGGCCAGAAAAAGCACTGCATCTACAACGTCTTGCGGCTCCAGATGGGTTTTCAGGCACTGCCGGTCCAGATGCGCGGCCAGCCCTTCCGGCGTCGCCCATTTGTCGCGCTGTTTCTGGGTCAGAACCCAGCCGGGCGCAAGGGCATTTACGCGAATGCCGTCGGGTCCCAACTCGCGCGCAAGGCTGCGGGTCATGGCCGTAATGCCGCCGTTGGCAGACGTATAGGCGGGGTAGCCTGCATTGCCCATCATGTAGCTGATCGAGCTGAAATTGATGATCGATCCAGCGCCGCGTCTGATCATTCCGGGAGCCACTGCCTGTGCTGCAAAGAAATAGGCTTTCAGGTTGATAGATAACAGAAAATCCCAATCCTCGGGCGTCAGTTCCAGCCAGTTATGCCGCCGGTCATTGGCGGCATTGGAGACAAGCGCGTCGATGGGACCATGGGCCTCTTCAGCGGCGGCGATGGTCTTGCGCAGCCCGTCCGTGTCGGTGATGTCGCCCTGAAAGAACAGCGGCGCGCGACCGTGTTTTTCGGCCATTTCGGCGACGAAATCGCTGGCGTCCGAACGCCCGATAAAGGCTACATTTGCGCCTTGCGCCAGAAAGCCATCCGTGAGGTCGGCACCGATGCCCGACCCGCCCCCGGTGATGTAGACCGAGGCCCCCTTGAGATCGTGAAAAGTTGCGTTCTGGGTCATGTGAGAGGCTCCGAATGGGGGTATGATTGACGTGCACAACCTGTGCACAGCCTGTGCACAGGTCGGGCATACGGAAGGCAAATCTTTGTCACAGGCGCCTGCCTTCCAGAACCCACATGGATTCCGGGAAGCTCCACGGCAAGGTCAGGCCGTTGTTCATCAGCGCGGCACCGGTCAGCACCACCGGCCCGTCCTTCAGCGCCAGCCTGCCGCGCGACAGGGCCGAGGCGGAGGCCCGGTTGCGCAGGCTGACCTCGTAGCGCGCCGCCGGGTCCAGACGTGTGAGGCGCAGCGGACGGGGGGCGATCTGCGGCGAGGTGGCGGATTTGCCGGCAAAGACGACAAAGCGGCTACCGTCGCGTGCCTGCTGCTGCTCTGCAATCACCGACGGGTCGGAGGCATCAAGCCGCAGGATATCGGCGGCATACATCCAGTCACGGTTGGCTTTCCACCAGGCGGTCACATCCCTCAGCACCTCTGCCTCGCGGTCGGTCAATTCACGCGGGTCCATCTCGAACCCCATGTGCCGTTGCGCAGCGACCCAGGCGCGGAATTCGATGTCGAGCGTGCGCCCGGAGGTATGGCATCGGCGCGGCCCCACATGGCTGCCGGTCACAGCCGAGGGGATGAAAAGGGCCGCGTTGTGCTGCATCGCCAGCCGCTCCAGCGCGTCATTGCTGTCGCTGAGCCAGACCCGTTGTGTGCGGCTGAGAATGCCGAAATCGATCCGCCCGCCGCCCGAGGCACAGCTTTCAATCTCCACATCCGGGAAGTCAGCGCGCAGCCGGTCGATGAGCGCATAGGAGCCGCGTGTCTGGGCGGCATCGGGCATGGGCAGCACCCGGTTATGATCCCATTTGATATAGTCGATGGGGTGCGTGGAGAGCAGGGCGGCGATGCGGTCATAGAGAAAATCGCGCACTTCCGGCAGCGCCATGTTCAGCGCTTTTTGCTGCCGCCCGAGGATCTGGTCTTCGGCTCCCAAAGCCCAGTCAGGATGCGCGCGGTGGATATTGCTGTCGGGGTTGATCATCTCGGGCTCAAACCAGATGCCGAAACTCATGCCCTGCCCATGCACATAGTCGATGAGCGGGCCCAGCCCGTCGGGATATTTGCGCGGGTCCACTTCCCAGTCGCTTAAAGAGGAGGTGTCGTCGTCACGCTGCCCGAACCAGCCGTCATCAAGCACGAAACGTTCCGCGCCAAGCGCTGCCGCCCGGGTCGCGATGTCCTTGAGTACCGGCAGGTCATGGGCGAAATAGACTGCCTCCCAGCAGTTGTAATGCACCGGGCGCGGGCGGCCCGGTTTGGTCCAGGTGACGATCCGGTCGCGCATATGGCGTTGGAACGACACGGCACAACCGTTCAGCCCGTCTGAGGAATAGACCGCATAAAGCGGTGCGGTGCGGAATTCGGTTGAGGGCGTGGTCTCCATACGCGCGGCATGGCCGAACTGAATCTGCCGTCGCCCGTCGGGCAGTTCCTCGGCAATCATCCGGTGCCCGCCGGACCAGCCGTAATGAAAGGCAAAGGCCTCGCCGCTGGCGTTGGTCGCACCGCGCGCCGGGATCAGCAGCCCCGGAAAATGTTCGTGGCCGGTGCGCCCGGTGCGGTTTTCGCGGTAGCGGATGCCGGGCGACCAGGCGGTGCGGTTGAGCTGAAACTCGCCGCACCAGCGGCCCGCCAGGTCAATCATCTCGTCCGAATGCTGCGGGCCGGGCAGGACCGGGGCCGCCAGCCAGTGCAGATGCAATGGGCGGTCTGCTTTGAGTGACGCCGCCATCACGATCACATGGGTTTCGGGATCAAGCTCAAAAGTGGCCACATAGCTCAGGCGATTGTCTGCATCGCGGCAGGTCACGGTTAGGCCATGGTCGCTTTGTGCCACATCGGCCAGCTTGAATTTGGGCAAAAGCGGCGTGCCATTTGAATCGCGCACCACCATGCCGGGCTGGCCAGGAAAGCTGCGCGCGGCTTCGGGGCAGAGCGAAAGGTCAGGGTTTTCGTCCAGCATGCCCCCTGTCACATCCAGCGCGGAGGTGCGCGCCAGTTGCACCAGATCTTCGTCTATCGGCAGGGGCGCACCCCAGTAGATGACCTGCGGACAGCGGCCACCCGAGGAGGCGAGCGCCAGTGTCTGACGCTCGTCATCCAACCGCCAGGCTGTTGTCACTTTACGGCCCCCAGGGTCAGACCTGCGATGAAGTGCTTTTGCATCAGGAAGAACATCAGCACCGGCGGTAGGGCCGCCACAATCGAGCCTGCGCTCATCAGGTGATAGGCGGCGCGGAACTGAGCGTTGAAGCTGGTGATCCCGGCGGTCACGGGCTGGCTTTCCGGACCCTGGGTCAGGACTACGGCCCAGAAATAATCGTTCCAGATGAAGGTGAAGATCAGCACCGAAAGGGCGGCGATCGCGGGTTTCATCAGCGGGATGACCACGTACCAGAAAATCTTCCACTCCGCGATGCCCTCGACGCGGGCCGCTTCGACCAGCTCATAGGGCAGGGCGCGGATGAAATTGCGCATGAAAAGCGTGCAGAAGCCGGTCTGGAAGGCCACGTGAAAGAGCACCAGCCCGGTTTTGGTGTTGTAGAGCCCCATGTCGAGTGTGAGGTCACGTACCGGCACCATCAAGATCTGGAAGGGCACAAAATTGCCCGCCACAAACATGAAGAAGACCCAGATGTTGGCCTTGAACTTGTAGATGCCCAGAGCAAAGCCTGCGAGGCACGAGAGTGTCACCGCACCAATGACCGTGGGTACGGTGATCAGCACAGAATTGAGCATGTAACGGGGCATGTCGGAGTTGAAGAACACCTGTCCGTAGTTGGCGAACATCTCGAAGGACGAGGGCAGGCCCCAGTAGTTACCTTGGGTGAAATCCACCGCCGGTTTGATCGAGAAGACAGCGACGGCGATGAGCGGGAGCAGCCACATGATCAGAGCAAGCGGCAGCAGCGACTGATAGGTCAGCTGCCAGGAACGGGGGGTTTTTTCAATCGGTGTCGGGAACATGTCAGGCCTCCTCGCGGGCGGGCAGCGCTGCTTGCGCTTTCTTTGTCAGACCGGCGCGCACGATGTCATAGGACGTGCAGATCCGGTGAGATAACTCGGGCGTCTCGGTGCTTTCGGGCAGGTTGATCCAGCTGCGGTGAAAGTAGGGGGCCTTGATCCCCACACCGGCGTCGATCAGCATTGATGCGGTTTCCACATCCGCCGTCTTGACGGATACGCCGGGCAGGGTGGCCCCGATGCAAGCGAACATCTTGCCGCCGACTTTCCAGGCGTCGTGCCCACCGCCCCAGGGGTCGGACTTCTCCGCCCCCGGCAGCGGTTCGCAGATCGCATGCACGCGTGCCCGAAAGCTCATCGCGCTTTCTCCTCTTTCCACATGGACCAGAGGAAATAGGTGATGAAGACCAGCATGATCAGGAAGAGCACCACGGCGATGGCGGCGCCATACCCCATGCGGAACCCGTATTCAGAAAGCGCTTTTTCGAACATGTAGAACGACAGCACGCGGGTCTGACCGAAGGGGCCGCCATTGGTCATGATCGAGATCAGGTCAAAGCTGCGCAGCGCGCCGATGATGGTCACCACGAAGGCGATGAAGGTCGCGGGTTTGAGCTGCGGGATGATGATGTACCACAGCATCTTCCAGCCTTTGGCATTGTCCAGCCGTCCCGCTTCGATCTGTTCGGGGTCCACGGCATTGAGACCGGTCAGATAGAGGATCATGCAATAGGCCGTCTGGGGCCAGAGACCGGCGGCGATGATGCCGTAGGTCGCAAGGGTTGGATCCCCCAGAACATTGACGGGCCCGAGGCCCACCAGGCCCAGCACCCCGTTCAGCAGACCTTCGTTCGGCAGGTAGAACCAGGAGAACACCAGGCCCACAACCACCTGGGAGAGAACGAAGGGAAAGAAGAACAGGGATTTATAAATGCGGATGCCGGTGACGGTCTGATTGAGAAAGAGCGCGATGAAAAGCCCGCCCGGAATGGCCAGAAGATAGAAGAGCAGCCATTTGAGGTTGTTCCAGAGCGACACCTCAAAGGCGCCGTCGTCCATGAGTTCGACGTAGTTGTCCATGCCGATGAAGCGGGCTTCGCCCAGGCCGTCCCAGTCGTAAAAGGAGATCATGATGGACTGGTAGATCGGCCAGATCACGTAAAACGCAAAGAACAGGATGGCCGGTGCCAGAAACAGCCAGGGTGTGACAGCGATTTCGTTGCGCTTGTACCAGCCGCGCGGGGCGGCGCTTTGCTCTGCCGGGGTATCGGTCATGGTGGGTCTCCTCCCAGTGAGATGCGGGGCAGGCGGCAGAGCGGGGCGGTCCCGCGCTGGCGGCTGAGCCGGTCAGCGGTGGGCCCGGGCGCGCAGAGGCGCCCGGGCCGCGGGGTGTTATTTGTAGACGCGTTCCTGCACCTTATCGAGGCGCTTGAGGATGTCGTCGAGGTTGTCCGGGAACACCATGAATTCCTGCAATCCCTGCATGGCCTCGGCAGCCATTTCCGCCGGGAAATCGCGGTCGAAGAACTGCGCGACACCGCCCGGAGAATTTTCCGACAGCATGGTGAAGCCTTCGTTCAGGAACTTGTCATTATCCACTGCCGAGCCTGCGTTTACAGGCAATTGCCCGAGGTTCGCACCGTTGTTGATTTCGGTCTGAACATTGGCGGAGACCACGAAGCGCAGGAATTCGCGCGCGGCTTCCTTGTTGGAGGCATTGGCCGGGATGTGGAAGGTATCCGTCGGCGCGTCTTCGGCCAGAGCGATCCCGGGTGTGATTTCGGGGAACTGGTAGAAGTCGAGCTTGCTGTCATCGAGACCCGCTTCGCGCAGCGGTGCTACGGCGAAGTTGCCCTTGAGGATCGCAGCGGCTTCGCCGTTCACGATGAAGGGCAGCGATTCCTGCCAGGAGTAGTTCTGGTGGTTATCAACAAAAGCGCCCATGTCGATCAGCTCACGCCAGTTGGCGAAAGTCTGTTTCACACGGTCATCGGTCCATTTGACGCCGCCATTGGCCAGTTCCATGTGGAAATCGAAGCCGTGCGTACGCATGTTGAGGTAGTCGAACCAACCACCAGCCGTCCAGAGGAACTTGGTGCCGATGGTGTAGCACTTGCGGCCTGAATCGAGGATCGCCTGACAGTTGCTTTTCATCTCGTCGAAGTTCGCAGGCTCGTTCAGGCCCAGCTCTTCGTAGATGTCCTTGCGATAGTAGATACCCCATTGGTAGTAGGTATAGGGCACGCCCCATTGCTTGCCGTCGATGGTCATCGCACCCTTTGTGGAGGCGAGATTGTCCGCAATCGCAGGCTCGGCCCAGAGGTCGGAGACATCTTCGAACAGACCCGCGTTCACATATGGGCCCATCCGGTTGGCCGCGTACCAGGTGGCAACATCCGGACTATCGGCTGTGAGGAAGTTGCGGATTTGTGTCTTATAGGCTTCGCGGTCGATCACCGTGGTTTCGATGTTCAGGCCCGGGTGCTCGGCACCGAAATCCGCAATCATCTTTTCCATCGTCGCGCGGGGCGCCGGGTTGGACGTGTCGAGGAAGATTTTCAGGTCGCCCGAAAGCTCGGCTGTCGCAGAGCTTGCAAGCATTGTGGAACCTGCCAATGCCATAAGCATTGATTTGGTGGTGAAACGCATGGTGTCCTCCCTAAGGTACGTGCGATTATTTTAATCTCGTAAGTTTCATTATTTGAAACCAAGTTTTATATATTGAAAACTACACTGCAATCTGCCTAGACTGTCAACCATGTTCTTCGCGAATGAGTAGAACAAGCATTCTTTTCGGGAGGGAACGGGCGCATCGCGCGACCGTTTGAAAAGGGCGCTGAGACGTATGGGAGGCGCTTTGAAATGTCCGGCGACGGCACTGTAGGAAAAGCACTGGATGTGTTGGATCAGGTGGCAGGCCACCGGCACCCGGTGCGATTCGGCACGTTGCTGAGCGAAAGTGATTTTCCAAAAGCGACGCTCTACCGGTTTCTGCAAACGCTGACCTCGCAGGGCATGCTGCAATATGATCCCGACCGGCAGACCTATTCTTTGGGGGTGCGGCTGGTGCGTCTGGCCCATGCCGCCTGGACGCAAAGTTCGCTGGCACCGATTGCCCGCCCGTTTCTGGATCAGTTGAGCTCAGACGTCGGGCATACGGTACATCTGGCGCAGCTCGACAATGCGCAGGTGCTTTACGTTGACAAGAGGAATGCCGCGCAACCCATTGAAATGTATAGTGATGCGGGCAAGGTAGGGCCAGCCTACTGCACCGGCGTTGGCAAGGCGATGATGGCCTTTCTGCCAGAGGACGATCTGTCACGTACCATCAAACAACAATCGTTTCACCGCTTTACCGACCATACGTATACCAACCCCGAAGCGCTCTGCGCGGAGCTGCAGGCCATTCGCACCCGAGGCTATGCCTTTGACCGCGAAGAGCATGAACCGGGGATCATCTGCATTGCCCAACCCATCCTGTCCGATCACGGGCGGGTTCTGGGCGGGCTGTCGATCACCGGATCGACCCAATCCATCACTCTCTCCCAGCTTGAGGCACTCACGCCCCGGCTGGCGCATACTGCACAATCGATTGCCACCGTGGCGCAGGCCTGGCGGTTTCCCGATTCAAACCTTCAAAAAACAGGGACATAGAGAAAATGACAGGTGTCACGCTCCAAAAGGCGGTCAAACGCTACGGTGATGTACAGGTGATTCACGGTATTGATCTGGAAGTCAAAGACGGCGAGTTCTGCGTTTTTGTCGGACCCTCGGGCTGCGGCAAATCTACCTTGCTGCGCATGATTGCGGGGTTGGAAGAAACGACCGAAGGCGTGATGCATATCGGTGAGCGGGATGTCACCCATATGGACCCCTCCGAGCGCGGTGTGGCCATGGTGTTCCAGACCTATGCGCTTTATCCGCATATGACCGTCAAGGAAAACATGGGGTTCGGCCTGAAGATGAATGGCGTGCCCAAGACGGAGATTGATGCCAAGGTCAAGGCGGCATCGGATGTGCTCAAGCTCGACGTCTATCTCGATCGCAAGCCTGCCGCATTGTCGGGTGGGCAGCGCCAGAGGGTGGCTATCGGGCGCGCGATTGTGCGCGGACCGGAAGTGTTCCTGTTTGACGAGCCGCTGTCGAACCTTGACGCGGAGTTGCGGGTCGAGATGCGGGTGGAAATCGCCCGTCTGCACAAGGAAATCGGTGCCACGATGATCTACGTGACCCATGATCAGGTCGAGGCGATGACGCTGGCCGACAAGATCGTGGTGTTGCGCGCAGGCTATATCGAGCAGGTGGGCGCGCCGCTGGAGCTATACCGCAACCCGGACAACAAGTTCGTGGCGGGCTTCATCGGGTCGCCCGCGATGAATTTTCTTGATGGCGTTGTGGTTGAGGGCGGTGTCGAGGTGCCCGGTCTGGGGCGCACGGTGCCGGTCGAGGTAAATCTGCCCGCCGCGGGTACGGGTGTGACGCTGGGCGTGCGGCCTGAACATCTGGAAGTGCAGATGGGGCAGGGCGCGCTGAAGGCCGAGCTTTCCGAAGCGTTGGGCGGGGTCAGCTACCTGCATCTGGACACGCCCACCGGCGAGCGCATCATTGTCGAGGAACGCGGCGATGAGCGGGCCAATGAAGGTGACACAGTCGACGTTACTTTCGAGCCACGCCGCGCCATGGTTTTCGAGAAGGACAGCGAGCTTCGCATCCGCTAGCCCAGCGTCAGAGGGAATATGTTTTAGGTTTAAAATATTTTTCCTTGAAGCAAATTGCGACTCACCCTACCATTTGAGGTAGGCGCAGGGTTTCTGCGCCTTTATCCGGGGGGTGTTCGCAATCAATGAACGCGATGGGCAGGCAGCAAATCGGACAAAGGGTGTCCTTGCCGGGCGTGACCGGGCGCGGCCTTGGGCCGCAGACATCGCATTTTTTGCGCCTCAGGGTGTCTGAGTGATGTTTCCCTCCGCCCATACCGATAGTTTCGCCCGGGACAACCTGCCGCCCCAGACAAGCTGGCCCGATCTGATGATCGAAGGTTTTAAGTATCCCGAACGCCTCAACGCGGCTGTGGAACTGACCGATCAGATGGTGGCGCAGGGGTTTGGCGACAATACCGCGCTGATCGGCAATGGCCGCAGGCGCACCTACAAGGAGTTGAGTGACTGGACCAACCGGCTGGCCCATGCGCTGGTGGATAATCTGGGTGTCAAACCGGGCAATCGCGTATTGATCCGATCGGCCAACAACCCCGCGATGGTCGCCTGCTGGCTGGCCGCCACCAAGGCAGGCGCTGTGGTGGTAAACACCATGCCGATGCTGCGCGCCGGAGAGCTTTCTGCGATTGTCGACAAGGCCGAGATCAGCCACGCCCTGTGCGACACCCGGTTGATGGATGAGATGACGGCCTGCGCCAAATCGAGCACATTCCTGAAGTCGGTGGCGGGTTTCGACGGCACCTCCAACCATGACGCGGAACTCGACCGGCTGGCGCTGGAAAAGCCGGTGCAGTTCGACGCGGTGGCAACAGCGCAGGATGATGTGGCGCTTCTGGGGTTCACCTCCGGTACCACCGGCAGCCCCAAGGCAACCATGCATTTCCATCGCGATCTGCTGATCATTGCCGATGGTTATGCCCGCGAGGTTCTGGGCGTGACACCTGAGGATGTGTTTGTCGGATCGCCGCCGCTGGCCTTTACCTTTGGTCTGGGTGGGTTGGCGATCTTTCCCTTGCGGTTTGGCGCCGCGGCCACGTTGCTGGAAACCGCGTCCCCGCCCAATATGATTGAAATCATTGAGAAATACCGCGCCACCGTCTGTTTCACCGCGCCCACGGCCTATCGCGCAATGCTGTCAGCGATGGCGGCGGGCGCGGACCTCAGCAGCCTGCGCGCCGCCGTTTCTGCGGGGGAGACGCTGCCCGCACCGGTCTATCACGACTGGCAGGAGAAAACCGGCAAGCCGATGCTGGATGGCATCGGGGCGACGGAATTGCTGCATATTTTCATTTCCAACCGATTTGACGATCACAGGGCCGCCTGTACCGGCAAACCGGTGCGGGGGTATGAGGCGAAAATCGTGGATGATCAGGGGCGTGACGTGCCACATGGCACCGTGGGGCGGCTGGCCGTGCGCGGCCCGACAGGGTGCCGCTATCTCGCCGATGACCGGCAGATGGCCTATGTGCAGGACGGCTGGAACATCACCGGCGACAGTTTCTCGATGGACGCAGACGGGTATCTGCATTTTGCGGCGCGCAACGACGATATGATCGTCTCGTCAGGCTACAATATCGCCGGGCCGGAGGTCGAGGCGGCGCTGCTGTCGCACCCGGCGGTCGCAGAATGTGGCGTGGTGGGCGCGCCCGATCCGGCGCGGGGCAATATTGTTCAGGCCCATGTGGTTCTGGCGGAAGGGTTCGCGGGCGATGAGGCCCTGGTAAAAGACCTGCAAGATCATGTCAAAGCGCAGATCGCCCCCTATAAATACCCCCGGGACATCCGGTTCATTTCCGCCTTGCCAAAAACGGCAACCGGCAAAATACAGCGTTTCGCGTTGAGAGAAGATAAATGACCGACACCCCGTCGCATGGCGCGAAAATGGATTTTGCCAAGGACATGTCCTATGGCGATTATCTGCAGCTCGATCCAATTCTGAACGCGCAACACCCCAGGTCTGACGCCCATGACGAGATGCTGTTCATCGTGCAGCACCAGACGTCGGAACTGTGGATGCGCCTGGCCATTCACGAGCTTGCAGCGGCGCGCGGGTCCATCGCCGGGGGGCAATTGCAACCGGCGTTCAAGATGCTGTCCCGCGTGGCGCGGATTTTTGAACAACTCAACAGTGCCTGGGATGTGCTGCGGACGATGACGCCCAGCGAATACACCGCCTTTCGACCGTCTTTGGGCAATTCTTCGGGGTTCCAGTCGCATCAATACAGGCTGATCGAGTTCATGCTGGGCAACCGAAACGCCGGATTGCTGAAGCTGCACGCCCATAAGGAAGAGGCAACAGCGGCACTGGCGGCGGAACTGGCACGTCCAAGCCTTTATCAGGTGGCTTTGCAACTGCTGGCGGACCGGTTGGGTCACGCGGATGTGGCGGGGCCTGCGGCGCAGACTGCCTGGCAGTCGCAGGATCAGATACAGGCGCTTTGGCAAGAGGTTTACGAAGACCCCGCAGAGCATTGGGAAATCTATGAGCTGGCGGAAAAGCTGGTCGATCTCGAAGATTACTTCCGGCGCTGGCGCTTCAACCATGTCACCACCGTTGAGCGCATTATCGGGTTCAAACGGGGCACGGGCGGCACATCAGGTGTTGGCTATTTGCGAAAAATGCTGGAAGTTGAGCTGTTTCCAGAGCTCTGGCACGTGAGAGGGGCCTTGTAGGTGGCTGAAATACTTAGGAAAGAGGTCTTCTGCTTGCCAGAGGGTCTGATCTATCTGGACGGCAATTCGCTGGGGCCGATGCCGCAGGATATTCCCGATACACTGAACGGGATGTTGACTCGCGAATGGGGGCAATTGCTGATCAAGGGATGGAATGCCGCCGGGTGGATGGACCAGCCCGCGCGTGTGGGGGACATGGTGGGGCGGCTCATCGGGGCGCCGCACGGCAGCGTCGTGATGGGTGATACGCTCTCGATCAAGGTCTATCAGGCAGTTGCCGCCGGGCTTAAAATGAACCAAGACCGCCGCGTGATCCTGTCGGATACCGGTAATTTCCCCACCGATCTCTATATGGTCGAAGGGCTGATCAAGACGCTGGATCAGGGGTTCGAGCTGCGTACCGTCGCCCCCGAGGACGTAGCGGATGCGATCACCGATGACATTGCCGTCGTGCTGTTGACGCAGGTGGATTACCGCACGGGCCGGGTGCACGACATGAATGCGATCACGCGCGCGGCACAGGCGCGCGGCGCGGTGATGATCTGGGATCTGGCGCATTCCGCCGGCGCGATTCCGGTCGATCTGGCGGCCTCGAAGGCGGAAATGGCGGTGGGCTGCACCTATAAGTATCTCAATGGCGGGCCGGGCGCGCCTGCCTTCATCTATGTGCGGCCCGATCTGGCAGAGACCATTCAGCCTGCACTGAGTGGCTGGCTGGGCCATGCGGCGCCCTTTGATTTCACGCTGAACTATCACCCCGGGGCAGGTATTGAGCGCATGCGCGTCGGCACGCCGCCGGTGATGCAGATGACAGCGCTGGAGGCCGCAATGCGCGTCTGGGACGATGTGGACATGCAGGATTTGCGCACCGCGTCCATCGCATTGCAGGAACAGTTCATCGCCGATGTCGAGGCGCGGGTGCCGAACCTGACGCTGGCCAGCCCGCGCGATGTTGAGCGGCGCGGTAGTCAGGTGTCGTTCCGCTTTGAGCAGGGCTATGCCGCGATGCAGGCGCTGATCCACATGGATGTCATTGGCGATTTCCGCGCGCCGGATATCATGCGCTTTGGTTTCACGCCGCTTTATGTCGATGCGGGTGATGTCACCACGGCGGTGGACCGCATTGCCAAAGTGATGGACGAAAAGCTCTGGGATGATCCAAAGTACAGGGCACGCAACAGGGTGACATGAGCGCCACCCGGCACCAAAGTCTGAAATAATAGAACGGGCGCAAAGACGCCTCAACAACATGGGAGATACGAGATGAAATTACGATCCTTGATGCTGGCCGCAGGTCTTGCGGCGCTTGCCTCCGTCGGCCTGGCCGATGGACACGCGGGTAAGGTCAAAGTGGGCATGATCACCACGCTGTCAGGCGGCGGTGCCGGACTGGGCATTGATGTGCGCGACGGGTTTCTGCTGGCCACGAAAATGGCCGGAAACGAGAACCTCGAAGTGGTGGTCGAGGACGATCAGCGCAAACCCGAGATCGCCGTGCAACTGGCCGACAAGATGATTCAGTCCGAGAAAGTCGACATCATGACAGGCATCATCTGGTCCAACCTCGCCATGGCCGTGGTGCCTGCCGCAACTGCGCAGGGGAAATTCTACATCTCGCCCAACGCCGGGCCTTCGGCGCTGGCGGGTAAGGGGTGTCATCCGCTTTACTTCAACGTGGCCTGGCAGAATGACAACCTGCATGAGGCCGCCGGGGCCTATGCCAATGACGCAGGGTATGAGAACAGCTTTATCCTTGCGCCGAATTATCCGGCCGGGCAGGACGCGCTCACAGGCTACAAGCGCATGTACGGCGGCGCGCTTGCAGGTGAAATCTACACCAAACTCGGCCAAACCGATTACGCGGCGGAGATTGCGCAGATCCGGGCCTCAGGGGCGGATTCGGTTTTCTTCTTCCTGCCCGGCGGCATGGGGATTTCCTTTCTCAAGCAATACGCGGGTTCTGGTGTTGACCTGCCGGTTGTAGGTCCCGCTTTCAGCTTCGATCAGGGCATTCTGCAAGCGGTCGGGGATGCGGCACTGGGTGTGAAGAACACCAGCCAATGGAACAAGGACATCGACAATGCCGCCAACAAGGCCTTTGTCGAAGGGTTTCAGGCGGAATACGGGCGTTTGCCGTCGCTTTATGCCAGTCAGGGATATGATGCGGCCAATCTGATCCTGAGTGCGATGGCTGAGGCCGATGTCAGCGATGCGGATGCTTTCCGCGCGGCACTGGCAGCAGCGAAATTCGACTCCGTGCGCGGCGATTTCAAATTCGGCACGAACCAGCACCCGGTGCAGGATTTCTACGTGCGCGAGGTGATCAAGGAAGGTGACGTTTTCACCAACAAGATCATCTCCGCCAGCCTGACCGATCACGCGGATGCCTATGCCGCCGAGTGCAGCTACTAAAAGGGCCGCACTTTCGGGCCGCACCGCCAAGGGATCATGCCGATGGAAATTCTGCCCCTTCTACCGCCAATCCTCTTGGCGGCACTGATTGCCTCGGCTTCGCCGGGCCCTGCCACGCTGGCCATCGCGGCCACCTCCATGTCGCGGGGTGCCGGCGCAGGGCTGCGGCTTGCGGCAGGCGTGTTGACCGGATCGTTGATCTGGTCGAGCGCTGCTGCGGCGGGGCTGGCGGCGCTGATGTTGCGGCACGGCTGGGCGGTGGAGGTCATTCGCTATGCGGGCGCCGCCTATCTCTTCTGGCTGGCCTTCAAATCCCTGCGCGCGGCCTGGCGGGGCGGTTTGAGTGAGGGGGTCGCACCCGCGCGTCACGCCTTTCGGCGCGGGTTGTTGCTACATCTCACGAACCCCAAGGCGATCTTCTTTTTCGGCGCGCTCTACGCGGTGATCCTCTCTCCCGGGCAGAGCCCGGCGGCGCTCGGCCTCATCGTCGGCGCTGTCGGCCTGCAAAGCGCTGTGGTCTTTCTGGGTTACGCGCTGCTCTTTTCGCGCCCCGGCCCGATGCGCCTGTACCGACGCGGTGCGCGCGGTATCAATGCGCTTGCGGGTCTGGCTTTCGCCGGGCTTGGCCTGCGCTTGCTTACCAGCCGCCTGGCATGAGCCTATTGCTGCTGATCGAACAGGTCCTGAACGGCCTGCAATTCGGCGTGATGCTGTTCTTGATGGCTGCCGGGCTGACGCTGATCTTCGGTGTCATGGGGCTGATCAATCTGGCGCATGGCTCGCTCTATATGGTCGGCGCTTTTGCGGCGGCGGCTGTGGCGGGGGCGACGGGGTCATTCCTGCTGGCGCTGATGGCCAGTCTGATGGCGGCAGCCGCCGCCGGAGCGCTCATCGAGCTGCTGGTGATCCGCCGCCTCTATGACCGCGATCACCTCGATCAGGTGCTCGCCACCTTCGCGCTGATCCTGATCTTTTCCGAAGGTACGCGTTGGGTCTTTGGTTCCTTCCCGCTGTTTCTGGACATTCCTGCGGCCCTTTCGGGTCCGGTCACCCTGCCCGGCGGCATCCAGTATCCGGCCTACCGCTTGCTGATCATCGCCGTGGGGCTGGTGATCGCCTTTGGTCTTTTTCAGTTGATCGCGCGCACCCGGATCGGCATCCGGATCAGGGCAGGTGAAAGTGATCGAGAGATGATTGCGGCCCTTGGGGTCGATATCTCCAGGCTCTACACCATCGTCTTTGCGCTGGGTGCCGCTTTGGCTGGTCTGGCGGGGGCGCTGGTCGGGGCCATTCAATCGGTGCAGGTGGGCATGGGAGAGCCGGTGCTGATCCTCGCCTTCGTGGTGATCGTCATCGGTGGCATCGGATCAATCAAGGGAGCCTTTGTGGGTGCTTTGCTGGTGGGGTTGACGGACACGCTGGGCGGGGTGCTGCTGCCGGGGGTCTTCGGCACCTTCATGGAGGCCTCGGCAGCCACCGCGATAGGCTCGTCACTGGCGTCGATGTCGATCTATATCCTCATGGCCGGGGTCTTGCTCTTCCGGCCCACCGGGCTTTACGGGGCCGCCTGAGATGATCCGCGAACCCCATATCAACATAGCGCTTTTCCTGCTGCTGCCGGTGACGGCAGGGGTGGCATGGCTGCTGGACGAACCCTTCATCATCACGCTTGCAACCAAAGTGGCCATTCTGGCACTGGCGGGCGTTGGGCTGAACATCGCGCTGGGGCTTGGCGGGCTGGTAAGTCTCGGCCATGCGGCGTTTTTCGGCATCGGCGGCTATGCCATGGGCATTCTGGCATCCCACGCACAATCCTACGCACCGCTGATGGAGGTACCATTCCTCATTGAAGGTACCAAATCTATGCCTGTGATCTGGCTGGTTGCGGTGATCGCCGGGGGGCTGGCGGCGCTGGCCATCGGCGCGCTTTCCTTGCGAACCTCGGGTGTCTATTTCATCATGATCACGCTCGCTTTTGGGCAGATGCTCTATTATTTCGCGATCAGCTGGCCCGCCTATGGTGGCGAAGACGGTCTGTCGATCTACGTGCGCAACGGCTTTCCGGGGCTGAATACGCTGGATCCGGTGCAGTTTTTCGGCCTCGCCTTTGCGGTGCTGGCCTTTGTTCTTTTTCTTGCCGGACGTCTGGCGGCGGCTCCCTTCGGGCTGGCGCTTTGTGCTGCGCGCCAGAACGCTGAACGGGTCGAGACCGTGGGTCTGTCGCCCTACCGGCTGCGCCTGCTGGCCTTTGTCATCTCCGGGGCGATCACCGCATTGGCGGGCGCGCTTTTTGCCGATCTCAACCGGTTTGTCAGCCCCACCATGCTGAGCTGGCAGATGTCGGGCGAGATCATGATCTTTGTGATCCTTGGCGGCGTGGGGCGCCTTTATGGCCCGGTTGCAGGGGCTGCGCTCTTTATCCTGCTCGAGCACATCCTTGGGGGGCTGTCGGAGTTCTGGCACATCTATCTGGGCCTGTTGCTGCTGCTGGTCGTACTCTTTGCCCGCGGCGGCATGATCGGGTCACTTGCCCGCCCGGAACCGGCCCCATGACTGAGGCGCTGCTGCAGATCAAGGGATTGCGCAAGGCCTTCGGGGCCTTGGTGGCGACGGATGACGTATCACTGACCCTCAGGCGTGGCGAAATCCACGCGCTGATCGGTCCCAACGGCGCGGGCAAATCGACCCTGATCAAGCAGATTGCAGGTGGATTAAAACCTGATGCCGGGGAAATATGGTGGGGCGGTCAGGAGATCACCGCGCTCAGCACCGTGGCGCGCGCCCGCGCCGGGCTGGGGCGCACGTTCCAGATATCGGCGCTGGCCATGGACTATACGGTTCTGCAAAATGCCGTGCTGGGTGCACTGGGGCGACAGGGCGGGGTCTGGCGGTTCTTCGCCCCGGTCATGAAGGACCCCGATTTGCTGGAGGCTGCGATGGCCGCGTTGAACCGCGTCGGGCTGGCGGATCAGGCGCATAGGCGCACCGCCGAGCTCAGCCATGGTCAGCGCCGCCTGCTGGAAGTGGCGGTTGCCCTAACCCTCGCGCCGCGCGCCTTCCTGATGGATGAACCCATGGCGGGTCTGGGGGCCAGCGGGTCGAAACGCCTCACCGGGTTTCTCGACGATCTGCGCCATGAAGCCCCGATCCTGCTGGTTGAGCATGATATGGACGCGGTCTTTGCGCTGGCGGACCGGATTTCGGTTCTGGTTTACGGCAAGATCATCGCCACCGGCACCGCAGAAGAGATCAAGGCCCACCCGGAAGTGCGCGAAGCCTATCTGGGCGAAGAGGTGCCGGGATGAGTTTTCTGAAACTTGAAGGGATCGAAGCCTATTACGGACCCAGCCAGGCGCTTTTCGGCGTCGATCTTGCCCTTGGCGAAGGCGAGGTCTGTGCGCTGATGGGGCGCAACGGGATGGGCAAATCCTCCACCATCAAGGTCATTTGCCGCCTGCTGGATCATACGCGCGGCAGCCTGCGGCTTGACGGGCAGGACCTTGCGCATTTGCCACCCCACAAAGCTGCCCGCGCAGGTTTGGGGCTGGTGCCGGAGGGCCGACGCTGTTTTCCCAACCTGAGTGTTTACGAAAATCTGATTGCCGCCGCCCGCCCGGGCCCTTGGGATTTCGCGCGGGTGTCGGACCTGTTTCCGCGTCTCGCGGAGCGGCGCGATCAGTCTGCCGCCTCGCTGTCGGGGGGCGAGCAACAGATGCTCAGCCTCGGCCGGGCGCTGATGACGAACCCGCGGCTTTTGCTGCTGGATGAGGCCACCGAAGGTCTGGCCCCGGTGGTGCGGCAGGAAATCTGGGCGGCGGTTCGCAGGCTCAAATCAGAGACAGGCATGGCGCTGCTGGTGGTTGACAAATCACTGGCCGAACTGCGTCAGGTGGCGGATCAATGCGTTATTCTCGAACGGGGAACGACCGTCTGGTCAGGTCCCATGGCGGAGGTCACATCAACCGTCGCAGATCAATATCTGGGCGTCTGAAACGCGCCGGAGGAAAGGACACCCATGTCTCATCAGATCATTCATCCCGAAGGCTGGAAACCCGCGAAGGGCTATGCCAATGGCGTGCTGTGTGACAACGGTACGCTCTATGTGGGGGGGCAGATCGGCTGGACGGCGAATCAGGTTTTTGAAGCGCATGACTTCATCGGGCAAATGCGCCAGGCGCTGATCAACATCCGCGCCGTGGTCGAGGCCGCTGGCGGGCAGGCGGGGGATATCACGCGCCTGACCTGGTATGTGACGGACAAGGCCGAGTATCTCGCGCATCAGTCCGAGGTGGGCGCGGCCTACCGCGAGGTGCTGGGACGGAATTTTCCGGCGATGACCATGGTGGTGGTTGCGGGGCTTGTAGAAGACGCCGCCCGGGTGGAAATCGAGGCGACTGCAGTCATTTCCGCTCAGGCGCGTCCCGCCTGAACCATCCGCGTCAGGGCAAAGATCACCGCCGCAATGCAGACGATTGTGGGGCCGGTGGGGGTATCGAGCGCAAAGGATACCATCAATCCCCCCAACGCGGATGCAGCCCCGATAATCATGGCCGCTGCGGCCATGGTTTCAGGCGCGCGCGACAGCGGGCGTGCGGCGGCTGCCGGAATGATCAACAACGCGGCAATCAGCAGCGCGCCCACAACCTTGATGGCCACGGCAACGGTGATCGCCAGCGCAAGGGTCAGAATGAATTGTTCTTTTTGCGGATCGACCCCGGCAGCGCGGGCCATGTCCGGGCTCAGCGTGGCGGACAACAGCGCCGACCAGCGCGCAGCGACCAGCGCCAGAACCGCGAGCGCCCCGGCCCATATAACGGCCAGATCGGGTTTCGATACGGCCAAAATGTCGCCCACGAGGTATCCCATCAGGTCAACCCGCACACCGGGCAGGAAAGAGACAGCGACCAGCCCGAAGGCAAGGGCCGCATGGGCCAGAACGCCCAGAATGGAATCACCGCTCACCCCCTTGCCGGTGAGAAGTGTAAGCAGCAGCGCCATAGCCAGGGCGATCACCAGAACACCACCAAATATCGGCAGGTCAAAGGCCAGCGCCAGTGCCACCCCAAGCAGGGCCGCATGAGAGGTTGCATCGCCGAAATAGGCCATGCGGCGCCAAACCACGAAACAGCCCAGCGGGGCCACCGCAACCGCAACCCCGAGCCCGGCAAGGGCCGCACGCACCAGAAAATCGTCCAGCATTACTCGGCAGCCTCATGGGTGTGGTCACATTCGGGCCCGTGGCTGTGCGTGTGCTGGTGGCGGTAGAGCGCCAGCGCACCCTGCGTGCCGGTGCCAAAGAGCGCGCGGTAGGCCGGGGCGCTGGCGACGATCTCGGGTGTGCCCTCGCAGCAGACGTGACCGTTGAGGCACAGCACCCGGTCTGAGGCCGCCATGACCACGTGCAGGTCATGGCTGACCATCAGCACAGCACAGCCCTTTTGCCGCTTGACGGTTTCGATCTGCTGGTAGAATTGCGCGGTTCCCGGCTGATCCAGCCCCTGCGTGGCTTCGTCCAGTATCAGGATGTCGGGATCACCAAGCAGCGCGCGTGCCAGCAAAACCCGCTGGAACTGTCCGCCGGACAAGGCGGTCATCTGGTGGCGCGCGAGATCGGGCACACCGGCCTGACGCAGCGTCTCGGCCACCTGCGCGGAACCGATGCGCCGCGGCAGGTTCAAAAACCGTGCGACGGTCATGGGCAAGGAGGGATCAATGGCCAGCGATTGCGGCACATAACCGATCCTGAGACCCGGTTTGCGGGTCACATGCCCTTTCGCCGGGGAGAGCGCGCCGATCAGGGCCCGGATCAGGCTGGATTTCCCCGACCCGTTCGGCCCGACGATGGTGACGATTTCACCGGGGGCCAGCGTCAGGTTCACATCGCTCAGCACCGTGCGGCCGTGATAGGCCAGCGTCAGATCGGAGGTTTCAAGCAGCGCAGTCATGTGGCGGTTTCCTGACAGGAGGGGCAGAGGCCCTGTGCTTCGATGACCGTGTGTTCGATTTCGAAGCCCGCTGCCGCTGCGGCCACGTCCAGACGCCCGGGTGACAGGGCAGTATCAGCCTCGGCCACGACGTTGCACCCACGACAGATCAGAAAGGCGGGCGTGTGATCGGTGCCGGAATGGGTGCAGGCGACATAGGCATTCAGCGCTTCGATCTTATGGGCCAGACCTGCCTTGACCAGAAAATCCAGCGCGCGGTAGGCGACGGGCGGTTGCGAGCCCAGGTTTTCCTGGGATAATTGCGCCAGCAGATCATAGGCTCCCAGCGCGCGGTGCTCCTGCAGGAGGATTTCCAGGGAGCGCGCGCGCACAGGGGTGAATTTCAGCCCCTCACGGGCACAGTGCTCGCGGGCATGACGCATGCGGTCGACCACGCAGGCTGCATGATCATGGGCGCAAAAGCTGAGAGCTGTCATTTTCAATATTCCGCAGATGATCATATTGATATGTTATAACATACTTGATACCAGAGGTCCGATACCAAGACAAGTCTGATTCAGGATCGAAACATGCGTTTACTCATTCCCTTGCTTCTCACCTTCTCCATCCTGCGACCGGCGCAGGCCGACGTGCCCCGGGTCGTGACCGATATCGCACCCGTGCATGGGCTGGTTGAGCGTGTCATGGCGGGCCTCGGAGCACCGGAAGTGATCCTGCCGCCCGGGGCGTCGCCGCATAGCTATGCCATGCGCCCATCAGAAGCGCGCGCCTTGTCGGGTGCCGATCTGGTGTTCTGGGTGGGGCCTGCGCTGACCCCTTGGCTGGCAGGACCGATAGAAACCCTCGCGCCGGATGCGCAGCACATTGCCTTCATGGAGCTTGAATCGGTGGCATTGCTGCCGTTCCGGGAAGGTGCGATGTTCGAGGCCCATGACGATCATGACCATGGCGAGCACGCGCATGATACCCATGACGCGCATGACGGGCCGGTGGACCCGCATGTTTGGCTGGACCCTCACAATGCCAGGGTTTTTATGGCGGAGGTTGCGCGTCAACTGGGGGCTGCGGATCCGGAGAATGCAGAGCACTACGCGGAAAATGCCCGTGCCGGAGGGGCGGAGATTGAGGCGCTGGAGACACGCATCACTGCGGAGTTGAGCACAGTCAGCGGACGCCCGTTTCTGGTTCTGCATGATGCATATCACTATTTCGAAGCGCATTTCGGGTTTGAGGCCATGGGGGCGATTTCACTGGCGGACGGCGGCGGGGCGAGTGCCGCGCGTCTGAGCGAGCTGCATGACAAGGTCAGCGAGATGGGGGTCAGCTGCGTGCTCACCGAACCCAATGCACAAAGAGGGTTGATAGATGCGGTCGCTGCTCAAGGCGATATCACCGTGCAGGAGGTTGATCCCCTTGGGGTGGCGCTGCCCCGCGGACCGGATTTTTACCCGGCGCTACTGAGCGAGATTGCGACCGGCCTTGGCATCTGCCTGGGGGATAAGAGCTCCTGAAAAGTAAGACCCTGCGGGGGGTGCAGGGTCTTATTCGTTGCTAAAATGTCTTTAACAATGGATCGACCGGTGCAAGCGAGGAACAGGCAGGCCAATCGATCGCGCCACAAAGTGATGCATCTCTTCTGTGCCCTTTGCCTGTGACACCCATATGACAGGCCGGTGAAATTTCAGATCCAAAAACAAACGAGTCACGTTTTTCGCCGTCAGATGATCTGTGACAGCACATTCGGGATCGATTTTCGGAAATTGAAGAAACCTTTTGTCGCCAACGGCCAGGTGAGCGCGTCATAAGGTCTGCGCACAGCGCAGAGCCGGGGCGCTTGGGGGTGGTTGGCGAAGTCCTGCAAAAGCGTGGCGATGGGGCCGACCGGGGCCTCAGCCGTAATAATTTGCTGAAGGTTTTCCCGCGCGGACCAGTTCAGAAGGTCTTCAACGCTGCTTGCTACCGCTGTGGTTTCAAACCGATGCGCAAACCGGGTTGCAGTTTCGTTTGTCGCTGCATGCCGGAATCCTGTGGCAAGAGGTGAGGGCGTCAGGGGGCTCAACCCATTATCGTGCTGCAACTGGCACAGGCTCACGGGCTGGAGTGCCTCAAGGAGAAAGCCGGGGCTCAGATCGTCATGATGCAAAAGCAAACCGGTCTTGAGATCGCGCTGCACGGTGAGGGGCGGTCGCAATGGCGTAGGCTGCGGGTGCGGCGGTCCGGTCAGGGGCGGTGCGACATCCGCCAATTGCCGCTCCGCGCGAAAACGACCGTCGCTATATTTTGCAATGTTCGAGGCGCGCGCCAGATAGGTTTTTCCGGGCGTTTGCAGACCAGCGACCCATCGCCAGCTCAACGTATTGCTTGCTGGATCGCCATCCAGCAAGTGACGCAGGAAGAAATCCGCGCCCAACTCCCACGGCAGACGCAGGGTAAATATCCAGATCGACGCGAACCACATACGCGCATGATTATGGAGATACCCCGTAGAAACAAGCTCATGCGCCCAGGAGTTAAAGCACTCCAGGTCTGTTTCCCCCCGGCAGGCCGCACCCCAGCGATCCCGCAGACCGTCTTGTGTCTGGACGTTGTTCCAGGCTGCGGCGAGGCCGGTCTGGTAATGGCGCCAGGTGGATGGTCGCAACTCCAACCAGCCCTTCCAATAGGTGCGCCAGAAGACTTCCTGGATAAACTTTTCCGCCGCTTTTTCGGAGTGGCGGTTGAGAACCGCGCGCAGTACCTCCCGCTCGGTGATCAACCGACAACGCAGGTAGGGCGACAATTTGGAGACCTCATGATGCCGACCCGCACCGAAATCATAATTGCGATGCGCGGCATAATTGCGTCCCGCTTTTGGCAGGAAATCGGACAGGTTTTTCAGAGCCTCGGTTCGGCTGGGAATGAATTCTGTCTGTCCTGTCATGGGGGCAAAGCTAGACCCGCACCAGGTCGGGTCAACGGTTGGGGCGAAGTTTCGTTCGGCCCCCCTTGCAGCCCCCCGACGGCGATACTAAGCTTTGAGTAACGGTTCAGCAGGTATGGTCCTGTTGAACACCAACGAACAGGCTTCCCACATGAATGATCCGATCGACACCTACATGAATACCCTTGTCCCCATGGTGGTGGAACAAACCAGCCGGGGCGAAAGGGCTTATGATATTTTTTCGCGCCTTTTGAAGGAGCGGATCATCTTTTTGTCGGGGCCGGTGCATGACGGCATGTCATCGCTGATCGTCGCGCAATTGCTGCATCTTGAGGCGGAAAACCCGTCCAAGGAAATTTCGATGTATATCAACAGCCCCGGCGGCGTGGTGACCTCTGGCCTGTCGATCTATGACACCATGCAATACATCAAGCCGAAGGTCTCCACGCTGGTGATCGGGCAGGCAGCAAGCATGGGCTCGCTGCTCCTGACGGCGGGCGAGGCGGGCATGCGCTTTTCGCTGCCCAACAGCCGTGTGATGGTGCACCAGCCCTCGGGCGGGTATCAGGGTCAGGCGACGGACATCATGATCCACGCTCAGGAAACCCAGAAACTCAAAACCCGCTTGAACGAAATTTACGTCAAGCACACCGGGCAAACTCTTAAGAAGGTTGAAGAAGCTCTGGAGCGTGACAACTTCATGTCTCCAGATGAGGCGAAGAAATGGGGCTTGATTGACGAGATTGTCGAGAGCCGCGGCAAGGCAGACGACGAGGGCTAAAGGACACGAATGGCGCACAGTCAATTTACCATTTTGCGATTGTGGACCTTACAGTGGTGGCCTAAGTTGGCATAAGTTTACATCGCGCCCCGGTTTGCGGGGCGTAGCAGACGACATCCAAGACCTGAAAGGGTTGACATGGCAACGAATTCAACAGGCGACAGCAAGAATACCCTTTATTGCAGCTTTTGCGGCAAGAGCCAGCACGAGGTGCGCAAGCTGATCGCCGGGCCGACGGTCTTCATCTGTGATGAATGCGTCGAGCTTTGCATGGATATCATCCGGGAAGAGACCAAGGCCTCCGGTTTGAAAGCGACGGACGGGGTGCCGACGCCCAAGGATATTTGCGACGTGCTGGACGATTACGTGATTGGTCAGGCAACCGCTAAGCGGGTGCTCTCCGTGGCGGTGCACAACCACTACAAGCGGCTCAACCACGCGCAAAAGGGCGGCGATATCGAGCTGGCGAAATCCAACATTCTGCTGATTGGTCCGACTGGGTGCGGCAAGACACTGCTGGCGCAGACGCTGGCGCGTATTCTGGATGTGCCCTTCACCATGGCCGATGCGACCACATTGACCGAAGCGGGTTATGTGGGCGAAGATGTCGAAAACATCATCCTCAAGCTGCTGCAATCGTCGGAATACAATGTCGAGCGGGCGCAGCGCGGCATCGTTTATATTGACGAGGTCGATAAGATCACCCGCAAGTCAGAGAACCCCTCGATCACCCGTGATGTATCGGGCGAGGGCGTGCAGCAGGCTTTGCTGAAGCTGATGGAAGGCACCGTGGCGAGCGTGCCGCCGCAGGGCGGGCGCAAACATCCGCAGCAGGAGTTCCTGCAGGTGGACACCACGAATATCCTGTTCATCTGTGGCGGCGCTTTTGCCGGGCTGGACAAGATCATCGCGTCACGCGGCAAGGGGTCGGCCATGGGCTTTGGCGCGGATGTGCGTGACAATGACGAGCGTGGCGTCGGCGAGATTTTCACCGATCTGGAACCTGAAGACCTGCTCAAATTCGGTCTGATTCCGGAATTTGTGGGCCGTTTGCCGGTTCTGGCGACGCTGGAAGATCTGGATGAAGACGCGCTGGTCACCATTCTGACGCAACCGAAAAACGCATTGGTCAAGCAATACCAACGCCTTTTCGAGTTGGAAGACACCTCGCTGACCTTCACCGATGACGCGCTGTCGGCCATTGCCAAACGGGCGATTGAGCGGAAAACCGGCGCGCGGGGTCTGCGCTCCATTCTGGAAGACATCCTGCTCGACACGATGTTCGACCTGCCGGGGCTGGAGAGCGTGACAGAAGTGGTGGTGAACGAAGAGGCGGTTGTCTCCGAAGCGGCGCCGCTGATGATTCACGCCGACACGGAAAAAGAGCCTGCCAGCGCTGGCTGAGCAGGGATCATTGCAAAAAGAAATCAGGGCAGGTCGCGCGACCTGCCTTTTTTCGTGTCAAGCAACGTGAAAAAGGAGGGATCAGATGGGCATCAGACGCATTAAATCGGGCGGTGAATTTGAAGACAAGGTCGGCTATTGCCGCGCGGTCGTCGCGGGCGGCTGGGTGCATGTGGCGGGCACCGTCGGGCAGGGCGACACGGTGGCGGCGCAATGCCAATCGGCGCTGGCGGTGATTGGCAGGGCACTGCAGGACGCGGGATGCGGCTTTGAGGATGTGGTGCGCGTTAACTATTTCCTGCCGGATCGCCATGAATTTGAACCCTGCTGGCCGTATCTGAGGCAAGCTTTTGGGTCCAACCCGCCCGCCGCGACGATGGTTGAATGCGCCCTCGTTGACCCCAAATACCGCATCGAGATCGAAGTGACCGCGCTGCTGCCGGAATAACGCTCGGAAAAACACAGGAGGCCGCGCATCCATCTGGACGTTTGCCCCCTGATCGGCCATATGTACATAGCAATGCGACCGGAGGCATTTCATGGGACTTCTGACTTCTATCCTGCGCTCGGTAACCTGGTGGAATGGCCAGACACTGAACACGCAGCTTTGGACCTGGCGCAAGGGTGTCAAGGTGGGTGAAGACAGTCAGGGCAATGTTTTCTATGAAAACAAGGACAAGACCCGACGCTGGGTAATTTACAATGGCGAGGCTGAGGCGAGCCGGGTCGATCCCGACTGGCACGGTTGGCTGCACCATACCTGGGATGCGGCCCCGACGGACGCACCGCTGCCGCATAAACCGTGGGAAAAACCGCATCAGGAAAATCTGACCGGGACCGCGCTGGCCTATGCGCCCAAAGGGTCCCTGCGCCGTGCCGATCCCGCACCACGTAGCGACTACGAGGCCTGGTCGCCGGAGTAATTTGCCAAATGTCTGAAAACACTACCGAAGTCATCGTCGGTGCCGGCGTTTTAGCTGCCGCTGTGGCCTTTGTTGTCTATGCCGGGCAGGTATCGGATTTTTCGGGGGCTGCGTCGAGCTACCCACTGGAGGCGAGTTTTCGCAGCCTTGAAGGCGTGAGCGTGGGCACCGATGTGCGTCTGGCCGGGGTCAAGGTGGGCTCGGTTGCGGCGGTCACATTGAACCCGGAGACCTACCGGGCGGACACAACGGTGTCTGTCGCGCAGGAGATCGAAATCCCCGATGACAGCGCCATCGTGATTTCGTCCGAAGGGCTGTTGGGGGGTAATTTCGTCGAAATCATCCCCGGAGGATCGCCGTTTTTCTTTGAGGCGGGCGACACGATCACCGATACGCAGGGCGCGGTGAGCCTTGTGTCCCTGCTGCTGAAATTTGTGAGCGGTTCCTCGGAATGATACGCCGAACGGCCATGGCGCTGGCGTGTCTGGCCACAAGTGCTACCGCTCAGCAAGTCAGCGAGGCGCAGGGTGTTGTCTTGCGCGGTCTCGATAAGATCAGCGGACAAGTCTATGATATTGAGATGAAATCCGGCCAGACCGCGACGTTTGAACGTCTGCGGATCACGCTCAATTCCTGCCGCTATCCAGTGGGCAACCCGTCAGGCGATGCCTATGCGGCGCTCAAGGTTTCGGATGCCACGGACGGGACAGAGCTTTTCTCGGGCTGGATGATCGCCTCCGCCCCGGCACTTTCAGCGATGGATCACGCGCGCTATGACCTCTGGGTCATGCGCTGCACGACCTCCTGAGGGCTTCGCAGCGGTGGAGCAGTGAAATCACCTGGTAGGCTACGTGCTTTTTCCAAGGCGGTCCGGTAGGCTGCGCGGCTGATCTCGATCCCGCCCAATGAGGCCAGATGTTCGGTCAGAAACTGCGTGTCAAAGAGCCGGAAACCGCCGTCCAGCAATCGGTCCACCAGACAGGCCAGCGCGATTTTCGAGGCATTGGTGCGGCGTGAAAACATGCTTTCGCCAAAAAACGCGGCCCCCAGCGTGACCCCATAGACACCGCCGACCAGGGTGGCACCCTCCCAGATTTCCAGGGAATGCGCCTGCCCGCGGTCGCGCAGCGCAAGGTAGAGCCCGCGAATTTCCGTGCTGATCCAGGTGTCCGCGCGGTCGGCGCAACCGTCAACAACGCCCGCAAAATCCTGATTTATGCTGACCTCGAACAAGGTGTTGCGCATGGCGCGCCGCAGCGAGCGCGAGATGTGAAAGCCCTTCAGGGGCATGACCCCGCGCCGTTTTGGATCGACCCAGAAAACCTCCGGGTCGTCGCGATGTTCTGCCATCGGGAAAATGCCGGTGGCATAGCCTTGCATCAGCAAATCCGGGGTCAGATACATGACGCTCCCGCGTCAACTGCCGCCGAGATTGGTTTCCAGCCAATGCTCCAGCCAGTGGATATTGTAGCCGCCCGACAACACATCCTCTTCTTCCAGAAGCGCGTGAAAAAGCGGCACCGTGGTGTCTACACCATCCACGATCAACTCGCCCAGAGCCCGTTTCAGCCGGGCCAGCGCTTCGGGCCTGTCGCGCCCGTGCACGATCAGTTTGCCAATGAGGCTGTCGTAATAGGGCGGGATGGAATAGCCGTCATAAAGCGCCGAATCCATGCGTACACCAAGCCCACCGGGTGCGTGATACTGGGTGATCCGGCCCGGACAGGGCGAAAAGTTGGGCAGTTTTTCGGCGTTGATGCGCACTTCGATGGAATGGCCGTTGATGGTCAGGTCTTCCTGCTGGAACGACATCTCCATGCCGGAGGCGACGCGGATCTGTTCACGCACCAGATCAACGCCGAAAATGGCTTCGGTCACGGGGTGTTCGACCTGCAAACGGGTGTTCATTTCGATGAAGTAGAATTCGCCGTTCTCATAGAGGAACTCGATGGTGCCAGCACCGGTGTAATTGATGCGCGCAACCGCATCGGCGCAGACCTTGCCGATAGTGGCGCGTTCTTCGGCCGAAATTGCGGGGCCGGGGGCCTCTTCGAACACCTTCTGGTGACGGCGTTGCAGCGAACAATCGCGCTCTCCCAGATGTACCGCACGGCCCTTGCCATCGCCGAACACCTGAATTTCGATGTGGCGCGGCGTGGTGAGGTATTTCTCGATATAGACTTCATCATTGCCGAAATTGGATTTGCCTTCAGCACGCGCCGTGTGGAAGGCTTTTTCCATTTCCTGGGCGTTCTGCGCAACTTTCATGCCGCGCCCGCCGCCACCCGCCGTGGCCTTGATGATCACCGGATAGCCGAATTCCTCGCCGATGCGCTTGGCCTCTTCGAGCGTGTCAACTCCGCCATCGGAACCCGGTACACAAGGCACGCCCAGCTTTTTCATCGTGTCCTTGGCGGTGATCTTGTCGCCCATGATGCGGATGTGTTCGGCGGTGGGGCCAATGAAGGTCAGGTCGTGATCTTCGACCACCTGCACGAACCCTGCGTTTTCGCTCAGAAACCCGTATCCGGGGTGGATCGCCTCGGCCCCGGTGATCTCGCAGGCGGAAATGATCGCAGGCACAGACAGATAGCTTTGGGTGCCGGAGGGGGGGCCGATACAGACGCTTTCATCGGCCATGCGCACATGCATCGCGTCGCTGTCGGCGGTGGAATGCACGGCCACGGTGGCAATGCCCATTTCGCGCGCGGCGCGCACCACGCGCAGGGCAATCTCGCCTCGGTTGGCGATCAGGATTTTGTTGAACATCGCGCAGCCCTCCTATTCGAGGATCACAAGCGGCGTGCCAAATTCGACCGCGGCCCCATCCTCGACGACGATGCGCTTGATGGTGCCGGAGCGCGGCGCGGGGATATGGTTCATGGTCTTCATCGCTTCGACGATCAGCAGCGTGTCGCCTTCGGAAACCGAAGCGCCGACGGAAATGAACGGGTCCGCACCGGGTTCGGCCTGCATGTAAACGGTGCCCACCATGGGCGAGGTCACAGCACCGGGATGGTCGGCGGGATCATCGGGGCTGCTGGCAGCAGGCGCAGCAGGGGCAGCGGCGGGCGCGGCAGCGGGTGCCGGCGCCGGGGCAGCAACCTGCACGGCGGCCTGCTGCTGGATGTGACGGCTGACGCGCACGTTCAGACTGTCATCTGCACCATAATCCCGTTTGACCTGCAATTCCGTCAGATCATTTTCCCGCAGCAATTCGGCCAGGGCCTGAATGAAGGCCACATCAGCGTCATGGTTCTTTTTTGTCATGTAAGTCCTCGTCGACCGTTCCGGGGAGCCTTGTTCACGTCGGCCCTTGTTCCTGCTCTTTCGTTATAGGCCAAGGGTCAGCCCATGGAAACCCGCGACTTGCGGGCGCGTGCCAGAGCGATATTGTCGGGTGGGGAATGAGGAGCGTCACATGAATCTTGCGCATTGGCTGGAACGAACGGGCAGGGCCATACCTGAGCGTCCGGCGCTGTTTCTCGGCGAGGCCTGCGTGGCCGATTACGGCACGTTTCTGGCGCGCGCGCGGTCTGTTGCTGGATGGTTGAGAGCGCAGGGCGTGGGTCCTGGCGACCGAGTGGCGATTTTCATGAAAAACCAGCCCGATTATCTGGTGGTCTTTTACGGCATCTGGATGGCGGGTGGTGTGGTTGTGCCGATCAACGCCAAGCTGCACGGGCGCGAAGCGGCGTTTATTTTGGAAAATGCGAGCGTGTTTTTCGTTTTTGCCTCGCCTGATCTGGCCAAGGCCTTGCAGGATGCCGCCACCGAAGTTGCGCCCGTGATCGTGCCAAGTGCGCGTTATGACCGCATTCTGGCGCATGTTCCGGCCCTGGAAATTGTGCCACGTGCAGCGGAGGATGTGGCCTGGCTCTTTTACACATCCGGGACCACGGGCAAGCCCAAGGGCGTGATGATGACCTTCCGCATGCTCACCACCATGAGTCTGTGTTACCGTCATGATGCGGATGCGGTCCGCTCTGAGGATGCAACGCTTTACGCCGCCCCCATGAGCCACGGAGCCGGTATCTACAATATGTTGCATGTGCATGCGGGCGCACGCCACGTCTGTCCGGCCTCCGCCGGGTTTGACCCGGATGAGATTTTCGATCTGGCCGGGCATTTTGGGTCTGTCCAGTTGTTTGCGGCCCCCACGATGGTCAAACGCCTGACGGAACGCGCTGTTGCAACCGGGCAGAGCGGTGCCGGGTTGCGCACCATCGTCTATGCGGGCGGGCCGATGTATAATGCCGATATCATCGCGGCGGTGGATCACTTCGGGCCGATCTTTGTGCAGATATACGGGCAGGGAGAATGTCCGATGGGGATCACGGCGCTGAGCCGGGCGGATGTCGCTGACCGCAGCCATCCGCGCTGGCGGCAACGTCTGCAATCTGTGGGCAAGGCGCAATCCGCGGTCGAAGTTGCCATCGGGGATGCGCAGGGCCGGCCTTTGCCCACCGGCACCCATGGGGAGATCATGGTGCGCGGTGACACGGTGATGCCGGGTTATTGGCAGAATGCCCAGGCGACCGCAAAGACGCTGGTCAATGGCTGGCTGATGACCGGTGACATGGGATTCATGGATGCGGATGGCTATGTCACGTTGCAGGATCGCTCCAAGGACATGATCATCACCGGCGGCTCCAACGTCTATCCGCGTGAAGTCGAGGAGGTCCTGCTGATGGACCCCGAGGTGTCGGAGGTGTCGGTTGTGGGTCGTCCGCATCCCGAATGGGGCGAAGAGGTCGTGGCGTTTGTTGTGGGCTCTGCCCCGTCTGCGCGTCTTGATGCGCTCTGTCTGGAGCATATCGCGCGGTTCAAGCGACCCAAGGATTACATCCCCATCGACGCCTTGCCCAAGAACAACTACGGCAAGGTGCTGAAAACGGATTTGCGTGCGCGGTTTGAAAGCGCCTGAAGGGCGCCAGCAGCCTTTGTGACGCGGATCACAGCACCGGCGCGTGGCGCCGTGTTAACCTGTTTGGGCAAACCGCCAGATTGAACAGGAAGACCGCATCATGCCCACGCCAAAGACCCAGCTCGCCGCCCTTAATACGGATGCCAAGGCGATTTACGCCGACATCCAGTATTTCGTTACGCCGCTTGACGAGGTGCATGGCCTCTTGTCGCAGGTCCAGGACCTGCTGAAAAAGCCCGAGGACTTTGACAAGAAACTGGGCGAGATTTTCACCGTTTTGCGCGGTCTGGAGAAGGCCTGCAAATCCGGATCGTGGATACCGGAGGTGGGCACGCTTGCCAAAGGCGCAGGTGAGTTCATCGCCGGGATCAACGGTTTCATCAAACCCACGCGCGATATCCTCAGCCAGATCGAACGCGATATCAAACCCTTGCAGGATTGGATCAAGAAACTGCAAAAACCGGTGGATCGGGCCTGGGGGGCCGTGGGCGATGTGGAAGGCAAGATCGAAGCGCTGGCCAATGTGACCGACAGCCTGCGCAAGCACTATAAAGATGCCCCGCCCAAGGGTCTGGAAAACTGTGCCGCCGTGCTGAACCGACCGCTTCATCCGGTGACACAAACGCTCAATGACGCCAAGGACGAGGCCAATGCCGGGCTGAACACGGTCGAACAGCCGCTGCGGCAGGCGTGGAATGCGCTGGGGCGGCTTCTGGATTATGCCAATGTGATCGACAAGGCCTATAACGCCCTGGGGGGATTGCGCAGTTTCATCAACACGATCACGGCCGCAGTCACCAAAGCGGCCAACTATGGCAAGAAGGCCATTGAAGACGCCATTTCATGGGTCGGGCGACATACCTTTCCAAAGACCTACAAAAAGGTCAAAGCCATGATGGACGAGGTCGACCGCCAGATTGCGAAAATGCGCAAATCCCTGACTGATTTCCTGTTCAAGCCGGTGCAGGATATGGTCGCGCGCGTGGCCCGGGACATCGAGAACCGGTTCAACGCACTGCCCGCCGTCAAGGCACTCAAAGCGGCGGTCGGTCAGGTGGAGGCGGCGCTGGAAACTGTCCTGCATGCCATTGAAAATCAGGCGGACCCGTGTCGCGACATGCTCAGCGGCAAGCAAAGCCCGGGTGGCTAGCGGCACCACCGGGAATTTGGCGGTGGGCGTCAGATGGCGAGGTATTCCTCGCGCAATTCCTTGTTCTCCAGCACTTCCGCTGCGGTGCCGTCAAAGACGATGCCACCGGTGTCGAGGATCACCGCCCGGTCGGCCAGTTGCAGGGCGCGCACAGCGTTCTGCTCGACCAGGATGGTGGTGATGCCCTGCTCCTTGATGATGCGCAGCGTCTTTTCGATCTCATCCACGATCACCGGGGCCAGGCCCTCGTAGGGTTCATCCAGCAATAGTACCTTGATGTCACGGCAAAGCGCGCGGGCAATGGCCAGCATCTGTTGTTCGCCGCCCGAAAGGGTCACGCCTTCTTGTGCGCGCCGCTCACGCAGCCGTGGGAAAAGGTCATAAACCCGGTCCAGCGACCAGCCGACGGGCGGGGCGATCTGCGCGAGCTTGAGGTTTTCCTCGACGGTCAGCCCGGCAATGATCCGGCGGTCTTCGGGCACAAGACCAAGCCCTGCCTGTGACGCCTGATGGCTGGCCATCTTGTGCAGGGGCTGGTGATCAAGCCAGATCTCGCCTTTGCGCACCTCCGGATCGCCCAGCCGCGCAATGGCGCGCAGCGTTGAGGTTTTGCCCGCCCCGTTGCGGCCCAGCAGGGCCAGAATTTCGCCTTCATGTACGTTGAAGGTAACGCCCTGCACAATGTAGCTCTCGCCGTAATAGGCATGCATGTCCCATACAGAGAGGAAGGCAGGCGCGGTCGCTGCCTGATTGGCGTGTTTGGAAAAATCCGGTTTGACGTTCATATCCATGTCCTCGCATGTTGCGGGTAAGGTGGGCTTCAGGCCACCGTTGTCAGAAAATTACGCGGCGGTCTGGGTCTCTCCCAGATAGGCTTCGCGCACTTTCGGATGGCCTTTGATGTTGTCTGGCGTGTCTTCGACCAGCGGCGTGCCCTGCGCCAGTACGGTGATGCGTTCGGCAAGCGAAAACACCACATGCATGTCGTGTTCGATGATCGCGATGGTGATGTCACGCTCGTCGCTGATCTGTTTCAGCAGGTCGATGGTATTGTTCGTATCGGCGCGCGCCATACCCGCCGTGGGTTCGTCCAGAAGCAGCAGCCGGGGCTCCTGACTGAGGCACATGCCGATCTCAAGGCGTCGCTTGTCTCCGCGTGACATCGCCGCCGCATGCATATGCCGCTTGTCGGACATATTCATGTCTTCCAGCATCTGTTCAGCGCGTTCAACGATATCACGCTGCGAGGTCACGCTGGCAATGGCATTCATCTCGAACGCCCCGTCGCGTTTGGCAAAACAGGGGATCATCATGTTTTCCATCACCGTCAGATCGCCGAAGATTTCCGGCGTCTGAAAGACCCGCGAAATCCCCATCTGGTTGATCTCATAGGGTTTGCGCCCCAGTACTGATTGCCCGTCAAACATCACCGAGCCGGTGTCCGGGATCAGCTTGCCCACGAGGCAGTTCAGCAGGGTCGATTTGCCCGCGCCATTGGGTCCGATGATCGCATGCACCGAATTTTCCGCAATGCTCAGGTTCACGTCTCCCAGCGCCTGAAGGCCCCCAAACCGCTTACCTACGTTTTTAACCTCAAGAATACCCATGTCAGTTTCCTTATTCCGCAGGTGTTGTTTTGCCATCAGCGGCATCGTCGGAGGGTTTTTTGCGCTTGAACAGGCGTCCGATGCGCTGCCCACCCTCGACCAGACCGCCGGGTAGGAAGATCACCACGAGCATGAAGAGAATGCCCAAGGTGAGGTGCCAGCCCTTGCCGATGAACGGGTAAACGATCGCGATCAGGAAATCCTCGATCCCGTCGGGCATGAAGGCGAACCATTGCTCCAGCACGGATTTGTTGATCTTGGAGATGATGTTTTCCATGTATTTGATGAAACCCGCCCCCAGGACAGGACCAATGAGCGTACCGGCACCGCCAAGGATCGCCATCAGCACAACTTCGCCCGATGCGGTCCAGAACATGCGTTCGGCACCCACCTGCGTGTCCATGGCCACCAGCAGACCGCCCGCCAGACCCGCATACATGCCGGAGATGACGAAGGCCGCCAGCGTGTAGGGTTTGGAATTGAGGCCGGTATAATTGACGCGCTGCTGGTTCGATTTGACCGCCCGCAACATCATGCCGAAAGGAGAGCGGAAAATGCGGATCGACAGGTAGAACGCCAGGATCATCACGACCGCCGCGATGTAGTAGCCGGCGTTGAAGGTGAAAACCCAATTGCCCAAGGAGAGCTCGTAGCTTGCCCCCATTTCCAGCCCGAAGAAGTTCGCGCGGGGTGTCTGGCCAGCGACTAGCGCGCCGTCCAGGATGCGTGGATCGTCCACCTTGGGCTGAAGCCCGGTTTCGCCGCCGGTGATCGGTGTCAGCACCGAATAGGCCAGCGAATAGGACATCTGGGCGAAGGCCAGCGTCAGGATCGAGAAGTAGATGCCGGAGCGGCGCAGGGAAATCCAGCCCACAAGCAGGGAGAAGAGCCCCGCGACAACCACGGAGATGATGATCGCGGGCACCACGTTCATGGTCAGCAGTTTCATCATCCAGATCGCGGCATAAGAGCCGACACCTAGGAACGCTGCGTGACCGAAGCTGAGGTATCCCGTGAGGCCAAACAGGATGTTGAAGCCGATGGCAAAGATGCCAAAGATCACCAGCCGCTGCATCAGATCCGGATAGCCCGCGTTGAACTGCGCCATAGCAGAACCTTCGGGGAAGGGGTTGAGGATGAAGGGTGCAAAGATCGCCAGACAGATCACAATGATCAGCAGGGTGGAGTCGCGTTTTGTCAGACCAAACATGATCCTATTCCTCCATGACGCCCTTGCGGCCCATCAGGCCACGCGGACGAGTCAGCAAGATGATGATGGCGACCAGATAGATGATGATCTGGTTGATGCCGGGCAGGATTTCGAGAACCGCCGACATGGAGGCGAAGCTTTCCAGAATACCCAGCAGGAAGCCCGCAAGCACCGCACCGGGCAGCGAGCCCATGCCGCCGACCACGACGACCACGAAGCTCAGGACCAGAAAATCCATGCCCATGTGGTAGTTGGGCGAGTTGATCGGTGCGTACATCACACCGGCTAGGCCTGCTACGGCGGCGGCAATGCCGAACATGATGGTGAAGCGCTTGTCGATGTTGATGCCCAGAAGGCCCACGGTTTCACGGTCTGCCATGCCTGCGCGCACCACCATCCCGAAGGTGGTGAATTGCAGGAAGGCAAAGACCGCACCGATAATCAGGGCAGAGAAGGCGAAATAGACCAGACGCCAGTAGGGGTAGATGATGGTGTTGGGGTCAAAGCCGAGCATCGCGCCGAAATCGAACGATCCGCGGAACGCGTCCGGTGCCGGGGTGGGGATCGGGTTGGCACCGTAGAAATACTTGATGATCTCCTGCAGCACGATGGCGAGACCGAAGGTGACGAGGATCTGGTCGGCGTGGGGACGCTTGTAGAAATGCTTGATCAGCCCGCGTTCCATGATGAAGCCAATGGCGACCATGACCGGGATGGCAAAGAGGATCGAGATGGGAACCGCCCAGTCGATGATGGCGTCCCCCGTAGCCTGTCCGAAAATATCGTAGATATAGGGCACTTCGACTTTCAGCGGATTGCCAAGAAAATCCTTCTGCGTCTCGTCAATGACGATGTGGCTCAGCGTCAGGATACGGCTGAGCGTCACGGCACAGAAAGCGCCGATCATGAACAGGGCGCCGTGGGCGAAGTTCACGACACCCAATGTGCCGAAAATCAGTGTCAGGCCCAGAGCGATCAGCGCATAGGCCGATCCCTTGTCGAGGCCGTTGAGGATTTGCAGGATGATTGCGTCCATGGTCCCACCTTCATGAAGCGATTATCGCCCGGAGCCCGGGCAAAGCGGATGGCAGGGGCTGCCGCCCGCAGTTGTTGAGAGGTGCGGGTGGCGCGCTCACGCCACCCGGCCGGGATTTATGCGCCCGGGTTACAGGTGCCCAGATTACCGCCAGCGAACTGTGGGTGATCGGGGGCATAGGTAACCTGCTCAACCGGTGTGACTTCGACGACTTCCAGCAGGTCGAACTCGGACTGCGGGTTCTCTTTGCCTTTCACGACCAGAACGTCCTTGAAGCACTGGTGGTCGGAACCGCGATAAAGCGTCTTGCCGTTGCCCAGACCGTCGAACTCGTAGTCTTCGAGCGCTTCGACAACCGCGCATGGGTTGAACGAACCGGCCCGCTCGACCGCATCCGCATAAAGCAGCGTTTGCACGTAGCAAGTATGCGCCGCCTGGCTGGGTGGGAAGCCGTATTTGGTGCCGAAGGACTGAACGAATGCCTTGGAGCCTTCGTCCTGCAGCGACCAGTGCCAGTTTGTCGAGCCGAAGATGCCTTTCACGTTGGCACCCGCACCCTTCGCCATCAGGCGCGAATAAAGCGGTACGATGATCTCGAAGTTTTTGCCGTTCACCTGCTTGTCGCGCAGGCCGAATTGAACCGCGTTGGTCAGCGAGTTCACCATGTTGCCGCCGTAGTGGTTCAGCACCAGCACATCGGCACCCGATTGTAGAACCGGCGCGATATAGGAGGAGAAGTCGGTCTGGGTCAGCGGCGTTTTGACGGCGTTGACGGTTTCCCACCCCAGAGCTTCGGTGGAGGATTTCACCGCTTCTTCGGTGGTGTAGCCCCAGTTGTAATCGGCTGTCAGGTGATAGGCCTTGCGGTCCTTGCCATAGTTCGCAGCAAGCACAGGCGCGAGCGCGGCACCGGACATGTAAGAGTTAAAAAAGTGACGGAAACCATTGGCCTTGCGGTCTTTGCCGGTGGTGTCATTGGAATGCGTGAGGCCGGCCATGAAGATGACGCCTGCTTCCTGACAAAGCGCCTGAACCGCCACGGCGACGCCCGATGACGACCCGCCGGTGATCATCACGGCACCATCTTTTTCGATCATCGAGCGGGCAGAGGCGCGCGCCGCGTCCGATTTGGTTTGCGTGTCGCCGGTGACATATTCGACCTTCTTACCCATGATGCCGTTACCCTGCAGCACCTTGGACGAGAACGTGTTCATCATGCCGCCGTCGCCGCCACCATTGAGGTGTTCGACAGCAAGCTCATAGGCGCGCAACTCGTCGGCACCTTCGTCCGCATAAGGACCGGATTGGGGCACATTGAAGCCCAGGGTCACGGTGTCGCCCGTAGGTGCATTGGTAAAGCCCGAGTGCCCGTCAGCACGCAGATACGTCGGCAGCGCCAGTCCGGCGGCACCGGCAAAAGCACCGGTCTTGATCAGACCGCGACGTGTAAGTTTCGAATTGGACATGAAATCCTCCCAGTTGTTAAAACGGCGCAGTCGGTCAATTCCTCAATTACGCGACGCGTCCGGCACATTAGTGCAAATAACTTATCGCTGATGATCTGAAAACTCCGCAACAAGTGCCTTGAAATGAACAACTATTTTGTAAATTAATGAACAGGTGTTTGTGGGTGTTTGTAAATTACGTAATATTGCAGCGCAGAAACCGGTTGAAAAAGCCAAGGATTGCAGGGAATTTTCATGGCACGTGAGGGATTGACGGGCAGCCGTATCAGGGAGCGCAGATCCGTTGTGGGCATGCGGCAAGCCGATCTGGCGCGCGCCTTGGGAATATCGGCGTCCTATCTCAACCTCATCGAACATAACCGGCGCAGAATCGGCGGCAAGCTGCTGCTGGATATTGCCCGCATCCTTGGGGTTGAACCCTCTACGCTGACCGAAGGCGCTGAAGCTGCGCTGATCGCCACTTTGCGCGAAGCGGCCACGGGGGCCAATCTGCCAAGCTCGGAAATCGCCCGCGCAGACGAATTGGCCGGGCGGTTTCCCGGCTGGGCGGAAGTGCTTGCCAACGGTCATCGGCGCATCGCAAGTCTGGAGCGTCGCGTGGAATCCCTCTCTGACCGGTTGACACATGATCCTCATCTGGCCGCTTCCGTGCATGAATTGCTGACCACAGCCGCAGCCATCCGGTCAACCGCGGCTATTTTGGCGGACGAAAAGGAGCTGGAGGCGGAGTGGCGCGACCGCTTTCATGCAAACATCAACCAGGATAGCCGCCGGCTTGCAGAGAGTTCGAAATCTCTGGTGGACTATCTGGATGCCGGTCAGGGCAGCGAAGATGCGGCCGCCAGTCCCCACGATGAGTTGGAGGTCTTTTTGACCGAAAACGCCTTTGAATTCGCCGAATTGGAAACGGGTCAGACGTCGGTGGAGGCATTGATTGCCGAGGCGCAGATGTTAAAATCCAATGCCTCACGGCAAATGGCGAAATCCATACTGGACCGTATTGCAGAAGATGCAGAACAGGTTCCGCTTGAGATTTTTCGGACGGCCCTGGCCGACGTCGGCAACGACCCGGTAAAGCTGGCGCGCCATTTGAACGTCCCCGTGGGCGTCGTGTTGCGGCGGCTTGCAAGCCTGCCGGAGCTTGAGGCGGGGCTGGTGGTCTGCGACCGTGCTGGCAGCCTGCTGTTTCGCAAGCCAGCGCAGGGTTTCGTCATTCCCAGGTTTGGTGCAGCTTGTGCACTGTGGCCTCTTTTTGCGGCATTGGGGCAGCCCGGTCAGGTTCTACGCATGCCGCTGGTGCAACTGGGGCGGGGGCGTTCGGTTTTCAGCTGTGTGGCCGTCGCCGAAGTTGTTGGCGGACCGACCTATAATCAGGCGCCTCTGGTGCAGGCCAGCATGTTGATCCTGCCCAACGCGAGCCAGGAGCCTGATGGGGCAATTGAGGTCGGGGCTACATGCGGCGTGTGCCCGCGCAACGGATGCCCCGGCCGCCGGGAGCCGTCGATTTTGAGCGGCGGAATATGAAATCTGATGTCGCAACCCTACGCGGCTCAAACCAATGGTTGTATTTCTCTGTCGGTGGCGCGAGACTTTTGACAGTGCGGATAAAACCGACAATAGTTCACCCTCACCCCTGAGGGAGACAGACCATGGGTCTGGCAGGGCGGAGACCTTTGGGAGGAGGGCGCAATGGGCAAGCATGTGCTTTTGGTCGAAGATGAGCTGAACATCATTGAAGCCATTCGATTTCTGCTCAGCCGCGAGGGCTGGGAGGTGGACACCCATTCAAACGGGACTGACGCCGCACAGGTCATTCGGGAGCGCAAACCCGATCTTGTGGTGCTTGACGTGATGCTGCCGGGCAAGAGCGGGTTCGACATTCTCGAAGAGCTGCGCAGCCATGAGCAGACGGCGGATTTGCCGGTCCTGATGCTCACGGCTCGGGGGCAAAGCCGGGATCGCGAGATGGCCGAGAAAGCGGGTGTGAGCCGGTTCATGACCAAGCCGTTCTCGAATACCGAAGTGCTGACAGCGGTGCGCGATCTGCTTTACGTGCACGGGCAAAGGACCTGATTCATGGCCAAACCCGGCACGCCGCTCTTTCTGGAACGTGACGGATACCGCAGGCGTCGGATGATGGACGCGATACGGTTGCTGGTGATCCTGGGGGCCGGGCTTTGGATGATCCCCTTGTTATGGCCTGTCCAAGGCGCCGCCGAGGGTCAGGATGTGCCCACGTCAAAAGCGCTGCTCTATGTCTTTGGTGTCTGGTGGGCGCTGATTGCAATTTCGGCCTATCTTGCGCGCCGTCTGGGACGCATCCCGGCACAAACGGATGATACCGGAGCCTTGTGATGGCGTCTTTGAACGCACTCATTGCCGTCTGTCTGGCTTACGTGTTTTTGCTTTTCTGCGTGGCGTTTCTCGCGGAGCGCGCCGGCATGAAGGGGCAGATGGGCTGGCTGTTGCGCTCGCCGCTGGTCTACACCCTGTCGCTCTCGATCTATTGCACCGGCTGGACGTTTTACGGGGCGGTTGGGTATGCGGCACGCTCCGGGTTGGAATATGTGACGATCTATCTGGGTCCGAGCCTTGTGATCGTCGGCTGGTGGTGGGTCCTGCGTCGTCTGGTGCGGATCGGTCGTAGCCATAAGGTGACGTCGATTGCCGACCTGATTTCGTCGCGCTACGGAAAATCCAATGCCCTGGCCATTGTCGTCACGATCATGGCCGTCATAGGCGTGACACCTTATATTGCGCTTCAGTTGCAATCGGTTACCTCGTCTCTGGCGATCTTTGCCGCGGCCGATGATGGTACTTTCTCGCAATCCACCGATGCGTCCGCCGCAGGCTTTTGGATCGCTGTAGGGTTGGCGCTTTTCACGGTGCTTTTCGGAACGCGCAACCTCAATGTGAATGAGCGGCATCATGGTGTGGTCATTGCCGTCGCCGTCGAGGCCGTGGTCAAGCTGATCGCGCTGATGGCGGTGGGTGCTTTCGTGGTTTGGGGGATCGCCGGGGGCGTGTCTGATACGCTTGAACGGATAGACGCGTCAGCTCTGGGCACCTGGCAGATTGACGGCAGCCGCTGGGCAGGGCTGACCTTCCTGTCGGCTGCTGCCTTCTTGTGCCTGCCGCGCATGTTTCAGGTCATGGTCGTTGAAAATGATGATGAGCGCCATCTGCAGATCGCCAGTTGGGCCTTTCCGCTTTACCTGATGTTGATGAGCCTTTTCGTGGTGCCCATAGCCGTCATCGGCCTTGATCTGCTGCCGGCGGGGTCCAACCCGGATTTCTTTGTGTTGAGCCTGCCGCTCAGCCAGGGGCGCGAAGGGCTCGCCACATTGAGCTTTCTGGGGGGGTTTTCCTCTGCCACGTCGATGGTGATCGTCGCGACACTTGCCCTGTCGACCATGGTGTCCAATCACGTGGTGATGCCGATCTTCCTCTATCTGCGGCAGGGGGGTGCCACGCAATCGGGCGATGTGCGTAACGTGGTTTTGCTGTCGCGGCGTTTGTCCATTCTGGGCATCATCGGGTTGGGGTATGTCTATTATCAGGCCTCCGGCGGCTCCAGCGCCCTGGCGGCGATCGGTTTGATTTCTTTTGCTGGGGTCGCCCAGTTTCTGCCCGCCATGTTGGGGGGGATTTTCTGGCGGGGGGCCACCCGTGTCGGGGCTTTGGTGGGCCTGGGCGTTGGCTTTTCACTCTGGGTTTTCACGATGCTTCTGCCCAGCTTCGGACCGGGTGTGGTGCTGAGTGTAGATACCTTTCAGAACGGATTTCTGGGTATCGGCTGGCTGCGGCCACAGGCGCTTTTCGGCATTCCCGGCATCGATCCCACGGTTCATGCGGTCTTTTGGAGCCTTCTGCTGAATGCAGCGAGTTTTGCCTGTGTTTCGCTGGTGACCTTTCCGCATCCGCTCGAAAGGCTTCAAGGGGCGCAATTCGTCAATGTTTTTCAGCATTCAGCCCAGACGCGCGGATGGCAGGTGTCGGTGGCGGAAAGCGAGGATCTGATGATCATGACGCAGCGGATTCTGGGAGCCAGGGAGGCCCAGCTGCTGTTCCAGCGCGAAGCGACAATGCAGGGGCGTCGGGGATATCTGCCCGAACCCACCCCGGATTTTCTGCAACGGCTCGAAAGAGAACTGGCGGGTTCTGTTGGTGCCGCTACCGCGCATGCGATGATTGGCCAGATCGTTGGGGGGACATCCGTTTCCGTGCAGGACCTGTTGGCGGTCGCGGACGAATCCGCGCAGATGCTGGAATATTCCAGCCAGCTTGAGGCCAAATCCCGCGAACTCAGCCAGACAGCGGCCCAGTTGCGTCAGGCCAATGACAAGCTGACCCGGCTCAGCCATCAGAAAGACGCCTTTCTCAGCCAGATCAGTCACGAATTGCGGACGCCCATGACGTCCATCCGGGCCTTTTCGGAAATCATGCGCGATACTGAGGGGCTGGAGGATCGCGAAAAGGCAAAATATGCGAATATCATTCATGTGGAGGCCATTCGCTTGACGCGCTTGCTGGATGATCTGCTGGATTTGAGCGTTCTGGAAAACGGTCAGGTGACCCTAAATGTCCAGTCAGGGGAGCTCTCGGATCTGCTCGACCGGGCTGTGGCGACGGCGCAGGCCAGCGAATCTCGCGAAATTGAGGTGCAACGTGAAGCTCTGCGGGAAAATGTGCAGCTTCATACGGATCTGGACCGTCTTGGTCAGGTTTTCATCAACCTGATCACCAATGCTCAGAAATACTGCCGGGCCGAGAAACCCGTTCTGCGCATCGAGGTGTCGCAGCTTGGCAAGGCCGTCGCGGTGGATTTTATTGATAATGGGTTTGGGGTGCCCCACGCTTCCCGCGATGTCATGTTCGAAAAATTCAGCCGTGTCGGTGCAGAAGATGGCAAAGGTGCAGGTCTTGGGCTGGCCATTTGTCGCGAAATCATGACCCGTTTGGGCGGTGACGTGACCTACCTCGACGGGACGGGCGGCACCGGCTTTCGGGTGCTGCTGCCGCAGTCGCAGGCCCTTGCTGCTCAATAGTTTTTATCCAGAAACACCATAGATTCTGGGATCATAAAGGCAATGGTAACCATTCCCCCTTATTTCCGGGCAGAACAAAGCCACGCGTCGCGGGATCAGCGCGGGCTATTCTAACAAGGGCCAAAGATGTCAGTTTTGCAGCGCAAGGCGCAGGCAGGTAAACAGGAACATCAGGCGCGGGCCATGACCGTGCCCAAAGCGCTGCGCGTCAGCGTAGCCAAAATTGCCGACGAACTTTTCGAAATGGCGCTGGTGGTGATCGGCGTGACGCAGGAACGTTGCGACGGCGACCACATTGCCGAGAAGTTTGATGACACCTCCTTGCTGATGTTGCTGGACGGACCAACAGACAGCTCCGGCGGAGCCATGATCGGTCCTGAGCTGGTTGGTGCCATGATCCAGCAGCAAACCACGGGCAAGGTGTCGAAAAACCCCGCCACCGAACGGGTTATGACATCCACCGATGCCGCTCTCTGTGCGCCCCTGGTTGATGCGTTGTTCCGCCGCGCGCACGGTCTTCTGGAAGCAGATGCAGATCGTGACACGCTGGCGGTCCTCAGGTTTGGTGCGCGAGTGGAAAACGCCCGCCTCTTTGGCCTGGCTCTGGACGCAACCGAATACAACATCTTTCGCCTGACCATTGACGTGGAAGGTGGTGCTTTCCAGTCAGTCCTGACGCTATTTTTGCCGATTGTTGAAAAGCGGCCTGAACTGGCGGCGCATGATCATGAAGAGGATGCGGCCCCGACCCCGCCAGTGACGCTGGAGAAGACGGTGATGGGTCTCAAGGCTGATCTGACTGCGGTTATGGGACGACTGAAGTTGCCGCTGGCGGAATTGGGGCGATTGGCGCCCGGTGATGTTGTGACTTTGCGCCCGGATGCATTCGATGCTGTCGAGGTTATCACACGGGACGGGCGGGTGGTCAGCCGCGGGGCACTGGGGCAGGTGGATGGTCAGCGCGCCGTACAACTGGAAACCAACGTCGCCACCACCGGCAATCCCAAGCGTCGCGCTGCAGATCGGGACGAGTTGGATCTACCTCAGGTGCAACCCGCTAAGCCCACCGCCGGTGAGATGTTTGCCGATCCGGCGGCGACAATCGACATGCTTGAAGAACCCGGCGCGCTCCCGGATTTACCGGACTTGCCGGAGCTGCCTGATTTGCCTGATTTGGATGCCGCCCCTGCGCTTCCGGATTTGCCGGACATCGATATCGATGAGGCCGCGGCATTGCCTGATCTGCCCGACCTGCCGGATTTACCTGATCTGCCGGATTTTGACGGTGCAGAGGAACTCCCGGCGCTTGAAGACTTGCAGGACATCAAAACCGCCTGATCAGCGTTACTCTGTTTGACGCCTGATGGCGTCAAAGGTCGCCCGCAGATTTTCTAGATCATATCCCCAGTCCCGCGCCGCGCTAATGATGTCATCCGCCGGCATTTCCCGCGCTGTAGAGAGTGCCCAAGCTATGGTGGAGCGGGTCCCCGACGCGCAATAAGCCAGCACCGGGCCATCGACACTGTCCATCAATGCCCGGTTCGCCGCGATAACATCCGGTGTCATGGTCTGATGCGTCAATGGCTGAACGGCAAATTTCAACCCTGCTGAGATTGCCGCGGCTTCGATAGCGGCGCACTGGTGGCTGGGGGGGACCTCGACGTCAGGGCGGTTGCAAATCACCAAACGTATACCAAGCGCTGCGATTTCGCGCAGGTCATCGACGCAGATTTGAGGGGCAGCAAAAAAGTCGGGTGTGATTTGACGGATATCCATGGTCAAAGACCTATGGCCAGAGAAATGCGGTGTCCAGTCTGCAGCTTTCCCTCGACTGCCGGTTTTCGCAAAATTGCACTACACATTCTGTTGACCTCGACCCGGAGTGTTGCGCTCGTCCCTGAACACGCCATCAGAGCTTGTTGATCGGCAATTTTAACATCACGTCGCCATTCTGATCGGGTTCGGGCATGTTGCCCGCCCGCATGTTAACCTGCAAAGACGGCAGGATCAGCTTTGGCATCCCAAGCGTTGCATCGCGGGCTTGCCGCATTTCGACAAAACTGTCCTCGTCCTGCCCTTGGCCGATATGGACATTTCGGGTTTTCTGCGCACCAACAGTTGTCTCCCAGGCGAATTCTTCGCGACCGGGCGCTTTGTAATCATGGCCAACAAAAATGCGGGTGTCATCCGGCAAGCTGAGAATGCGTTGGATCGAGCGATAGAGATCATGTGCCGAGCCCCCGGGGAAGTCACACCGGGCGGTTCCGAAATCCGGCATGAACAACGTGTCACCAACAAAGGCTGCATCGCCCAGGACGTAGGTCATGCAGGCCGGAGTATGCCCGGGGGTATGCATGACGTCCGCCCGCATCTGTCCGATATGAAAGCTGTCTCCGTCGCCGAAAAGCCGGTCAAACTGGCTGCCATCCCGTTGAAATTCAGTGCCTTCGTTGAAGACTTTGCCAAAGGTATTCTGTACCTCTGTGATTTGATCGCCGATACCGATTTTGCCCCCCAGCTTGTCCTGCAGGTAGGGCGCTGCTGACAGATGATCGGCATGCACATGGGTTTCCAAAATCCACTGTACCTGTAGCCCGTTGGTTTCGACAAAGCTGATTACGTTGTCTGCGGATGTCGTGTTTGTACGGCCCGAGGCATGGTCAAAATCCAGAACGGAGTCGACGATCGCGCAGGATGAGCCCTGGGGATCTTGCACGACGTAGCTGACGGTGTTTGTTGCTGCGTCGAAAAATGCATTTACATGTGGGGACATTGTGCTGGCTCCCTTGTTTTGACCAGATTAGGCCGGAGCACTTCCTTCTGGCAAGGGTGCCCGCTATGCCAAGAAGATACCGAGGATCACCAGCATAAGTCCAATCACAGAAAGAAATAGCGCCGCGAGGTTCATCGGCAGCGCCTTTTTCAGCTTGGCACGCATTTCCTCATCCTCAAGCTGCGCTTTCCGGGCGCGCGCGATATAGATGACACACCAGATCAGGCCCAAAAAACCCGCAAGGGTCAGCAGCGCTCCGCCCCAAATGAGCAGATCAAAAACCGAAGTGGTGCCAGCGTTTTCCATGTGTGCAGCGCTACCCAATCCCTTTGAGCGGCGCAAGTAAAAGCTGGTGTAAAACTTAGGCCCGGAGATGGCGTTGGAAAGAACCTGCCGCCGCAGGGGCTGATGTCATGCCATTTTTCTCTTTCTTACGCCTCGGGCCATGAATGCCGCTTGCAGCGATGAGATCGGAGCGCTAGGCAAGGCCCGTCCGTCAAACTGGAAATGCAAGGAACCATCCATGAGTGATACTGCAACTGACCCTGCCGTTGTCGAAGCCCCGGGGGATGCGACCTACCGCGTGACCGCCAATGAGCTGCGTCAGTTTGTTGAGCGGATCGAACGGTTGGATGCAGAAAAGAAGGACCTCGCTGAGCAGCAAAAAGAGGTCATGGCCGAGGCCAAGGCACGCGGCTATGATACGAAGGTGATGCGCAAAGTCATCGCGCTTCGCAAGCGCGATGCGGACGATATCGCCGAAGAAGAAGCGGTGCTGGAAATGTACAAAGAAGCACTCGGAATGTAGTGCCTCCGGGAGCTCGATCAGGGTTGACGTAAGGCCAAACAGTTTTCGGATTGACGCGGCCACAAATGCTGGCGCCTCCCGTTTCAGCCGTGGGTCGGGCGCATTCTTTCAGCTGCCCGAATAAGATTTTTCTGGCGCGTCTGGAAGTCGCGCCTGTACCAGATCACGAAGTGCTGGGTGGGGAAATTTTCGGGGGAGCGTCACCGCGAAAAAGGGTTCCATGATTTCCAGATCAAAAGGCGCGGTCTTGACCGTTCCGCTCGCAATTTCATCTGCCAGAACCACGGCCGGCGTTATGGCAAGACCAGCGCCCTCACGCGCCAGCAACCGCACCATGGCCATGTCGTCGACGTTGGCTGCGATGCGCGGTCGTATGTCCAGTTGCGCGATCAGGTTCTCAAAGCCTGCCCGAATGACGCTTTCGGTCGGCAGGATCAGCGGTTCATTGGAAAGAAGGGATGTGAGCGAGCCGTAGTTGAGGCGCTCGGGACGTCCATGAATGCCGACCGGTTGCTCGCTGAGCTTTTGCGCGGCAAAGGCCGAAGTGGACCCGCTCTGTGGCATTTCTGTCGTAAGCACCACGTCGAGCGCCAGGGTTTCCAGATCGGCCAGCAGTGTTTTCGTATTGCCCGATTTCAGGACAACGTTGCATTCCGCCGTTGCAAGCAACGGGCGCAGGAACTGGAGTTGAAAGTTGCGTGATAGCGTTGAGAGCGCCCCGACCCGCAACGGCGGGCTGGTTGTGCTGCTCTGCCGAAGTGTCGCCAGCAAGTCGTCGCCAGCCGTAAAAATCCGATACGCGTGATCAAGCGCGATCCTGCCTGCTTCGGTCAACACCAGGCTCCGGCCAACACGGTCAAAGAGATCATGCCCGAGGCGGGCCTCCAACTGTCGAATTTGAATAGAAAGGGCGGATTGGGAGACGTTCAACCGGGCCGCCGCACGCCCCATGTGCCCTTCGATGGCAACCTCCCGAAAATAGCGCAGATGATGATAGTTCAATTGACCCATTGTTATATTAAATAGAATGAATCATTCAAAAAGATATATTTTTATATTCTTTTGAGGCGCGGTATCAGCGTTCCAGACACGAAAGGAACCGCCGATGGATACCCTCTTCACCATTCTCAGCACGTTGGTTGACCAGTTTCAGAAACCCACGCTCGCCTTCCTGATTGCAGGCATGTTGCTTGCAGCTTTGGGCAGCAAATTTGAAGTCCCTGATCCGGTTTACAAATTCATCGTCATCCTGCTGCTGCTGAAAGTGGGTATGGGCGCGGGAATCTCTGTCAGAGAAGCCAATTTCGTCGAGCTTTTTGTGCCTGCCATCGGGGCGGCGATTGTGGGCATAATGATCGTTTTCTTGGGCAGTTGGACTCTGGCGCGCTGGCGCGGCGTGTCGCAGATTGACGGTTTGGCAACCGCCGGCCTCTTTGGGGCGGTATCGGCGTCAACATTGGCGGCAGGCATGGCAATCCTTGATGACGGCGGCATTCCGTACGACGGGTTCATCGGTGCGCTATATCCTTTCATGGACATCGCGGCACTTGTGACGGCAATTGTCATGGCAAAGCTGAGCGCTGCGCGGCGGACGGCGCCCGACGTACCCGTCAACGCGGATGGTACACTGGCCAGGTTTGGGGCGGCCGGGCGGCCATCGGCACCCGCTGGTACGATCGAGCCCGGTCTGTTGCGTGGCATCCTTGTCGACACGTTCCGAAGCCCGGCGATTTCGGCTCTGCTTGTCGGATTGGCTCTTGGCATCCTTGCTGAACCGGACTCTGTCTATCGGAGTTTCTACGAACCTCTGTTCCGGGGCCTTCTGTCCATCCTGATGCTGATCATGGGGATGGAGGCCTGGCTGCGGATCGCAGAGCTACGCAAAGTTGCGCATGCCTATATTCTTTATGGCATTGCGGCTCCTATCCTTCACGGTTTGCTTGGCTTTGGCGTAGGATATATTGCGCATGAGCTGACCGGGTTTTCTGCGGGCGGCGTGGTTTTGTTGTCGGTAATGGCGGCGTCAAGCTCCGACATTTCAGGTCCGCCAACGTTGCGCGGCGCGTTGCCCGAAGCCAATTCATCGGCCTATGTCGGGACGTCAACCGGCATCGGAACGCCGGTCGCCATTCTGAGCATTCCGATGTTCATCGCCTTGGCGGAGGTTTTCATTGGCTGGTAAGGCGGGCCAGCCCGAGAGTCGGCCGCGTTTTACCTGCTGGCCAGATTGCGGACCTTCTGCCAAAGGGCGCGAAGGTCCGCTTGGCATTTGCGGCAAATGAGTTCTCATCCATGACGCAAAACGGCCGTTCAGGGGTGAGGGAAGGCATTTTCCAATGACGATTGGTAGGCAAAGAGGGAAGCCAGGCCCCCAGTATGCACGAACAACACCCGGCTCCCTTCGGGTATTTCGCCATTGTCAACCAACGCCGGGATCGCGGCGAAGACCTTGGCTGTATAAACCGGGTCCAGAACGATGCCTTCTGATTGTGCCATCATGGCCATGGCTTGCGCGGCGCTTGGCCCCAGTTGCCCATAGCCGGGCGAGAATGCTCCATCCCAGATGACGACGTCGGCGTCGGTGACCGGAACCTTGCTGCCCAACAATTCCGAGAGGGCTTCAAGAACGGTGTTGATCCGCTGCGTCTGTTGCGTTGCATCGCGTCGCACGCAGCTGCCGATGACCCGTGCGGGCTGACCTATGGAACGCAATCCCGCGAGCATTCCTGCATGCGTCAATCCGCTACCGGAGCCGATGACAACAACGTCGAAATCGGCGTCCTGACTGACGACTTCCTCGGCGGCGCGCATGTAGCCCAAAGCGCCCAGTGGGGGATTGCCCAGAGCAAGCGGAATGACGTAGGGCACGCGACCTGCCTTGCGCTCAATTTCGGCGCGTTCACGCAGAGCGGCATCTGCCCCGGCTTCATCTTCGCCTGCAGCGTAACGCATGACCTCCGCGCCCAAAAGGCGCGCCAGCAGCACATTTCCATTAGATCCATAAAGTGCGTCCACATCCGGGACGCGATCCTCCAGTTGCACGATGGTTCGCATTCCGAGTTTCGCTGCCGAGGCCGCGGCCGTGCGGACAAAATTGGACTGAACGGCCCCGGTGATCAGGACGGTCTGCGCGTTCTTTTGCTGCGCCGCGCCTAGGTAGTATTCCAATTGCCTGGATTTATTACCGCCCATCGTCGTGCCGGCCAGATCGTCGCGTTTGATGTGCAAATCGATGCCCAGACGGGCCGACAGATTAGGCAGATGTTCAATGGGTGTAATGGCGCTGACCAGCTCTGCTCGGGCGAAAGGCATAGACACTCCCTTTTTTGGTGATTGCAGTCACACGATTGCGAAGGCGGATGAGACATCCCATGGGAGCGTATCAGGTTGGTGCTCGGAGGTCCAAAAATCTGAACAGCTTGGCGAAATTGAGGATTGGCACTGTGACGTCGGTCGGGATGCGCTTTGGGGTTTATCCAAAACTTGCCCGCAAATTGATCCACAAAGGGGTGTTTCGAAACATATGCTTACGGGCATCCACGTGATGGAGCCCGCAAAGGGGGGTTGACTGGAAATTCCGAATGTATACAAAAAGTATACATTAGAATGTGATTGATGAGAACCTCACTATGCGCAAGATGACCAAGGATGAATGTCTGGACGATCTGAAGCATCGCATCCTGTCAACAGATTTGGCACCCGGGAGCGATCTGGATGAAACGGCCCTTGCCGAACACTACGGGATTTCGCGAACCCCAATGCGCGAAGTGCTGCATCGGCTTGCGGGGGCCGGGTATATTTCCAGCACGGAAAACCGCGGCTCAAAGGTCGCCTCGATGGACATCGGAACCATGCGGACGTTCTTTCAGACGGCCCCGATGATCTATGCAAACATCGCAAGTCTGGCCGCAGAGGCCCGGACGGGCCCGCAGCTCGAGGACCTCAAGGAGGCACAGAGGGCCTTTACCAAGGCGACAGCTGCCAATGATGCGCAAACTGCGGCTTTGGCCAATCATCACTTCCATGCCGTGATCGGACAGATGGCCCACAATCCTTATCTGGTGGCTTCGCTGGGCCGGCTGCTGATTGATCACACGCGTCTCAGCCAGCGGTTTTACAGGCCCGCGTCCGAAGAAGAAGAGCGCCGCATTGAAAAGGCCGGAGAGCAGCATGATGCGATGATTTCTGCGATCGAGGCTTATGAGGCCCCGCTGGCTCTGGATTTATCTTTGCAGCATTGGGATTTGTCCCGGGATCGGATGGAGCGCTACGTGCGTCCTGATCCTTTGCCTGTCGATGTTGTTTCACTCAAGGATCACCGAAATGCAGTTTGAAGGTATCTACACGCCGCTGATCACGCCTTACAACGATGATTTTTCGCTCAATGAGACCGCGCTGGTTGAGACCGTGGAGCATCTGATTGGCGCGGGCGTACAGGGCCTTATCGTGGCCGGAACGACCGGCGAATATTATGCCCAATCCATGGACGAACGGGTTGAGATGATGCGCCGCTGCAAGGATCTCATCAGGGACCGTGTCCCGATGATCGTCGGCACCGGGGCCATTCGCACCGAAGACAGCATTGCCTATGCGCAGGCGGCCAAGGACGTGGGTGCCGATGCTTTGCTGGTGGCCACGCCGCCCTATGCTTATCCGACAGGACGCGAGATTGCGCTGCATGCTCTGGCGATCGACCGCGCCGTGAACCTGCCGGTGATGCTTTACAACTACCCCGGGCGGATGAGTGTGAACATGGACGCGGAATGCCTCGACCGTTTGGGCCGCAGCCCGAATTTCTGCGCCATCAAGGAAAGCTCTGGCGATCCCGACCGCTTGCACATGCTGGCACGGGACTATCCGCATATCGCGCTGAGCTGCGGGATGGATGATCAGGCGCTGGAGTTTTTTGCCTGGGGCGCGCGGTCCTGGGTCTGTGCGGGGTCAAACTTTGCGCCCGAAGCGCATATCGCGATGTATCGCGCCTGTGCGGTGGATGGCGATTTTACCCGCGGACGGGCGATCATGTCGGCGATGCTGCCGCTCATGCGTGTGCTGGAACAGGGCGGCAAGTTCATTCAATGCATCAAACATGGCGTGACGATGCGCGGCATCGCGGCAGGCCCGCCACGCAAACCCCTGCAACCGCTGAACAAAGACGACAAACGCGCGTTGGAAGAAGTCATCCGCACGATGAACACCACCATTGCCGCCATTCCGGGAGCCTTTTGATGACCGACCTTCTGACCCACGCGGAATATGCCGCCATTGCCGCTGAGCTTGATTTTCCCGCGACACCCTTCATAGACGGGAAGTTCCGCAAAGGAACGGGGCAATTGATGCCCACGCTGAACCCCGCGACCGGAGAGGAGATCACCCAAATCTCCACCGCCGGGCCAGAGGATGTGGCGCTTGCCGTGACAAAGGCGCGCGAGGCGTTTGAGCAGGGGCATTGGGCGCGCATGCATCCGTCGGCGCGCAAGGATGTGCTGATCAAACTGTGCAAATACATCACGCGGCGCAAACGGGATCTGGCGGTGCTGGAATGTCTCGAGTCCGGCAAGCCCATCCGTGACTGCGAAGAGATCGACATTCCCGAAACCATTCACTGCATCAAGTGGCACGCCGAAACCACCGACAAGATTTATGATCAGACGGCCCCTGTGGGCGATGATGCGCTCTCTGTCATTGTTCGCGAACCCATCGGGGTGGTCGCGGCGATTTTGCCGTGGAATTTCCCGCTGCTGATGCTGGCCTGGAAGATCGGCCCGGCGCTGGCGGCGGGGTGTTCGGTGATCGTGAAACCGGCGGAACAGACCTCCATGACTGCGCTCAGGATTGCGGAACTGGCCCATATGGCGGGCGTGCCGCGAGGCGTTTTGCAGGTATTGCCGGGGGATGGTCCGTCGGTGGGCGAGCCGTTGGGGCGGCACATGGATGTGGATATGGTCTCCTTCACCGGATCGACTGAAACGGGTCGGCGGTTTTTGCACTATGCAGCCGACAGCAACCTCAAAAAGGTTGTGCTGGAATGCGGCGGCAAGAACCCGGCGGTGGTGCTGGCGGATGCGGAAAACCTCGATCACGTGGCCGCCCATGTGGTCAATGCCGCCTTCTGGAACATGGGGGAGAATTGCTCCGCCGCTTCCCGTCTGATCGTGCACCGCGATGTCAAAGCGCCGTTGATGGCGCGTATCCAGGCCCGCCTGAGGGAGTGGAAAACCGGCGATCCGCTGGATCCGGCCAATCATCTGGGCGCGCTTGTTGATGCGGGTCACGTGGCCAAGGTTGGTGCGTATCTGAAAGGCAAGGCGCTTGCGGGAGGCAAAGCCGATGGGCCGTTTGTGCCCCCAACCATTTATGAAGTGAGCCGAGAAGATCCGCGCGCGCGGGAGGAGATTTTTGGCCCCGTTCTGAGCGTCATTGAGGTCGCGTCGACCGAAGAGGCCATCGCGGTCGCAAATGACACCGATTACGGGCTGGCGGCCTCGGTCTTCACCGCCAATACACGTCAGGCAATCCGCGCAGCCCGTGACATTCGCGCCGGGACCGTCACCGTGAATTGCTACGGCGAAGGCGATATGAGCACGCCTTTTGGCGGCTACCGGCAATCGGGTTTCGGCGGGCGCGACAATGGTTTGCACGCCCATGATCAGTATACCGAGATCAAGACGATCTGGATTGACCTGACCGACCCGGCAGACGGAGACGCAATCTCATGAGCCGCATCGGGTTCATTGGCACCGGGCATATCGCCGCCCCCATGGTGCGGTTTCTGGTCGGCAAGGGGCATCACCTGACGGTCTCTGACCGCAATGCGGCGGTCGCGCATACGCTGGCGCAGAGCCATGGCGTCACCGTTGCGCCCAATCAGGCGGTCCTGGACGACAGCGATGTGATTTTCCTGTGTCTGCGCCCGCTGATCGCCGAGGCGGTGCTTGAGACGCTGGTGTTTCGCAAAGACCAACAGATCGTTACCGTCATGGCGGGAGTGTCTCTGTCGCGGTTACGCACGCTTTGCGCTCCTGCCTCTAAGATCGTGGCGACGATCCCGCTGGGCTATCTCGAACAGGGCGGATGCCCCTTGCCAGCCTGTCCCGATGCGCAGCTGTTGGGCGCGCTTTTTGCCCCGGAAAACCCTGTGTTTGCTGTCACCGATGAACGCGCGCTGAACATGCATTTTGCGGTCTGCGCGATGCTGCCGGGAGTGCTTGACCTGATGGCCACAGGCGCGCAATGGCTGGCAGAGGAAACCGGTGACGCGGCGCAGTCAGATTTCTACGCCGCGCAGTTGATCGGCGGCTATCTGAGCGCCATGACCAAAGAGGCCGGGGCGCTGGCGCGGGAACGCGATGCGCTGGCAACAAAAGGCACGATCAGCCTGCAAATGACCCAAAGCTTGCGGGCAGCAGGCACGCATGCTGCGCTGCGCGACACCATGGCCGCGATTGGCAACAGGCTGGAGGGCACGACATGAGCGTGGCAGCCGTCGGCACCACGCGGCGCGGGCGCGGCGCGCGCAAGTCGCAGCGCCAGACACGTGATGTGACCATGCTGCCCGCGCTGAAGCGGAACCTGCCCTTGACCGAGCCGATGACCCAAGAGCAGGTGGCGCGCATCGACGCGGCCTCAATGGATATTCTGGAAAACGTCGGTGTGGTCTTCCGCGACGAGATTGCCCTGGGGGATTGGAAGCGCGCCGGAGCCGATGTGCGGGGCGAGCGCGTGCATCTCGACCGCGCCCTCGTGCGCGATTTGATCGCCACGATCCCCGAAACCTTCACCTATCACGCGCGCAATCCGGCCAATAACCTGCCTTTCGGCAAGGACCATGCGATTTTTGTGCCCATGACCGGCGCGCCCTACCTGCGTGATCTGGACGACGTGCGGCGCAATCCGACGCTGACGGATCTGGCGAATTTCCACAAGCTCAGCCATATGCTGCCCAGCATGCACTCCTCGGCGCATCACATCGTGGAGCCTTATGATCACCCGATCAGTCAGCGGCATCTGCGCATCACCTATTCCTCGATGAAGCATTCCGACAAGACCTTCATGGGCATGACGACCAGCCCGAAGAACGCCGAAGATGTGCTTGATATGACGGCTATTCTCTTTGGCGATGACTTCATCGATGCCCATCCTGTGGTGACCGGTAATTGCAACGGCAATTCACCGCTGGTCTGGGATGAAACCATGTTGGGCGCGATGCGGGCGTTTTGTCGGCGCAATCAGCCGGTGCTGTGCTCGCCTTTCGTGCTGGGCGGGGCCAATACGCCTGCTTCCGTTGCGCCGACCGTTGCGCAACTGAATGCCGAAGCGCTGAGCGCGCTCGCCTATACACAGGTGATCCGCAAGGGCGCACCGGCGATCTATGGTCATTACCTCAGCACCGTATCGATGAAATCCGGCGCACCCATGGCGGGGACCCCGGAAATCAGCCTGATGAATTTCATGATCGGGCAGATGGCGCGGTTTTACAAAGTGCCGTGGCGCACGTCGAACACGCTTGGCGGGGCCAAGACCTTTGATGCGCAGGCCGGGTATGAGAGTGCGATGACACTGAATGCGGTGCTGATGGCGGGGGCCAATTACATCTGGCATTCGGCGGGCTGGAACGAGGCCGGCATGCATTGCTCTATGGCCAAATTCGTCGTTGATGCGGAGATGTGCGCGATGGGGTATCGTATGGCGCAGGGCATCAATTGGGATGACTTTGACGAAGCGTTGCGGGCGGTGGGCGATGTCGGGCCCGGCGGGCACTACCTGGGGCACCCCCACACATTGGAGAATTTCCAGCGCGCGTTTTTCATGCCAGAGATGTTCGACAACAACTCTATCGAACAATGGCAGGCCGAAGGCAGCGTTGAAATCACCCAGCGCGCATTGCAGCGCGCGCGCGAACTTCTGGACACCTATGAGGAGCCGAAACTCGACGTGGCGACGGATGAGGCCCTGCGGGACTACATTGCGCGGCGCGAACGCGAGATTCCCGCTGCCGATGCGCTCAACCAGACTGATTGACGGGCCGATGCAGGTTACCCGTCTCCCACGTGATCCCGGCCCGGCTGGCTGGAACTGCCTTTTGCCCCCCGCAGCACCGGCGCTGCCGTTGGAGGCAGATACCACTGCGGACTGGCTGGTGATTGGTGCAGGCTTTGCCGGGTTGTCCGCCGCAAGACGTCTGTCACAGCTTTGCCCAGGCGCGCGCATCGTCATTCTGGAAGCCGGTCGCGTTGGTGAAGGACCCGCCGGGCGCAATTCCGGCTTTATGATCGACCTGCCGCATGATCTTGCGTCCGAAAACTATGGCGGCGCGCTGGAGGCGGATGCGGCGCAAACGGCGGACAACCGGCGCGGCATAGATTTCGCGGCGGAAATGGCCGCAGATTTCGACCTGAGCGAGGAGGCCTTTGCGCGTTCGGGCAAGATCAACGCCGCCGCTACGCCAAAGGGTCATCAACACAATGAGGATTATGCCCGGCATCTGACCGCCATGGGTGAGAAACACACACTTCTGGATGCCACGGAAATGCAGGCGCTGACCGGTACGGACTATTATCAAAGCGGTCTTTTCACGCCGGGGGCGGTGATGATCCAGCCCGCATTATACGTGCGTTCCGTTGCCAAGGGGTTGGTGTCAAATTCGGTCGTCTTGCATGAAATGAGCCCGGTCACCGGGTTGACGCGCAAGGGTGACTGGACGGCCCAAACACCCAAAGGCAAGGTCACGGCCCCCAATGTGATCCTGGCGGTGAACGGTCATCTGGAAAGCTTTGGCCATATGGCGGGGCGGTTGATGCATGTCTTTACCTATGCCTCGATGACGCAGGCGCTTTCTGCGGAGGCATGTCAGACGCTCGGGGGCGCATCTACTTGGGGCGTGACGCCCGCCGACCCGCTGGGGACAACTGTGCGGCGTATTTCGGGCATCGGTGGTGACCGGATCGTCGTGCGCAACCGGTTTACCTTTGATCCGGGCATGGAGGTGGATGACAGGCGCATAGCACGGGTGGCGCAGGATCACGACCGCGCCTTTGCCGCGCGCTTTCCAATGCTGGCGGGCACGCGCATGGCTTATCGCTGGGGTGGGCGGTTGTGTCTGAGCCTCAACAACGTGCAGGTGATCGGTGAGTTGGAACCGGGGCTCTGGTCGGCGTGTTGTCAAAACGGTCTGGGCACGGCCAAGGGCACTTTGGCAGGTGTTCTGGCGGCAGAAGCGGCAAACGGGATCGGCTCTCCCGCGCTGGACCGGGCCTTGTCAGCGGCAGCGCCAAAGCTCTTGCCGCCGCTATCTCTTGCGAAAATCGGTGCCTATGCGCGGCTGCGCTGGGGGGAGGCGCGGGCCGGTCGCGAGTTATAAGCCGTCAGCTTGCATAGCGGGTGGCACCGCGCCGTTTTTCATCCACCGGGTCTGACAGAACCACCGCATGATGCGCGCGCTGGTCACAAGTGACCCGTGGGCAGATGCGGCAGTTGATCCCGATAGGAGTCATCCGAACAGCACTCAGGCTGCGCCCTTCGGCATAGCCGATGGCGTCGACATGTTCGGTGCTGCACCCCATCGCAACCGCCAGACGTACATCCTGCGCAAACCGCGTCACGCTGGGCCTGTCCACTGTGCGGGCAAAGACAAAGAACTGGCTGCCATCAGGCATTTCGACAAATTGCGGCACGATCCGGCCCGGTGTTCGAAAGGATGTGTGGACGTCCAACCGTGGGCAAGCGCCGCCATACTCGGCCAGTTGGAAATCGGTGGAATTGAACCGCTTGGACACATTGCCGGCCTTGTCGATCCTGAGAAAGAAAAAGGGAACGCCTTTGGCGCCACGGCGCTGCAAGGTCGTCGCCCGGTGGCAGGCCTGCTCAAAGCTGACCCCGAACCGCGTGGCCACATGGTCAAAATCATATTCGCTGGCCAGTGCTTCTGCCAGAAAGGGGCCGTAGGGCATCAGCACCGCCGCCGCAAAATAGTTGGCTAACTCAACCCGGCATCGCGCCCGCCCCAAAGCATCGCTGATACCGGATTTGGTGAGCAGGTCATCCAACGTGTCCTGTTGTTCGATGAGCCCGGTGACATGCACAAGCTGAAAGACGCGATTGGGGTGGTCGAGCGCTTCGGACAGTAGAATCTCGCGCCGCTCCTCACTATATTCGCGCAGCGTATCGGGCAATTCGGCCACTGGAACAACGCGGACCTTCAAGCCCAGTGTTTCATACAATCGGGTTTTGAGCGCGGCGTAGATGTCATCGGTCGCAATTTTCTGACCGACCCAGAAAGCCTCAGCCGCCAATTCCAGGCTGTGAAAATAATTATCATTCTTGCGAAAGAAATTGTGGACGGAGGACTCAGTGGATTTGGGCAGCGACGTCTGCGCATTGTCACCGGCTTGTGCCACGCTCATCAACTGGTCGGTTGCCGCCAGATAGGCCTGATGCAACCGCAAAAAACAGGTGGCCAGATCCGGGCTATGGGTCAAGGCACCGCGCAGCTGTGTCAGATCCGGGCGATCCGCTTCGAAAAGGGGATCCTGCAAGACACCGCGCAAATCCGCCAGTTTGGAGGTGTCATCGTCTTCGACCAGATCGCGCCAGTCGACACCGTAAACTTCGAGCAGCCGCAACAGAACCGGCACGGAGACACTGCGCTCGTTCTTTTCCAGCAGATTCACATAAGACGTGCTGATGCCCAGAGCCTTGCCCATTTGACCCTGGGTTTGCCCGTTGTCCGTGCGCAGCCGTCGCAATTTGGGTCCAATAAAAGTCTTCATGACCGCTCAATACTGAAAAGTTTACAAGTTTACAAATGTTATTGTTTGTAAATTTTTGCATCCACAGCAGGACCCGGTTCCGTTTTACCTGCACCCTTGATGGTTGCATGGTTGACGAAATCTTAAAGGAGAGCCTCATGCGTACCGGTCACACCCATCTGTTCATCCCCGGCCCCACAAATGTGCCGGAAGACGTGCGTCAGGCCATGAACGTCCCAATGCAGGACATGCGCGCGCCGGATTTCGGGGATGTCACCTTAAGTCTCTTTAGCGACCTCAAAGGGATTTTTCGGACGGAAAAAGGTCAGGTGATGATGTTTCCCGGCTCCGGAACCTCCGCCTGGGAAGCGGCCATCACCAACACGCTCAACCCCGGTGACAAGGTTCTGATGGCGCGCCACGGCCAGTTTTCGACCCTCTGGGCAGAGATGGCCGAACGTCTTGGTCTTGATGTACTCCTTGTCGATGTTCCCTGGGGGGCAGGCGCGCCGGTGAAGGAATTTGAACGGCAGCTGGCGGCAGACACGGATGACGAAATCAAGGCGGTTTTTGTCACGCATAACGAAACTGCAACCGGCGTGACTTCTAATGTGGCCGGGGTGCGCAGGGCGCTCGATGAAAACTTCCATGACGCGCTTTTGTTTGTGGATGGTGTGTCCTCCATCGGATCGCTCGATTTCCGGATGGACGACTGGGGCGTCGATCTGGCCATCACCGGCAGCCAGAAAGGGCTGATGATGCCTGCGGGTCTGGGCATTCTAGCCGCCAGCGAACGGGCGATGGAGATGTCGCAAACTTCGACAATGCGCCGGGCCTATTATGATTTCGGCGACATGGTGAAGATGAACGCTGATGGCTATTTCCCTTACACGCCGCCCACGCAATTGCTGCATGGGCTGCGCAAATCGCTCGACCGGATCGCCACGGAAGGGCTGGACAATGTCATCGCGCGCCACACGCGGTTGGCCGAGGGCGTGCGCCGCGGTGTTGCCGCTTGGGGTCTTGATCTGGTCGCCGAGCATCCATCGCTTTATTCCAACACGGTTTCTGCGATCCGCACGCCGCAGGACGTGGATGCGCGCGACGTGATCCGCATCGCCTATGAAGATTACAACACGTCGCTCGGCAGCGGGTTGGCGCGGCTGGCGGGCAAAGTGTTCCGGATCGGACATATTGGTGACCTGAACGAAGGTATGTGCCTGACCGCCTTGTCGGTCGCCGAAATGGCCCTGATCCGCGCAGGTGTGCGATTGGAAATGGGCTCTGGCGTTGCGGCAGCACAAAGCTGGTTCGTCTCCGACGTGCAGACAGAGCGGCATTTCCATGTTGCCGCAGAATAACAGTCATCTTCTCTACCAAAGGACAAAAACCCAGTGTCTCACACCTTATATCCATTGAAAAAACAACGTCTTCAACGCTCCGAACTGGCTGTGCCTGCGTCGAACCCCACAATGATCGACAAGGCGGCCAGCGGGGATGCGGATTACGTTTTTCTTGACCTCGAAGACGCAGTGGCCCCGCCGGAAAAAGAACAGGCGCGCCGCAATGCCATTCAGGCGCTGAACGATATCGACTGGACCGCCCGGGGCAAAACCGTCTCCGTGCGCATCAACGGGTTGGACACACACTACATGTACCGCGATGTGGTCGATGTGATGGAACAGGCGGGTGACCGGGTGCACACGTTGCTGGTGCCCAAAGTTGGGGTGGCCGCTGATCTCTATATGGTCGATGCGATGGTCAACCAGATCGAACAGGCGCGGGGGTTGCGAACCCGTGTCGGTCTTGAGGCCCTGATTGAAACGGCGCTTGGCATGGCCAATGTGGAGGCGGTTGCGCAATTTGGCGGACGCCTTGAAGCGCTGCATTTCGGTGTGGCTGATTACGCCGCCTCGATGCGCGCGCGCACGGTGAATATCGGCGGGCTCAACCCGGATTACCCCGGCGATCAATGGCATGCGTCGATCACGCGTATGGTCATTGCCTGCCGGGCCTATGGGTTGCGCGCGATCGACGGACCGTTTGGTGATTTCTCCGATCCCGAAGGCTACAAGGCCGGTGCACGCCGCGCGGCAGCGCTTGGGTGTGAAGGCAAATGGGCCATCCACCCCAGCCAGGTCGCTATGGCAAATGAGGTTTTCAGCCCACCGGAGACAGAGGTTTCTAAAGCCGAGCGGATCATAGAAGAGCTCAAAAAGGCCGAGACTGAAGGCAGAGGTGCCGCGTCACTTGACGGCAAGATGATCGACGCGGCGTCGGAAAAAATGGCGCGCAACGTCATTGAAGTGGCCAAGGCGATTGCAGAAAAAGTCTGACCGGGAGGACGACAGCATGGACATTCACGAACATCAGGCCAAGGAAATTCTCGCGGGTTTTGGCGTGCCGGTGCCGCGTGGCGGTGTGGCCTATTCGCCCGAACAGGCAGGTTATCGCGCCCGCGAACTCGGCGGCGACGCCTGGGTGGTCAAGGCGCAGATCCATTCGGGCGGGCGCGGCGAAGCAGGTGGTGTCAAATTCTGCAATACCGAAAACGAGGTGCGCAAATGCGCCGCGGAGCTTTTCGGCAAGCAGCTTGTCACCAAGCAAACCGGCCCTGCGGGCAAAGGTGTTTTTCGTCTCTGGGTAGAGGAAGCCTCTGATATCCAGCAGGAACTTTACCTCGGCTTTGTGCTCGACCGGAAAACCGAGCGGATCATGATCGTGGCCTCGGCCCATGGTGGGATGGAGATCGAGGATTTGGCCGAAAAAGACCCCGATAGCCTGCGGCGCATGATCGTTGATCCGGCTGTTGGATTGGCAGAATTTCAGGCGCGTGAGCTGGCGTTCTCCCTCGGGCTCACAGGCGGGCAGGTGGCGCAGATGGTGAACGTTCTGCGCGCCTGCTACCGCGCCTATCGCGATCTGGACGCGATGATGGTGGAGATCAATCCACTGGTGATCCGCGGTGCGGGCGAATTGGTGGCGCTGGACGCAAAAATGAGCTTTGACACCAACGCGCTATATCGCCGTCCAGAGGTCTCCGCGCTGCGCGATCCCAGTCAAGAGGACCCGCGCGAAGCCATGGCGGCAGATAATGGGCTGGCCTACGTGGGGCTTGACGGTGATATCGGCTGCATCATCAACGGTGCCGGGCTGGCGATGGCAACGATGGACATGATCAAGCTGGCCGGGGGAGAGCCCGCCAATTTTCTTGACATCGGCGGCGGTGCGGGGCCGGACCGCGTTTGCAAGGCGTTCCGTACGGTCCTGTCTGACCCGAATGTCAGTGTGATACTTGTCAACATTTTCGCCGGAATCAACCGCTGCGACTGGATCGCCGAAGGCGTCGTCCAGGCATATCGCGAGATTGGTCTGAACTTGCCGGTCGTCGTCCGGCTTGCCGGAACCAATGTGGCGGAAGGGCAGGAAATCCTGAGGGCGTCCGGTTTACCCATCACGGCATCAGATACATTGGCCGAAGCTGCGGATGCGGCTGTGGCGATGCGTGCGCAGCCCGCGGCAGCATAGGGAGGAAGACGAGATGGCGATTTTGATTGACGAGACGACAACGGTTGTTGTTCAGGGCATGTCGGGCCGGATTGGCAAGTTCCATGCAGCGGAAATGATTGAAAACGGTACCAATGTCGTCGCTGGCGTCACGCCGGGCAAAGGCGGCACCACCGTGCTTGACCGTCCGGTCTTCAACACTGTGCGCGAAGCCGTAGAGGCAACGGGCGCCAGCGCCAGCCTGATGTTTGTTCCACCCCCTTTTGCCGCCGATGCGATGATGGAGGCGGCGGACGCTGGTATCCGAACCGCCGTTTGCGTCGCTGACGGCATTCCAGCGCAGGACATGATGCGCGTGAAACGGTTTCTTCGGCGCTATCCCCGTGACAGAAAAATGAGGCTTATTGGCCCCAATTGCGCGGGCGTCATTTCACCGGGCAAGGGTTTTATGGGTATCATGCCACCCCACATCTACACGCCCGGACGGGTTGGCATCGTCGGGCGGTCGGGAACCCTGGGATATGAAGCTGCGAGCCAGTTGCAAGCCCTTGGTATCGGGGTGTCAACATCGGTCGGCATCGGCGGCGACCCGATCAACGGCTCGTCTTTCCGTGACATTCTGGAGCTCTTCGAACACGACCCTGACACTGATGCCGTGATGATGATCGGCGAGATTGGCGGACCGCAGGAAGCCGAAGCTGCGGCCTATGTCCGAGATCACATGACGAAACCGGTCATTGCTTATGTTGCAGGGCTTTCCGCGCCGAAAGGGCGGCAAATGGGTCATGCAGGAGCGATTATTTCGGCTTTTGGCGAAAGTGCTCAAGAGAAGGTCGAAATGTTGAACGCAGTTGGCATTTCTGTCGCGCCAAACCCGTCGGCAATGGGGGCCACGGTCGCCGATGTGTTGGCGCGGCAGCAAGCGGCGTGACGATCTCGACCACTTCAAAATAGGAACCCGGAGAACAGAAAGACCCGCAGTGATATGATCACTACGGGCCTCCCATAAATATCTTGGTGCTACAAATTTCAAATCCAGCGTGCAAGCGCGTCGCAACCTGCAATGTGACCCAGGTCGCAACGCCAGTCCGGACTGCCCCAGCATTAACTGCTCGAAATCATCGTCCGGATGCGAAAAATATCATCGAGTTGCACTTCTATCGAAACTCGCTCACTCACTAACGGCTTGCACAGAACTGTGCTCACGTTTCCCTACATTCAACACTCACATCGTTAGACTTTTATGCAATATGAGTGCGAAATCGTAAATTGGTGTGGTTACCTAGGTAGTTTTACCTATGCGCTGTTAGGGCTTTTCGAAAAGCTTCGTACTAATGCACAAATCGACCAATTCCGCGACCGAATTGACCCGCAGCTTTTCAAGAATGCGCGCCCGATGATGGTCGACCGTGCGGGGGCTGATATCGAGATGCCGTGCCACGTCCTTGCTCGACGCGCTGGACGGGTTTGACACAAGGATTTCCGCGATTTCCTTTTCCCGGTCGGTCAGCTTTTCGAAACGCTCTTTCGCATTTCGGGCCCGGTCGCGACCCCGTCGCCCCTGAGCGTCGAGTTCCAGGGCGGCGTCAATCTGTTTGATCAACACTTCCTGGCGGAAGGGCTTTTCGAGAAAATCAATCGCGCCCAACTTCATGGCCCGCACAGATTCAGGGACCCCACCGTGGCCGGTGATGAAGATTACAGGGAGCGAATAGCCACGGGTGACAAGCAATTCCTGCAATTCCAACCCCGACATTCCGGGCATGCCATAGTCGAGGATCAAACAGCCTGATTGATCAGGTCCACAGGCGTCCAGAAAGTCCGTTGCAGACGAGAAGGTTTCCGTCAGGTAGCCGCGGGTACGCAGCGCCCGGGACAGCGAAGTGCGGATGTCGTCATCATCGTCGACAATAAATACGCAAGGTTCAGGCACTGAATTCATCTAGTTTCTCTTGTGCCCGTTTTGGTACTAGCGCTGGAATGGTGAAGCAAAAACGGGAGTGGCCGTTCTCGTCCGTTTGATACCAGAGCTTGCCTCCGTGCGACTCAACAATTGTGCGGCAAATCGATAATCCCAATCCCATTCCGTCCTCTTTCGTCGTCTCAAACTGCTCAAACAAATCATTGGTTGGGTCAAATCCGGGCCCTGTGTCCACCACGTCGATCATGACGCCGTTGTCTATGTTGCTCGCCGACAGCGTTATCTGTCGTGCGTCGCCGCCACCTTCCGCGATGGCTTCAATCGCGTTCCGCAGAAGGTTCACCAGAACCTGTGCGATCTGCACACGTGATCCGTAGACAGGGTCCACGCCGGACGCTGCCGTCGTGATGTGAACGCCGTACTCCTTGGCTTCCGAACGCATCAACTGCAGTGTTTGTTCCAGAAGTTCTTCAAAATCAAATTCGGCCTTTTCAGCTCCGTCTTTTTTGACAAACCCCCGCAGCGCCTTGATAATGTCGCCCGCGCGGTGGGCCTGATTGTCGGTTTCCTGAAGAATGGTTTCGAGCTCCGCGATGTCGCCCGCGTTCTCCTTCAGAAGGAAAAGCGCGCTATCCATGTTCTGGGTGATCGCGAGGAGCGGCTGATTCAGCTCATGAGCCAGGCTTGTTGCCATCTGACCCATGGCATTAACACGCGACGAATGGGAGAGATCCCAATTGAGCTGCTGTATTTTGCGCTCAGATGCCTTGCGTTCGGTGATGTCATCCACGGTTACAACCGCGTGCAAGGGCGTGCCAGCATCATCACGGATCACGATGACGTTTTCACTGACCCAAATAACGCCGCCGTCTTTGCGCAAAAGACGCTTTTCATGGAGGTACTCGGACCTCGTGTTGCCGCGATCTTCGAAGAAAAATGCAGCAACCGGATCATCCGGATGAGAGATATCATGGGCCGTCAGTTTCAGGATTTCAGCATCGGTATAGCCCAACATATCTGCAAACCGCGCGTTCACCCGTGTGATCTGGCCGGTCTTTGCCTGCATCTGAGCCATGCCCCTGGACGCCAAATCGAAAGTGCGGCCGAACTCCGCTTCGGATTTCTTGCGCTCGGCAATCGCCTGCACAAGCGTCATATTTGCCCGTTCCAATTCGCGGTAGGTATTGGGAAGTGGTTCAGAGGCGGAAACCTCACCTTGAGACACCAATGACGATCTTACCGCAAAGGCGCGCACGGGTTTGTGGATGTAGTTCGCCAAAACCAATCCGAAAATCCCGGAAATGAGGGCAATCGTCGCAGCGATCCACACGTTTTGCGTCCGGTTCGCTTTGATCTGACCCGTGAAATCTGCCTCGGGCGCATAGACGGCAATGGTCCAGGGCAATTCTTCGCTGATGACAGGCATGACCGTCGACACATAGGTCGACCCGCCATAATCAAATCTGGACGAAATCTCGCGGTCTACGGACAGATCAGTGGCGTTTTTCAGATGCCCGAAAGCGGCCCGGGCGACCGGGTCTCCGATCTCGGAGATATTGACGAAACGGAAGGTGCCATCAGCGTTCCTGGTGCGGATCAGTTCCTGATTTGGGTGCGCAATCACATCGCCGTTTCTGTTCAGAATCAAAGCGCTACCGCTTTTGCCTACATTCAGCCTTGAGAGGAATTCAGAGATCGCGTCAATTTCGATATCCACCCCGACGACACCGCGCAGATTGCCAAGAGTGTCAAAGACCGGCGATGCGGCGGTGATGCCAGGCGTTTGTGAGGTGAAGAAGATGTAGGGGTCGGTCCAGATGCTTCCCTGCTGATCGCTGGCTGTTTGATACCAGGGCCTGCTCCGGGGATCGTAGGTATCACTGGGATCGTTGCGCTGCTCCACGATAGAATAGGAATTGTTGCGCCAAATCAGATCGGTGAAACGATCACCTTCCTTCCACATGATCATTTTGGAGCGGAAAGGCCCCGGGCCGCCACTGCGCATCACATAGACAAAATTGCCCGTCTGATCCCCATAAAAGACACCGGCAAACTGCGGAGATATTTGAAGCTGCTGAAACAGCAGCTTTTCCAGTTGCTCGAAGTTGTCGCTGGAAATGACCTCGCTTTCGGCAAGTCGCGTTGCAAGTTCCGCAGCACCCCTCGCCGGTTTCAGGAACCCCTTAGAGTGTTCAATGGTGTTCGTGCCCACGTCGCTCAGCAGATCGCGCGCGTGCGTCAGCAAAACCTTTTCCGAGGTGAGAAAGGAGGAGAAGACCACAATCGTGACCGCGATGAACTGCAGACCGGCAAGGCAAAGAGCCAAGACCATTCCAAGTGAAATTCTCATGCAGACGACAGCCCCTCAATTCCATCGACGTAGTGGATGCCAATGGTGCCGGGGAACTGGATTATGATCAATAGTGTTCCGACCGTCGAGAAACAGGGTTGGAGAAAAGGCCGCAGGTTCATGAGCATTATCAGAAACAAGGTTTTTTTATAATCAACTACCTTGTGCCACATATTTTCGACAGCCACACGGGGCAGCTTTCGATTTGAGCGACAATTCGCTCTAAGCGACTGATGTCGCAACTATTCCATTTTCGTGCCTTGGCGTCGATGGCACAGACAACCGCCAGAACCTGTGCTGTTTCGCAGCGGACCGGAGCGCCGATAAAAGCCGTCATACAGTGGCCCGACAGAATTTCCTGGCGACGCACCAATGGATGCGCATAAAGATCATCAATGGCCAGTAATCGCCCAATTTCACGAACGTGACATGCCAATGAAAAGGCCTGATCACGCATAATCTGGTCATGTTTTTGGGCGGGTGTTGGTGCAGGAGCGGTATTTTCAACCTCATTTCGATGAAACAGGAATATAAAGGCACCCGTGGTATTCAGCGTTTTTGAGATTGTGTGAGTGTTTATCAGATGTAAGGGCGCTGCTTTTTTTCGACGCTGCAAGAGCCGTCGCTGCAATGCAACGAGGCCGCCAAGCGCTTCGGATGAAGCAGGCAATCTGCCGGGTTTCTTTTTATCGTGGACAGGCAACACCGGGCTCCGAATGAAAGCGAAGGACATCGGATTATGCCTTGATACGGACTTGTTGAGTATTGGGGCTTTTACCTAGGCAATTCTACGCAATCGCGTGGAAAAAGCCTGTTTTTGTATATTTTATGTCGGGACGCTGCTCGGTTTTCGGTTCAGATAAAAATTTTGCGAAAAAGGGGCCGTGCCACACCGATCTTCGTGGCGCGGCCCAGGGTTATCAATTCAGAAGCTGGCGGAGAAAGGGGAGCCGAGAAAGCAGCAGCGCATCAACTGTGAGCGCCGCAAACAGCGCGATCCCGGCCATAGGAAAAGCCAAGGAAACACCCAATCCTACCAGCACTGCGCCCTGCCAGAGGGGCATGTCGCGGGGTAAGGGAGGCGCTGCCAGCCGCGAGCTCCCGATCGGTCTGCGTTTCCACCACAGGACAACCGAGCTGACACAGAGAAACAGCACGCAAAGGCACATAAGTGTGTTGGCGAGCACGCTCCACAAACCCAGGGTGCCCATATGCAGGGCGATGCCAACCGCCATGGCTTTGCCCGCCCATGAGTAATCCGTGTACTTGACGTCTGCCAGGATATTCCCGGTGTATTGATCGACATGAACCGTGCGATCAGACATCGGATCGGTACTGTCCGTGCTCATGGAATCGCGACTCAAGGTCCAGACACCGGACGCTGATTGCGGCAGGTTAAGCTGGTATCTTGCGTCAAAACCGATCGTGCGAGCCAGGGTATCAATGCTGTCAATTGTGACGGGGGCTTCTGCGACGCCGGCCACGCCTTGGTCGCTTCCGGATACGGGCATCGGTGTCAGTTCCAAAGCCCAGGGGACCTCGCGGCGCGCGTGATTCATATTTGCGTGAGTTTCGTCTGAAAGGGGTACGTTGTCCCATTTCTCAGCGGGGAACTGGCTCCAGGCCTGTACCATCTTGCCGCCCCAGATACCTGCCCATGCAAGGCCTGAAATCAAGAAAAACACCAGAAAGACAGACAACCATATACCGGTCACACCATGCAATGACTTCCATAAGCCGCGACCGCTGGAGAGTGTCGGAATCAGTGCAACCCGCCATCCGGCCTTGCGGGGCCACCACATGTAGAGACCTGTGGCAACCAGAACGAGCGTGAGCGACGCTGCCGTTTCCAACAGACGGTCGCCGGTGACGCCCAGCATCAGGCTGCTGTGAATGCTGTCAGCAAAGTCATACCAACCGCTGCGCCGTGGAAAAGTTTCCAGCACCTGGGCCGTGTAGGGGTCGACGGCGATCATGATGGCATCGTCACCCTTATCGACACGAAAGAGCGCTGCAACATCGGTGGCTCTGGGCGCCACATACTGTTTCAGCGTCCCGTCTGGGATGGCCGCAAGTGCCGCTTCTGCCTGAACGGATACCGGTAGAGTGATCTCTTGCGGAAAAACGGGAGTGCGTTCGCCATCCCGACCGTCAATCCAGGCGATCCACAGCATGGCCATGCCGGTAACGGCCAGAATTGCGAGGAAAGGGATGACGAAGAGGCCTGCATAGAAATGCCATCGCCAAGCAGCAAAGTAGAGTTTGTTAACGCCGTCATCCTGCGGCGCATTGGTGTCAAGAGTTGTCATTGGAAGCTCCAAGCCATAAGGGGCCCGCGTTCTGCGGGCATGTTTTAGTCTGAATTTTGAATCGAATTCAGGCTTGGGGCGGCGCACGGGTTTGTTGCGCCGGATCCAATGGTTTGGCGTGATGTCGAAGCTGTGCGCGGAGGCGCATGCGTTGGATATGGGCCGTGACCTTGAGACGGAATTCGGACATGTTGCGTGCTGCAAGTGCGCCATCCATCAGCCTGCAAGCGTCGCAGTCCCGCGTCGTTCGATGAGGATCGCCTTCGAGATCGCCGCAGATATCCGATAAAGAACCGCCAGCCTGCAGATAAGCGGTGAGATACGGGTCCAAATCCGTTGGAGCGCTTTTGTGGGCGATCCCAAGTGAGGCCGTCGCGAGTATCAGCACGGTAGCGAGAAGAAAATTGAAGAAGGTGCAGAAGGCCGGATGCATGCACTATCGGATATTGCGATTCTTTACCCCTTTCCAGAGCGAAGTTTGGCCCTGCATTGGTATCACGAATTACGTTGTCTCAGTTTCGTGGAAACGGTCCCAGTACGAAGTTAATTATGACTTCTAGTTATATGATTAAGAACATTTTTATGAGACATAGCGAGATTTTTCATGGGGCACAGATGAGCGCAGTCACTTTTTCGATTAGGCAGCCACCGGCTTAAATTCGCTTACCCGGGCCCGCTGTGACATTCAACGCAACGCGCAGGGCTTTCACGGCATTGGCGATGATCGCCGTAGTTCTCGCGTTTTTGCTGAGAGATGTCCGCATTGTGTGACGTAAGCCATGTTGCCAGAGTTCTCTGGGTTAAGATGATTGTGCTGTCTCTTGACGACGTGGCTTAATGAGAAAACCTTGCCAGGTGATGCACCGACATAGATCAGGATGGGTAGGCTGGGAAGGCTGACGCAGGATTCGGCCCTTGATCGTGGCCGAAATATCAGCGGTTTCCATGTGCCAATTTTTTGAGGGTCAAGTTGGAAGTATCAGCAGCGCTGCAACTCCCAAATGTGATCGGGTTGTTGTTGAGGCGTTCCGTGGTCGCCTCAAAAGCCTCCAGAGGCACTGGTTCGGTGAAATAGTAACCCTGAACCTGCTCGCAACCCGAAGCGGTGAGCTGTTCGATTTGCTCCGCAGTTTCAACGCCTTCCGCCACGGTGGAAACACCGATCTGTGCGGCCATCGTCAGGATTAGCTGAATGATGGGGATCGTATCCGGCAACTGATCGACAAAGGATTTGTCGATCTTGAGGCAGTTCAAAGGGAAACGAGTGATATAAGACAGGTTCGAGTAACCTGTACCAAAATCGTCGATGGCAATTCGGAAACCCAAATCCGTGATGGTTCGGAGCTTTTGGGCGATCATTTCGAGATCACCAATCAAGGCGGTTTCAGTAATTTCCAGCTCAATGTAGCCGTGGGGAAAATCTGGCCGCTGGGCGAAGGAGCGCAGCGTTTCCATTAGCTGATCGCCCGAGAATTGGCGGGGCGACACATTGATCGACAATCCAATATCCAGTCCGGTCCGGTGCCATTCAATGGCCTGATGGCAACCTTCCTCCAGAACGAACTGCCCCAAAGTTTCAATGATCCCGGTTTCTTCGCAGATTGGAATGAATTTACCCGGCAAGATCAGCCCGCGTTCGGGATGGTTCCACCGAACCAGCGCTTCCGCAGAAACGACCCGGTTGCTGCGCAGATCGAACCTAGGTTGAAAGTAAAGGACGAACTCTCGATTTTCCAGGGCACGCATGAGCTCAATTTCGAGCTGATTGCGTTCAGATGCCTCGGTTCCCATTTTCTCATCAAAAAACAAGAACTTGTTCCTGCCGCCCTGTTTGGAGGCATAAAGTGCGACATCAGCCCGCTGAACGGCATCCATGATGTTCTGGTCGTCGGGCTTGATCATGGCGACGCCAATGCTGATGGATACATTTAACAGGGTCGCTTCGTATACCATGGGCTTGTTAATGGCGCGCCTCAGATGGTCAATTCTCTCGACCAACTGGTCGTCCTGCGCCACGTTCTTCAACAAAATGACAAATTCATCGCCACCCATGCGTGCCAGAATATCCTGGTCATTTAGCTCCTCGTTGAATCTGGAGACCAGTTCTTTCAGGACCGCATCGCCCATTTCGTGTCCAAAGCGATCATTGATCTGCTTGAAACGATCCACATCGAGATAAAGTAGAGCGTAGGTCGTCGTCTTGTTCTTCTCCTCCAGCTCTTCCAATCGGGTCTGTATGAAAGATCGGTTGAAACAGCCTGTCAATTGGTCGCGTTCTGCAAGGTAGTGTGCTTGGTCACGTGCGTTTTTCAATTCGCTTACATCTATCGCGGTCACCAGAATGGCCGGGCTGCCTGTGACAGCATCAGAGCACCGTTTGGCTGAAATATCATACCAACGTGGGTCCGTCGCCGTTTGAACCAACGCAACCCGCCGGTTTTCCCCATTTTCGTCCAATGTCGCATTTAAGGAATCGTAGTCCACAGGGTCGGTGAACATATCCGAAAATCTGGCCATAGACCGTGGTATTGCGTTGCGCGCGGCGGGGTTCATGTAAAGCGCTGGCCCATCAACATCAAACAACATGATCATCACATCGGTATGAAGCAGGGCTTCCGCGCTTCTGAGGTTTTCGGGCAGGTCTTCGACGCTGCCGGTTGCCTCGCATTGCATCGCCATACGACCATCGGCCAACCGGAAACCGGAAAAAACCACCATGACGGTCTCTGGCTTCCCGTTTGGATAGAGGGTCCAGAGCTCGTTGAAGCTCGCGTTATGTTCTTCAAAATCAATCTGATACTGCTTGAGGCGCGCGGAAACTGCTGACGACATGCCTTTCGACATATCGCGTGCGCACAGGGCCTCCTCGCTGTCGGCCTGCCAGAGTTCATAAGCAGGCGTGTTGGCGTGAACGACACGTGCATTGTCAATGTCATAGATCCAGACCGCAGTGCGCAGATTACGTGCGGCCTGAAACTGATCTATGGCGTTGTCAGTGGGGGGAGGGTCGTCGGCCGCACACTCCAGGTCCGCGGGCATGCGAACGCGGGGCGCCTTGTTACCTTCTCCCATTTTGCCCACTCCGGACTGTTTCGGTTAAGCAGCCGCCGAAGCCGAATGGCCCAGTGCGACCAGCGGGCGATAGTTATCAGTGGCGGCGACATCATCGATCCAGCGTGCAATGGCGGGATAATCTTCCAAGGTTAGACCGGCCTCTTCAAGCACGTGGGTATATCCGTAAATAGCGATATCAGCGATGGAGTACCCCGAGGACAATACAAACTTGCGCTCAGACAGATGCGCCTCAAGGCGCATCAGGCCGTTCAATGCGTTGTCCTGCCAAACGGCAATATCGGATGCGCGTTCTTCGCGTTGCTGCGGCAGAATAGTGGTAAAAAACCGCGCGGGAGAGATGAAAGGCTCCAGTTTGGATTGCTCGAAAAACATCCATTGCAACGCCTCGGCACGTTCATCGCGCGATTGCGGCATGAGGTGGGTGTCTTCGGCAATGTGCCATAACATGGCATTGCTTTCACCGATCCCAAATCCTGTTTCTGTCACAAGGTAGGGAACGACACCCAGCGGGTTGACCTTCAGATATGAAGGCGATTTCTGCTCGCCCGCCAGCACATCGATAATTTTCAGTTCAAAGGCGCGATCCAACTGATGAAACGCGAGCCAAGGTTTGAAACAGTTTCCTGATCCCTGGCAGGCATAGAGTTCCGGTGTCATAAATGGTCTCCAACGGCAGTTTTGAACTCCCGATATGGAAAACCAACCCTAACATTTCTTAAATGACCGTCTGAAACGGGGAGGGATGGTTAATGATTTCAGAAGGAGAAATTTGCAGTTTGTATAAAATCTGGCGTTATCTATTAGCCATGATCCGAAGCGGTAGTCCCGGCGGACGCGCCCGTGCTGCAAACCCTTCAGGATACCCGTTCTTCGTCCAGAATCTCCGCAAAACTCTTGAAGAACTTGGCTGCGAGCTTCTTGGCTGTGCTCTGAACCAGGCGACTGCCAAGCTGCGCCAGCTTACCGCCTATTTGAGCAGAAGCATCATAGCGCAGAAGCGTGTCTTCTCCGTCTTCTTCCAAGGTGACATCGGCACCGCCCTTTGCAAACCCGGCAACGCCACCATCGCCCTGACCCAGAAGGGAAAAATGATCCGGTGCTCGGGATTTATCGAGCGCGACTTCGCCAGAAAACTTGGCTTTTACAGGCCCCACTTTGAGTACCACGCGCGCAATGAGTTCCGTGTCAGAATGCTGTGTCAGCTCTTCGCAACCGGGAATGCACTGTTGCAGGATATCCGGGTCGTTGAGCGCGGCATAGACACGCGCTTTGGGGGCTTTGATGACAATTTCGTCGGTCAGTTTCATGAGCTTTCCTTAGTTAACCGATGTGTTCAGCCGTCTCGGCGGAAGCGTGCGCTTGCCAGGTTGGACTTTAGAGAAGTTAATGGGTGCCATGATCTCAACCACTCACCGGATCGCCCGTTAAGGTTTGACGTCTGATCTGCGTGAGGTCGGCCAGAATAGCCAAGGCAATCTCTTCGGGTGTTACGGCACCGATGTTAAGCCCTGCGGGTGCTTGCACCTTGTCGATGCGATGGCGTGGTATATCGTCAGAGTCGAGTTTCTCTGTCAGCGAGGCATATTTCATCCGGCTGCCAACAAATGCCACGTGCTCAACCTCTTGGGTGAGTGCACTTCGCAGGGCGGCCAGATCTCCTTGGCCTTGTGTGGCAATTACGATCACGCGTCGTCGACCTGGCACTGCCTTGGGCAGCGTGTCCTCTGAAGACAAAGCGTTGACGTCCCAATCAAACTGCGTCGCAAGTTGATTGAGAGCCGTTGCCACGGGTGACGCACCAAAAATCACCAGCTCAGGACGGGGCAGGCACGGTTCGACGAAGATATCGATCGTGCCCCTGGAAGGGCAGCCATTGCGCGCAAATTTCACGCACTCCACTTCATCGCCTGCGGTTAGTCCTTTTTCGGAGAGAACATCGTCGGGAGCGACAGAAATCAATTGCGGCGCGTTCTCTGAAAAGGCTTTGAGCGTGGCTTTCGTTACGGCACCGCGCGTGCAGCCGCCGCCAAGCCATCCGTGCAGAATGGTGCCATCGCGGCGCAAAAGCGCCTTTGCGCCCGGTTTGGCAGCGGTGGCACCGGCTGTCCGCACGATCGTGGCCACGGCAAAGGGCTCTTCGCGCAGGCGCAGGTCTTCAAGTGCATCAGACATTTGCGGATCAAGGAGCTCTTTTGGCATCATACGCGCACCAGCTCCGGCTCCAGCGCTGCCAGATCGTCCAGCGTATTGGCTGCTTTGAACAGATCAAGATGAGGCAGGGCAGCGGCCATTCCGTGTGCTGTCGCTTCGTAATCCCTCCATCCTTTCAGGGGGTTAAGCCATATTATCTTGCATCCGCGCCTTTTCAGCCGCGCGAGGGCCGCGGACAAAACCTCCGGCGCGTCGGTGTCATAGCCGTCCGACAGGATCAGAACGACGGTGCGCCCATCGACGAACCGTTTTGCATAGCTGTCCGCAAAACGGCCAATGCTGCCGCCGATCTTCGAGCCCCCGGCAAAACCATCCGCCATCAGCGACATGCGTGCCAGCGCCCGCAGTGCATCCTTGTCGCGCAGCGCATCGGTGATGCGCACAAGGCGGGTATGAAAAAGATAGGCGTCGGCGGTCGGATCAGCCCGCATCAACCCGGCCAGAAAGGCCAGAAAGACCTGCGCATAGACCGACATGGAGCCTGAGACATCACAGATCGCCGCTATTTTGCGGCTGCGGTCGGGGCGATGTTTCATGGGCAGCTGAAAGGGCTCACCCCCCGAGGCGAGGCTTTGGCGGATCACCTTGCGGAAATGCAGCCGGTCGCCTTTGCGCGCTGCCCTGCGCCGACGCGAGCGCCGGTCCCGCAAGGCGGCCCCCAGCCGTCGGGCGATCTGTTCCGCCGCCTTGATGTCGGCAGGCTGCACCAGATCGCGCAGGTCCTTTTTCATCAGATTGGTGATCTCGGTGGCTATCAGCTTGCCTTGCCCGCCCGCCTCCGACCTGCCTGATCCGGCGTTGGGCGACGTTGCATCACCGCCGCCCGACCGGGTTTCACCCTGCGCGCTGCGCGAGGAATGAACATGGTTTTTGGCGCTATCGCCCGAGGTGGGCGCGATCTTGCGTTTGACCCTGCCGCCGTTCAGCCAGAAGCTGTCAAAAAGCGCGTCGAAACGGTCCGCATCCTCCTTGCACCCGGTACAAATCGCCCGTAGCGCCAGCCTGCTCTGCTCCGGTCGGGTTGCGTTGATCTGGCAGAGGGCGCTCAGGGCCAGATCGGTCTCTGCCACGCCCAGACGCAGGCCGTTTTCGCGCAGATGCGCCAGAAATCCGCTGATACGTGCCGCCGGTCCGGGATCACGGGCGGAAAACCTTGTCACCCGGCTCATGCGGCGCGCCCAGCGATGCGTTGGGCCACTTCGGTGGTGATATTGGCCTGATCGCTTTGGGTTTTCAGCAGGGTGGTCAGGCTGGCCTGCAACACTGCCGGATCCGCCGTCAGATCAGCGACACCAAGGCCCATCAGAGCCGCCGCGAAATCCAGGGTTTCCGCAATGCCGGGTGTTTTTTCCAGCTCTTCCTTGCGGATATTCTGAACAAAACCAATGACCTGTGCTGCGAGCTTTATCTCGATTTCCGGACAGCGTGCCGCGAGAATCGCCAGTTCCGTGGGTCGATCCGGATAGTCCACATAGGTATAAAGACAGCGCCTGCGCAACGCATCCGACAGATCGCGCGTGCCGTTGGAGGTGAGCACCACAACGGGCTGCGTCACCGCCTTGATGGTTCCAAGTTCGGGGATGGTGATCTGGTAATCCGCCAGTATTTCCAGCAGGTAGGCCTCGAACTCCTCATCGGCGCGGTCAATTTCGTCGATCAGCAGAACCGGTGGTTTTTCCTGCCGGATGGCGGCCAGAAGCGGGCGTTCCAGCAGGAAATCTTCGGAAAAAATGCGCGTTTCAACACTGGCACCGGTTTCGCCATTCTCTGCCGCAGCCCGGATGCTGAGAAGCTGCCGCTGGTAGTTCCATTCGTAGATGGCCTGTGCCGCGTCCAGCCCTTCGTAGCATTGCAGGCGCAACAACCGCGTGTCCTGAACGGCGGCCAGCACGCGCGCCACTTCGGTCTTGCCAACCCCGGCAGCCCCTTCCAGCAACATGGGCCGACCCAGCGTCAGGGCCAGATGCAGGGCGACTGCGAGGTCATCTGAGGCGATATACCCTTGTGTCGCCATGTCGGATTGCAGGTCAGTCCAGGCCATGATCACGTCTCTTGAAAGGGGGGGGCGGGTAGCGTGACCCGCCCTGACAGCTCATTCGTGCAGCCCAAGATCATTGGCGATCTTCCAGATGCGCCAGTGATCATGCGGCATATGTGCCTGACGCAGCCCAAAGGCGCGGAAAGCATCATGCACCGCATTGGAGAACGCCGGAACGCCACCCACATTCGGGCTCTCCCCAACGCCTTTTGCGCCAATCGGATGATGCGGCGAGGGCGTTTCAGTGTGATCGGTGACATAGTTGGGCGTTTCCCAGGCGGTGGGGATGAAGAAATCCATCAACGTGCCGGTCTTGCAGTTGCCCAGATCATCATAGGCAATCTCCTGACCCATCGCGATGGCCAGCGCTTCGGTCAGCCCACCATGTACCTGTCCTTCGATCACCATGGGGTTGATCCGGGTGCCGCAATCATCGAGCGCATAGAATTGCCGGATGTCCGTGGTGCCGGTGTCCACATCTACATCCATCACGCAGACATAGGCGCCAAAGGGATAGGTCATATTGGGCGGGTCGTAATAGCTGACCGCCTCCAGCCCCGGCTCGATCCCCGGAATGGCCTGATTATAGGCCGCATAGGCGATTTCCTTCATGGTCTTAAAGCGTTCCGGCGCGCCTTTCAGCACAAAGCGGTCCACATCGAACTCCACGTCATCGTCATGCACCTCCAGCAGGTAGGCCGCGATCATCTGGGCCTTGGCGCGGATTTTGCGCCCTGCCAGCGCTGTGGCGGCCCCTGCAACCGGGGTGGAGCGGGACCCGTAGGTGCCCAAGCCATAGGGCGCGGTATCTGTGTCGCCTTCCTCGATGGTGATCGAATCCGCCGGAATACCGGTTTCGGTGGCCAGAATTTGCGCAAATGTCGTGGCGTGACCCTGTCCCTGACTGATGGTGCCGAGCCGCGCGATGGCGGAACCTGTCGGGTGAATTCTGATCTCGCAACTGTCGAACATGCCCATGCCCAGAATATCGCAATTCTTGACCGGCCCGGCCCCGACGATCTCCGTAAAGAAACTGAGGCCGACACCCATCAGTTTGCGCGTCTCACCACGTTTGAACGCCTCGACACGTTCGGCCTGTTCGCGGCGCAGATCGTCATAGCCGACAGACGAGAGCGCCTTGTCCCAGGCGGTGTGGTAGTCGCCTGAATCGTATTCCCAACCCAGAGCGGATTGATAAGGGAACTGATCCTTGCGGATAAAATTGATCCGGCGCAGTTCCGCCGCATCCATGTTCAGCTCCATCGCCAGCACTTCGATCATGCGTTCGATGAAATAGGCGGCTTCCGTCACCCGGAAGGAACAGCGATAGGCGACGCCGCCCGGGGCCTTGTTGGTATAGACGCCATCGACGCCCACGTATGCCACGGGTATGTCGTACGAGCCGGTGCAAATGTGGAAGAACCCGGCGGGGTATTTGGTGGGATCGGCACAGGCGTCAAAGGCACCGTGATCGGCTGTCACATGGCAGTGCAAACCGGTGATCTTGCCCTCCTTTGTGGCGCTGATCTTGCCTTTCATCCAATAGTCGCGGGCAAAGGCCGTGGCCATCAGGTTTTCCATCCGGTCTTCCACCCATTTGACCGGCTGGCCGGTCACGATGGAGGCGACGATGGAGCAGACGTAGCCCGGATAGACGCCGACCTTATTGCCGAAACCGCCCCCGATATCTGGGCTGACCACGCGGATATTGTGTTCCTCAATGCCCGATAGCAATGAGGCCACAGTGCGCACCACATGCGGGGCCTGAAACGTGCCATAAAGCGTCAGCTTGCCGTTGACCTTATCCATGGAAGCCACCGCGCCGCAGGTTTCCAGCGGGCAGGGGTGGGTGCGGTGGTAATAGACCATCTCTTCGGCCACGACCTCGGCGCTGTCGATCACTTCTTCCGTCGCCGCCTTGTCGCCTTCTTCCCAGAGGAAAATATGGTTGTGATGGCGGCGCGGGCCGTGGGCCCCATCGGCCCCATCCTCAAGGTCCTCGCGCAGTACCGTGTCTGATTTCATCGCCTCGAACGGGTCGATCAGAACGGGCAGTTCCTCGTAATCGACCTCGACCAGCTCTACGGCATCCGCCGCGACATAACGGTCGCGCGCCACCACAAAGGCCACTTCCTGCCCTTGAAACAGCACCTTGCCGTCGGCCAGCACCATCTGTTTGTCGCCAGCCAGCGTCGGCATCCAGTGCAGCGACAATGGCTCCAGATCCTTGGCGGTCAGAACGGCCACAACGCCGTCCAGTGCCATCGCCGCATCAATGTTGATCGATTTGACGCGTGCATGCGCATAGGGCGAGCGTACGAAATCGCCGTGCAGCATGCCGGGCAATTTGATGTCATCAAGGTAATTGCCTTTGCCTTGGGTGAAACGCACGTCCTCGACACGTTTGCGGGCGCAGCCCATGCCCTTGAGGTTGGCGACGCGCTCTTCGCGGTTGTCCACTTCGTCCTTCATTCTGCGGCCTCCTTTGAAGCATTCATCTGCGCCGCAGCGGCCAGAATGGATTTCACGATGTTCTGATAGCCGGTGCAGCGGCAAAGGTTGCCCGCCATGCCGAACCGCACCTCTTCTTCCGTCGGGTTTGGGTTTTCCTCCAGCAGCTTATGCGCCCGGGTGATCATTCCGGGCGTGCAGAACCCGCACTGCAACCCGTGGTGTTCGCGGAAGGTTTCCTGCAGGACATGCAGCGCATCAGGGCTGCCCAGCCCTTCGATGGTGGTTACCTCCGTGCCATTGGCCTGACCCACAAACATGGTGCAGGATTTCACGGATTTGCCGTTCACGATCACCGTGCAGGCACCGCAATGGGAGGTTTCGCAGCCCACATGTGGGCCGGTCAGGTTCAACCGCTCGCGCAGCGCGTAGATGAGCAGTTCGCGCGGCTCGGCGAGGAATTCCGCGTCCTGCCCATTCACGGTGAGTTTCACATGCATCTTGTCTGGCATTTCGCTTCCTTTCTATGCGCGCGCCCAGGCGCTCTGGATCGCGCGGGTCAGGATCACGCCAGCCACATGGCGCTTGAAGGCGACAGGGCCGCGGTTGTCTTCGGTGGGGTCGATGTCAGCAAGCGCGGCCTCAACAGCGGCCTTGATGGCCGTTTCGTCGACGGAGGTGCTCTGCAAAGCAGCACCTGCCGCTTGCGACCATACCGGAACGTCGCTGAGATTGGTCATGGCAATGGAGGCGGCAGTACATTGCGCGCCGTCCTTGCCAAGCTGCACGGCGGCGGCGGCGGTCGCGTAATCGCCAATCTTGCGTTTTTGCTTTTCATAGGCGTAACCGCCCGCGGGCGCGGCAAAGGAGACGGAGGTCAGAACCTCTTCATCCGCGCGCTCGGTCATGTATGCGGCCTCGTAAAAATCACGCGCCGCAACGCTGCGTTCGCCGTCCGGACCGACAAGAGTGAATTGCGCATCAAGGCACTGCATCAACCCGGGCATGTCATTGCCGGGATCGCCATTGGCGACATTGCCACCGAGCGTTCCCATATAGCGCACCTGCGGATCAGCGATCTGCAACGCCGCCTCGCGCAGAATGGGCGCGGCCTCGGCGAGCCCTGCGTGATCAATCAGATCGGCCTGCGTCGCCATGGCCCCGATGCGGATGGTGCCGCCTTCTATCGATATGCCGTCAAGACCGGCCACGTCTTGCAAATCAATCAGGTGCGGCACCTCTGCCATGCGCAGTTTCATCATCGGGATCAGGCTGTGCCCACCCGCCATCACGCGCGCATCGTCTCCATGTTTTTCGAGCAGGGCGATCACGCCCGCGATGTCCGTGGGCCGGTAATAATCGAACGGCGCTGGAATCATTGCTACACCTCCCTCGTAAGCAATTTGTCTGGCTGAGAAGCAGGCTGCATCGTTGCGCCGCCACCTGCCTGTGCAATTCAATGAGCAGGGCTCAAATTTTCACGAAATGCACCTGGGGCTGCATGAAATGCGATTGCTTCACACGCCCAATGCGTCGCGGACGGCCTTGAGGTTGGAGCGGCTCACCGGGACCGGCGGCAGGTTTGCGCCGGCAAAACGGCACAGACCGTTGTCTTTTTGGCGTTCAAAGTTTTCCACATGTGCGGGATTGATCAGATAGCTACGATGGGCTTTCAGAAACCCCTGTGGCAGCAACCGTTTTGTGGCTTCGGTGATCGGCCAGACACAGAAATGCTGTGCGCCATCCGTATAGATGTTGGTGTAATGCCCTTCGGCTCGCACGAAGGCGACTTTTGCGGGGTCGATGAAAAGCGTCGTGCCGTCCTTTTCGCAGGGAATGCGTGTTGGCTGCGGAGGCATTTGTGCAGGCTTGGAGGCAGGTTCCATATCTGCCGGGGCTGGCGTGCGCTTTGACTGGCGTATCGTGGGGTGCGGCACCAGAAAGGTAACACCCATCCACAGGAATGCGCCGAAGATCACGAAGCTTGAGACCAGCACGCCAAGCGCCAGAACCTCGTTGGTCATGATCGGGCCCAATTCGTTGAAGGATGGAACCTGCACAAAACGCGTGCCGGAAATCGCCACGAAGTGCACGGCAAAAACGGCGATGCCAAAGCACAGGGTTCCCAACAGGATGTTCTTTTTCGTGCGATGACCGTAAGCGATCCAGAAGGCGGTGATGCACAAGCCGAATGCGGCAATCACCGCAAGGGCCACACCCAGCGGCGTGTAAACGGCACGGCAGAGTTGCAGGCCGGCCATGCCCAGATAGTGCATGCCCAGAATACCGATCGCGACGAGGCTGCCCGCAAATGATACCGTCTTCGCGGTCCGTTCTACGAAATGCAACAGGATCAGGGCGGCCCCTACGATCAGGATGGCCAGCAGGGCTGAGGCCAGCGTTATGGCAGAATCGTAGTAAAACAGGATCGGCATTTGCAGACCGAGCATGGCCACGAAATGCATCGACCAGATGCCGCCGCCCAGAGCGACCGAGGCCAGTGCAATGGCAACCTTGCGTTGGCCGAAGGACTTGCGAGACAGGTCTTTGGTCAGGGTCAACCCGGTAAAACCAGCGACGAGGGCAACAACGAGTGAGGCCGCGACCAAACCGGCATGATGACTTACGGCCAGAAAATCCATGGCCAAATCATGTCGCCAAATCCTGCCCAATGCAACGCGTCATCGACCTGTAATCAACGTGTCAGGATCACATTTCCCGGCGCTCGGTATTGCGGGTAGAGCGGGTCAACCTTCTGTTGCTTCGCGAATCGTTTCGGTGACTTTTTACGCTCTGACGCGCGTATAATCTGGGTCATATGGTCCAGGCGCGATGATCTGGGCACTGATGCGGCTGCCCAACACGTCAATCTCAACGCGCTGGTCAATCTGCGCAAACTCAGCGTCCACAAATCCCAAAGCAAGGTTGGCATTGACGCGGTGTCCCCAGTCGCCTGACGTGACGGTCCCCACGACGGTGTCCGCTATCATGATCGAGGCCCCGCCATGGGCGGGCGCATCGGTGTTGTCCAATATTAATGAGACCAGCTTTTTGCGCGGCCCCGCGGCCCCGCGGTTTTCCAGCGCGGATTTGCCGATGAAATCAGGTTTGTCCATTTTGACAAACCGCGCCAGCCCGGTCTCGAAAGGGTCGAATTCTGTCAGGATGTCAGATTTCCAGTGCAGATAACCTTTTTCAAGGCGCATGGACTCGACTGCGCGGCTGCCGAACAGTTTCATCCCCTGCGCTTCACCCGCCCGTCGCAGCGCCAGGTAGCCCGCGTAGAGCTGGTTGTTGGGCAGGTGGATTTCATAGGCAAGCTCTCCGGAAAAACTCACCGACATCACCACGGCGGGGGCGATGCCGATGAAACAGCTACGCACGCTGAGCCAGGGAAAGGCGGCGCGCGACCAGTCTTCGCGGCTGACGGCCTGCAGGACATCACGCGATTTTGGCCCGGCCAGGACCAGAATGGTGTGATCATTGGTCAGCGATCTGATCTGCACGTCTTCATCCTTGCGCAGATGCCCTTGCAGCCAATCCATATCGTGGCACTCAGACGCGGCGGCAGACCCGTACCAGACGCGTCCATCCGGCAGATTGGCGATTGTTGCTTCGGATTTCAGCATGCCCTGTTCGTTGAGCAGATAGCCCAGCCCAACCTTGCCCGCCCGGCGGGGAACAGAACCGCAGATCATCCGATCCAGAAAGTCATGCACGCCGCTGCCGGTCATTTCAAACCGGTTGAAACCGTTGACTTCGGTCAGACCCACCGCATTCCGGACGGTTGCAACCTCACCTGCCACAATGTCGAAGACGTTGTTGAACCTGAAACCATAATCCTCGTGGAAATCGGCAGCAGGTTTGATGTATTCCATCCGCTCCCACCCGTTCACGACCCCAAAGGCCGCGCCTTCCGCGGCCAGAACGGGCGTCAGTGGCGTAGTTTTGACCGGACGCCCGGCAGGACGGTGTTCATGGGGGAAATGAAACCGGAATTCGTTCTGGTAATCCTCGATGGCCTTCAGCGCGGTCAATTCCACATTGGTGTGTCCGGTGAAGCGGCGCGGGTCGATGACCCAGGTGTCATAACAGGCCTCGCCATGCACGATCTGCTGGGCCAGCAGCCAACCATGTCCGCCGCCTTCACCCAGACCCGCGCGCAACCCGATGATGCAGAACGCATTGCGCTTGCCGGGGATCGGCCCGACCAGTGGCGCGCCGTCGATGGTGTAGGTGATCGGTCCGTTGACTACCGTGTGAATGCCGGTGTCCATCAGCGCAGGCATGCGGGCAAAAGCGCCTTCGAGCACATCGGTGACCCTGTCGAGATCATCCGGGCAGAGCGCGTTGACGAAATTCGGATCAATCCCGTCCATGCCCCAGGTCTTGCAATCCTGTTCGTAAAAGCCGACCAGCAGGCCGTTTTTCTCCTGACGGCAATAATAATCACTGATCGGGCAGCGCAGCAGCGGCATACGGTGGCCTGCTTCCCTGATGGCGGGGATTTCCTCGGTCAGGAAATACTGATGCTCCATCGAGGCCACGGGATGGTGTACGCCCATCATCGCGCCCACTTCATTGACCCGGTATCCCCCAGCGTTGACGACGATTTCCGCATGGACGTCGCCCTTGTCGGTGCTGACGATCCAACTGTCATCGGGCAGTTGGCGCAGACCGGTCACCGGCGTGTTGCGGTGCACTTCGGCCCCGGCCTTGCGCGCACGTCTCGCCAGCGCCTGACAGAGCTGCGCAGGATCAATGTCGCCGTCCAGCGGGTCCCAAAGCCCGCCCAGCAGATTATCCGTTGAAATCAGCGGATGCCGCCGGGCGCATTCTGCCGCGTCGATGACCTCGAAATGCACATCCATGCCGCGCGCCATCGACGCAAAATGCCGATACCCATCCATCTGGTCTTCGGTATTGGCCAGCCTGATTCCGCCGTCTGCGTGATGGTAGTTGATCGGATAGTCGGGATCTTCGGCCAGTTCCTTGTAGAGCTGAATGGAATGGGTTTTGAGGCCAACCATGGTCTGGTTCATGCCGAAATTCGTCACCTGCGCTGCAGAATGCCAGGTGGTGCCAGAGGTCAGTTCATTGCGTTCCAGCAACATGACATCCGACCATCCCTCCTGCGTCAGGTGATAAAGTGTCGAGCACCCCGCGATGCCACCGCCAATAACGACGACTCGTGTTGAAGTTCTCATGCGATTGCCTCGGTTTGACGTTCAAAACTGGTGCCAGAAGCGCGAAATGATTGGGTCGGGTCAAGATTACGGACAGTTTCAACGAGAAATCAAAACTAAGTTTTTATTTTATCGGTGGGATAATGCAGTACTTGTCGGCGAGGGGTTTCTATCGTCACCATATTGATCAACTTCGGGAGGATCGACGAGGTGACGCAGAAACAATCGCCACCGCGACGGTCAGGGCGGTCCGCACGCATTGCGCTCCGCTCTGCGGAACCCCTCGTCAATCCTGCGGCCCCCGGGGGGCAAGGCGGCGGCTACCGACCGCTCGCCGAGGCGGACCTTCGCGCCATTTTTGATACTGCGGTACGGCTTCTGGCAGAACTGGGCATGGGCGACGTGCCAGACCGGCTCCGAGCCGATTTGCTTGGGGCAGGTGCCGGGGAGCGTTCCGATGGGCGTGTCATCTTCCCTAAAACCCTGGTTGAAGACGCCATTGGGCGTGCTGCCAAGAAATTCACCCTTCACGGGCGCGACGAGGCGCGATCCATTGACGTGGGTGGTGATGCCGTGTTTTTCGGCACCGGCGGCGCCGCTGTGCAGACGCTGGATCTCGAAACATCCATATATCGCCCATCCACCTTGAAAGACCTACATGACTTTACCCGTCTTCAGGACGTGCTGACCAATGTGAGTTGGTTCACACGGTGTTGCATCGCCACAGATGTCCCTGACCCGTTCGATCTTGATGTGAATACGGCCTATGCGCTGATGAAAAACACCACCAAGCCGGTGGCAACGGCTTTCACGCTGGCGGAACATGTGGCCCCCATTGTGCAGCTTTTTGACATCGCGGCCGGCGGAGAGGGGCGGTTTTCGGCAAGACCTTTCGTCAAGGCCCACATCAGCCCAGTCATTTCGCCCATGCGCTACGGCGAAGATGCGGTGGATGTCACCTACGCCTGTCTGGCCCATAACATTCCGGTGTCCTGCATCACGGCGGCACAGTCCGGTGCCACGGCTCCCGCGACGCTTGCCGGATTTCTGGCGCAATCCCTGGCGGAGACGTTGGGGTCGCTGATGATGATAGATGCGGTCAAACCCGGCCACCCGATGGTCTTTTCCAACTGGCCCTTGGTGGTCGATTTGCGCACAGGCGCTTTTGCCGGAGGCGGCGGCGAGATCACCCTATTGAACGCGGCCTCCGCACAGTTGAGCAACTGGTTGGGATTGCCCTCAGGTGTGGCCGCCTCGATGACCGATGCCAAGGCCATCGACGCGCAATATGGTGCGGAAAAAGGCATGACCTCTCTGGCAGCGGCGCTGGCGGGCGGCAATCTGATATACGAAAGCTCCGGCATGACGGCCTCACTGCTCGGGGCCAGTTTCGAGGCTTTCGTTCTGGATGACGAAATGCACTCGGCCACCTACCGGGCCTTGCGCGGTGTTGAGGTGACGGAAGACAACCTTGGATTTGACGCCATCTGTGAGGCGGTTCTGGGCGAGGGGCATTTTCTGGGCGGGCAACATACCTTTGCCGCGATGGAGCGCGATTATTTCTATCCTTCCCTGGCGGACCGCGACCCGCCGCGCACCTGGCAGGAGAAGGGGGCGCAAGACGCATGGACGCGCGCCCGCACCAGGGCCCGGCAAATCCTGACAGACCATCAACCTGACTATCTTGAAAAAGATCAGGAAGCGGCGATCCGGCGCGCCTTCAAAATTCTGGGCTGATGTCTTCGATATCCAGCAGGGCGAACTTGCCTGCCAGCCATGGCAGGTTTTCGACCGCCGGGTCCACCATGTGATGACCAATCAGTTGCCGCATGCTGTCCCCGATCAACGCGCAGGTTTCCTGAGCAAAATCTGATTGCGAAAACAAGGCAATATGCCGCGCGAACGCCTTGCCGGGAAATGGAACCAGGTCGATCCTGTCCCGGAACCTGGCGGCACGGATGTAGTTTGTCGGCGTGGTGATCGCCCATCCCATACCATCGGCAATCATGCCCATGAGAGACTGATTGCTCTCGAACTGAAATCTCTTTGGCAGATCAATCCGCAGACGCCGCAGATGTGCACTTATTTGCGCACCGATGATCTGCTCGTCGCTGTACCGCAGAAAGGGCAGGGTATTCTGACCGCTCAGACAGGCGCGCGCATCCAGAGCAACGTCTGCTGGCAGCGCCAGAACAAAGGGGTCACGCAACAAGGGTCGTGCTACAAGGCCTTCGGGCTCCGCCAACGGGACCGTCGCAATGCCGATGTCCACCGAGCGGCTGTGCAGGAGTGACAGGATTTCGTGGCTGGGTCGGGTCAGGTGAGAAAATGCACAAGCGGGCATGACTTTGGCGAGCAAAGCCGCCAGTTCCGGCGCGATCTGACTGTCAAAATCTTCGATCAAGGCCAGTCTCAGGCTTCGCACATCGGAAAGGCGCCCTGACAGCGCCTCGGATTCCGCTTTGCGCAAAAGGCCAAGCGCTTCGTCGACATACCCCAGAAACGCCACCCCTTCGGCCGTCAGGACCATCGGGCGCCGCCCATGATCCAGCAAACGCACGCCCAGGGTTTCCTCAAGCCTTTTCAGGTGATGCGAGATGGTTCCAATGGATAATCCACTGTCTTTTGCCACCGTCTGAATGTGACCTGCTCGTGCGGTTTCGCGAAAAATCTCCAGCGATTTGATGTTGAGATTGGAACGGTGCATGAAACCTCGGAATTCGCGTGTGAATACGTTCTGCAAGAAGCTCCGGCCGATTTCAACGCCGCCGTTGCATCGGGTCCGCGCCAGCTTATCCTTGTTTTTGTCGAGCGCTCTGGCGACACTATTCGATTTCGAGACACTCGATGCTGGTCAACTCCGGCGCGCCACCACGTGCACCACTTCCAGCGGCGATCCAGAGCTTGCCATCATGGACGCAGCAATTGGTGCCGTGCCGCGCACGATTAAGGGCTGGCCCGATTGTCCATTTGTCCGTCGCTGCATCGAAGACCTGCATCTCGGTGAAGGCTTCCATCCGGCCTGCTTCGCCGCCGACATAATGTATCTTTTCGTTGATGACCCCAGCACCGCCCGCGGCTGTTTCAATCGGCAAGGCTGCATCGTGAACCGACCATTGCCCGGAGCTGAAATCATAAACGTCCACATCGCCTATGGTTGCTGAAAAAAGCGCGTTGTAATCCGCGCCGTTATGTCGCCCTGTTTCCCGGCCACTAAAGAAATAAAGCTTGTCGCCCAAAATAGCGCAGGGCGCATGATCGCGTTTGTTTGGAGCATCCGGCAAGATCTGCCATTCGCCAGTGGCCGGGTGCAATCGGTCAAACCAGGCTTGTGTGCCGGAATGGTGACCATCGACGATGCCCCCGACAATGTAGATCCACCCATCACTATGGTGCACACAGCCTGCTGCACCGCGTCTGCGGGCTTCGGGAATGGGGGGTCCCTCGCGCCAGGTATCGGTTTCCGGTTCATAGACAAAAACGGTTTCAAGCGGCGTCTCACGCGGAAATTCCCCCGTCATCGTCCCAAGCAGCCAAATCTCGGTACCAATCACCACTGGCTGAAAATGGTGGATTTCCATCGGCGGTGCCGAGGCTGACGTCCAGCGGTTGGTTTTAGGGTCGAAGATGTCGACAGGTTGAATGCGCCGGCCACCGAAGAGGTAGAGTTTGCCCTTGTATGCGGCAAAGCCATTTTCGTGCCGGCAATGTGGGGTTCCCGTACAATCAATCGTGGTCCAGCGTGACATGATCGGTTTTCTCCCTCTAACCCGTTGACCTACTTGGCCCTATCGGGTGCTGTAGGGCAAGCGACACCTCGCAGTGCGCGCGGTTGGATGTTTGAACAGAAATGCTAGAGGGTTGCGGGAACAAGACTGGAAAGAGCCGCAAAGCTTTCTGATTGCCGATGACAGAATGAAAACTTCGGTTCTGTACATCCCGGACCGACCGCAAAAACGCAAATACCGGCAGAGACAGCAGATTGCGCACCGGGTAGTGAATCCTCAAAGGCGCAGACGTCAGTTGCGTCCAGGGTGAGGGCGCGCAGCGTCTCCTGATAGGGCAGAGGATCCGGTTTGCCCTTTGGCAGTTCGGCGGCGGAGACAATCGTGTCAACAAGATTGCCAATGTTCAGCATGTCGAGGGCACCCTTGATGTGCCGCCGTGGCGATGAGGAGCAGATGGCGATCCTGAGCCCGCTCAGATGCAAGCTTTGCAGGCAATCAGCAGCACCGGCAATCGGCTCACGCATGCGGGGCAGCAGATCATCAGCAATTGCGCCGATTTCATGTGCGATGGCTGCGCGTTTGTCCGGCAACAGGGTTTCTTCAAAAGCCTCGTCAAGGAAACCATTCAACCCCCGACCGACATGGGCGTCCAGCAAGGCTTGGCTTGGTCTGCGACCATGATGGGCCAAGACCGAAATTTTCGCCGCTTCCCAAGCGTGTTCAGAATGAACCAGCGTCCCGTCGAGATCGAAAATCGCGGCACGAAACGGCCTGAATTCCCTGTCGTCAAAAACCTGTTTCATTTTCTTGAAGCTCCTCGGACATTTGGTGTTGGATTTCCCTCTTTTGCAGTGTTATGCATTTTTTTGCAAGAAAGTGCAGGAATTAAATGGAACTGAACGTCCCGGATACCCGCCAGCAAATACTGGAACGCCGTTTGGCGGATGGTGTTCACATTGTTGCGGCGGAAATCGCTGTAGAATTCGACGTGTCGATAGACACCGCGCGCCGCGATCTGATTTCGCTGGAACGGTCGGGCAAAGCGCACAGGGTTCGCGGCGGCGCAATCCCGGTCATGCCACCGGCAGCACCCATGCAGGAAAAAATCGCGCGCGGCAAAAGACCTCCTGCGGCGATGATCGCTGCCGCCGTGGACAGTTTGGCGGATTGCAAGACTGTAATTTTGGACGGGGGCTCAACGGTTTGGGCGCTCGCCAGAGCATTGAAGCCCAGAGCAGGGTTGCTGATTGTAACGCCCTCTCCCTGGGTGGCGATCGCGTGTATGGAAAACGGTATCGAGGCGGTCTTGCTGGGGGGGCGTCTGAGCGGCCACGGGGGGATAAGCGTTGGAATGGATTGCCAAGAACAACTGGGTCAGCTGGCAGCCGAGACGGCGGTGCTGGGGGCCTGTGCCATGGACGCTGATTTTGGGTTGAGTTCTGACGATATGGATGAGTCCCGGGTAAAAAAAATAATGGCGAATGCCGCAGTGAAGACGGTTGTACTGGCTGATCGTACAAAATTGGGATTGCGGGCCCGTCACCGAACGTTGCTCCCGACCGCGCTTGACGGCTTGATCACGGACGGCACGCCCTCGGAGTGTGCCGCGTTCCAAGCCAAGGGAATCATGGTTAAAAATGTCTGACTGGCGCACCCCCTGGCGCGCGGTCGCAGCCATGTTCATCCTGAATGGTGCGCTATTCGGCATTTGGGCATCGCGCGTCCCGGCGGTGGCTGAAAAGTTTGGTTTGTCACACGCAGCACTTGGATTCTTATTGCTGACGCTTGCGGCGGGCGCTGTCTGTTCATTTCCCATCGCAGGCAAGGCAGTTGATCGCCTGGGCGCAGTGCGGGTGACTCGCCTTATTGCCGTCACATATCCCGTGACACTCGTCGCATTGTCGCTTGCGCCAACGCAGATTACCCTGGGGGCCGCGCTTTTCTTTTTTGGCGCTGCGCATGGCGCGATGGATGTGGCGATGAACGGGTGGGGGGCCGAGACCGAGCGCCGTCTTGACCGGCGCATGATGTCTTCATTTCATGCGATGTGGAGCTTTGGGGCAGGGCTGGGCGCTCTGAGCGGATATCTGGCGGTCTATCTGGGTATGGGTCTTTTTGTACATTTCCTGATCTCTTCGGCAGCCGTATTTGCAGCAACATACTACGCCGCCAATATTCCCTGGGAGTCCGACAGAGCCGCTCACCGTGATGGCTCAATCTTTGCCTTTCCAACGGGAACGTTGGTGTTGGTCGGTATCGTGGCCTTTTGTGCAGCTCTTGGGGAAGGTGCGGTCGCGGATTGGAGCGCCGTTTACCTGAAGAATGTCGTGCAAACGTCTGAAAGTGCTGCAACTTTAGGGTATACTGTTTTCTCTGTTGCGATGGTGATTGTCCGGCTGTTGGGCGACAGGCTGGTGACGGTTACGGGACCTGTACGTGCCGCGCGGATCAGCGGTATCTGTGCCGCAGTCGGGGTGTTGATTGCGGTCTTGCTGCCCTCGCTCGCCGCCGCGCTGCTGGGGTTTGCGCTGATGGGGATCGGATACGCCGTGATCATGCCGCTGGCGTTCAGCCGTGCGGCCAATGACCCGAATTTGCCGGCTGGTCAGGCCATTTCCAGCGTCGCCACGCTCGGTTACGGAGGCATGTTGATCGGTCCCGCGTTCGTTGGTTTTGTTGCCGAAAGCACCGATCTGCAAATCGCATTTGGGCTCCTTGCGGTTTTGGCCATCTTGATCGTTTTCGCATCCTCGTCGCTGAAACACACTCCTTGAAGGCGTCCTCCGGGATGAATTTGCACCTCTGGTTGAGACCGGTCGTTTGTGATTGCAAAACCGGCGGTCAACCTGCGAAAGACTAAATTCAACCTAGGCTATCTATCGCAATTGCCTGTGCGGGATCGGAGGCCGCGCACGACGGGAACAGATAAGATCGGGCGATCATATACTTAGCAGATCATGATCTGAATTGTCGAACGCGTTGTGGCCCGTCGCCAGCATCAATTTCAGGTTGAAATTTCGGCAGGTTTCCGCTAGGTTAACACATCATTAATTTAATCATTGAGAACAATTATGCTGTCCAAACTAGCCACCGTTGCGTTTCTGGCCGTGTTCATCGGGTCCTCCCCCTATTTTCCGGGGCCGGATCAGAACCCACAAGCCGGTCCGTGTGATCCTTCCGTCAGCAACTGCCTGTAAAGCTGGTGTAAAACCTTGCTGAGCCAATGAACTCCCTCATTTACTTTGGGGTGGTTGTTGCCGGGGCTGTCACGCTACTCATCGAAGCCTACCGCAATTATAACTCCTCGCTGACCTCAATTCCGTTTCGGGAACACCCGATCCTGCGGAACGTCGAGGTTGCGAAGCTTTGTACGCCTCGCGAAAAGAACATCGGCTTCATGTTCTATTCGCTGCTGTATCTGGGCACCTATATTGTGGTGCTCAGCTCAACCGAAATCTATGAATTGGTCACGCAGACGCTGGCGTCGAATTCCGAGGTTGGTCCGACGGATGACCTGACCGGCACCGCCACGGACCCGATTGGCCTGATCGATTCACAATACGGACGCCCGATCTTCATCTCGGCGGCGATTATTTCCATCTTTTCCATTGGGGCCTTGCGACCGGTAGAGAACACCATGCGATCGCTGTCTCACCGTTTGGCCGGCGTGCCACGCGGGGTTTACGCCGTTATAGAAGAACTGCACGCAATCGCTTTCCAGAACTTCAAGGTCGAGTGCCAGAAGCCCTTGTCCGACATGTTTACCCAAAATGTCGAGGAAGATTTCAAAAACAGCTATGACAGCAGCCAGATACCAGCCATTCACGGCTCATTGCGGACCATTGACTACCTCGCCCCGGCCATCACGGGAAAGCAGCGGGTCAAACATTTTCCATTTACGCAACTTGAGAAAATGGGCGAGCTGTCCGAGACCCTCGAAGGGCAGGTGGAAGACCTGAAGAACCAGCTCAAGAACGAGGTCAAAGGTGACGAAGCCGCCCGCAAGAAGATATTCGACATGGCGAATGCAGTGGCCAATGACACGATTGCGCTCTTTGCTGTTCATTTCCTGCGCAACAATCGGGCGATCAAAAATTACAACAGCGATAGCGCCATTGCGCGGATCAATGAGCGGATCAAGAGAAGCTACCAGGTCGAATTGAACTCCTTTGCGATGGGGATGATGTTTTCGACGCTGGCGATTCCGGCTGCGTTCTACACACTGCTGGCATGGAATTCCGCAGAATACCCCATCACTGCATCGCGGCTGCAACCAATTGTCGTCGAGACCATGGAGAACCAGCAGTTTGATGCCGAGCTGATCGAAACCTGTAAATCCAGACCGCCCGCGCCTGATGAGTTCGACGAGGAGGACGATCCCTGGGACAAGATTGACCCGGCGGTCGGCTCCCTTGACCCTCCCAAAGCCGAAAAGTGCCGTGCGGTTTGGAAATCGACCCTGAAAACGAAATATGCAGAACGCCGTCATACCATTCTGACGGTTTCGTTCTGGGAAGTCTTTGGCGTGTTCATGAGTACCTTGTTGGCGGCGATCACGGCCTTATTCGGTCGTGAGGTGCGCAAGGAAGACAATTCCTGGCCGGGATGGCACATCCGGCGCATACCGTTCCTGCGGCTGTTTTCGATGGCAGTCATCCCGTCGATAGCGGCCATTTTTGGTGTTATTGCGGGTACGTTTCTGGAACTGTGGATCAATGCGGGTTTTGCACTCACCGAGAACCAGATCGCCTTTTTCTTCCAGTCAAAATGGTCCTTCTTTGCGATGCATGCGGGCGTTGGGTTCATCGTCGCCATTGGCGTTCTGGTCCTGATTGACCAACACGACGAGCTAAGGGCCTTTGTCACGATACCCATGGGCGTGCTCTTCGCCTTCATGAGCTTGGGCTGGTATTACCTGATCGTGATTGCCAGCTATGGCCCTGGTTTCATCCGCGATACGCCGCCCGGATTTGATTACAGTTTTGAAGTCCGCGAAATGCTGATCTACGGCGCTCATCCGTTCCTGTTCCTGATTTTCTTCGCCATCTTCCTGGAGATCACCGAGGACAGCCCGGCGCAAAAGACCAAGAAGCGCAGGTTGTTCAACCTCAAGAAAGCGAGCGCGGAATGACACGTATGTGGGTTATGTTCTTGATGTTGTTTGGTTGGGCAATGACACCAGCCACCGCACAGGTGACGAATGACACCGCGACAGAAACGGTTGCAGACGCCGATGCACCTGGGCTGGAACTGCGCATCGGAGTACGCGGTGCTGCGCGTCCTTTCAGTTATGAGACTTTCAAGGTGCCCCGGAACGTGTCTACCGGTTCCGGTCCGATCCGGGCGGCTGGTTATGATGGATACATGGTCTACATTTGCGATGTTGTGCTCAAGCAGATGCTCATTCGGCAAGATGATACGCCCGACATCAAGGCCAGCCAGATCACGGTTCATGATATTGATGAATTGTCAAAGACCCGCCGGGATGAATTGAAGAAACTGGCTGAGGCTGCCAACGAAGAACCCGTCCCGTTTGATCGCTTTGACCTGCTTGGCGACAAGATTGACATCATGTGTGACCCGGCGACGATCAACACCGCGCGGGTCAAACGATTTGCCGTCTCGCCGCCGCTGTTTATCACCGGGGTCGGATATCTGACGCGTAAAGGGTCCGTAGCACCCGCATCTGCCTGCCGAAAAGACAAGGCTCTGATCGGGTTTGTCGGCACAACCAACGCGGCAAGCCATAGCATTCAGATTATCCTGCAGTCCGGCGAATGGCGCACCTATCGCGACTACATCATTGCCGCGCTGCGCAGCCCCAAAGACAGCAAGAACCACTGTAACAACACCAATGGGCTGGAAGAGCAGGGGGGCGTGTTCTGGGCCGGTGATACGCATGATGATGTGGCCAAGAAATTCTGTGACGGGTCCATTACATATTATGTCGGCGATCTGGAGATCATCGCTGAGCATGCCAGCCGTCACGCAGGATGTGCCTGGCTGCGTGGCCCGCGCAGTTTCACGACAGACCGATATGCGATATTTGCCAATGTGGATTACAATGAGATCCATAAATCGCTGTTGATCGGGCGCTTTTTCGAAGTTCTCAATCGAGAGATTGCGACCTCTGCTTCGCTGCTGGATCGTGCCTATATCGCGACATTCGGGGAAACGACCCGAAGCAAGAAGCTGGAAGCCTTCTTCTGGTCCCTGCGCGGCTCTCCCGGAGGTGCACTACCGTAGAGCCAGACGATCAATCCGGCATGCGCGCAACCCCGAACATGACCGTGTTGCCCTGGCTGCGCCCCGACTCATTTGAGTTAAATCGTAATTTCATTTTCCTTGAGGCGTTATTTTAAGGGCGCTAGCGTACCTATGGGGGCGTCTCGAGGGTCGAATGGTCAGTGAAAGCGCTCTTGCTATCTACATAGGTCTGGGGATGGTAACGGTTGCTGCCATCGGATTTACCTTCCAGCCACTGACGACACGCGGCGCAGCGGTCGCCTCGGATTCGGAAAGTCAGACGATATTCAGAAACGAGATGGCCTACTGTCGGTCTGCGCAATCCGGGATGGATTGTGCCTGTTTTGCTCGAACCGCCGGTCAGGTCATGGCCTTTGACAGCCCGGCGGTGCAAGGCTTTGTCTATGTGGACAAACGGGAACTGGCCCGCAGCCAGGCAGGCGTTGATTGCTAGGCCGGGAACGAAATTTGGTCTCGCGCAGATAGTGCTGAGCGCGGGACATGGGTAAAAGCTGATTTCTTTACCGGGAAGCTGGTTGCCCATTGTCACAGGGGCGCCGACAACTTCAACACACCCTCCTGCGAGGAAACTCTAGATAATCAACTCGTCATATTTGTCGATGAGATTGCGCGCAACAGACTCGCAATCTCCGGGGCTGTCCAGCACACAGGTTCTGGCCAGACCTCTGTAAACCACACGGGTCTGCGTGAAGGAACCGTTCGGCCCCGCCATCTCGCGCGTCCTGAGTTCGTAACGTTGGCCGTCGTTCAAGCCACCCTCAAGGACCTTCTGCGTGCGTGTTTCGTTGTCTATCGTGGTGCAGGCGCTCAAGGCCAGGGCCACGCCAACTGCTGCATATTTCAGTACCATCAAAATTACTCCATACCGTTTACTATGATTGCAGATGTAAGGCGCCATCGTCTGAGAGACAGCCCGTAAGTCCAGAATAACGCATATTTGAACCGACGTCAGACCGTTTGCGCGCCGCTGGCAGGCGGGCTTTGGCTCACCAGAGCGCCAACCATCACCTGTCGGACTTGGGATCAGTCCGTGCGTCGGTGTCGGCAACACGTCTCAATTTCTGAAAACGTCTGGGATGTTCCGGTTTGGGGTTTTCACACATGACTGCGTGCCAGTCCGCATCAACCACATCGCCGACATAGAGGTCGCCGGAGCTGTCATATGCGATACTATGGGGTGACAGAAACTGGCCGGCGCCCAATCCGGGACCTTTGCTTGCGTTAAGGCGTGAGATGACCCTGCTTTGCTGATCTATAAAAGTGACGAACGGGCCAAGGTTCGGGAAATCCCGATTGACTTGGAGATAAGGCGCCAACTCGCCAACGATGCACGCAGGGCAGGTCCCCGGTGTGATCGCCAAGCCGCTCGGGCGGTGCATGTTGTTGATTTGCGTCTCAAATCGCCCGTTCTGGTCGAAGACCTGCACGCGGGAGTTTTCCCTGTCTGCAACATACACCCAGCCATCGACGTCACAGCAGATATTGTGGGGCAGGTTGAATTCGCCGGGTCCCGATCCGGGCGTTCCCCAGCTTTTCAGAAGATTTCCCCTTGGGTCGAACTTGTGAATGCAGGCGTTCTGATACCCGTCGGACACGAAGATGTCGCCGGATGCGGAGATTGCCGCATGGGTGCATTTGCAGAACGGTCGCCCGCTCATGAACCCGGAACTGACGCCAGCTGTGCCGATCTCGAGAAGCAATTTACCGTCCAGCGTGAATTTGCGGACGGTGTGGTCAAAATTATCGGTCAGGTAAAGGCATTGATCCGGTCCAATCGACGCCCCATGAGGGTTCGTAAAGATGCCCTGTCCCCAGGCGGCCAGAAGGTCGCCGCTCTGGTTGAGCACAACGACCGGTGTGTCGCCCCGATTGAACAGATACACCCTGTCCTTGTCGTCCACGGCAATGCCCGCAACGTCCCCCAAAATCACATCGGAAGGCAGGTTGCCCCACGCTGGCACCGGTTCATATCGATGCTGACCGTGACCCAAAATCTGTGACATCTTCGCTATCCGTCCTGTCTCATCGCCGCGGCTTCACTTGCTTCGCGTATCAATGCCATCGCGGCGTTGCGCGCGTGTCTTGCCTCCAGCGCCTGGATATCATCGAATTGCGCCTGCGGCAGGCGGCATTGGTCCGTTTCAAACAGCCCTTCCGCCTTGCGCAATTCCTTGAAGAACCTGATGCTGATACCGATGTTCTGGTTGGAGAAATTGAGGATCGGCAAGACCCTTTCGAACAAGGCACGTGCGGCGGTGACTTCTCCGGTCTCATAGAGGCGTTGGATCGAGACATAAACGCGCTCCATGCCGGTCGGAATGAACGCATGAACGCCGCGCGCCAATGCGTCCATCAACTGCGTCACAGCCCAGCCACCGCAGACATTCAGCTTGCCGTCAGTAGCGCGCAGAACAGCCGAATACTTGGGACCTGCCTGCTGTGTCTCTATCTTCAGCCAGGAAAACCTATCTACCTTGTCAAAGAGATAGGTGATGTCATTGAGCGACAGGCCACGCCCATCCCAATCCAGATCCTGCACCATCAGAATATCTGGTCCGGCATTCGCGATGTCGCGCAGGAATTCATGCATGCCTTGACGGTTCAGGTTTTCGGGGATTTGCACGCAGACGCCGGCAGCCCCAGCTTGAGTGGCGGTCCTTGAAAGCGCCAGGCTCTCATTTGGGTCCTGCGCGGTCACGCTGATGATAACAGGCACACGTCCCGCATTTGCGTCGGTCAGGGTCTGGATATAGCTGAGTTTTTCACCTTCTGTCAGTGTCGTGTGCTCCCCTGCGACCGCCAGCCCAAGCATACCGCCGCAGCCTGTGTCAATTGTATGCTCAACCAATCGCCTGAGGCATGACAGATCAAGGTGACCCGCGGGGTCAAACGGTGTATTCAGACTGGGAACAATTCCTTTCAAATCTACGTCTTTCTTCCGTTGTCAGCGCAGTTTGCCGGTTTCCGTCATCGGCAGCGCCGCCGACAGGCAGCCGTATCCAAGCCCGTTGTGAGCTGCCGGGGATGATCCTGAAAAACGGTGGTCCATCGGGTCTGCCGCGGGCTGGAACCGGGTATCGCAGGATAGGCGGATGCGACCTGTTTGGGAGGCGTTGTCAAAGGACCCGTGCGCGGTGAACATGCCGAAAACAAGACAGTCACCCGGCTTGAACTCCGTGGTCAAGAACCGGCTGTTCTTGCGCTGCGCAAGGGCGATGGCGCTCTGCTCAATATGTCCCGGTCGCGTGGTATCCTGATCCACATCGTGACCCTCGAATTGCTGGCGAATGTCGTTCCAACGGTGTGATCCCTCAAGGATGTAAAGTGGCCCATCAGCAAGGCTGATATCACAAAGCGGCGTCCAGCAGGTCACCAACCGCTTGGACCCCCGGTTCATGTAGGGGTGATCCACGTGCAGCGGTGATGCCCGGCCCGCCGTCATCGCGCGTAACCACGCAAAGGAGAAATGCTGTGATTTCTCGCCAAAGAGCCGGTCCATGATCTTGGCGATGCTGGGGCCGTTGATGACCGCACGAAGCGCCGGGCCTTCGCTGACGGATTGCCAGAAGGCACCAAGTTCAACGGTGTTCGGATAAATGTCGCGCCGATGCGACCGGCCTGATGCGATACCATCTTCGGTGGGCTCAGCAACCTCACCGACTTCTGCCAACCGGTAAAGAACCTCCAGCCTTGCCGTGTCGACCTCGGTGGCGTCATGCGCCCCCCGCAGCAGAAGATAGCCGTCGCGTGCGAGCTGTGCAAAGAGATCTCCCGACGCATCGGCCTCCGTCAAGGAACCGACCCTTTCATCTGGAACGGGCTGCCCATTCAAGGTGAGCTTTCGTGTGTCCCTGAAGGTCATGTCAGCTGCTCCAACGCGGGTTTGTCGGATTGCAGGAGGCTCTCGACCTCTGCGGTTGTTGGCAGATCCTCCATCTGAAGGGGCCGTGAGACCTTCAGGGCGGCCGCCGCGTTGGCCCAGTGAACGGCCTCGATTTCCGAGTGGCCCCGGGTAAGCGCCAAGGTAAATGCGCCATGCCAGACGTCGCCTGCGCCGAGCGTGTTCCGAGCATGTGTCTTCAAGGTGGTAACCTTGGTACTGTGCTGACCATCGCAGCAAAGAACGGGCCTTGCGCCGCGTGTCACGGCGCACCATCCGCCAAGCTGACGGGCTGCATGTGCGAGGGCTGCGGCGCTCACCTCCCCACAAAAATCGGCCAATCCCTGTTCGGAGAAGATGACATGGGTTGCATCCTCAAGCACCTCTGTGGCGATGGAAACGGGCGCTTCAGCGTCAACAATGCAGGGCTTTCCCGCCTGCCGGGCCGCCGCAGTGACGGTTCTTGCCAGCGCCGGAAACCTTGTGTCCACCAACACGGCATCAAAAAGGAGATCTGGATGTAAAGCTTCTGTCTCGCCAGGCGGTTCTGCGTCGCGATGGTTTATGATCGTGCGCTCCCCGTCAGCTGTGATGACAATCGCGGATCGTGGTGTCGAAGCACCTGCAACCTTCTGCACCAAATGATCGTCAATGCCGTGCGCCTTGATCCTGTCGCTGAGGAATTCGCCCAGCGGATCATCCCCGATAGCGCCCGCCAGTATCGCCTCGCCCCCCAAACTGGTGATGGCCGAGGCCGCGTTCATAGCCCCGCCGCCTGCGATCATCCGAGCGCCGCGCGCCCTGATTTTCGTACCGCTTGCAGGGAACTCCCCGACCTCGAACACAAGGTCTGCGGCAATCAACCCCGCGCAGAGAATTCTTGGCATCTCAGGTCGTTCACCCCGCACGTTCCAATGCATTAATCTGGTGAACAATCTAACATGTTACGTTGACAGTCAACTTGTAACGATTACCCTGAAAACTCGAATCATACCTGCGGCAAACGATGAAAAGGGGGGCATGAGTATCGCGCACTTCGGGATATCCACGGCCCTTTTGACTCCGTTTCATGCGGACGGCAGTTTGAACCTCGGGCTGCTGTGTCAGCACGCACAGGATATGCTCGGCAGTGGGCTTCAGGGCGTCACGCTCTTTGGAACCACCGGAGAGGGCGCGTCCATGGGGCTTCAGGAACGGCAGGACGCGCTCGTGGCGATGACCGGCAGCGGCATCAATCCAAAACAGATCACACTCGGTCTGTGTGGTTCAGCCCTCGCGGACGTGCATACGCAGCTGCGGCAAGGTCTGGAGGCAGGCGTCACCCGGTTTCTGCTGATGCCCCCTTTCTATTTCAAAGGGGTGGATGATACCGGCCTCTTCGATTGGCACGCAGGTCTTTTCGAGATGGCGGATTCAGCGGCGCAGTTCATTCTCTATCATATCCCGCAAATTACCCAGATACCGCTGTCCCTTGATCTGATCATGCGTCTCAAAAGGGCATTCCCGGATCATGTGCTTGCGGTTAAAGACAGTGCCGGGAACTGGGATAACACGCGCGCGCTTCTCGAAAGCGGCAAGATCGCCACGCTGGTCGGGGACGAACGGCTGCTGCACAAGGCTGCCGCCCTAGGGGCCGCAGGGTCGATCTGCGGCATGGCGAACCTGTACCCTGCGCGTCTGAAAACCCTGTTTGAGACACATCTGGAAGATAGCGCGCTCTGTGCGGATGTGGATTTGATTGTCTCCGGTCCGGTTATTCCGGCATTGAAATTGGCCATGGTCGCCAAAACCGGCAACACCCAGTGGGCGCACCTGCGTGCGCCCTTGCGACCGCTGGAAGGCACGGCGCGTGATCTGATTGCTGCAAGGTTTTCCTCAATGAAGGCGACAGCATGAGCGCTCGGGCATCTCTTCGACTACGTGATCACGCCTATTCCAACTTTACCGCAAAATTGCTGTCGCGCGACATTCAGCCCGGGCAGATCGTTTCGCAGCGCGAGCTTGTGGAGTTGACGGGCATGCCCTTGGGGGCGATCCGTGAAATGATCCCACGCCTTGAGGCGGATGGGCTGATCAAGACTGTGCCCAAGCGCGGGTTGCAGATATTGTCTATTGATCTTGAGCTTGTTCGCAATGCCTTCCAGCTTCGCAGCATCATTGAGGGGGAGGCGGTCATGGCATTTTGTGAGACCGCCACATCGGACGACATTGATCGTCTGATCAGGCAGCACCAGGATGTGCGTGATGCGGCTACCTCGGCGGTTTCGCCTGACATCTTGCAGAAAGCCCAACAGATTGACTGGGATTTTCATGACCTGATCATTGACGCCATGGGGAATGCGATCATTTCGGACATTCACCGGGTCAATGCGATAAAGATCAGACTTATTCGGAACCTGGATACGCGGATGCTGCCGGAGCTTGTCGTTTCGGTCCTGGACGAGCATCTTGTCATATTGGCGGCGCTGAAAGAGCGTGATGTTGAAGGAGCCGTGCGGGCCCTTCAAACGCATATCAACAGCGCGAAACGGCGTGCTCTGGGCATGTAAAGGAATTTCGATGGGCGACAGCCCGACGAATAATATGCGGAAAAGCCGCAAGTTAAACACGGAGGAACTAATATGATCATGAATTTCATCAGGCGTGCACCCATCGCGGTGATGGCGACCGCACTGGCTGTTCCGGTCTATGCAGCCGACATTACCTTGCGGATGTCCACACCTGCGTCCGAGACCGACCAACGGTCGGTGGCGCTGGCCGAGGTCTTTGCCCCGGCTGTGGCAGAGTTCGCCACGTACGAGCCGCATTACAATGGCTCCTTGATTGCCCAGGGGTCTGAGCTGGAAACGATCGCGTCGGGTGATCTTGAAATGTCGATCACCTCGGCACAGGAGCTGGCGCAGTTCTTCCCTGAATTCTCGATCTTTGCGACAGGCTACGTTCATCAGGACGCGGCCCATCAGGTTGCCGTTTTCAATGACCCTTTGATGGAACCGTTCCGTCAAAAGGTAGAGGATGAATTGGGCGTGAAGCTGCTTGCGGTCATGTACCTCGGCCAGCGCCATGTGAACTTGCGCCAGACCAAAGATGAGCTGACCGTCACCTCCCCGGCGGACCTCGCCGGTGTCAACCTCAGAATGCCCGGCACGGACGCCTGGCAGTTCCTGGGTAAAGCACTGGGTGCAAACCCCACGCCGATGGCCTTCACCGAAGTCTACACCGCCTTGCAGACCGGGTCCGTTGATGGTCAGGACAATCCGCTCCCCACGGTCGTGGACGCCAAATTCTATGAGGTGACCAAACAGATCGCTCTGACGTCGCATCTGGTTGATCTGAACTATGTTGCCTTCTCGAAAGCGGTCTGGGACGGGTTGACCGCTGACCAACAGGCCACCGTTCAGGCCGCAGCAGAAGCGGCGGCAGAGAGCGGGCGGCAAAAGCAGCTGGAAAAAGAGGCCAATCTCGTGTCCTTCCTGCAAGAGCAGGGGCTGGAGGTTTACGAGCCTGATCTCAAGGCCTTCCGTGACCATGTTCAGGCGCAATACGCAGGCTCCGACCTTGCGGCAAGCTGGCCCGATGGCGTGCTGGACAAAATCAACGCGCTCGGCAACTGATCTGTTGTGATATGACGTTTGGAAGGACGGGCAAACCGTCCTTCCTATGATTTAGGTCAGCAAAGACTGGCCATCGCGGGGGCCACAGATGAAATCAATTCAGGCGGGTGCAGGCCACTTTGCGCGCGGCGTTGCCGCAGCGATGATGGCGATCATGTTTCTGACCTTCGTTCTGCAGATTGTCGTGCGCTACTCTGCGCGTCTCGAATGGCTGCCTGACCGGTTTCCATTCCTTGATCCCTCGCTTTATGGCTGGACCCTCGAATTTTGCCTGTTTCTATGGGTTTGGATCGTTTTTTGGGGCAATGCTTTTGTGGTCAGAGACAGCGATCATGTGACCTTTGACATTCTCTTCCACGCTGTGCGCCCGGCGGTGCGCCGTTGGTTCATCATCATCTCAGGCGTCACCATCGCGGTCGTGCTGATCTTGTCAGTTGAACCCACATGGTCGAAATTCTACATCCTGCGGCTCAAGAAAACGGCGACATTATCCGCTGTTTTCGGAGACTGGATTCGCATGAGGGACATCTATGCGATCTATATCTTCTTTCTGATTGCCGTCGCACTGCGCTATGCTTGGGCTGCCTACAGCGCAGTGCGTTACGGTGTGGGCGCGCCAAAACCTGGCAGTGACGAGATACGATGAGTATCGAATTTTTTATCTGCATCGCGACGCTGTTCTTTCTGGCTGGCATTGGCACGCCCATCGCATACGCCATTCTGGTGGCGTCGGTGGCTTATGTGACACTTGCGGGGCAGGGGGTCGGCATTGTTGGCAAGGTCCTGATGGATGGCCTCTACCAGAGCTTCATCCTGCTTGCGGTGCCGCTCTTTATCGTGGCGGCCAATATCATGAATGCAGGGACCATCAGTGACCGTCTGCTTGGGTTTTGCGTAGCACTTGTCGGGCGGTTTCGCGGCGGTCTGGGACACGTCAACGTTGTTGCATCGCTGATCTTTTCGGGCATGTCGGGTTCTGCGGTGGCCGATGCTGCGGGCATTGGCAAAATCATCATTCAGATGATGACGAAAAGCGGCCATTACACACGTGGCTACGCGGCCGCGATCACCGCCGCCTCTGCGACGATTGGTCCGATCATCCCGCCATCAATCCCGATGGTCCTTTACGCTTTGGTCTCCAACAGCTCCATTGGATACCTCTTTCTGGGCGGAATCATTCCCGGCTTGCTGATGGGAGCGGTGTTGATGGCCATGAACCTTGTGCTGTCCCACAAGCGCGGGTTCGCTCTCGAAGAGCCGGTGCCGCTATCAGAGCTGCCGCGCCGCACGGCCAATGCATTTCCGGCCCTGCTGATGCCCGCGATCCTGCTCTACGGCATATACGGGGGCGTCACCACACCAACGGAGGCGGCTGCGGTTGCTGCATTTTACGCGCTGCTGCTGGCCTCGATCTTCTATCGCGCACTCAGTTTCCGCGCGCTCTACGAGATATTGGTTGAAAGTGCCCGCTCTTCTGCCGCCGTTGGTCTTGTGATCGGAGGGGCCCTGATCCTCAACTACGTTGTGGCCTCCGAGAACATCCCGAGCCTGCTGGCCGAACGCCTCGTCGGGCTGGACGTGAAACCGATTGCCTTTCTGCTGGGTGTGAATCTGTTGCTGCTGCTTTTGGGCTGCGTGCTGGATGCCACAACGATCATTCTGGTGATCATACCGCTGTTTCTGCCCACCTGTCGCGAGCTTGGCATCGACCTTGTGCATTTTGGCGTCGTGGCCGTCGTCAATTGCATGATCGGGCTGATCACGCCGCCTTACGGGATTCTGCTTTTTGTACTTAATGCGGTCACACGCATTCCGCTCGCAGAAATCATCCGTGAAATCTGGCCCTTCCTTATCGCGCTGCTGATTGCCCTGTTGAGCTTGGTCTTGTGGCCAGGGTTGGTCCTGTGGCTGCCGCGTCTGTTTGGTTATGCCGGGTGAGTTTTGACGTGAAACCGCATTTTATGGCGCGGCCAGCGAGATCGTCTTTGATAGCGTTATCGCCTGCCTGCCGGGCTAGCCAAGAATAGGCGATTCAATCATAGTTGGTATCAAGGTAGAATTAGCCTCCTTTTGCGGGATAATAATCTTTGACCAATTCTCAGACCCCCGAGACCGCTGCTCGTATTCGGGCGCAGCAGGTCCATGCGTTGGTGCGACTGATGCCTGCGTTGATGATTGTGAACATGGTCAACGCGGGCACCCTCGTAGGAGCGCTCTATGTGACCGGTGAATTTACACCGGTGATCGCACTTTGGGCGGCAGTGATCGGATATGTGTCCGTACCCGCCTTGTGGAGAGCACGACGTCATCGGCTGCGCGAGGCTCCTGAAAAAGTCAGCAAGCGCTCGGTCAAAAGGGTCGTGCGGCGCTCAACCGTATTCGGTTTGATCTGGGCCTATCCAAGCATGTTTGTGCTTCCGGTTGTCGATGGTTGGGTCCAGATGTTTTTGGCCGCGCTTGTCACCGGCATGATTTGTGGCGGCGCAATCGCGCTTTATCCCGTTCCCATGGCGGCGGTTGTCTACTCTGGGCTTGTGACCATTGGGGCCCTTGCAGGTCTGTTGTCTGCAGGGCACCCCGCAACCTTGGGGGGGGCGATCATCGCGGTGAGCTTCTTCTTCATCTTCTTCCAGGTCATCAAACGGCATGCGCAGCTATTCGTGTCGGAATTCGTTGCCAGGCTGGAACTTGAGGAAAGCCACCGATCGATAGAGCGTTTGTTGCTGGAGACGAAATCTGAAGCCAGCGAGGAAAAACGTCGATCCGAAAAACGTTTGGCCGAGGCGCAAAAGATGGAGGCAATTGGCCAGCTGACCGGGGGAATCGCGCATGATTTCAACAATCTGCTTGCCGTTGTTCAAGGGAATGCAGAGCTGTTGGAACAGTTGGATAAGAGCACGCAATCTCAACCGATGATTTCCGCGATCATTCATGCAACCGGGCGCGGTGCCGAGTTGACGCAACGGCTTCTTGCCTATTCCCGCAAACAGCCGTTGAGGCCTGAGCCGATCAATGTGCAGGAACTCATCGCGAATATGTCGGAGCTCCTGCAACGTATGTTGGGCGAAACCATCGCGGTGACCACGCGTGCGCAGCACAGTTCCTGGAGTGCATTTGCGGATCCGGGTCAGGTGGAAGCGGCCCTGCTGAACCTTGGCATCAACGCCCGGGATGCGATGCCACAGGGTGGCACGCTGACCATTGAATGCGCGAATGTCACTTTGGATGAAGACAGCTCTTTAAATGGTGCCGAGATCGCTGCGGGACATTACGTTGTCCTCTCTGTGACCGATCAGGGTGAGGGGATGACGGAAGACGTTCGCAATCGCGCCTTTGAACCTTTCTTTACCACCAAGGAGGTTGGTCAGGGCAGCGGGCTTGGTTTATCAATGGTCTACGGTTTCGCGCAGCAATCGGGTGGGCAGGCAACGATCCGTACCGGGGTCGGGCAGGGCACCACCGTCAGGATTTATCTGCCTCGGGCCGATGTCGAGGCTGATTGGTCGGAAACGCCGCCCGCTGAAGCGGTTCCCTGCGGCAGGGGTGAAACCATTCTGGTGATCGAAGACGATGCAGAGGTGAGAAAGCTTGCGGAGACGATGCTGAAGAACCTGAGCTACAAAGTGATCCTGGCAAGTGGTGCCGCAGCCGCAAGGGATATTGTGGCTGCGGGGACAAAAATTAATCTGGTGCTCTCCGACGTCGTCTTGCCGGGGGGCGAAAGTGGTCCGGAATTTGCCGAGGAAATCAAAGCGGTTCGTCCGAAAATCAAGATCATCTACATGTCCGGCTACCCGGCGACTACCGCAAAACGCGCAGGTTTTCCGGGATCAGATACGGTGCTGTTGAACAAACCGTTCAAGGTGGCTCAATTGGCGCGCGCCGTCAAAAATGCGCTTACCGATTGAGCCAACCGCATTGACGAATGCGCGCTACGGGGCGTTCGGCGTTCCGGGCGGGTGCACCCAGATTTCAGCGTCAGGTTCATGTGGCGCGCGCGTTCCATCTGTCGTTGCTCCCAGACGTTTCGCAACGGCCTGTGAGGCTTGGTTTTCGTGGTGAATGTAGCTGAACAGCTGCTCGATGTTCTTTTGAAGATAGGCCCATTGGCGCACGGTGCGGGCTGCTTCGGTTGCATATCCAGACCCCTCGGATTCTTCAAAGAGATGCCAGGCCAATTCAACCTCTGGCCAATTGGAATGCTTGAGCAATCCGACACGGCCCAGGGGCGCATCGTCATCGTGCAAAGTGAGCGTGAAAAAGCCGAAACCATGCCATTGCCAATGTCCTATACCGGTCAGGAAACCGTACCAAGCCTCCTCTTTGCTGACGGTTTCGCCCTGCGACACCAGGCTTGGAGCGGTGGTCATGAAACGGGTGAACTCTGGCAGGTCACCCCGGTGCGGGCCTCGCAAAATCAAACGTTCTGTTTTGAGGGTTGGTGCAGAGGTCAGCGGGGTGTTCATATCCGGGCTCGGCTTTTCATGAAGGTCGCGTGATCTGAACCCAGTTGCATGGATATGGAAAGCTGAATCTCGATCATCCTGTTGGCGGTGAAGGCTGTGTGACCGGGCCGATATTGAAACTCCCATTCACCCAGCTGGTTGACTGACGACATCTGTCTTGTTATTCATCCATATGGTTGAACGACTCGATTCAGAGCTTCTGAACGACCTGCTCAAAGCTGCCAGCGATCCCACACGACGGGAAATTCTGACGCTTCTTGCTCAGAACGGACCGATGCGCGTGACCGATATATCCAAGCGGTTTGAAATGAGCCTGAACTCGGTTTCCAAGCATATCAAAGTGTTGGAACGCGCGGGGTTGGTCATCAGGCGAACGGAGTGGCGGGAACATCTGATCGAAGTGCAGATGTCGCCCCTGTCTGAAATCGACCGGTGGTTCGCTGATCTGCGGTCCATCTGGGAGCTCAGACTACAGGCTCTGGATGCGTTGATAACGAAGGGAGACAAGAATGAATGAACTGAACCTGATGGTGGAGCGCACCATCAATGCGCCGCAAATCGATGTGTTCAATGCTTGGTTGGACCCGGAAATGCTGAAGAAATTCATGATGCCGGCGGCGGGAATGAGTGTCCCGCACGCCTCCAGCGAGCCCGAGGAGGGAGGTCGGTTTGAAATCGTCATGCAGGCCGGCGACAATGAAATTCCACATGCCGGAACCTATCGCGAAATCAACAGATACGAGCGGCTTGTGTTCACCTGGGAAAGCCCCTTTTCGGTGGAGAACAGTACAGTAACGCTTACGTTCAAGCCGGTCGCGGCAGGCACACATGTGACACTCGAACATGTGCGCTTCATTGATGCTGAGACGCGCGACAACCACAAGGGCGGCTGGATGGGCATCCTTGAAACACTCGACGCTACGCTCAACGCACTTCAGGAGACCGGGTGATGGATGTCACGCTAATGAACTGGCTTGCGGTCGGCGTTGGTACAGTCGCGGCCTTCGGATTGGGGATGTTGTGGTTCGGACCCTTGATGTTCGGCAAGGCATGGGCGACTGGCAGTCACGATATTTCTCCGCCTGCATCGCCTCCGATGGCCGCGATGGTTGTTCAGTTCCTTGGAATCTTACTGCTCGCTCTTGTCGTGGGCATGACCGAGACAAACCAGGCCATTATGACCGCGGTTGGCGCCATTCTCGCTGTTGCCTTCGTAGTTGCCGGGATGGATTTGTTCAGCCAGAAATCGGGCCGCGCGACGCTTGTCGATGCGGGGTACATCGTGGCTGCTGGCGCGGTGATGATCCTTGCGCAGGGGGTGCTTTGACGCAGAGCCATTCTCGGATCAAGGCGCGGCGAGCGAGCTTGAGCGATATTGCAAGACCTGTCAGGTCAGGCTGATATAGACGTCATTGCCCTGCAGTTTGACCTGATAGATCTTGAGTTTGACGCAGGCGGGTGCACCTGTGGGGTCGCCCGTGCGGTAGTCGAAAGTACCGAAATGCAATGGGCATTCGATATCGTGATTGTCGACCACACCCTCCGCAAGATGGGCCTTTTCATGGGTGCAAAGGCCGTCTGTTGCATAGAATTCGCCTTCGGGGCTGCGAATAATCGCAAATGTCCGATCTCCATGATCAAAGCGCAGAACGTCTTCTTCCTCAATGTCGCTGACGCTACATGCGCGAATTAGGGTCTCCATAAGGCACCTTTCTATTTGTGAAATCAGTCTTGCGGGTGGCTCTGGCCGCGCAGCCTGCGAAATTCAGACTACGGCTGTTGGATCAATGAGCGTCAGCGCCGAACTTGATTGGACCGCGAATATTCTGAATCCCTTTGGCATCCCGGATTGAATTCCGGTCATGCTCAACCGCGTCCGATGAACGGCATCGCGGTGGCCATCACGGTCATGAATTGCACATTTGCCGACAAAGGCAGGTTGGACATGTGCAAAACAGCGTCCGCAACATGTTGAACGTCCATAACCGGTTCCGCCTTGATGGACAGGTCAGCCTGTGGCACGCCACCGCTCATTTTGGCGGTCATTTCGGAAGCCGCGTTGCCAATGTCGATTTGGCCGCAGGCAATGTTATAGGGGCGACCGTCCAGTGAAATCGTCCGCGTCAAACCGGTGATCGCATGTTTGGACGCGGTATAGGGGGCCGAGCCGGGGCGTGGCACCGCAGCAGAGATCGACCCGTTGTTGATGATCCGCCCGCCCTGCGGGTCCTGCGCCCGCATCAGGTTGAATGCGCCGCGCGCCGCCAGAAAGGCACCAAAGAGGTTTACATTGATGACTTGCAGAAAATCCTCTGGCGGGATGTCACCGATAGGCGCTGCTGCCACGTTGTTTCCGGCGTTGTTGAAGAGCACATCCAATCGCCCGTGATCTGCGCTGATCCGGGTGTAGAGCGCGTCAACTTCCTTGGGGTCGGTAATATCCGCAGCGATTGCAGTGCCGCCACCCGCAAGGTCAAGGGTTTCGTTCAGTTGTGCGCTGCGGCGGCCGGTTACGATAATTTGGAACCCGGCCTGCGCCAGTGTGACGGCGCAAGCGCGGCCAATTCCTGATCCTCCGCCGGTGATCAATGCGATCTGTGTCATAAGTCTCTCCCGTTCAGTGTTTCAGTTTTCTATTCCGGCGGCAATTTCGACGATAAGGCGGCACCGCTGCGTCGACCTTCCTGGTAGAGTGTCAGGTGACGTTCAATTGCGGCCATGCAGCCAGGCACGTCACGCGCAATGGCGGCTTCGTAGATGTCGAGATGTTCTTTTGCAGTGATCTCGGCACCAAAACCAAAATTCGCGTAGGTCGAGACCGCATACATGCGGAACGTGTCAAAGGCAGAGCGGTAGGCGTTCATCAGCAAATCAGAACCGCAGGCCGACATGAGTGTTGCGTGAAACTCCCAATCCTGAATCGACCAGTGCCGGACATATTTCTGGACGTCTTGTGTTTCGATCATTTGCTTTTCGACATAGGCCAGTTTCTGATAGGCTGCTGTCACTGCCATTTCCCAATCGAAATCACCTTTTTGCAGCGAAAGCGTCGCCGCTTCACGCTCCAGGATCAGACGCAGATGCGCGGCCTCGCAAAAGGTTTCCTCACTATGTGTTACGGTTCGAAAACCCTGGTTCTTTTCCGAAACAATAAAGCCTTCGCCAGCGAGCCGCAGCATGGCTTCACGCAAAACCGAGCTGGTGCAGCCAAATTCAGCTTTCAGATGCTGCGGGATCAACCTTTCACCGGATTTCCAACGCCCCCAGATCAGACCGGTCCGCAAGGCATCGTAGGGATTGATGACATCTTTCGACATGGTGCCCGCGCGATCATTTTCTTTTGAGATTTGGTGCAGGATAGCGGGTCATGCGTGGAGTTCAACATCAATCGAATGATGGGTGTAAAATCGTATATTTGATGATCTTTCGAAAATTATTGACGGGGTCAGAAGCCAAGAATACTCTTGGGGTGCAACCGCGACGAGGGGGAATTCGTCATGGCCAAGTCGAAGGCAACGATTGACGAACACGGACAGATGCGGGACCGGCGCGGCGAATGGCGCCCCGGACGACTGGTTTTTCTCGAACCTCTTCTGGATCGCCCCTCCGATATCAGGGGGCTGCTGCGCTGGATGTTCGGATTTCCGGGCATGCTGTACCCGTGGTTTGCGCTCTACATGGGTGTCATTGGTGTTTCATATGCATTTTTCACGCCTGAATTCGTGGTAATGCAGTCATGGTCCATTGGCTGGGTGCTCGAAATCGTCCTGCGCAATGCGGTTATTCTGACCCTGTGGAATGGCGTATTCCATCTGTGGTTCATCAGGTTCCGGATGCAAGGGCGCAAGAAGAAATACAACGCCAACTGGATGTCGACGAACAACCCGACGTTTCTGTTCAACAATCAGGTTTATGACAACGTCTTCTGGTCATATTCGGGCGTGCTGTTCTGGAGCGGATATGAATGTCTTATGTGGTGGGCTTATGCCAATGACATGCTGCCCTTTGTCGGCTTCGATACAAACCCCGTCTACTTCTGCCTGTTGATGCTGGCGGTACCCTTCTGGCGAAATTTCCACTTTTACTGGATACACCGCCTGATCCACTGGAAACCGCTTTACGATTGGGTACATTACCTGCACCACAAGAACGTCAATGTGGGGCCGTGGTCGGGCATGGCCATGCATCCGGTCGAGCATCTGTTCTATTTTAGCTGCATCCTGATCCACTTCATCGTGCCCAGTCACCCGCTGCATATGATGTTCAACGCCTTTCAGACCAGCCTTGGCCCTGCGGTCAGCCATTCGGGATTTGACGAGATTGTTTTTGGGGACGAGATGGCTTTGCGCAATGATCGCTACATGCATTATCTGCACCATCGTTTTCACAACGTGAACTTCGGCGAAAGCAATGTGCCCTTGGACAAATGGTTCGGCTCCCTGCACGACGGCTCACCTGAGGCGGATGCTCACTTTCGTCAAGTGCACATGGAACGGATCAAGGCGCGACAGGCTTGAAAAGCACCCCTTTTGATTGCGGTTCAGAATCTGTGTTCAGGCACGTGTGAGGCTTGTTCATATGGCGGACTTCCTGCCCGAAATCGCGATGATGCCGACAATGATCGCGCCGGTGACGATCAACCTGTAACCAGCTGACAGACCCAGGGTGTTGAGCATCGAAACCAGAAGGAACATGAACAGCGACGCCCCCCACAACCCCGTTAGATTGGCATCGCCACCAGCTACGGAGGTCCCGCCAATGACGACCACTGCGATGGACATGAGCAGGTATTGCTCGCCCATGTTCAGGGCGGCGCCACCGGAAAACCCGGCCAGAAAAAAGCCGCAGATCGCCGCCAGTACAGCGCACATCAGATAGGTCAGAAACCGCACGCGTTCGACGCGGATGCCTGCCAGTTTGGCGGCTTTCTGGTTTTGCCCTACGGCCAGTACGGACAAACCAAATCGTGTGCGGTGCAGGGTAAAGGCCATTGCGACGCTCAGGATTAGAACCACAATCGTCAGGATCGGGACACCCAGAATTTTACTGACCGCGAAATCACCCAGAACTTCGGGGGGTTTGACCCTGAGACCGCGGTTCGACCAGATCGCGGTGGATTGGTAGAGGAACGAGGCAGACAGCGTCGCGATAATGGGGGGAATGCGCAAAAGCAGGATCAGCAGGAAATTCAGCGTTCCGATCACCAGCCCGACACTCAGCGAGATCAGAAAACCCGGCAGCAGCAGGCTTGGATCGCCGTTCATGAATTTCATCGCCAGTGTGGCCGACAGCGTGATGCAGGCGGGGATCGACAGATCGACATTTCCCGGCCCCAGCGTGATGACAAACATCTGCCCGATGGCAACGATAACAAAGAACGTCCCGAAGGAGGCGGCGGCGGACATCACCTGACCGCCTGCGACAATGCCGGAGACACTCATGATGATCAGCCACATCAAGATTGCGCCGATCCATGCCCAGATCCAGGGCTTTTGGGGCAGGGAGGTCAATGGGCTCATCTGCGCACCTCCCGGGCGCTGATCAGCAGCCGCAAGGCCAGAACGAGGATCAGGATGGCGCCTTGCGCGCCGATCTGCCAATCCGGGTTGAGCCTGAGGAAGCTCAGGAAAGACCCGGCGAGCGCCAGTGTTATGGCCCCGATGACCGCCCCGATCGGTGAAACACGCCCGCCCACGAACTCGCCGCCGCCCAAAATGCCGCCCGCAATGGACAACAGCGTATAGCGCAGCGCAATATTGGCGTCAGCGGAAGTGGTCAGCCCCACCAGCGCCATGCCCGACAGCACGCCAAAGAGTCCTGCGAGCGAAAACATCGTGACCTTAACCCGCAACAGCGACCAGCCCGCCCGCGCCACCGATTTGGCGTTGCCACCCGCCCCGCGCAGCACCACACCCGCGGCAGAGCGCATCAGACCCACGTGCACAACAAGCCCGATGACCACCAATGCGATGATCGGGAAGGGTACCAGCGCCGGTTTCAAAGTCATCAGCGTGCGGATCCAGCCCGGTGCGGCCCCTCCGGGGGTCGGCAGCACCAGAACCGCGATTCCGGTCCAGACAAAGGACATGCCAAGCGTGACGACGATGGACGGCAAGTTGCGCAGATGGATAAGAGCCCCCAGCGCCCCATAGGCGGCGATACAGGCCAGCAGCGCCAGAACGCCCAGCAGTGGGGTCGTGTTCAGCCAGGTTGCGGTGATACAGGCCGTCAGGGAAATGAAAGCCCCCAGTGACAGATCGAGGTCATTCACACAAAGGATGAACATCTGCGCAATTGTCGCCAGTGCGATGGGCACGGCGAGGTTGAGCAGAAGGTTCAGGCCGAAATAGCTCATCGTGCGGGGTTGCAGGTAGAAGATCGCGAGCAACAGGGCCGCCAGCGACAGGCCGGGCAAAAGCGTGCGCAAAAGGTTCGGGCTCAGCAGCCGGGTCATGTCAGGCGGTATCCTTCTCAAAGGAATGGCTGAGGATATTTTCCTCCGACAGCATCTCGCCGGAAAGCTCCGCCACGATCCGGCCTTCACGGAATACATAAACGCGGTCGCAATGTTTCAGCTCGTCGGTCTCGGTGGTATACCAGATCAACGCGCGCCCGTTTGCGGCCTCTTGGGTCAGGATTTCGTAAACCTCCTGTTTGGTGCCCACATCGACACCGCGCATGGGATCATCCATCAAAACGATGCGCGCATCCGCACCCAGTGCACGGGCAAAAAGCGCTTTTTGTTGATTACCACCTGACAGGGACAGAATGTTGTTGGCCATGTCCGGCGTGCGCACCGAAAGGCGTTTTTGCCAGTCCTGTGCTTCCTCTTCGGCCTGACCGAAATCCAGCGAGAGGCCTTTGGTCAGGCGCGTGAGTGAGCCGACAAAGATATTCTGCGTGATCGACCACAGCGGGAACACCCCGTCCGTTTGCCGATCTCCGGCGACGAAGACCGCCTTTTCAGTGGCCGTGATTTTGCCGCGCGCGCCTTGTGACGCTTCGAAGATACGCACCAGCATATCGGTTTGACCATGTCCGCTCAGCCCCGCAAATCCGACGATTTCACCGGGATAGAGCTGTAGATGCTGGTCATTCTCTTCGGGCCCGCTCACCAGCGCAGGGCCGTCGCGCCGCGTGCTCTTACGCCCCCCGAAAGCGTTGTTTTCCGCGAGTACATCGCCCATTTCGCGCACCAGGCGTGGCCGGTCAAAATGGCGCGTTGCATCGACAGCGGCGGTGGCACCGTCCTTCATCACGACAATCTGGTCGGTGGCATCCAGAATTTCACCCAGTAGATGCGAAATCAGGATCACGGTGCCACCCTTGGCCACAAAACCGCGCACAAAGGCCACCAGTTGTGCGGCGGAGTTCTGATCCAGCGAGGAGGTCGGCTCATCCAAGATCACCAGTTCGATGCGGGAATTGACGTTTGAAAAGGCGCGCGCAATCTCCACCATCTGGCGCCGCGCGATCGAGAGCGTGCCTACCTCGGCGTCCGCTGAAATGCCGTGGCCGGGAAAGATGCGGTCAAGTTCCGCCAGAATGACCTGCCGCGCGGTCTTGCGCCAGCCGATCCCCTTGATGGAAGGGTGAAAAATCCGCAGGTTTTCCGCAACCGTCAGATTGGGACACAACGACAGTTCCTGAAAAACGACCCTGACACCCTGTTCTGCTGCGCGCGCCGGATCATAGGTGGCATCAAGCAACGCACCGTTGATCAAGATTTCCCCCTGATCGGGCGACACCACACCCGCGAGAACATTCATCAGCGTCGATTTACCGGCCCCATTGTGGCCTACCAGACCCACGCAACACCCACGCGCAGCGTCGAAATCCACGCCCGTGAGCGCACGCGCGGCGCCGAAACTCTTTTCGACACCGCGCATTCTGACAAGGGGGAGATGGCCTTGCCGGTCTGGTTCACTCATCTGATCGGTCTGCAAGTTTCGGATCAGTTTCCGGTGATCACCGCAATCGAGTCGTCCAGCGTATATTCGACATTCGCCACACCACCCGCTTGCGTATTGGCGAGGCTTTCTTCGAGCGTGTCCTGCGTGATTTCGAGGAAAGGCACGGTTAAATCCTGCGGAACGGATTTGCCGTCAAGAACCTGCTGCGCCACCCAGAACGCCAGTGTGGAGACACCCGGCGCGATGGACACGGACATGGTTTCGTAGCCGCTGGCGTCCTTTTGCTCTTTCCACCATGTCAGCTCATCGTGGCGATTGCCCATGACGATGATCGGGGTCGGGCGGCCGGCGGCTTTGAACGCCTGTGCCGCACCATAACCGTCACCGCCCTGGGTCACGACGGCCTTGATCTCCGGCAGGCTCGGCAGAATTCCAGCGACCGCCTTTTGCGCGACGTCCTGCGCCCAGTCGCCATGTACCGAGCCCTGAATTTCGAACTGCTTATTCTCATCGACGCCCGCGTGGATCCCGGCAGAGATTTCATCGTCGACAAAGACACCGGCCAGACCCCGAATTTCCAGCAGGTTGCCGCCGTCAGACAGCCGGTCCGCCAGATATTCAACCTGCACCTTGCCCATCTGCTTGAAATCGACAGCGATGCGGTAGGCGCAGGGTTCCGTCACGATGCCGTCAAAGGAGACGACCACAACGCCCGCATCGCAGGCCTCCTTGACCGCACCGTTCAGCCCTTCGGGAGAGGCGGCATTGATCACGATGGCATCATAGCCTTGCAGGATCAGGTTCTGGATTTGCGCGGCTTGCTCTGTGACCTGATTTTCCGCTGTTGTGAAAGCATCCGCCGCCGCGACCATCCCGTCAGCGACAGCGGCGCTGCCCACCTTGTCCCAGCTTGTCAGCATCGCCTGCCGCCAGGAATTACCTGCATAATTGTTGGACAGCGCGATCCGTTTGCCGGAGGTGTCGGCAATCGCGGATGTTGTCGCCATGCTCCCCACCGCTGCCAGAATGCACAGTTTTCCAATGGTATTGATCTTCATGTCTTCCTCCCGTCGACATCCATTCGGTACATGACATCCCCCCGGACGCCCGCGAATGGTTTTTGGTTTGTATTTTCTAATGACGTTATGAAAATGCATGTTTTGCGAAACCCGTGTCTGCGTCGGAACGGTTGCGCATCTCTACAAGCGTGGCTGCGGATACCCGCAAATTCAGCTGTCATAGCGGTTTTTACTGTCCAGCCAGATGCTCAACTGGTCTTCGGCAACGGACATACCTTCGAGGTTCAGCAGCCCGCGTGACAGGGCGATGGCAACGGCGCGTGTCCGGGAATTGAAGGTGGGGCCAATGTCCTCATCCACAATGGTCGGATCAATTCCAAGCTTCTCATAAAGCTGTTTCAACCGGCTCTGCACCGAGCGGGTCGAAATCCCGCGCCGCGCTGCGATGGATTTGTCCGTCATGCCAAGCGCGATATCCAGCAAGACCTCGAATTCGGTATTCGACAGCCCCTCGTGAATGTCCTGGGTGCGCTGCTGCACGCCCCTGATTTCCCGGTCGATAATGCATTGATCTTCCTGGAAAACTCCCAGAACGGCGAGGCCAAGGCGATGCTCTGACGCGGTTTTGAGCAGATAGCCGTAGACCGCTTCCTTGGGCACAATCCGCGATATGCCACGTACGTAAGCTTCATCCGAATAATTCGACCAGAAAAGGATGCGCATTTCAGGGTATTTCGCCCAGATCGACGAGGCCGCCGCAATCCCGCTGGCATTTGGCATCTGCAGATCCATCACCACCCCATGCACGTCGTTTTGCATGACGAGGTCGACCGCTTCCGTGCCATCGACCGCTTCGAGCAGGGTGTCGCAGTCGGGCAGGGCACTGCGCACCGTATTTGAGAGAAACGTGCGGTGAAAAGGGTCGTCTTCGGCAATGAGAATGTTCATCCGGTGTCCTCCAGCCGTGACGGGTTTTCGTTGGCGCCCGCAAGATGACGCATCCGGGCCGAAAGATCACCTTCCGGGTCGTCGGCATTCTGATCGTCAAAAACCGACAAGGGGATGGTCAGAATGGTCTGGCTGCCGACGTTTTCCGGTGTGCGTTCAAAGGCGATATCCGCCCCGATCAATGCCGCACGCACCCTGACATTGTTCACACCGCGGTTCGAGCGGCGCCAGCCCTCGGGAGGTTCAATGCCGTCATTGGTGACGGTGATGCGGATCGCCGCGTCCTGCCGGGATAGCGCCACGCTAATCCGGTGGCATTCGGAGTGTTTGACCGCATTTGTGACCGCCTCCTGCACGATGCGAAAGACCGCCAGCCGGATGCGGTACGCCCCCTGATCGAGAAAATCCGCCGTCGTGTCGGTCACATCCGTCGCAATCTCGCGGTCAAGGCCTTGGGTGGAGCGTTTGAGCTGTGCCTCGATGGCTTGCGTCAGGCCAAACAGGTCCAGCACACCCGGTTTGGCATTCTCGATGATCCCGCGCAATTCGCGCGTGCACCGTGAAATGGCTGCGGACACCTGCCGCAGCTCCTGCGCTTTGGGATGACTATCATCGCTGAGCTTCTCCACCCGGTGATAGATCGCGGAGAGATCGGCTAATGTCTGATCGTGCAATTCCATGCCGAGGCGCTGGCGTTCGGCCTCCATGGCTTCGGTCAGTTTCTGGGCCCCGACGCGCAGCGACTGCTCGCGCCCGCGCGCGGCTCCTTCCGCAAGTGCGGCCAGACGCGCCTGTTCGCTCATGTTGAGCGCGTAAATGTAAGGCGAAATCAGATCCGCAATGTTGCGGGCGGTGTCCACATCCTGCGCAGTATAGGCATTTTTTGAATGCGAGGAGATGTTGAGCGCACCTAGCAATTCGCCATGCACGTTCAGAGACACATGGATACGGCTGCGCAGGTTGGCCTCGAATATCGGCGCATCAAAAGATCCATCGAAATGAAACCGAGAATCCTCCCAGGCATCGCCGGTCGTCAGCACATCCACCTCGCCATTCAGCATCTGACGGATCGGGGAGAGGGCGTTTTGCTGGTGCTTGCCATTCTGACCCCAGAAGGTTTTTACCCCGGTTTCAATGGCAATATGCATGGATTTGTCGTTCGGCAGGATCACCGCCACATCCATGTGATCATAGTCCAGCAGTTTGGATTTCACCGCACCCGCAATACGGTTGAGTACCTTCTGGAAATCAAGCTCGCCGCCAATTGCCCGCGAAATGGCCAGGTAGTGCTCAAGTCTGATGGCTTCCGGTGCGCGCATGGGGTGGTCCTTTGCGCAAAGGCTAGGGCATTGCCTTTGCTGCGCCAAGCTCGACTTTGAGCCAGTACTTGCACATTTGGGCAGATTTTTCTGCGGATGTCCGCAAGGCAGCATTCGCCGATGCGAACAGGATGCACGGGCACACCCGGTATCTGGCGGTCCTGATCTGCTGGCAGACTGGCGGGCAAAAGCCCTGCGGACACCTTATGACAAACAACGTGCTCGTTCACGACCCAAGATTTCGCGACCTGATCCTGCCCAATGCGGAATTGAAAAAACTGGCAGGCGGCATGCTCTGGACGGAAGGGCCTGCGTATTTTGCGCAAGGCGACTATCTGCTGTGGTCCGACATTCCCAACAACAAGGTCTGGCAATGGGCAGAAGGGCTGGGGAGCCGCGTTTTTGATCACGACGCCAATAACTGCAATGGGCATACCATTGATGCGCAGGGACGTCTGATTTCCTGTGAACATCTGACGCGCCGCGTGACCCGGCGCGAGCATTCCGGCGCGGTGACCGTCCTGGCCAGTGAGCACGCCGGAAAACGGCTGAATTCGCCCAATGACGTTGTGGTGAAATCCGACGGCTCAATCTGGTTCACCGATCCGCCCTATGGCATTCTGAGCGATTATGAAGGCAAAACGGCCGATCAGGAGCAGGACGGATGCTACGTTTACCGTGTGGAGGTCGGCGGCACCCCAACGCCTGTCGCGCTGGATTTCGACAAGCCCAATGGGTTGGCCTTTTCACGCGACGAAAGCCGTCTTTATGTATCGGACACCGGGCTGAGCCACGCAGAGGATGGCCCGCATCACATCCGCGTTTTTGATCTGGATGGTGACCGGTTGACAGGTGGTGAGGTTTTTGCCGAGATCGAGCATGGCGTGTCGGACGGGTTTCGCGTGGATGTTCATGACAACCTCTGGACAAGTACCGGGCGCGGGGTGAGCTGCTATGATCCTCAGGGAGTGCTGCTGGGCGAAATTCTAGTGCCGGAAGTTGTCGCCAATCTGTGTTTCGGTGGGCCGAAGCGAAATCGTCTGTTTATCACGGCAACCACATCTCTCTATGCAATCTACGTGGCGGTGAGCGGCTAAAACGCTCCTCGACGCGTTTCGCTGGAACAAGTACGCCGACTGCTGCTAAGCACAGGATTAGCGGTGTCGATTTTTCCGGGTTCAAGCCCTTTCAAATCTGATCTGTTTCAGCGATTTTCATATTCTGCGGAACATACGGCGTTGGAGGGTGGTGGTGCCAAAACACGTGCTGGGACCTCTGAAATTCTTATCGTTTCTTGACGGAATTCTAGACATGCGTCCGTCGCCGCATTGACTTTGGACAACCTGAAGTTGCACTATATTGATCACGAGATCAGAATTGACGTCTCCGTAGCATCAGGACCGGCTTTGAGAGGGAGACAGGCCATTGAATATTAACTCAGAATCCTTCGACTCCCAATTTCTGAACGAGGCGCTTGATCCAAACGGCCCCGTGCCGACATGGGTTTTTGATATCGATCAGCACCGTATTATCTGGGCAAATGAAGCCAGTTTGCCCATTTGGCGCGCAACATCTGTCAGAGATATTCTGGATCGCGATTTTTCGACGGACAGCCAAGTGATCCGCACGAGACTAGCTGAAATCTATGAAAATGGCAGGGCCGAAGGCACGCAGGAAACCTGGACGCTTCACCCTAATGATATGCCGATCACCGTGGTGTTGAACTTGCGCCCTTTTGCTGTGAAAGGCGGCATCAGGGCATTGAAGATCACCGCGCTCAGGGAGCTGGATTTATCATCGGAACCGGGAACGCTCAGATTGCTGGAGGCGTCGCGGTATACGACCTCACTGGTCAGTCTTTATTCGCTGAACGGGGCCATTCTGGCACAAAACCCCGCATCCGTTGCATATTGCCGCAAACATGAATTGAACCGCGCACAGGGAAAATCCCTGTCCGAGTATTTTGCTGACAAGACTGTCGCGTCCCGGATCGTCGCGGCTATTGAGAAAGACCTCAGCTTTGAAGCGGACCTTGAGGTGGTCTGTAACGGCTCGGTACGTGTTCATGCGGTACTGGCGCGACGCGGGCGCGATCCCGTTGGCGGGGAACCCGTGATTTCAGTTACCGAACAGGATATTACCGAACGCGCCATGAAGTGGCGTGAATTGTCGGATCGGGCCACCCGGCTTGAGACCGGCATGGCCGAACGTGCCTCCGCGCTGGAGCATGCAAACGCTGAATTGCAGCGCGAAGTGGAGGAGCGCAAGCGGGCAGAGGTTGCCCTGCGGGATCAGATCGTGGTCTTGCAATCCTTCCTGCAGGCCATTCCGGCGCCCGTTTTCTACAAGGACAATCGTGGGCGTTATCTGGATGCAAATGATGCTTTCGCAAAATTCATCGGGGTGGAGAAAACACGCCTCGCTGGACATCGTATTGACGACTTCGTGCCGGCAGAAGTCGCTGAAATCTGCAACAACACCGACGCCAGGGCACGCGAAACGGATCGCGTTTATGAATATGAGCTGTCGCTGACTGACCCAGAGGGCAACCCGCTGGAGTATGTCGTGCACAAGGCGCCCTTCAAGAATAGTCAGAGCAGTGGCATGGGCGTCGTCGGCGTGATGATGGACATCAGCCAACAAAAGCAAAGTGAGGCGGCAATCAAGGACCGCGATCAGCGGTTGTCGGATATTGCCAAGATCACCACGGATCTGTTTTGGGAATTGGATGCCGACCAAAGGTTCTGCTTTATTTCTGACAGATGTGAACAGATTACGGGCGCTCCTCAGGAGGCGTTTCTTGGAAAGCGTCCCGACGAGGTATTCCGCGCATCTGTAGAGCAGAATCCGGCTTTGTGGCAGACCTACTACAAGGCCACCCAAGCGCATGAAGAGCTTGTGGATTTTGTGCATAACCATGAATGCCCGCGATTGGGAACTTGTTATCTGTCTTGCACAGCCCATCCGGTCTTTGACGAAAAGGGCAATTTCGCGGGTTACCGCGGCGCATCAAAGGACGTGACGCAAATCATAAACGCCATGGAAACGCTCAAGGCCAATCAGGCGCATCTCAGCCACGCGCAGCGCATGATGGATCTGGGTGTTCTGGTGTGGCGGGCCAATCAGCAGTCGGCGACCTACCAATCCGATAACATCTCGAAAATCTATGGCATAGCCGATGGTGAAACTTCGGGCTGGGTCATGACCCGTGCACAGGCAATTGATTTTGTGGCAGAGGATGACAGGACGCGGTACATCAACGCGATAACGCGCGCCGAAGAAGAGCAGCTGGCTTACGACATCGAGTTTTCGATCCAGCGCGCTGATGGCCAGATGCGCACGTTGCGCGAGATCGGTGAACCTTCGGGCAATGTGCGGGGGGTCAACGGGCAGATCGTCTCAACGCTTCAGGATGTGACCAATATCAAGATGGCGGAACGGCATCTGCGGCAGGCTCAGAAAATGGAAGCTCTGGGCAAATTGACGGGCGGCATCGCGCATGATTTCAACAACCTTCTGGCGATCGTACAGGGATCAACGGAATTCATGAAAATGAACGGAAATTTCGAAGATGACCTCGCAGATGACATCTTGCATGCCACCTCCCGGGGGGCTGAACTGACCGCGAGTTTGCTGGCCTATGCGCGCAAACAACCCCTGCATGCGCAGCCAGTGCACTTGGGTGATTTGGCCCGAGGTCTGCGAGACATGTTGCAACGCGCATTAGGGGCTGCCATTGCCGTGGATATCCAGGTCCCGGAAGACCTTTGGCCCGCCTTTGCTGACCCGGGCCGCGTTGAAGATGCCATTCTGAACCTTGCCATCAATGCGCGCGATGCGATGCCAAAAGGCGGGCGTCTGGTGATCACCTGCGAAAACAGACGGATTGACACGTATGATGTTGCGCAAAACCCAGGTGCCATCACCGGCGAATACGCAACGGTGTCGGTCACAGACACAGGGTTTGGCATGAGCGAAGATGTCCAGACCCACGCGATGGAGCCGTTTTATACCACCAAGGCAACGGGTGAAGGCAGTGGGCTGGGCCTCTCGACCATCTATGGATTTGCGCGTCAATCCGGCGGTTTTCTGTCTCTGAGCTCGCGCTCTGGTCATGGGACAAGTGTGCGGCTGTTTTTACCCCGTCACATGAGGCCGCTTGAAAGGCAGGCCGCGACGCCTGCGCCATCGGGTGTTTCCTCGAAGCGCACCGGGCAGAATGTCCTGCTGGTTGAGGACAATGATATTGTGCGGCGTGTGACGACGCGGATTCTCATGTCGCTGGGGTACAATGTGGATGGCGTTGCGGATGCCGAGGAATTCCATCGCTTTCTGAAGTCGGGCAAGCACTTTGATGTTGTTGTCTGTGATGTGATTCTGCCCGGTGGAACAAGTGGGCCGCAACTTATCAATTCGCTACGCAGCACGCAGCCCGATATCCCGGTTATTTTCGTCTCCGGTTACGCGCCAGAGGTGTCGGCAGGCCATGGGTTGGACATCTCCCGGGAGGTGTTGATTGCAAAGCCCTTTACCCGCGAGGCGCTGGGAACGGCGATACGCGAAGCTCTTGAGCAGGCAGAAATCTCGGAAGAGGCTATTTGAGCCTGACCTGAGGTGTCGGCGCGCGATGAATCCACCCGGATCATATGCAGCCAGAAGCGGTTGAAGCCTGCAAATGCGATGTTGTGGCGCCAACTGTTATCTTTGCCGGAGCGGCGGGTCAGGGTGGCATAATGATGGTTGCCACTGAGGATGCCTGACCGCTCAAAGGCGCTAACCGCTGAGAGCGAGGGCCTCCCAGTAGCGGACGCCTGTATCAATGGCACCATCATTAAAGTCATAGCCAGGATTGTGCAGCGGCATCGCATAGGCACCTTCGGTGCCATTGCCCATCAACATGAAAGCGCCAGGCCGATGCGACAGAAACTCAGCGAAGTCTTCCGAGAAACCGACGCGTCCATAGCTGGCATCAATCTGGCCCGTTGAGGCTGCGGCCATTGCAGCGGTCTGCGTCTCTGCCGGGGAGTTGACAAGCGGGCGAAAAGAGGTCCCGTAATCAATCTCTGCCGTCGCCCCCTGTGCAGCGCTGATGCCGTGGACGATCTGCGACATTCGAGTTCTGATCAATTGCGAAACCGATGCATCAAACCCGCGGCAGTCGCCGGTCAGCACAACGTTACTGGCTAGAATGTTGCGCGCACCATCTGTTTCAAACCCGGTGACCGAAACCACGCAGTGCTCCGTGGCGGCGACTGACCTCGCAACGATGGTTTGCAATTGCCCGACGATGGCGGCACCGACCACAATCGGATCGACAGCGACCTCTGGCATGGAGGCATGACCACCCTTGCCGGTGATGCGGATTTCGAAATTATCCTCGAAGGCGCAGAACGGGCCGGGTTGCGTCGCAAAATGCCCAACTGGCATGCCGGGCATGTTGTGAAGACCGTAGATCGCAGACATGGGAAAACGTTCGAACAGCCCATCGTCGATCATTGCCATGGCGCCCCTGCCGTTTTCCTCGTCAGGTTGGAAGACGAAATGGACGGTTCGCGTCAGCGCGCTGGACTGGGCCAGCTTCAATGCAGCCCCCAGCAACATCGTGCTGTGCCCGTCGTGCCCGCATCCATGGAATTTACCCTCTTGGGTCGAGCGATGGGCAAATTCGTTCGCTTCGGTGATCGGCAACGCATCCATATCTGCCCGCAGCCCGATCGCCGTCTCCTCGGGACCGCGCCGAAGACTGGCCACGATTCCCATACCGCCCACACCCTGGCTGACCTCAAGACCCGCGTCTTTCAACCGGGTAGCGATCTTGTCGGATGTCCTTTTGAGGTCAAAACCGGTTTCCGGGTGCGCGTGCAAATCCCGCCGAAAGGACTGCAATTCCGCATCACACATGATCAACCGCACCTTCCGACAGAATGATCAGCGGATTTTCTGGCGGGTTTTTTTCAAGAAGCAGTGCGCCCAGACCTGCAGCACCAGATGGCGTGCTTTCATAACCCAGCTTGCGCGCAGCTTCCACACCCGCCATGGCCTGCGCATCCGTTACGATCTCGAAACGGTCTGCGACCTTTGCCAGAATATTTAGTGCCAGCATCGAAGGTGCCTTGCAGTCCAGCCGACCCATGGTGGAGACCGGCCCCTCCACGGTCACCGCTTTACCGGCTTGCGCGCTGCGCTTGAGGCACGGGGCTGCATCGGGTTCGACCACGACGATTTGAGGTTGCTGGTCCCATGTTTCGCGGATCATGTAGGCTACGGCTGCCGCAAGCCCTCCGACACCTGCCTGCAAATAGACATGTGAGGGCCATGCGCCGGTCGACTGAAACTCAGTGCGCATCTCCTCGGCCAGCACCGTGTAGCCCTCCATCACCAGCCGGGGCGGTTCGGTGTATCCCGGCCAGGAGCCATCGGCCAGATGAATGGCACCGGTTCGCTCGGCGTCCTCGATAGCGGCTGCCACACTTTCCTCATAGGTCGCGCCGGAGCGTACAACCTTTGCCCCTTTGTCTCGTAGCCTCCCGGCGAAACCTTCCGGAACCGTCGCTGCCAGATGAATGCGGCACCCCGCGCCGAATATCCTGGAGCCGGCCGCGACCGCCAAACCGTGATTACCTGCGCTGGCGCAGACGAAAGTGAACGCTGCGGCCTTGTCGCGGACCTGATCGGATATGTAATCTGCGGGCGCAATTTTGTGCCCGATGTGATGCTCTATGAGCCGTGCAACAGCGTAAACGCCGCCCAGGGCTTTGAATGCACCAAGGCCCATGCGCCCTGTTTCATCTTTGATCCAGAGGTTGCGCCCCTCCAGCTGATGATGCGTCAGAGGCGACGCCGCATAGGCGGGGCATGCAGCAAGAAGTTCGCGAGGGTGCGCAGGGTGAAGCGGCTGTATTTCTGTTATCATGCGTCATATATATCCCCATTTCTTGACTCTTCATCGGCAAAAAAACCAGTGTAATGAAAATATTTTGCAAATGAGGGCTTCTGGTGAGAGAAACTATAGACGCCGCCGATGCGACGCTTTTGAATCTGTTGCAGCGCAACGCGCGGCAATCGCTGGATGCGCTTGCGGGCCAGACCGGGTTGTCGCCAGCAACTGTGCAGCGCCGGATCAAATCATTGCGGGACCGGAAAATTCTGACGGGTGACATTGCTTTGATTGATCCTGCGAAGGTCGGAACCGGAATGACCTTTGTTGTTATGGTGGAGCTGGAGCGCGAACGCCTCGATCAAATAGATGCGTTTTGCAAGCGCGCGCGGGATGAGCCGATGGTTCAGCAATGCTACTATCTGACCGGCGAGGCTGATTTCTGCTTGATCTGCACGGCATCTGATATGGCCGATTTTGAAGAGCTTACAAAACGGTTGTTTTTCGAGGATTCGAATGTGCGTCGTTTCCGGACATCTGTGGTGATGGGGCGGAACAAGGTGGGGCTACAGGTCCTGGTCGAGCAGTCCGACTAACTGATTGCTTGCCATGATTTTCGATGCCGAATGCTGTGCCAACAGCGGGAAATCGCCATCGTGATGTTTAATTTTAAGGAATATATATTGAATTTAAGGAAAATATCTCGCAGGGTATGCGCGGGAAATCTGTGGTGGGGTCAACCTGTGTGCGGGAAGTGGGACTAAAGGCAATGAAAGATTCAGCAAGGGCACACGGCGATCTGGTCGGGCAAGAGATTGCTGCGAAGATACTTGATGAATGCGTTGCCTACCGGACGCAGCAGTCCGGCATTGGGAAACTTGTATCGGTCTCGATTGGGCATAATCCGTCTGTCGCCATCTACGTCCGAAACCAGGCGCGCGCAGCCGCTCTGGCCGGATTGCCTTTTGACCAACAGGTCTGGAATGGCGAAATCGGGCAGGATGAGGCCAAGCAGCTCATTCAAAGCATGAATGATGATCCGTCAGTGCTTGGGATCATATTGCAAAGACCAGTGCCAGAGCATCTCAACATCAGATCGCTGCAATCGGCCATTCACCCGCTGAAGGATGTGGAGGGTATGAATCCCGCATCAATTGGCAACATTGTCTATTCCGATGTCGCACTGGCCCCATGTACGGCTGCTGCCAGTGTCGAGTTGATCAAATCAACCGGTCTTGACCTGCAGGGGCTTGAAATTGTGGTGATCGGGCATTCGGAAATCGTTGGCAAACCGGCCGCGATGATGTTGATGGCCGAAGGCGCGACGGTGACGGTTTGCCATCACATGACGCGGTCTGTCGCCCTGCATTCAAGGCGGGCGGATGTAGTGGTTGTAGCTGTTGGCATCCCGCATTTTCTGGGGCCGGATATGATCAAACCGGGTGCCGTGGTCATTGACATCGGCATCAACCAGATTGAAGGCTCAGATGGCACGCGGCGTATCGTCGGAGATGTGGATACGGACCCGGTGCGCGAGATTGCCGGCTGGATCACACCGGTACCGGGTGGCGTTGGCCCGGTGACAGTCGCCATATTGATGCGCAATGCGACGGTGGCACACCAACGGCAGATCGCGGCAGGATGGATGGAGTAGCTCATGGCACGTTTTGAAACAGATTTCCAACCGACCCGTGCCATCCGGCAACCGCTGTCGAAGGGCAATGGGCAGGTCAGCTTCGAGATTTTCATCTCTGCAGGGTTTTGCGCGCATGAAGCGACCAGCGTCACCCATACGCTAGCGATCGCAAATGAGGTTGTGGGGCGGGAGATGTTCACCTGGCGCTGCACCTCGGATGTGCCAGGGCTTGTGAATGGGTCGGGCGGCTACATGCTGCGCGCCGCTCCGGCCATTGATAACCATGGGTTTTCCGATGTGATGATTGTGCTGGGGGGGGCGTGCCGGTCGGCAAAACCGTGGCTGGGGCGGGCCCGCCAGATGCAGCGAAAGGCCCTGACCATTGTGGCGCTTTCCGATGCGGCGACAGCCTACATCCAGGCGACAAATGCGCCTTCTGGCAAAGTGACCACCCATTGGCGCGATGCAGCCAGCCTGCGCGAAACCGGATACCACCCTTCGCTGACGGATAATCTGGCGGAGAGTTCCGACGGGATCATTACGGCGGCTGGATCAGGGTCGACGTCTGAGCTGTTGATCGGGTTGATTTCGTCGTCATTTGAAACCCGGCAGATCGCGGAGCTGTCCAGCCGGTTGTTGTTGCCCTCCATTCGCAAAAGCAATGCCGCGCAACCCAAGAGTATCTCGGGCAATAACAGCATGTTCAACAGCCGCATAGCGGGGATCATCGAACTGATGGAAGAGACCATTTCCGAACCTTTGTGCATGGTTTCCTTGACACAGAAGGTCGGCCTCTCGACCCGTCAGGTCGAACGCCTCTTCCGCGACACGTTCAACCAATCGCCCGCGCGGTTTTATAAACAGCTCCGCACCCGGCAGGCCTGGGCCCTTGTAGAGGAAACTCTGCTGCCGCTTGCAGAGATTGCCGTGGTCACCGGTTTCGGATCGACCAACACGATGTCGCGCGCCGTCAAGGCGGAATTCGGCACGTCGCCATCACAGGCGCGGGCGCGAAAAGATCCCGCGTTGATGAAGTTCGCTTGACCTCAGAGGGCCAGATAGCCAATCCCCGAAAAGGCTACGGCGCAGCCAATCCATTGGGCGGATGTCAGGCGTTCGCGTAGCAGCGCCCAGGCTAAAATGACCGTGATCATGCCAAAAACCGAAGACGAAACAGCCGCGTATTGAGGCGAAGGCAGGCTACCGGCTGAGAGAACGCACAGCAGGGCAATGCCATCCAGAATGCCCATAACGGCGATGAATGGTACCGCGCTGCGCCCCGGCCAGAATGGCAGCGACAGGATTGGAAAGACCGGTAGCAACAGCAGAATGCTGGTGACACGCGTGATCAGGATGGACGGTAGATCGTCAGCGATCCGTGCCGCTTCGTGGCCGAGAGCAAATGTCGAAAAGAAGCCGAATGCGGCTGCAATTGACAGCAGAATCGTTGGGAGCTTTGGCGGATATTGGGTTTCTGTATCGTCGGAGAACACCGACACGATGGCGATCCCGGCCACAACGGCGAAAACAGCCAGCCATTGGAAGGGGGTTACCGTCGCTCCGCCAAGTGCGGCCCAGCCGACCGAGAGAATCGGGTAGCTGCCGATAACGGGGGCGACGATGCGCACCGGGCCACGATGAAATGCCCCGTAAAGAGAGGTGCTGGCGATAAGGAAGGCAACACCCGCCGCGATTGACAGATAGACGGCTTGTGGGGGCAGGGCGGTGAACCCATCGGTCACCAACATGACCCCTATCTGGAAAACTGCGCCTGTGAGCAGCACGCCCAGCAAAGTTGCCATCAAGGGCGCGGTTTGGCTGATCTTGCGGATGGTCACGTCGTGGATGCCCCAGCAGAGGGCAGCGATCAATCCAAGGCTCAAAGCGGTCATGTGAAATTCCTAAATGGTGTCATGCCTTTACCAGCGGCGATTGTCGGCGTCACGCCCAGAGTGCCGGGTGTTTGTCGATCCCAGGGAAGTGAGGGTTGTTATGCGCACAGCTGGCAGAGCAAAATGTGCTTATGTCGCCCACAAAATCAGATTGGTTGCGTTATCCTTGCGAGAATTGGAGACCTTGGTTATTCTTATGGTTAAATAATTATTCCACAGATGCAACGCACTGAGTCGCGGGAGAGAGACGGATGCTGGATGACATGTACCCCAAAGTGGTGCCGGGCCCGCCCAAGCCAAGCCGCATCATTCAACCGCGTGTTTTCAGCCTGCCGCCGGGCACAGAACGCTACGTCGTCGAGGGGGGCGGTGCCATTCTGGTGCGGGTCGAAGCCGGTGACAGGATTTGCGTTGAAAATACTGAAGGCGGGCAGCCTTGCGAGATCGTTTGTGCCGGTCCTCAAGGCAAAGCAGATACCGGATTGTTGAACGCGCCAGCAAATGGCAAGCCTGTTGGCCTGATGGCCCTGTTGTCAGGGTCCGACCAATCCTTGCGCGGTTTGCGAATGGGCGTGGAAGCGCGCGGTATTGATCTGGCAAAGAGCGCTGCTCTGAATGTCTTTGACAGTGGCACGCCAGCGGGCACCAAGCAGGAATTTACCGCCACCCGGGAGGGCGTGATCATTGTCGCGGCACCTCATCTGAACCCGACCGGGATGATGAACGCGCAGAGCCAGGACACGGTGACACCCCTGACGCTCTGGTTGACCCGTGCAGTGATCAAATCGACTGCGCGCTTTGAACTGCCCGACCCGCTGGCCGATCCCGTCAGTGACATCCGTATCCACACCCAGACTGCCGAGGCCTATTTCGTCAAGGCCGGTGATTACATCCAGATCATTGACGTGGATGGGCGGCAATGTACTGATTTTGAGTGTTTTTCCGCGCGCAAGCTCGACAAAGGCATTGAGCATGCACTGGACGTCACCACCACGCGGACCTTGATGGGACATGCCTATCCAATGCCCGGTCTGCACGCTAAATACTACGATCAGGAGATGGTGCCGCTGGTTGAGGTCGTGCAGGATACCTGCGGGCGTCATGATGCTTTCGCGCTGGCGTGCTCTGCCAAATACTACGATGACATCGGCTATCCGGGGCATGTCAATTGCTCGGAGAACTTCAACGCGGCGCTGGCCAAGTTTAACGTGTCAGGACGACCGGGCTGGATGGCGATCAACTTCTTTTTCAACACCTTTCTGGATGAACACGGGGTGATGTACTCAGACGAACCATGGTCGCGTCCGGGGGATTACGTTTTGCTGCGGGCGCTGACGGATATCGTCTGCGTCTCCTCCGCCTGTCCCGACGATACAACGGCGGCCAATGGCTGGAACCCCACCGATATTCACGTGCGCACCTATTCTGGTGAAGAGAAATTCCAACGGTCGGTTGCCTATCGGCCCACTCCTGATGCGGAACCAAAAATGACAAAACAAACCGGTTTTCATGACAGCTTTGCCCAGCACACGCGCAATTTCGTTGAATACAACGGATATTGGCTGGCCAATTGTTTCGCCGAGGCAGGGCCGATCGAGGAATATTGGGCATGCCGGAAACAAGCGGTTATCATGGATTTGTCGCCGCTGCGTAAATTCGAAATCACGGGCCCCGACGCGGAAGCGCTCTGCCAGTACATTTTCACGCGCAATATGAAGACGTTGGCCGTGGGTGGCGTTGTCTACACGGCCATGTGTTACGAACACGGCGGCATGATCGACGACGGCACGGTTTTCCGTCTGGGCAAGGATAATTTCCGCTGGATCGGTGGCAACGACTACGGCGGTGAATGGATCAGGGAGCAGGCGCAGAAGTTGGGTTTGAGCGTTCTGGTGCGCTCGTCCAGCGATCAGTTGCACAATGTCGCCGTGCAGGGCCCGGAAAGCCGCGACCTGCTGCGCAAGATCGTCTGGACCGCGCCGCATAATCCGGAGTTCGACCAGTTGGGATGGTTCCGCTTTACGCCCGCGCGCCTGAACGACGAAAGCGGCACGCCCTTTGTCATTTCGCGCACTGGCTATACCGGCGAGTTGGGCTACGAGGTGATGTGTCATCCCAAACATGCCGGTGAGATCTTTGATGCGATCTGGCAAGCTGGCCGGGACCACGGTCTGAGACCCATGGGTCTCGAAGCGCTCGATATGGTGCGGATCGAGGCCGGGCTGATCTTTGCGGGCTATGATTTTTCAGATCAGACCGACCCCTTCGAGGCCGGGATTGGTTTCACCGTACCGCTTAAATCCAAAGAGGATGATTTCATCGGCCGGGAGGCCCTGATCCGGCGCAAGCAACATCCGGCGCGCAAGCTGGTCGGTCTTGATATCGACAGCAATGTGACCGTCGGTCACGGTGATTGTCTGCATGTGGGACGGGCCCAGGTCGGCGAGGTGACATCCTCCATGCGCTCGCCGCTGTTGGGCAAGAACATTGCCCTTGCGCGCGTGGATGTGGCCCATGCAGATGTCGGCACTGAACTTGAGGTGGGCAAACTGGACGGTCACCAGAAACGGCTGCCGGCACGGATCGTGCCCTTCGCGCATTACGATCCGAAGAAAGAACGACCGCGATCATGACCGGCTCTGTTCTGGAACAAATTGGCGGCGAGCCCGCGTTGCATGAATTGGTGGAGCGATTTTATGATCTCGTGGAGAGCTTGCCGGAAGGCGCGCAGTTGCGGTTCCTGCATATGGAAGGGCACGGGCTAGCGCATACGCGCGTTGAGCAGATCAATTTCATGTCCGGCTTCATGGGGGGGCGCCAATACTACATGGAAAAACACCGCCACATGAACGTGAAACAGATCCATGAACATGTGCCCATTCGCCTGGAAGATGCGGAAAACTGGCTCGCTATCATGGATCAGACACTTGCGGGGCTCGGTCACGCAGGCCCCCATATTGACCGGTTGCGGGCAACATTGCGCCGTGTAGCGATGCTCCTGGTCAATGACGGTCAGGTTGCGGGGGCATGAGGCGGTGGTTTCTACTGGGTGCAATCTCTTGTTTGACGCTTCTACCGACAATCGCCGTTGCACAGGCTGTGAAGCTCAAACCCCATGAAATATCGGCTCTTTTGATGGGCAATACGGCTGTCGGAAAGTGGCAAGGCGTTCGATACCGTCAGTATTTTGCCGCAGATGGCGTGACTCTGTTTGCCCAGCAGGGCATCAGGACGGCGCGCGGTAAGTGGCGCGTCGACAGCGGGCGTGAGGAATACCAAAGCCGCTGGCCCGGCGATGCGGCGTGGGAAGGGTGGTTCGTGATGGAATGGGACGGTGATTTCTATTGGGTCAGTAAATCAACGCCCCCGACGCCCTTTCGTGTTGAGCAGGGGCAAAGGCTCGACTGGCCTGATCAATAGCGACGACACGTTTTTCCGACAGTAGCCATGGGTTGGCCTGCTCTTGCCAGACATCCATCTGGCCGCCCATCACCAAAAGCGCATCGCAGGCGCGCAGATCAGGGATGGTATCGCCGTCAAATAACTGAACAATATGGGCCGTGTCACCGGCCGCTTCGCCATGTTCTGAAAATGCCGCTGGCGGTTCCGCAACTACACGTTGGAACACCAGCAGATGCATCAGTTTTTCAGGTAGACTTCCAGACTGTCATCCAGCGCATCTTTCCAGGGCGTATGGTGCAGCGGTGCTTTGGTACCGGTAATCACAGAGGTATAGGCGTTGTCACGAAACGTCATGATGTTTTGTTTTTTATGACCTTTCCATTCCTTGAAGGCCTGGCAGGCACCTTCGATGTCAAAGCTTGGATAATCGGTCTCCGCGATCAGTTCCTGTGTGTAATCACCCTGATACCAGATGCAGGCATAGTCGTCCTCCAACGCGTCTTCGCGTCGAATTCTGTCGGCAACATCTGCATCCATGGTCGCGGTATCTGGCAGGGCGATCCGGTCTAGCATCACGTCGCGTGCCCACCAGGCCTGTGCGTCAAACATGTTGAAGGTGAACCATTGATCCTGCATGCCGAGATAGAATAGCCGGGGGTTCGGCACAAATGCGACGCCCTTGTAAAGATCGGCAGTTGCTAACCTATTGGCCGTCTTGAGACGCAGATCATCGGCCATGAACGGGAAATGGTGTTGGTAGCCGGTACACAAAATGATCGCGTCCACATCCCGGCTGCTGCCATCTTTGAAATGTGCGGTTCGTCCATCCAGATGCGTCAGCAGGGGCACTTCCTGCCAGTTTTCCGGCCAGTCATAGCCCATGGCGGCGGTGCGATGGCTGACGGTGATGCTCCTGCAGCCGTATTTCCAACATTGCGATCCGATGTCTTCTGCCGAGTAGGAGGTGCCAATGATCAGAATGTCCTGTCCCTTGAACTCAACGGCGTCGCGAAAATCATGCGCATGCAGCACGCGACCGGGAAATTTGTCGAACCCATCGAAGGAAGGCACGTTTGGCGTGCTGAAATGGCCCGTGGCGCAGACGACGAAGTCGAACGCCTCGTAGTATAGCCGGTCGCCCGGCAGGTCCCTGACCGTCACCTGAAGTTTCTGGCCGTCAAACCTCACGTCCTTCACGGCGGTTTCAAAGCGTATCCAGTCACGAACACCCGCTTTTTTCACGCGCCCTTCGATGTAATCAAGCAGAACGGCGCGGGGCGGATAGCTGGCGATCTGTTTGCCAAAATGTTCCTCAAAGGAATAATCGGCGAATTCCAGCCCTTCTTTCGGACCGTTCGACCAAAGATAACGGTACATTGAGCCATGTACCGGTTCGCCGTATTGATCCAGGCCTGTGCGCCATGTGTAATTCCAAAGCCCGCCCCAGTCGGATTGTTTTTCAAAACAGACGATTTCCGGGATCTCTGCGCCTTTTTCGCGGGCCGACTGGAAGGCTCGTAATTGTGCCAATCCGGAAGGACCTGCCCCTAAAACAGCAACGCGTTTTGTCATATTCATACCCTTCTAAAAGGAAATGCCAGCGCGATGATCACAGCGCTGGCATTGCATCGTTTCAGGTCTCGACTGGCATCAGATATCCAGCGTGTTGTCGCGTTCCCACTGACTGAAGTGAGAGACATAGGAATTCCATTCCTGCCTCTTCATTTTCAGGTATGCGGCGCTGAATTCCGCGCCCATGGCGGCCTTGAGACCCTTGTCCTTGTCGTATTCCCGCAGGGCATCGAGCAGGTTCAAAGGTAGTTTTGGTGCGCCGCGCACCTTGTGACCTTCGGCATACATATCAATGTCATAGCGCTTTCCCGGATCGGCCTTGCTGCGAATGCCTGAGAGACCTGCCGCGATGATCACGGCCTGCAGCAGATAAGGGTTGGCCGCGCCATCGGGCAGGCGCAGCTCAAACCGCCCCGGGCCAGGGACGCGCACCATATGGGTGCGGTTGTTGCCGGTCCAGGTCACGGTATTGGGGGCCCAGGTCGCCCCAGACATGGTGCGCGGTGCGTTGATACGCTTATAGCTGTTAACTGTCGGGTTGGTGATCGCCGCCAACGCGCTGGCGTGCTTCATGATGCCGCCAAGGAAATGTTTGCCACGTTCGGACAGGCCCAATTCGCCGGTTTGACCTTCGCCCTTGCCCGCAAAGACGTTGGTTTTGGCCTTGCTGCCCGGCGCGTCCCACACCGAGATATGTGCGTGGCAGCCATTGCCGGTCAGCCCTTCGATCGGCTTGGGCATGAAAGTGGCGCGGAACCCGTGTTTTTCCGCCACGGATTTGGTCATGAACTTGAAAAAGCTGTGCTTGTCTGCGGTCTGCAAGGCGTCGTCAAATTCCCAGTTCATTTCGAACTGGCCATTCGCGTCCTCATGGTCGTTCTGATAGGGGCCCCAGCCCAGATCGAGCATGTAGTCACAAATCTCGCGCACCACATCGTAGCGCCGCATCACCGCCTGTTGGTCATAGCAAGGCTTCTCTGCGGTATCGAATGGATCGCTGATCTGGTCGCCTTCGGGGGTCAGCAGAAAATACTCCGCCTCGATCCCGGTCTTGACGTGCAGCCCTTCCTCGGCGGCCTCGTCAATCAGGCGGCGCAGCACGTTCCGCGGGGCTTGCGCCACGTCCTCGTCCTCCATCACGCAATTGCCGGCGACCCAGGCAACTTCTGGCTTCCACGGCAGTTGGATAACGGAACCTGGGTCCGGCACGGCCAGCATATCGGGATGCGCGGGCGTCATGTCCAGCCATGTGGCGAAACCGGCAAAACCTGCGCCATCTTCCTGCATATCTGCAATCGCCTGCGCCGGGACCAGTTTGGCGCGCTGCCCGCCAAAGAGATCGGTGAAGGAGATCATGAAGTATTTCACGCCGTTGTCTTTGGCGAATTTTGCGAGGTCAGTCGTCATTGGTGTTTCCCTGTTCGTCAAAAAGTGAGGGCGCGTGCCATGACGACCGCGCCCTTCGTGTTAGTAGGATGTTCCGGGCTTGCCGGGGTACCAGTCAGTGCCCGCCAAGGGGATTTTGGCCATGGCTGCCGCCTCCATCGTCAGCGCGCAGAGATCTTCGGGCTCCAGATTATGCAAGTGGTTCTTTCCGCAGGCACGCGCAATGGTCTGGGCCTCCAGCGTCATCACCTTGAGATAGTTGTTGAGGCGCCGACCCCCTTCGATCGGATCGAAACGGGCCATCAGGTCAGGATCCTGCGTGGTGATGCCAGCGGGGTCGCGCCCTTCGTGCCAGTCATCGTAGGCCCCGGCAGTGGTGCCAAGTTCATTGTATTCAGCCTCCCAGCGCGGGTCGTTGTCCCCCAGCGCAATCAGGGCTGCGGTGCCAATGGCCACGGCATCCGCCCCCAGAGCCATGCATTTGGCAACATCCGCGCCGTGCCGGATACCACCGGAGACAACAAGCTGCACTTCGCGGTGCATGCCCATGTCCTGCAACGCCCGAACCGCCTCGCGGATGCAGGCCAGGATGGGTTGGCCGACATGTTCGATAAACACGTCCTGCGTTGCCGCCGTGCCGCCCTGCATCCCGTCAAGAACAACCACATCAGCGCCCGCCTTGATCGCCAGCGTGGTGTCGAAATAGGGGCGCGCGCCCCCAACCTTGATGTAGATGGGCTTTTCCCAATTGGTGATTTCGCGTAGCTCAAGGATCTTGATTTCCAGATCATCGGGGCCGGTCCAGTCAGGGTGCCGACAGGCGGAGCGCTGGTCGATGCCTTTGGGAAGATTGCGCATTTCGGCCACCCGGTCGGAGATTTTCTGACCCAGCAGCATGCCGCCGCCACCCGGTTTCGCGCCTTGCCCGACGACGATTTCAATCGCATCGCAGCGGCGCAGGTCGTCAGGATTCATACCATAGCGCGACGGCAGATACTGATAGACCAGTTTGTTGGAATGGCCGCGTTCCTCTTCGGTCATGCCGCCATCGCCGGTCGTGGTGGACGTGCCCGCGAGGGTGGCTCCGCGCCCCAGGGCCTCCTTGGCGGGGCCGGATAACGCCCCGAATGACATGCCGGCGATGGTGACGGGAATATCAAGCTGAATGGGATTTTTGGCAAAGCGGGTGCCCAGCGTCACCGATGTTTCGCATTTCTCGCGGTAGCCTTCGAGCGGGTAGCGTGAAATCGAGGCCCCGAGAAACAGCAGGTCGTCAAAATGCGGGACCTTGCGTTTGGCACCACCGCCCCGGATGTCATAAATACCGGTGGCTGCGGCGCGCCGGATTTCGGCGTTTACCGGGTTCGAGAAGGTTGCGGATTGAACCGGGACCGTGCGCGGTACACCATTGTGGTCGTCTTTCATCACGTGTCCCTTTAGTATGCGTTGTCGATGTTGAAATTGTAGAGTTTGCGCGCCGATCCATAGCGTTTGAACTCTTCGGGTTTGGCGTCACATCCCCCCCGTTCAAGCAGGTCCGCCAACAGAGTGAGGTGTTCAGGGCGCATCTCCTTTTCAACGCAATCAGCGCCGAGGGATTTGACCGAACCGCGTACAAAAAGCCGCGCCTCATAGAGGGAATCTCCCAATGCGTCGCCCGCGTTCCCGCAAACCACAAGATTGCCCGATTGCGCCATGAACGCCGACATGTGACCGATGTTGCCATGCACAATGATGTCGATGCCTTTCATCGAAATGCCACAGCGTGACGAGGCATTCCCCTTGATCACCAGCGTGCCACCATTTCCGGTGGCCCCGGCATATTGTGACGCATCACCTTCGATCACCACGGTGCCCGACATCATGTTTTCCGCAACACCCGGACCGGCAGAGCCATGCACATGCACGGTCGCCTGTTTGTTCATGCCAGCGCAATAGTATCCCGTGGACCCTTTGACGTTCACTTCGATGGGCGCATCCAGACCGACGGCAATGGCGTGGCTGCCTTTGGGGTTGACGATTTCCCAAGCGGTCTGGTTGGTGTCCGTGGATTGTGCATGCAGAGTGGCATTCAATTCGCGCAGGCCTTGCGCTTCTAAGTCAAAAACTTGCATCAGGCGGCTTTCTCGTGAGCGGTTGGCGCAGTGGTGTGAGACCAGAAATAAACCGTCGCCGGTTCAGGTTCCCAGACGCGGGCATCGTCGATTCCGGGCAGGCTGACCAGGGCGCGATACTCGGACCCGAAAGCCACATATTGATCGGTTTCTGCCATCACCGCAGGTTTGCAGGCGATCGGATCACGCACGACGCCAAAGCCATCCTTGGTGCCGACCACAAAGGTGAAGAACCCGTCAAGATCATCCAGGCTGGATTCCAGCGCCTGCCCAAGCGTCGCTCCCTCCCTCATTTTCCAGGTCAGGTAGGCCGCGCCGACTTCCGTGTCGTTTTCGGTCTCGATGTGAACCCCTTCGCGGCGCAGCTTGCGGCGCAGCGAGTTATGATTGGACAGCGATCCGTTGTGGACAAGGCACTGGTCGAGCCCAGTGTTGAAAGGGTGCGCGCCCATTGTCGTCACAGCTGATTCCGTGGCCATGCGCGTGTGCCCAATGCCATGTGATCCGGACATGCCGCGCAGATCGAACCGGTCTGCGACATCTTTTGGCAGACCCACTTCCTTATAGATTTCAAGGGATTCGCCCCGGCTCATGATCCGAATCTTTGGTCGCTTTTCCGCCAGAACGGCACGTGCCGCATCCAGCTGAGCGCCCTGGATTTCCAGGACCGCATGGGTGTCCTTGATCGTCATTGCCGTGGTTGTGCCAAGGGCTTCGTTCAGGATCGCGTCCAAACCGGCGAAATCCACCTCTGGCGTGTCTGATTGCACCGTCAGCTTTGCGTTCCCATCCGCGCCGCCGGCATAAATTGCGATGCCTGCACTGTCTGGTCCGCGGTCCGTCATGGTGATCAGCATGTCGGTCATCAGATCACCCAGACGCGGTTCCAGCGATTTGTCCTTGAGAAATAGTCCAACGATCCCACACATCAGAGCGGTCCTTTCAATCGAGGTCGGTTCAGTTGAGTCGCAGGCTAGCAGTTATTAATTTCAGGCTCAACTATCAGGAAAGTTTTTTTCCTGTGGGTGTTTGTGCGGGGCGGTCAGAAACCGCCCCGATTTGCGTCATCAATATCGTTCGAGGGCCGATTTGACCTTCTCCGGATCGCCCATTTTCCGGGCTTTTTCCAGATGCTCGTTCTCGCGCACGAACTGGATGCGATGCCAGCCGAGCCAGAAGAGAACACCAACAACGGTCATGGCAACTTCCCATCCCTGGAAGGGATAGATTGCTCCGACCTCAGCAAGGTCAACGGCCCAGTCTTTATATCCGATTGTGGACATGATTTTCTCCCAATTCAGGTTGATTTCGCTTGAAGTGCGGCTTTGTCCGCCGCGATGATATCCGCCTTGGCATCCTCATAGGCGTGGTGCTCGGCATAATCGAGACCTTGCAGTTCCACTTCTTCAGGAATGCGCAGTACGCCTGCGGCAGACTGCATGCGGGCCACGGTGTAGCCGGGCAGGAACCCCAGGACGAAGAACATGATGATCGCCCCGATGAACTGTCCGACAGGGTTGATTGCCGCGTAGCCTTCGTAAGGTGACGAGGGTGCGCCCCACAGAACAAACCCTGAGATGACCAGACCGATGAAGCCCGCATAGCCGTGGACTGCAACCGCACCCACCGCATCATCAAGCTTGAACTTGCGCTCGACCCAATAGTGCAGCTTGTAGACAAGCACCACGCCGATTGCCGCGATGATCATCGCCTGGATCGGGTGATAAAGGTCATTGCCCGCCGAGGCGGTGATGACGCCTGCCAGGCCGCCCGAGAACGTCCAGAAAGCATCGCCTTTTGAGACCACGTAAGCCGCCATCAGGCCACCGGAGAGCGACATCAGGAAGTTGAACGTGATTGCCGAAAGCGATGTAGGCGCAAGGTAGATATTGGTGGCTGTCCATGTCTCGCCGGTTATTTGCCCGCCGATCGCCTCGGGGGAAATGGCCGGAACATTGCAGGCGGCATAAAAGCCCCAGAAGCCGGTGTAGATCAGGAAAATTCCGATGGTCAGAAGCCAAGGGTTATGCGGAGGAATGTCGCGCGGCGTCCCGTCTTCGGCGAATTTGCCAATGCGCGGACCCAGCACCATGATGACACCCAAAGCATATCCCCCTGCAATGGCGTGGATCACACCGGAGGCATAGGCGTCATGATAGCCCAGATATTGCACCATCCAGCCGCCGTAGTGCCAACCCCAGGCCGCGTCGATGATCCAGAAAACCGATCCGATCAGGACAGCATGTACCCAAAGGGCGGATGATCTGATCCGCTCGATAACCGATCCCGATACGATGGAGGCCGCCGTCCAGGAGAACAACAGGAAGGCTGCCCAGAAGACACCGGTGATGCGGTCCCCAAGGTTCGTGGCCATGTTTTCCGACCAGGGCAGGTTGGCGCTGGCCGCTTCATGATCCAGTCCGCCGAAGAACGGGAACATGGGGAACGCCCAATAGATCCACCAGCCAAAGAAGAAGAATGTGACCGTGACCAGCGGGATGATCATGATGTTTTTCATCAGGGTGTGCATGTGATTCCGTCGCCTGCTGGCGCCGACTTCGTACATGCAAAACCCGACATGGATCAGAAACATGAATACCACCGTGACCCAGTAGTAAAACTCTGTAAAAACTGTGGTTAACGCATTTAGATTGCCATCCACTTTGTAGCTCCCTTGGTTGGTTCTCAGGCGCGAATTTGCCTGTGAGTAAACAATTTTTCCTTTACTTAATCTCGGTTAGAGTGATTTTGTCAACAATCCTGTGAGGGCAAAACGGTTTCTTTGTTTTTTCAGATGTGGCCGGAAGGGGCGCAAAAAGCCTCCCAGAAAAGGTGAATTAATTGCCTGACAGGAAAAAAAGTTGCACGCCAATGTTGCTTTTTGGCCGACACTGAGGCTCAATACCCAAAACAAAGACTCAAAATGACAGGGAAAATCTGATGGCCATTATTTGGAGAACGTCCGCGCTGGCGCAGCGTCATGCTGAAATCGGTGGCGCGTTGGAAGACTGGAACGGCATGGGAACCGCCTGGTTCTATGACCATACACCCGAACGCGCGAAAGCCGACTATGAAGCCGTTCGGACCAAGGCGGGCCTGATGGATGTGTCTGGCCTGAAGAAAGTGCATTTGACCGGACCTCACGCCGCTGCGGTCATTGACCGGGTCACAACGCGCAATGTCGACAAGATCATGCCGGGACGCTCCGTCTACGCCTGCATGCTGAACCCCGAAGGCAAGTTCATCGACGATTGCGTCATCTACCGGATTTCGGTCAACCACTGGATGGTTGTGCATGGGACCGGCACCGGCATGGAGCAATTGACGGCGGCGGCAGGTGCCAAAAACGTCGCCGTGATTTTCGACGATGATCTGCATGATATGTCATTGCAGGGCCCCGTTGCGGTCGATTTCCTTGCAAAACATGTCGATGGCATCCGGGATCTGGCGTATTTTGGCATCATGCAGACCAAGCTTTTCGGCTGTCCGGTGATGATCTCGCGCACTGGCTACACCGGGGAACGCGGCTACGAGATTTTCTGTGAAGGGCGCCACGCCGTGCATCTGTGGGATTCCATTCTGTCGGATGGCGCCGATATGGGGATCGTGCCGGTGCAGTTTTCAACGCTCGATCTGCTGCGCACGGAAAGCTACCTGTTGTTCTATCCCGGCGATAATTCGGAAACCTATCCGTTTGAAGATGGCAGCCCCTGCGGCGATACCCTCTGGGAGCTTGGTCTCGATTTCACGGTCTCGCCGGGCAAGGTGGGCTTTGTCGGCGCCGAAAACCACTACGCGCTTGAAGGCAAGGAGCGGTTCAAGATCTACGGGGTCAAGCTCGAAGGCACGGCGCCCGCCGATGAAGGGGCGGCCTTGCTGCAAAACGGCGAACAGGTGGGCCATGTGACCTACGGGATGTATTCAGAACTCAACGGCCACAATGTGGGAATTGCACGGATGCCCGTTGCTGCTGCTACGCCCGGTACGGCGCTGACGGTGCGCAATGGCGATGGCACAGAAATCGCCTGTACCGCACAAGAAATGCCCTTCTACGACGTTGAAAAGAAAATCCGGACGGCCAGGGGCTGATCAGAAGTTGAGGGCGCGGCGATGAAGGCGCGCCCTTTCGCGATCCAAGAGGACAGCCATGTCAACATTCGATTTCCCACCTTCGATCAAGAGCCGCCCGGTTTGGGGCAGGCTAGAGGCGCGCGCAGGCAAGCATCACCTGATGATTGCAGACGCGGAAGGGGCCGAGGCCATTATCGCCATTGCGACGTCGGACCTGATGGCCCACACGCACATCATTTTCATCGCTAAGGGGACGTCTCATGGGGACGCTCTGCGCGCGCTCAACCCGGCACAGTTCTATGAGGGCCCGACCTATGCGGCCTCGGTTCAGCGCATTCGCCGGGTGTTTCAGGATGCCCACATGGGGCTGCAAGTCTATCTGGCGGGCACCGAAGGGGTGATGGGGCAAGCGATGCGCGAAGCGATCGAGGCAGGCATCCCCCACACCGCCATTCAGACCGAGCACCGCGGATCGGTCGCACGGCGGATGCAATGTGTGCATTGCAAGGGGATCACCGAAGACGTGGAAACCGATCCCTTTGTCTGCGCGCACTGTGGTCTGAATCTCTTTGTGCGTGATCATTATTCGCGGCGTCTTGCGGCCTATCAGGGCGTGCGCGTCGATGCCGAAGATCATGGTAACGTACCGGAACCAAGGGGGATTTACGAATGAGCGCCGCCCCGCAGAAAGCCAAGCCGGGCGCTGAGAAGATAGACGTGGTCGTCAGCGCTGTGGTTCCTGTCAATGATCTTGTCACGCGATTTGAATTCAGCCGCAGAGATGGCAATCCGTTTCCGCCGTTCTCGGGGGGGGCCCATACGGTTGTAGAAATGCGGGATGGCGATCGTGTGCGTCTCAATCCCTATTCCCTGATGTCAGACCCCGGTGATTTGAGCATCTATGCGATTTCGGTGCGCCGTGATGATGAGGGCCGGGGCGGGTCGCTGTTCATGCACCGCAATGTTCAGGTTGGCGATGAAATGGTCATCACCTTTCCGGTGAACCTGTTTTCGCTCGATCTCAGGGCGCGCAAACATGTGTTTCTGGCCGGCGGCATCGGGATCACGCCCTTCATGTCGATGATTGCGCAGCTTCAACGGATGAATGGGAACTGGGAGTTGCATTATTCGGCTCGCAGCGAAGCGCTTGGCAGCTATGTCGACGTCTTGTCTTACAAACATGCGGGCAGGGTGCATGTGTATTATGATGACCAGAACCAGGCGATCCCGCTGGAAAACCTGCTGGACGGGCAACCTTTGGGCACACATGTCTACGTTTGTGGGCCGTCGGGCATGATTGACTGGGTGCACGCCACGGCCGCACAGGCAGGATGGCCTGACCCGCATGTTCACTCAGAGGAATTTCTGGCACCACAACCCGGCAAGCCGTTCGAGGTGCGCCTGTGCAAATCCGACAAGACGATCATGGTGGGTGAAAACGAAAGTCTGCTCGAAGCGATCGAACGGGCAGGGGTCGAGGCCCCGTTCCTGTGCCGGGGTGGGTCATGCGGCCAATGCGAAACCGATGTGGTTGAGGCTGATGGCACTTTTGTTCACCGTGATCACTGGTTGGACGATGGTGAAAAGACCGGTGGCAGGAAGATCATGCCCTGTGTCAGCCGATTTATCGGAAAATCCCTGGTTCTGGACCGCTAAAGCGTCGCGAGGAGAAAACCATGACGATCCAATTCAACGATGAAACCTTCCGTGACGATTATTCCTTCTACAATTCAGAATGGGCAATCAACCGGTTCCCCTTTCCCTTCGACAAAGACAGCTACATGTATGCGGTCAATATGGAACAGCACCGCGGCGGTCCCGACGGGTCCGTCTACGAAAAGCGGTTCGATGTCGATGAACATTACGTCAGCGAAATGCGCGACCGGGCGATGGTATTGGCGGATGACCCTTTGCGCTGCCAATCCTTGCCGCATATGACGTTGGCAGGTTGGGATCTTCTGGAACTGATCATGGTGTCGAAATCCGAGGATTATCCGGATCTTTTCGAGTTGCACCGCGATGGTGACCAGTGGCGCTGGATCAACAAGCCGCTGGGCATTGATGACCGTTTCACCTTTCTGGATGAGACCACGCTGCCCTATGGTCCGATGGAATATATCACCCGGCAGGCGCAGGGTGATTATTGCATTCTCGATCAGCGTGATGACAACCTCTGGATGGATGCGGGAATGGTTACCACGCAGGCGGACTGGTCGCTTGATTTCGACATCGGGATGAATTTTTTCGAATGGCATGCGCCCGTCCCGTTGGCACATGAAAAAGGGATATTTGTCAGGGCCTTGAAGTTCCTTCTTAACATTCAGCAAGGCGCACCTGCTCGACGATTGAACTGGACGATGACCGTCAACCCGTTGCTCGACACCAGTCCGGAAAACTATCACAAATGGGGCATTCAAAAGACCACGCTGACGCCAGAGAACATCGGCGCCAAGCAGCATCTGCGCGTGGAGTTGCAGACCTTCTTCCGCCTGCCGCGATCAAATGCGCTGGTGTTTCCGATCCGTTGTTATCTGTGCAGTTTTCAGGATTTGATGACGGTTCCGAAATGGGGGCGCCGCCTGCACCGGGTGATCCGGGACCTGCCGGACGAACTGGCAACCTACAAGGGTTTCATCGACAATCGCCCCATGATGCTGGACTATCTTTCCGCCTTTGATGACGGGCTTCCGACAAGCCTCGGCGTCTGGCCGGAAGTCGATACGGAACCCCCCCTGCAAAAGTAGGCCGGCGCTTCAGTTTTAAGCAAATTGTAAGGAAAGCTGTGGCATATCCGCTTTCAGTTTTTGGAGTTTGCCGGATGCTGGAAATTTACGAGAGCATTTTCGCGACGATTGACGCGTTTGCGTACCGCTGTCGCAATGACGACGCCTATACTATGGAGTTCATGCAAGGGGCTGTCCAGAACCTCACGGGGTATGCCCCTGACGATATTCTGGGCAACAAGAGGGTTTCGTATGTGGGCCTGACCCATGAGGCGGATGTCGATCGGGTGTTCAAGGAGGTCGACAGATGCATTGAAGCTGGCCAACCCTGGGATGTCGCGTATCAATTGACCCATGCGGACGGCCATCTGGTGAACGTGCGTGAAAGAGGTTGCGCAATTTATGAAAACGGCGAATTGGCCTTCTTGCAAGGTTTGGTCACAGGGGCAGCAGCCGAAATCGAGCTGCGCGAGACATTGCAGGAAACGCTGGACAGCAGCCAGTCACAAACGCTGGAAATCACTGAGCTGACGTCCAAAATCACGGAATCTCTCAAACAACTCAATATGTTGTCGATAAACGCGCGGATCGAAGCCGCACGTAGCGGCGATGCAGGCAGGGGGTTTGCTGTGGTGGCCGAAGAGATCAAGTCACTGGCCGACCAAAATACCAAATGGGCGCAGGTCATCCATTCGGTGCTGGCCAACGAGGGCGCTTCGGAAGCGGCGCGATCTACTGCGTCTGCGGATAGCTGATGATGGAAAGATAACGCGCTGGTAGTTTTACCAATCGTTCAGGCCCATGGGGCGCATCGGCGTCAAAAAACAATGTGTCACCGGGTTTCAGAGCATGCACATTTTCACCGTGGCGGTAGTCCACTTCGCCTTCCAGCATGTAGATCGTTTCAATCCCGCCATGTTGAAAGGTGGGAAAGACGTCCGATTCCTCGGACAATGTGATCAGGTACGGTTCCACCATCACGCCTGAGGCATTTGCCCCAATATGCCCCAGAAGATTGTATTGATGATTGGCCCGCGTGCCCCCGCGTTCCAGTTCCACGCCTTTGCCAGACTTCGTGTGCACGGCTTCCCGTTGTTCTTCGAAACGGCGGAAAAAGCTTGTCAAAGGGACCGATAGGGCGTTGGCCAGCGTTTGCAGGGTGGTCAGGGACGGCGAGGTGTTACCGTTTTCGATCTTGGAGAGCATCCCAATGGACAAACCGGTGAGGCCTGCCAGCTCTGCCACTGTGATCTCTTGTTGCTTGCGGTAGCTCCGCACTTCACGCCCAATTGCGACCTCAAGGACTTTTTCGCGGTCGCCTGATCGAACGCTGTGGGGGTCCTGTGTCAGTGGGGAGGCCATATCCTGCGCGGGTTTTTCAACGTTCATTTTCGATCCTTGCCCAGCCATCGGAGGATAAATTCGGCCCCGATGTACTATGCGTTTCATTTAGAGTATCCTATCGCATTATTTTCCTGATAGGAAAATAAATATGGACCATGAAAGCCGTATTCATATTGGATTTCTGATCTTCGAGGGCTTTCCGATGGCTTGCCTTACGTCAATGATCGAACCGTTGCGCGCGGCAAATGAAATCGCAAACCAGCCCGCCTTTGCCTGGACATTGATAGGTGAGAAAAAGGGCCGCGTGATGTCGAGCGCTCAGGTGGCGTTTGAGGCGACGCAAAGCCTTGCAGAGGCCGATGATCTCGACAGCCTCTTCTTGCTGAGCAGTCCCACGGAGCGGTTTGCAGATACGCAAAAGAGCCCCGCCGCCTTGCGCAGTCTTGCGCGTCACGGGGTCACCTTGGGCAGCATCAGCGGTGGCGTATTCCCTCTGGTGCGCGCGGGCATCGTGCGCCGGCAACCGGTCTCCGTTCACTGGTGTTACGAGGCGGCATTCCGAGCGGAATTTCCCGATGTCGATGCCCGAAGCGACGTGATTGTCGCAAGTGCGCGGTTGCAGACAGTGTCCGGTGCGGCGGCGGCATTTGATCTTGCGCTACGTCTGGTCGAAGGGCAACTGGGCCGTGAGACGGCCCATGAGGTGGCCTGCTGGTTCCAGCATCCCTCGATGCGGGGCGAGGGGGTCCGCCAAAAGGTTCCCGTCGCCCAGGCGCCACACACCGGGGACGACCTGCCCGATCTGGTGCTTCGGGCCGTGGATATTTTTGCCTCCCGGATTTCCGACGCGGTGACTGTTGCTGAGGTCGCCCGCAAAACCGGAGTGACACCGCGGCAAATCGAGCGGGCCTTCAAGGCGGCCACCGGCCAAAGTCCCACTCATTACTATCGCGCGATGCGGATGAAGGCTGCGCGCCAGTTGGTCATCTATTCCGGAGATGCCATCGCCGATATCGCTGCCGCTGTTGGCTACGGCTCAAGCGTGCCCCTGGTGTCGCATTACAAGGCGGCCTTTGGGGTGACACCCCAGCGAGACAGGCGGCGCGCAAATCAGTTTCGTGTGGACGCCAATAAACCGGTGCCGTCAATCTGACCCGTCTGACCTTAGAGCGCAGCTTTCATCGCTGTATGGATGGCGTGTTGTAAGGAACCCGCTGAGGCGCGCGGGCCGTAGATGCTGAATGTCTCTTCGGCGCGGCACAGGGCAAAACACCCAAGGTGATGGATAGAGGTGCGTTGTGCTGAACCCGGTTGGCTGTCGCGGATGTTGAGCGCACAAAGCAGCTCGAATACATCCCGCACACCAGCCCCTGTCAGATCAAACCGCGTCCAGCCGTCAGTCTGTTCGGTGACAGAGGCATTGTCTTTGGTCAGCGACTTGATGTGAGCGGCGATGTCTTCGTGCGTCTCGAACGGGGCCTCAACCATATATTGGTCAGGACCGGTCCAGAAGGCGCAGAGCGATGCTTCCGCAAAACGCGCGATATCTGGTGCGTCCACACCAATGGCTTTCTTGACCGCCGCACAGGTCAGGCTTTCCTTGCCCATCCGTGCGGCGACCGACGCCAGCGCCACCTCCGGCACCTCGCGACAGGTCACACCAGCGACGGAGAAGGTTTCAGCGTCGGATCCGCCCAAGGCGGTGATCTGCGTCAGGTCATGCACGTAAACGCTCCCCATCTGGGTCTACGAAATGAGCCGAAACAATTTCGACGTCGACGGTCAGGTCGGTCACGGGAGAGACCAGCCGCATCTTTTCGCCCTGCCGGTTCGCGCCGCGCTTTAAAAATCCAAGGCCGATCATCGACCCCACCGTCGGAGAGAACGCTGCCGAGGTCACATACCCCTGATCATGCGCGGCATCGACTGGGCCTGTCGCTGCCATAAGATGGCCTCCCGCAGTAATTTTATCATTCGGGTTCAATGGTTTGATCCCGACCTGCAACAGCGCGTCCTCTTCATTCAGCCCTTCGCGCTCAGACATCGCCGATCCAATGGAATCCTTGGCCTTGGAGACCATGCGCCCCATTCCGAGGTTCAGCGCGGTGGTTGTGCCGTTGAGTTCATTACCCGCCGCATGGCCTTTTTCGATGCGCATGACACCAAGCGCTTCGGTGCCATAGGGCGTTACGTCAAACTCTTCTCCCGCCGCCATCAGGCGTCGCATGAGCGCATCGCCGTAGCGGGCAGGCACTGCGATTTCAAATGCCAATTCCCCGGAAAAGGAGATGCGGAAAAGCCGCGCCCGCAGGCCACCGCATACGGTGATGTTGCCGCAGGCCATGAAGGGGAAGCCTTCGTTCGAGATGTCGAAGGCCGGGTCGACAATTTTCTGCAAGAGCCTGCGGGAGTTAGGTCCGGCCACGGCGTATTGTGCCCAGGCCTCGGTGGTTGAGATCAGCTGCACGTCCAGATCGGGGAACAGACATTGGCGTACAAACTCCATGTGTTGATAGACCTTTGCGGCATTGGCGGTGGTGGTTGTGACCACGAAGTGATCTTCGGCCAAACGCGCGGCAGTGCCGTCATCCATGGCCATACCGTCTTCGCGCAGCATCAGACCGTAGCGCGTCTTTCCCACCGCCAGCTTGGCAAACCCATTGCAGTAAACCTTGTTGAGAAAGGTCGCGGCATCCGTGCCTTGCACGTCAATCTTGCCCAAGGTCGTACAGTCACAGATCCCGACGGACGCACGTGTCTGGCGGACTTCGCGGTCCACCGATTGCCGCCAATGGGTTTCACCGGGGAGCGGGAACCATTGCGCGCGCAGCCAGTTGCCGACTTCGACAAAGACCGCGCCGCGCTCCTTCGCCCAGTAGTGGGAAGGTGTCAGGCGGGTAGGGTGGAACTCCATCCCGCGCATGCGCCCGCCAAATGCTCCGATGGCGACGGGCGTGTAAGGGGGCCGGAAGATGGTGGTGCCAACCTCGGGGATAGATTTCCCGGCCAGTTCGGCCATGATGGCGAGCCCACCAAGGTTTGACGTTTTGCCCTGATCGGTCGCCATGCCAAGGGTTGTGTACCGTTTGAGGTGTTCGACGGAGCGGAAACCCTCCTGATGGGACAGTTTCACATCCTTCACGGTCACGTCGTTTTGCTGATCCAGCCAGGCGCGCGCGCAGCCTTCCACGTACCAGAAGGCGGTTTGCGATACCGGCGCGTCACAGGCGTTGGGCAGTTTTGGCAGGCGGCCTTTCAGCCCAAGGGCGGTTTTTGCACCCGCCGCACCGGATTTCAAAGCGCCATGGGTGGAAAATTCACCCAATGCAGCCCCGGCGACGGCCATGCCGGGCGGCAAATCCTTTCCAGGCACAAAAGCCGCGAGACCCTCGTCCCATACCGGTCGGCCACGTTGATGGCAGGTCAGATGTACATTGGGGTTCCACCCGCCCGATACGCCCAAGGCACCACATTCCAGAATACGGGTTGATCCGTCAGCCTGTTTGACCTCCGCAAAGGTCAGCCCCAGACGGCCCCGCGTGTTGACGATCTGCGCGCCCTTCAGAACTTCGAAGTCATAGCTTGACGGGGCATCCGGCCTGACGTCCACCACGGCCGCGATCTTGACGCCCTTGGCGTGCAGATCGACTGCGGTCCGATGACCATCGTCATTGTTGGTGAAAATCGCGATGCGTTGGGCCGGTGTGGCCGCCCAGCGATTTGCATAGCTGCGCAAGGCACCCGCCAGCATGATGCCGGGCCGGTCGTTGTTTTCAAAGGCTATCGGGCGCTCAATTGCCCCCGCGCAGAGCAACGTCTTTTGGGCGTAGATGCGCCAAAGGATTTGTCGGGGCTTGCCCTCATTGGGCGTGTGTATGTGATCGCTGATGCGTTCAACGGCACCGTAGATGCCATGATCAAAAGCGCCAATCACGGTGGTGCGGGTCATCAACCGGACGTTGGGCAGACTGGACAGCTCGGCCAGCGCGGCACTCACCCAGTCCAGTGCAGGGGCATCGTCAACAGGCGCGGTTTCGGACAGCAACCGCCCACCCATGACAAAATCCTCATCCGCCAATATGACCTGCGCACCTGCGCGCCCGGCGGTTAAAGCGGCCATCAAACCGGAGGGACCCGCCCCGATGATCAGGAGATCGCAATGGCGAAACCCTTTGTCGTATGCATCGGGATCCTGTTTCATCGACAGTGACCCCAGACCGGCGGCTTTGCGGATAATCGGCTCGTAGAGCTTTTCCCAGAATGCGGCGGGCCACATGAACGTCTTGTAATAGAACCCGGCTGTCAGGAAGTTCGAAAACCGGTCGTTGATCGCCAACGCATCGAACGCAAGGCTGGGCCAGCGGTTTTGCGATTTTGCGAAAAGACCATTGAAAAGTTCAATTGTGGTGGCGCGGGTATTGGGTTCCTGCCGCGCGCCGCCGCGCAACTCGACCAATGCGTTGGGTTCCTCTGATCCGGCGGACAGGACACCCCGCGGACGGTGATACTTGAAGGAACGCCCCATCAGGCGCACCCCGTTGGCCAAAAGCGCAGAGGCAAGCGTATCGCCCGGATGGCCGGTGTAATCCTTGCCGTCAAAGCTGAAACGCAAGGTGGTGGCGCGGTCGATTTGCCCGCCGCCGAGCCGGTTGATCTGGGTCATGTCGAACGCCCCCGGGTGCGGGCCACATCGCGCGCCATTTCAACTTCCGTGATCTCGTGGGTCACGGTATTGCGGGTGACCACCAGCCAGGACCGGTCGCCCCCTTCGTGAAACCACAACTCGCGATGCTCACCTGCGGGATTATCGCGCAGATAAGCATATTCATAAAATGCCTGATCGCGGTTTTCCGCCTCGGGGTCCGGGCGGTCAATCAGCGATGCGTCGCCAAGGTAGATGAACTCAGCGCTGTCGCGCGGGCCAAGTAGCGGGTGATTGATGATCATCAGTGCAAATTGGGCTGATTGCCCACCCCTTTTTCGTCGATCATGCGACCTCTTTGAAAACGGTCCAGACGGAACGCGGTTGCTGTCGGATGTGGTACGTCCTTGGCCAGCAAATGCGCAAAAACGTAACCCGATGCTGGCGTGGCCTTGAAGCCGCCGTAGCACCAGCCGCCATTGAAATAGAGCCCCTCTATGGGGGTGCGGTCGATGATGGGCGAGCCATCCATGCTCATGTCCATGATGCCGCCCCACATTCGGAGCAGTCGCGCGCGTCCGATCATGGGCATCACGGCCATGCCGCCTTCGCAGACATCTTCCACGACTGGCAGGTTACCGCGTTGAGCATAGGAGTTGTAGCCATCAAGGTCGCCGCCAAAAACCAATCCGCCCTTGTCGGACTGGCTGACGTAGAAGTGACCGGCCCCGAAGGTGATCACGCCCGGCAGCACTGGTTTCAACCCTTCCGAGACAAAGGCCTGAAGCACCTGGGATTCGATCGGCAGACGCATGCCCACCATCGACATCAAACGCCCGGAATTACCGGCCACGGCGCAGCCCACCCGACCCGCGCCAATGAAACCTTTGGACGTCTCCACGCCGAGGCATTTGCCGTTCTCAATCCGAAATCCGGTGACCTCGCAATTCTGAATGATGTCCACGCCAAAGCTGTCGGCACTGCGCGCATACCCCCAGGCGACCGCATCGTGGCGCACGGTGCCGCCTCGGCGCTGCGCCAGCCCGCCCTTGATTGGAAAACGGGCGTCATTGAAGTTCAAAAAGGGGTATTCCGCCCGGATTTGCTGTTCGCTCAGAAGTTCGGCATCTGCACCATGCAACATCATGGCGTTACCGCGTCGAATGAAAGCGTCGCGCTGCGCATCGGTGTGGATGAGGTTCATGATCCCGCGTTGACTGACCATCGCATTGTAGTTCAGGTCTTGCTCCAATCCTTCCCACAGCTTCAGAGAAAACTCGTAGAAAGGTACATTGCCGTCGAGCAAGTAATTTGAGCGCACAATCGTGGTGTTGCGCCCGACATTGCCACCGCCGATCCAACCCTTTTCGACGACCGCAACTTTTCGCTGTCCGTAAATCTTTGCGAGGTAATGCGCCGTGGCCAACCCGTGACCACCGCCGCCGATGATGATGATATCGTAATGCGCCTGCGGCTCCGGATCACGCCAGGCAGGATTCCACCCCTTGTGGCCCGTGAGCGCCTGTTTGATGACGTTAAAGCCGGAATATCGCATGAATCGGACCCCTTTGCCTTTTTATCCCAATTTCACTGGCAAAAGACATGCCTCAAATGCGACATTCATTGAAGCTGATCGGACAATTTCCTGATCTTGCGGACGACAGAGGTACGATCAGAAATACCCGGCAAAAGAAAAAAACTTGATTGTGAGGAAAATCCTGCGAGACTGTGCGGCGGATGTTCAACGATCAGAAAAAGAATCGAAAACAGGCCAAACTTCGCGAAAAGCGCCCCAAAAAAACGGCGCTCACAGCAGGGCGACCGATAGGTCGCATGATAGGGAGAATACTCATGAGAAATGCCACGACGGCTCTGTTCGCCGGTGCTTTGGCAGTGATGCCAGCCATTGGTTTTGCTGCCGATAGCGACGATCCGATTGTCATTCCGATCCACAATTGGTCATCGCAGATCGTGATGTCGAATGTTGTCGGCCAGATTTTCGAATCCATGGGCAACAATGTCGAATACGTAACCACCGACAGTCAGGCGGTGTACGAATCCGTTCGTCTCGGTGATGTGACGCTTGAGCTGGAAGTTTGGGAAGGCGCCTTTGGCGCATCTTTCCGCGCGGCTCAGGAAAAAGGCGGAATCGTCGATGTGGGCGACCACAATGCGGTTACCCGCGAGGACTGGTGGTACCCGATGTGGACCAAGGAAGCCTGCCCGGGTCTGCCGGACTGGAAGGCCCTGAACGATTGTGCCGCCGTTTTCGCAACGGCAGAAACCGGTGACAAGGGCCGGTATCTGGACGGTCCGGTTGACTGGCTGAAGCACGGTCAGGAACGGGTTGCGGCCCTGGGCATGGATTTTGTCGTGGTGAATGCGGGTTCTGCCGCAGCACTCTGGGCAGAAATTGGTGCGGCGGAGGCGGATAAACGCCCCGTAGTTGTCTTTAACTGGACGCCAAACTTCGCTGAAGCGGTCTGGCCCGGAGAGTTCGTGGAGTTCCCGGCCTGGGAAGATGGGTGTGACAAGGATCCCGCCGTGGGTCCGAACCCTGATGCCCTTTACGACTGCGGCAATCCGGCGAAGGGCTACCTCAAAAAGGCGGCTTGGGATGGTATGGAAAGCAAGTGGCCTGCGGCCTACGGCGTGCTGAGCAAAATTTCCTTCACCAACGCCCAGATCGCGGAAATGGCCAAACTGGTCGATGTGGATGAACTGGAACCGGAAGAAGCGGCCGAGGAATGGCTGGATGCCAATGAAGATATCTGGAAGCCCTGGATAGACGCCGGTAGCTGACCCTTCACTTTGCTGAACGACAACCCTGTCCGGTGGCGTGCACCGGGCAGGGTTTTTTGAAAAGAGCTTCCAATGATAGACCCGACCCCTGTTATCTCTGCCCGCAATGTGTGGAAATTGTTTGGACCGAACCCGAAGGCATATCTGGCAGGTCTGCCGGAAGGGCACAGTTACGATGCCATCCGCGAAGACGGCTATATTGCCGGCGTCAAGGACGTGTCCATTGAGGTGGGTCGCGGTGAGATGCTGGTTATTATGGGGCTTTCCGGATCAGGTAAATCGACACTGGTTCGCTGTTTTTCCAGACTGCATGACATAACCGGGGGCTCTATCGAGGTCGAGGGGCAGGACATCATGTCTCTCTCCGAAAAGGAACTGATCGAGCTGCGCCGCAACAAGATGGGCATGGTGTTTCAGAGCTTCGGTCTTTTGCCCCACCGAACCGTCCTGCAAAACGTGGCCTTCCCGCTGGAGATGCGGGGGCAGGACCGCCACGAACGCCGCGAAAGGGCGCTTGAGGTGGTCAAGCTGGTGGGGCTTGAAGGCCGGGAAGAGTATTTCCCGCGCGAATTGTCAGGCGGTCAACAGCAACGCGTCGGAATCGCGCGATCGCTGGCGATTGAGCCGGACATCTGGTTCCTGGACGAGCCATTTTCTGCTCTTGACCCTCTGATCCGTCGTGAAATGCAGGATGAATTTCTGCGGCTTCAGGAGATGTTGGGCAAGACCATCGTCTTCATCACCCACGATTTTGACGAGGCTTTGCGCCTCGCGGACCGTATCGCAATTATGAAAGACGGCGCGGTTGAGCAATGCGACACTCCGGATCGGATCGTGCTGAATCCGGCCACGGAATATGTGCGCAAATTCACCGAAGATATCGACAAGGCGCGTGTGGTTCATGCCGGCGTTCTTGCCAGAGCCGATGTAAGTGGCGAGGGCGACCCGGTGATGGCCTCTGCATCAGTGCATGATCTTGCCAAGCTGCTGATCGAGGACAGGCGCGCAGAGATACCTGTCGCCGGAAATGGGCAGATACTCGGTGCGCTCAACCGGCAGGAAGCGCTGAACATTCTGGTGGGGTCCGGCTGATGGCCGATGCGGTGGCATCCTTGGCAGACGCTGCGCCACGGGGGCTCAGCAGGGGCCGCTGGGCGTTGATCTTTGTGGCTTTCGCCGTTCTGCTGACCTTGCTGCAATACGCAGGGCTGCTGCCAGCAGCATTGCACCGGTTACCGGAAAACGTGATCCCGCCCTTTGCGATCTGGCTCGATGCGATCTTCAACTTTGTAAAGGACGACCTGGGATTATTGACCCTGACCCGTACCCTGACCGAAGGTCTGCAATGGGTTCTCGATGTGACGGCAAATCTGCTTTTCGGGAAACGTCGCTGGCCCAATATCGGACCAATCCCCTGGACCGCCATTGCAGCAGTGACGGGTGTCATCGGCTACTCTCTGGGGGGATGGCGCATGGCGCTCCTCGGGGCGGGCACCTTTACCTGGACCGCGCTGATCGGCCAGTGGGATATCGCCATGCAAACCATGTCCGTTCTGGTCGTTGCCGCGCCCCTTGCTTTTGTGATCGGCCTGTCGCTGGGTATTGCCGCGTGGAAATACGCCTGGGTCAATACCGCCATCAAGCCGATCCTCTCGGTCTTGCAGACGCTTCCGTTCTTTACCTACCTGCTGCCGGCGGTGATCTTTTTCAAGGTCGGGCCCACCGCAGGAGCGGTTGCCACCACGATTTACGCCATTCCGCCGATGATCCTGATGACCACTTTGGGCCTGCAAAAAGTTTCGCCCGAGGTGGTTGAGGCCGGTCATATGTCCGGCTGTACCCGGCTGCAGTTGCTGCGCCATGTCTACATTCCTTCCGCACGCACCGAGATATTGGTCGGGGTCAACCAGGTGATCATGTTGTGTCTGGCCATGGTGGTATTGACGGCCTTTATCGGCATGCCGGGCCTTGGCGCAAAATTGCTGGCGATGATGGGCAGCTTCAAGCTTGGCCGCTCTTTCGAAATCGGGGTCACGATTGTCTTGATCGCGGTGATGCTGGACCGGATGTCCAAAGCCTGGGTCGTCAAGCAACCCGAACACTTTCCACGCGGCACGCCGTGGTGGCGCAAACACATCATGTCCCTGCTGGGGGTTGCGGCCTTCGTGTTCTTTTGCATCGTGGCGCAATTTTTCGAACTTGCCTCTGAAATTGGTCGCCGCCAGAGCTTGTCGATGGGTAAGGAAATAGACACTTTGATCAAGGATTTCCTTGCTGTCGAATGGGTAAAGACGACAACCGGATTCCTGCGTGCGTTCCTGAACGTAAAGGTTCTGATCCCCTTCCGGAACTTTCTGCTGTCGATCCCGACATTTGCGCTCATCTTGCTGATCGTCGCGTTTGCCTTGCGACTGGGCGGGCGTCGGCAGGCGACATATGCTGCGATCTTTTTCTCTCTCGTGGCACTGTCCGGGTGGTGGGACCGTGCCGTCATCACGCTTTACTCCGTCATCTCAGCGGTCACGCTGGCGATGCTGATCGGACTGCCAATTGGCATTCTGGCGGCGCGTTCTGAGAAGTGGTCGCGGCGGGTTCTATTGGCCTGCGACACGGCGCAGACTTTCCCGAGCTTTGTCTATCTTATACCGGCCATCATGCTCTTTGGGATCACCGACATCGCGGTAATCTTCTCGATCCTGATTTTTGCCATGGTGCCGCTGACCCGCTACACGATCGAAGGGTTGCGAACCGTTCCGGCGGAAATGACCGAGGCCGCCGATATGTCTGGTGCAACACGCATGCAAAAACTGTGGAAGGTGCAGCTGCCTTTGGCGTTGCCAACAATGGCCGTGGGGTTCAATCAGGCCATCATGTTTGCGTTTTTCATGGTGATCATCGCAGCTTTCATCGGCACGCAGGACCTTGGGCAGGAATTGCAAAGAACACTCGCGGGTACTGATTTGGGCAAAAACTTCGTGCTGGGTATATGCGTGGCACTTATGGCCCTGACCTTTGATCTGACCATCCTGAAATGGGCGTCAGATCAGAAAAAACTATTGGGCCTGGATCGTTAGTCTACCGCCATTCTTGGTCTCAGGTGGAAGTGGGTATCTGGTTCGAGATGTCTGTTCTTCGCTACCGAGCCGGCAGCGAACGAATGGATTTCAGCACAGAAAGCCAAAGAAAAAGGGCTTGACGATTTCTCGCTAAGCCCTTGAATTCTTTGGCTCCGGTGGTAGGCGTGCTGGAGAATTTCAAACGCTGTCTATCCCTTTGGAAAACCACAAGAAGTTGAAGGGGCGTTCTCTCGTGTATCCCCTAAAGGTATCCCTTACGAAAAATTGGAAGTCAACTGGACAGGGGTATCTGTATCCTCACTGACTGTGCTTCTTTGTCGGTGCCAGTCTCTCATTGCTAGCCCAACCGGATCGTCAATTGCTTCCGCAGAGGCAGAGGACAGGACCTTGAACGCCTCGGACGACTGTGTGTAGGAAAAATCGAGGTCATTTTTGTTGCTGATCTCAACGGATGAAAGCTTAGCGGCTTCTTGGACCACTGCCATGAAGCTTTCGCATACTAAGTCAAAACGCTGACGATTTTTTGAATAATCAATAGCCAACTCAGCATCCATGTGGATGCAATACAATGGTGCTTGACTATCGATGGTAGCGCGGATGCCACGGCTGGAGACAAGCCATTCCTTTCGATTGACCTTGTTCTGAATAGCATGGACTTCTGCCCCGTTTCCACGGATGCACTCGGCCATTCCTTGGATAAGTGGGCCTAATTTTAGCTTGCCTTCAAATTCCAAATGGCCCGAGGCGTAAAGACCGCCCCAAAACTCGGGAACGGTCGCATCGTCCAATGGAGTTATCGTCGTTTGCTCAGAAAAAAGATCTAAATACCAAAGCAGCCCAAGCTGACGATACTCTTCCCACTTCTCAACCCCTATACCGACCGTTTTAAACATTTCCGGAGTTACAAAACGCACTATGCCCGTAACTGAAGAAGCCGAACCCATATGCACCAAGTTTTGCGGCGTCGTAACTGCTGGAAGGAACAGAATAAAGTCTCGTATTCCGGGGAAATGACCAATAAATCCCGCAGCCTGCGCGTCGACAGGATATAAACAGATTTGAGAAAGATCGGTTGAAATGGGAGGATACAAACCAACCGGTTTTAAATGCGTCATGGCATTGATTGCTATTGTCATAGCAGGGTGTGGGGCAGCAAGCTGCGGTCCCAACCTTTGTCCTGATTTCATGCCGTTCATAGGGGACAAAAAATGGTCTCTTAGAAAAGGACCGAAATTGGAAGGCTTACAGTTTATTGTAACCCAGTTATCAGCTTGAATTTCATTCTTTTTTAGAGCCTCCAACAGGTCCATTGGAGAGTGAAAAATCGGGGCGTTTATCTTTTTTATCGGAGTTACCGCTTTGGAAACCAAGGATGGCAACCAGACTTTTAGGTCTTGATAAAGGCTCGTTAATATAAATTTTTGAATTTGATCTGACAAATTTGATGGCCCGTGAAAAATGTAATTGGCCATATATTATGTGGGTTCCCGGGTGACGATTACAAGATATGCCGCCATCAGGACAGTCTTTTTCGAGACCAAATCCACTTGAACCCAAAATTTTGCAAAAAATTTGGCAGCCCAAGATCAATACAGATGGTAGCGTGTTTCCCCCGGTAGACGAACTTGCCTTTGTTGATGATGACATTTGGTAGCTTCATCAGTAGTGCCATTGTTTGTTGTATCCCCAATGTATCCCGTAAAGTAGCCCGAAGGGAGACTGAAAAGCCCTTATTTCTATGGCTTTCAACAGGATAGAAGGAGAGAAATGGCTCCGGCGGTAGGGATCGAACCTACGACCAATTGATTAACAGTCAACTGCTCTACCGCTGAGCTACGCCGGAACGGTCTGGGCGATATAGCAGCGGTGTTTTGCTTCGTCCAGAGGGAATTGCAGGATTTCTTGAAAATTGAAACGGCTGTATTTAGCGCCGTTCGAATTTCGTATCAGCGCTGAGATTGCCATGAGCGGATACGTGGCTTTTTCCCATAAGATCAATGAGATGCGCAAGAACGTTGCGGGTCGCGGCGGCAAGCAATTCCAAAGGTGTGTCCAGATAGATCGCGCGCGCCAGCGCCTGGGCATTGGCAGGGCCCGCAGCCAGTGCTTCAAGGATTTGTTTCTCGCGCGCCCGCCGATGTGAGACAAGCCAGTCGAGATGGTTATTTGGGTGATCTATCGCAGCGCCGTGACCTGGATAAAAAATCTGCCAGCGTCTTTCTTGCAGCCGCGCGCAAGACGTCATGAAATCCGTAAGATCACCGTCTGGCGGCGATACCAGTGAACTGGCCCAACCCATCACGTGATCCGCGGTAAAGCAGATGTCGTCCCAGGCAAAACAGATATGATTTCCCAGGTGCCCGGGGGTGTGGATGACGTTGAGCATCCATTCCGCGCTCTGGATGATGGCGTTGTCTGGCAGGCAAACATCTGGTGAAAATTCGGAATCAATCCCTTCGCCGCCCGCGATCAAACCGGATTCTGCAAGGGATTGCATGACCGGTGACCGCCCGGCCGTTGCGTTGCCAAATGCATGGATCGGGGCCCCGCAGGCGTCCTGCAAACGCCGCGCGAGGGGTGAGTGATCCAAATGACTATGGCTGACGAGAATATGCGTTATACGAGCGTCCGGGCCGATCGCATCCAGAATAGCCGCCAGATGAGCACTATTGTCTGGACCGGGGTCGATGACGGCAATCTCCTTCATGCCCAAAAGATAGGTGTTGGTCCCGCGATAGGTCATTGCGGAAGGGTTTGGTGCAACGATGCGGCGCAGGCCCGGACGCAGGGTTTCTGCATACCCGATCCGTGGATTGAAACTGTCAGGCGCCAGCATGGCTATTCGGTCTTTCTAAAGGGCAGGGGCGTCGTTAGGGTTTAGCCCATGTCGTTCGTCTGGCTCAAACATTATATGCCGCGCAGCCTCTATGCGCGGGCGGTTCTGATCCTGCTGTTGCCGGTGGTATTTGTTCAGTTGGTTGTAACCGTTCTGTTCCTGACGCGCCACTTTGAAGGTGTCACGCAGCAGATGACTGATACGGTCGCGCGGGAGATCAGGCTGGTGCTTGATCTCGCCGACACGGCACCGGATCGTGGGTCCGTCAGTAGCGTCGTGATTGAGCAGGCCTCTCAGCTTGCGATCACGGCCTTGCCGGTGAGCGTGGCAGAAATGCCTGAAACCAACATGCGAGATTGGTTCGATTTCTCGGGGCGCGTGATCATGGCACGGCTGCCGAGCGAGCTTCGCAGGGTCGAGAGGATTGATTTGACCGAATACCGGAGGGTGCATGTGTTTGCAGATACCCGCCATGGGCCGGTCAAAGTCAGTTTTGACAGGCGCAGGATATCTGCGTCCAACCCGCATCAGCTGTTCGTGAATATGCTGTTTTTTGGCGGGTTGATCACGGTTATTGCCATTCTCTACCTGCGTAATCAGCTGCGTCCGATCAAGCGATTGGCGCGTGCCGCAGAGGCTTTTGGCAGGGGCCGACATGAGCCTTATACGCCATCGGGCGCGGTCGAGGTGCGGTCCGCCGGTAATGCCTTTCTCGATATGCGAAATCGGATTGAACGTCAGATCGAGCAGCGCACCCTGATGTTGTCAGGCGTCAGCCATGATTTGCGCACCCCGCTCACGCGCATGCGGTTGAGCCTGTCGATGCTGGAAGATGACGAACGGGCGCTGCTGGAGCAGGATGTCGATGACATGCAGGGCATGCTTGATGCCTTTTTGAATTTCGTGAAGGGCGCGGGGGAGGGAAAACCGGAAGCAGTCGATCCTGTCGAACTCGTTTCAAGTGTTGTTGAAGATGCCCGCCGTGCCGGGCGCAATGTCGCGCTGATGCCCACTGATGGGGAAGGTGGCGGTACGGTGAAGCTCAATATCGCTACCATGCGACGCGCGCTGGACAACCTGATCTCAAATGCCGTCCGCTACGGCGCGCGAGCGGAGGTCTCGGTGATGCTGACCGAAAAGACTCTGCGGATCAGGGTTGAGGATGACGGTCCGGGCATCCCCGAGGAACGCAGAGCCGAAGCGACCAGACCATTCACGCGGCTTGATCCGGCCCGCAATCAGGACAAGGGGGGCAGTGTCGGCTTGGGTTTGGCGATTGCCACCGATGTAGCGCGTGCACATGGTGGTGTCCTGCGGCTCAGCAGCTCCGACCGATTGGGTGGGCTGCGCGCCGACATTGTGATCGCGCGCTGACTCTGACGGCTCAAGCTTTCAACCGCTCCTTTGAGGCGTCTCTTCCGGCGGCGGAATGGCGGAGGATAAGTATGGTAGGCCCGGCAGGACTTGAACCCGCAACCAAAGCGTTATGAGCGCTCTGCTCTAACCAATTGAGCTACAGGCCCGCCATGACTGCGTGGGTAAGCCGGGCCGTTGCCGAGGTCAAGAGCCTGTGAGCTGTCACCGGGCGTTGCATGCAGACCTTGAATGCTCTAACCCGCGAGCAGGTAATCTGTGGCGCGAGGGACCGGACAATGACACTGCCCAAAAATGGGATCACATATGCGGATGCGGGTGTCGATATCGACGCGGGCAATGCCCTGGTGGACCGGATTAAACCGGCGGCGAAACGTACAAATCGTTCCGGTGTTATGGCCGGTCTCGGCGGGTTTGGCGCGTTGTTTGACCTCAAAGATGCCGGATACGTTGACCCGATTCTGGTTGCGGCGACAGATGGTGTTGGCACCAAGTTGAGGATTGCAATTGATACCGGCCATGTGGATGGCGTTGGTGTCGATCTGGTGGCCATGTGCGTAAACGACTTGGTGTGTCAGGGTGCGGAGCCCTTGTTTTTCCTGGATTATTTTGCAACCGGCGCGCTGGATACTGAACAGGCCGCCCGCATCATCGAGGGGATTGCACTGGGGTGCGAGCGGGCAGGCTGCGCGCTGATCGGCGGAGAGACTGCGGAAATGCCGGGGATGTATCCTGCCGGCGATTTCGATCTTGCGGGGTTTTCGGTGGGCGCGATGGAACGCGGTCAGGATTTGCCGACCGGTGTTTCAACCGGCGATGTGCTGTTGGGTCTTGCCTCGGACGGTGTGCACTCCAACGGCTACAGCCTCGTGCGCAAACTGGTGGCGCTTTCGGGTATGGGGTGGGATGATCCATGTCCTTGGTCGGAGAAATCCCTGGGCGCCGAGCTTCTCACGCCGACGCGGTTGTATGTAAAGCAAGCCTTATCGGCGATACGGGCCGGTGGCGTGCATGCGCTTGCCCATATTACGGGCGGCGGGCTGACGGAGAACCTGCCGCGCGTTCTGCCCGAGGGTCTCGGTGCACGGATTGATCTGGAGAGCTGGGCACTGCCGTCGGTCTTTGAATGGATGGCGCAAACCGGCGGTATGAGCGCAAACGAATTGCTCAAGACCTTCAATTGCGGGATCGGCATGATTCTGGTTGTCGCTCCCGAAAGCGCCGATGCGCTTGGCCAGCTTCTTGCTGATCAAGGCGAAACGGTGACGCAGCTTGGCGTTGTGACGCAGACGCCGGGTGTCGCCTATCAGGGCAATCTTCTGTGACGAAACGCGTCGCCGTATTCATTTCGGGCAGCGGGTCGAACATGCAAAAGCTGCTGGAAAGCATGAAAGACGATCATCCGGCGCGGGCTTGTGTCGTGCTGTCGAATGATCCCCGGGCAGGGGGCTTGGATATTGCGGAGGCGGCTGGCGTGCCGACCGAGGTGGTTCGGCATGAACCCTTCAAGGGGGATCGGGTCGCATTCGAACATGCGCTGACCGGTGCCCTGGCGCATCACGCCCCTGATCTCATCTGTCTGGCCGGGTTCATGCGCAAACTCACCGCTGGGTTTGTCGACCCCTGGCGTGGCCGTATGCTGAACATTCACCCGTCGCTCTTGCCAAAGTACCGAGGGCTACACACACATCGGCGGGCTCTGGAGGCGGGAGACGCGGTTCATGGCTGTACAGTGCATGAAGTGACCGCCGCCTTGGATGATGGCCCTATCCTCGGTCAGGCCGAAGTTCCTGTGCTGCCGGATGACACCGAAGCGACACTGGCTGCACGGGTCCTGGAACAGGAACACCTTCTTTATCCCGCCGTTCTGGCACGGTTTGCCGCTGGTGACCGACGACCCGTCATGCTGCGCTAAGAACCGTGCGCCGGGGTTCTGGTCAAAGGTGCAGGGCTCGTGTAACAGTTTCGGGACTGGGTAAATTAACAGAGCTGAAGAAAAAGAAACGCCCGAATGATAACACTCACCACGACTGCGGAACTCGCTGCTTTTTGTGCGGAAGCAGCCAAGTTCGATTACGTCACCGTCGACACAGAGTTCCTGCGCGAACGGACCTACTATTCGAAGCTTTGCCTTATCCAGCTTGCCATGCCCGGCACGGACGACAGCACTGCTGTTCTTGTCGATCCCTTGACGGATGGGATGTCGCTGGAGCCGCTCTATGAACTCTTCCGGGACACATCGGTGGTCAAGGTATTTCACGCAGCGCGGCAGGATCTTGAGATTTTCTACGTCGATGCGCAGGTTTTCCCTGAACCTCTGTTTGATACGCAGGTGGCGGCTATGGTCTGCGGTTTTGGCGAACAGGTGGGCTATGAAACACTGGTCCGGCGGATCGCAAAAAAGCAGCTCGACAAGACTTCCCGTTTTACCGACTGGTCGCGACGGCCCCTGACCGATGCACAGAAAACCTATGCCTTGGCAGATGTGACCCATTTGCGTGACATTTATGAGTTTCTCGCCCGCAAGCTCGAAGAAACCGGTCGCGGGCGCTGGGTCAACGAAGAACTCACGGTTCTGACAACTGCCGAGACCTATGTGATCCCGCCCTTTGAGGCCTGGCGTCGCGTGAAGACCCGTACCAACTCCGCCAAGTTTCTCGCCATTGTGAGGGAATTGGCCGCCTTTCGCGAAACCTATGCGCAGGAACGTAACGTGCCGCGCAACAGGGTGTTCAAGGATGACGCTCTCGTTGAATTGGCGTCCAACAAGCCAAAAAATACGGAAGAACTGGGTCGGGCGCGATTGCTTTTGCGCGAAGCGCGGCGCGGGGACATCGCGGAAGGGATCTTGAAAGCAATCGCCGCTGGTATTGCCTGCCCCGCCGACCAGATGCCGCAGCCAGACCGGTCGCGCGACAAGTTGCAAGTCAATCCCGCCCTGGCGGATTTGCTGCGCGTTTTGCTCAAGGCGAAAACAGAAAGCGTGGGCGTGGCTGCCAAGCTCATCGCGTCGGCGTCCGATCTGGACGGGATTGCTGCGGGGTTGCGCGATGCACCGGCCCTGAAAGGCTGGCGCAAAGAGGTCTTTGGGGATGACGCATTGCGGCTTTGCGAGGGCAAGATCGCCCTTGCGGCGAATAAGTCTGACGTTGAAATTGTCGCGTTGGACTAACAGCCGACGGGTTTTGCCACCATGCAAAACACATCAGTTGCAGCGATAACGCCGCGCGATCAAGGATATCTCAGCGCCGCGATTGCCGTGCGTTTTGCACGCCTTCAACCCGAATGGTGCGCGTCCCTTCCAACATGCGATCCGTGACTCGGCGCGCCGCTGTTACCTGCCGCGTCGCAGGCGCACCCTGCACGCGCAGATCCGCGCGTTGCAGTCCTTCGAGACGGTAGGTCAGAACGCCATCCACGGCCTCCTCATCCTCATTGGCGGGGGTCAGTTGGACGTCGTAGATACCTTGCACGGCCGCCGTGCCCGTGGCGCGAATGATCGCACCGCCAGGCACACGCTCAACGACCAGCTCATCAATGATCTGGATCGGAGAACCCAGGTAGACTTCCTCGCCGCGGCCTCTGGATTGGAAGAGACCGGTGCGTTCCGGTATCAGCGGGTTTTTTTCCTGCGCCGAGGCGGGAACGACGGGAGCAGATTCACTGCCGCCAAACCAGTTGAAGGGGTTGAGCCGCGTTCCACAGCCCGCAAGGACCAGGGTAGAGACCAAAAGGGCGGAAACTGTCTTGCGCATGGTGCCTGCCAATTGTTTTTCGTATCTTCCGAGTACCGCATCTGGCTTCCTTTGAAAAGCATCAAGGCGGGGCTGGACCTTTGGCAAGGCACAGCTTACGTCAGGCGCATCAAGTGAGGATGGACATGGCGCAGGCTGCTTTTGAGGAATTGGTGGAAGACTTCGAGTTCCTGGAGGACTGGGAAGAGAGATACCGCCTGGTCATCGAGGAGGGCAAGGCGATGGTGCCGCTGGCTGACGCATTAAAAGTGCCTGCAACGAAAGTCGACGGTTGTGCGAGCCAGGTCTGGCTGCATGCACTGACTGACGGTGGTGTGTTGCATTTTGATGGCGAGAGTGATGCGATGATCGTCAACGGTCTGATCGCGGTTTTGCGTAAACTTTACAATGGCTTGACGCTGGATCAGGTGGCAAAAGTAGACGCGCGCGCTGAGATGGAACGCCTCGGACTGAACGATCATCTGTCTGCTCAGCGGTCAAATGGACTTCGAGCGATGATCGAGCGCATCCGAAAGGTAGCCACGGCGGCGGCCTAATCCAATTGCAACACCTTCGGTGTTACACGACGCTCTAATTTCCTTCGGAAATTGTGGGTGCGGCACGCGGGTCAAAGCCTGGCAAGGCTGGTGGCCAGATCGCCGTAACCCGTGAGGCGCCGTTCGAACTCGAGCCCCAGGAAATCCGCGCAATGCCGTGCTTTTTCCGTGAGTGCCGCGTCATCGGTCTGTGCCTGATAGACCAGTTTTTCGTAGTTGGCGAAATACATGTCGCGCAGTTCGGGATGACGATCGAGCCCCATGGGCTTGACGATAAAAGCATCAAACTGGCGGACCAGAAAATCAGTCAAATAGAAAGTTGTGATTTCGGTCTCGGCCTGCTTTGCAAAGCGGTCGCTGCCTTCGAAAAAGGAATAACAGTGCGGCCCAGCGACCATTTCGACACCCAGCTCTTCACAGGCGGCCTCAAGCAGACCGCCTGTGCCGCAATCGGCATAGACCACGAAAATGCTGGCATAGGCGGCGCGATGTTTGGTGACAGCCTCCCGGACAGCCTGGGTGATTTTCTCGGGGTAGAGATGGTACTTGGCGGGCAAACAAGTAAGATCGAGATGTGCCCAGCCATTGGCGGCCTTCAGGTCGAGGATTTCGCGTGCCAGCGCCCCGCAGGCGATCAATAGGACCTTGCCGCTCTTTTCTGTCAGCGGCAGGCCTGTCTCGGTAAGCTTCGTATCATTCAGCCCTTGCATAGCGCTCTTTCGCGAAAACGGCCTGCATCGGGGTCTCCGACACAGGCCGCGAAATTCATATGACGGAGATCAGGCGGATTTCTGGTTGTGTTTGCGGCCAACCCATTCCTTTGCAGTCTCCACCGCGACCGCAGCGTCGCGGCAATAGGCATCGGCACCAATTGCCTTGCCAAACTCTTCGTTGAGCGGAGCGCCCCCGACCAGCACAATATAGTCATCACGAATGCCCTGTTCGACCATGGTGTCGATCACAACTTTCATATAGGGCATCGTGGTGGTCAGCAGGGCGGACATGCCCAGAATATCGGGCGCTTCCTGTTCCATTGCTTCCAGATAGGCTTCAACCGCGTTATTGATGCCGAGATCGACCACTTCGAAACCGGCACCTTCCATCATCATGCCGACCAGGTTCTTGCCGATGTCGTGAATGTCGCCCTTGACCGTGCCGATGACCATTTTGCCAACGCGCGGCGCCCCTGTTTCGGCCAGCAAGGGTTTGAGGATGGCCATGCCGCCCTTCATTGCATTCGCCGCCAGAAGAACTTCGGGCACAAACAGAATGCCATCGCGGAAATCGTGGCCCACGATGGTCATGCCGCCCACAAGCGCCTTGGTCAGCACATCGTAAGGTTGCCACCCGCGTTCCAGCAGGATGTTCACGCCTTCTTCGATTTCCTCTTTGAGACCATCATAGAGGTCGTCAAACATCTGCTGAACAAGTTCTTCGTCGTCCAGTTCCGAGAGGATGATATCGTCTTCTTCGTCCGACATGAGCTTTCCTTTGTTGCCGCACCAGAAAGCGGGGCGTGATCTGTTGACCCTTTTGACAGAACGCCCGCACCTGACTTTTCAAATTGCGACACGAGGGTATCGTTGTGCGACGCTGTGACGCAAATTTATCGCAACATCAGATCAATGCACAAGCCTCCCAAGGCTCCGGGAGAGCGAAACTTTTTCATAATGATATGGAGTTCAACCTTGGGTTACTCCGCTGCCTGAACAAGGTTTAAGGGTGGAAGACCCGACGTCGTCGCAGAATGCTTTCGCGTATCAGGATTGGTTTTGCGGGCGTAGAGAAGCGCGAACATTGGGGGCGTAAAGTAGAATGACACGACAGTGGACAACAAAACGCCCCCCGCGACGGACATGGCAAAAGGCGGCCAGAACCCGCCACCTGCAAGGATCAGCGGCAGGAAACCTCCAAAAGTCGTAATGGTTGTGCTGACAATATGGCGGCTTGATCCCATCAGGACACCTACCATGGCATCCGGATTGCCCTGACGCGCATCGGGATCGTCGCGCAGGCCGGTCATGATGATGATGGCGGCGTTTATCGAAACCCCGATCGACCCGATCACGCCTATGATCGCCGTTATGCCAAATGGATACTGGAAGATCGCGAGCGACAGGATACTCAGGCCCGCAGAGAGGACGCTGACCACCAGGGCAATGGCGGAGAGGCGGAAGGAATTGAAGGTCATCACGATGGCCGCAATCGACAGGGTGACGATGAGCCCGAGTGAGGCCAACAGATTGCCCAGCGTCTCGGCGCGCGCATCGCTGTCGCCACCGATCTCCATTCGGTACCCTGATGGCAGTGCAAAACCCTCCGCTTCCAGCGCGCGCTGAACGTCGTTCAAGGCCTCTTCGGGCAAAACATCACGCAGGATGAAGGCCTGAATGGTATTGTTGCGCTCGGCGTTGCGCCGGGTGATGATCGGCTCACTGGGATTGACCGAAATGTCGGCAATGGTGGAGAGTGGGATGCCGACGAATTGGCCCGCCCGCGATAGGCTCGCCGCGTTCGGCGGCAGAAGGGTCAGATCAGCAATGGCCGTAAGGTCCGTGCGTGTCGCATCGCCAAACCGCACCCGCACCGGTAACTCTTCAGACCCCTCCAGCAAAGAGCCACCTGAGACCCCCTCCAGACCCGCTTCAAGTTGGCGCGAGATGCTCGCCAGATCAAGGCCCATGGAACGTGCCTTGGCTTCATCGACATCGATGCTGACCTCCGGCGCGCCTGTGGTGACCGTGCCCCGGGCAAGAGTGACCACATCCACATCCGCAACGATACGGCGCACTTCCGCCCCCAAAACACGGAGGGTGTCGATATCCGAACCGACGATCCGTAATTCGACCGGCGCGTCCACGGGGGGGCCTTGAACGAGGCCGCGCACCAGTACCTGTGCAGCGGGTGCTGCCGCGCCGATGTCGCGTTCCAATCGGCTGATCAGCGTTTCCGTTGCATCCTGTGAATATGTAGTGACAAGGGCCTGCGCAAAACGGGGCGCGTTGTCGCGGGCGCTGACCATATTGTAGTAAAACGCCGGGGCTGATTTGCCGATGACCCAGGAAACCTGTTTTGTTTCGGGCGCATCCCGCAGTAGCCGGTCGAGAGTATCCACCACTTTGCTGGTTTGGGAAAGAGCAGCGCCCGGGCGTAAATCCACCTCGATGTGAAACTGGTCACGATCCACGCCCGGAAAGAACTGTGCGGTCAGCAAAGGCATCGACATGAACCCAAGCACAGGCAGCACCAGCGAAAGGGCGATAGATCGCATGGGGTTCTTGACGGCCCATCGCAGGGACGCTGCAAAGGCAGCAGACAGCCGGGGCAGCTTGATCCCGGAAGAAAGGTGCCCCGACTTATCCCGTGATGGCATCGCCCAACCTGCGATGGCCGGTGTCAACGTCACGGCAATAACAAAAGACCAGCCCAGCATCGTGACGACGGCAATCGCAATGGATCCCACAAAATCGCCCGCCGGGCCCGGCAAGAGGATCATTGGGGTGAAGGATAGGGCGGTGGTTACGGTGGAGGCAAAGAGGGGGGCAAAAAGACGCCGGACCGCACCGCGCACCGCTACCAGTCGCGACTGACCACTAGCGACGCGCTGGCCGACCTCATCGGTCATCACGATGCCCGCGTCCACCAGCAGGCCCAAAGCAACGATCAATCCGGTCACTGACATCTGATGAATGGCAAGTCCGATGATGTTCATGGTTGCAAGGGTTGCCAGGGAGACGATGGGCAGGATGAGCGCCACGATCAGCGCGGCCCGCACGCCAAGAGTGATCAGAAGGACGCCAATAACCAATGCGATGCCGACAGCCATATTGCCGCCGACCTCCGCGAGTCGCTCGGCTGTGTAACGGCTTTGATCAAAGATCAGCTCGACCGTGATCCCGCCGGGTGCATCCGCCTGAAATGTGGCAAGTGCTGCGGTGACCCGACCCATCCAGACATCAACCTGCAATCCATCTTCGAGTTTCGCGGCAACCAGAACTGCGGCTTTACCATTGTGCACCGCGCGTTCGGCAAGCGGCAGGCGCGGCCCACGGCTGACCTCGGCGATATCGGCAATGCGGGTGACCTGACCGCCTGAGCCTTCGCGAACAATGAGGTCGCGCACCCTGTCCGTGGCGGTGATGTCGCCTGCAACATCGATGATCATCTCTGTTCCAGCGCCCCTGACGCGCCCGGCCTGACCTTTACTGTCCGCCCGTGAAATGGCTGTGGAAACATCATCCGCGGTCAGTCCCAGCGCGGCGCTTCTTGTCGTATCAAGTGTCACCAGCACTTCTTCTTGAGGTGCGCCAAAGGTTTCTACCTGCTTGGTGCCGGACAAGCTGCGCAGGTCATCTGCAAGACTTTCAGCGTGTCGCCCGACAATCGATAGGGGGACATCATCATGCGTGCCGGAGAGTGCGATGATTGCGCCGAAGGTGCCGGCACCTTCGGAGGAGAATTCCGGTGTCGCTGCACCTTGAGGAAAGGTAGCCTCGGCATCGCCAAGGGCATCGCGTATTTCGGACCAGACCTGCTCGATTCGGTCATCCGCCAATGTATCGGACAAATCGACCTGCACGATGGAGATACCGGTTGCTGAAGTCGAATTGATCTCATCCACTTCGGGAATTTCCCGCAACACGTCTTCGATTTCCGCAGTGATCAGCGTTTCGACACGGGCAGGGTCCGCGCCAGGGTAGGGTGTTGTGATGGTGGCAAACAGATTGGTGATTGTCGGATCTTCCTGCCGTCCGATCGCGAGCAATGCCGAGAGGCCTGCCGCAATGATCACCAGAAGGGCAAGCGCCACGATGCGCGGTTCACGAAATGTGAGCGTCTCCATCAGCTTGGCTCTTGCAGAAGAGTTACTTTCTGTCCGGGCACAACGCGATGTGGTCCGTCCGCGACGTATCGGCTCCCTTTTGAAAAGGTACCGCGGACATAGGCCCGCTCGGCGTCAGAAAACAGGATCTCGATGGATTCGCTCTGAACGAATGCACTGCCGTCCGTTTCGGAAACGGTCAGCAACCGCCATAACCCGCGTGGCGCGTCCTGCAACGCAGCCAATGGCACCCAGGCGCCGGCCTGATGGACGGTTTGCTTCAGCAACAGCACGCCCGTGTCGCGCAGCGGTGGCAACACATCCGCCGAAAAGTCGAGCAATACCATATGGGTGCGGGTTGCCGGATCCAGTTCCGGAAGGACGGCGTTCAATTGGACGTCGTATATTGCCTCGTCAAACACGACCTGGGCGTTGGGGCTGTCGAGCAAGGCGTCAAGGGCGTCGGGCGACAGGCCAACGCGAAACTGGTGGCCACTGGATTCGACCAGGGAAAGCACAGGCTGGCCAGACTGCAAAGCGCTACCTGTGTCGATCATGCGGGCCGACACCAAAGCATCGAAAGGCGCGCGCAGTTCTGATTTTTCCAACTGCAAGCCGACCGACACAAGACTGGCATCAACTTCGGCAATCCGCGCTTGTAGTTCGACCAGCCGCAGCGCCACGTTGTCTACGGTCTGCGTTGAGGCAAAGCCTTTTTCGCTGAGTTCGGTCTGCCGTTTTGTCGTGCGCCTCGCCAATTCTGCCTGAGCCTCAAGCGCGCGACGTGCGGCGATCAGGCGGGTTTTCTCTGCCTCTATGAGCCGGGTGTCGAGACGCGCGATCATGGTGCCTGCGGCAATTTCATCGCCCTCCTCAGCGGCAAGCAGCGCCACGGTGCCGCCCTGTTCAAAAGCCATTTCGGTTTGTTGGGCGGCCTCAATCTGGCCCGGAAACCGTCGGAGCACGTCATAGCTGTCAGACATTATCAGGCGGCTTGTCTGGACGCGTATCGCTGGTGCTGCAGCTGGCGGGATGACGGCGGCAGCACGATCCGCCAGGATCGTTTGGCCCAGAATGACCAAGCCGATTGCCGCGCCAATTATCAAAACAGTGCAGACGAATGTCACCCATTTGCGTAGGATGCGGCGCCAAAGAGGTTTATCTATGGTGGCAGATATCATGTGAGACCTCACTTGTGAAGTAAGTGTCACTTACATATGTTATAAGCTCTAACTTTATCAAGCGCAAAGGGGCGTTTTTTTGTCAGATACCCACGATACAGTTCAAGAGAAACGCGCGTCTTACCACCATGGCGACCTGCGCGGGCAGTTGTTGACGGTTGTGCGCGAATTGGTGGAAGCCCATGGTCCAGAAGGGTTTTCTGTCGCCGAAGCGGCACGGCGCGCCGGTGTCAGCACGGCTGCCCCTTACAAGCATTTCAAGGATCGGGTCGATTTACTGAATGCGCTGGTATCGGATGCGATGGACCGGTTGAGCTGGCAAATGTCACAGGAAAGAGATCGCCATCCTGCCGGATCGTTGGAGGCTGTGGCAGGAATCGGCAACGCCTACATTACTTTTGCCAAGACGGAGCCCGGCATCTTTCGGTTGATGTTTGGACTGACCGAAGGACATGATGAAAACACTTGCCTGCAGGAAAAAGGCGAGGCCTGTTTCCTGATCGTTGTGAAAGCCTGTGCGGATTATCTGGGCGTTGACACAGATGACCAGTCCGCGGCCCGCAGCGCTTACATGCTTTGGACCTCCGTGCATGGACACGCTTTTCTGAGCATCGACAACAAGAACACGACCGAGCTTAAGTCAATGGAAGAATGGGATTTCCTGATGTCGGTAGGTCGGGGCATCCTGAGCGCGCAGATGAAAGCCTGAAACAGGTCAACCAGCCGCGCGGCGTCGCCGGGAGGTTCTGCGTGCCGGGGTGGCGTTCTCGCCGGTTCCGTCATGTTGCGACGAAAACGCGCCCAGGCGATCGACAATTTCTTCCAACGCCGGTGGGTGGGCCATCGTGCGGGTATCAAGCGCTTCACGCATGTGACGCAGATGTTCGGGCATGGTTCCGCAGCATCCGCCAATGATATGGGCACCGCATGCGCGCGCCATGACCGCATAATCGGCCATCAGTTCCGGCGTTCCATCATAGTGGATATGGCCATCAACATATTTTGGAATACCAGCGTTACCTTTGGCGATAATAGGTTTTTCGGAGCCCTGCGCGGAAAAACCGAGAATGGTGCGCAGCAAATCCGACGCACCAGTTCCACAGTTCGCACCGAAGGCAACCGGGGCCTGCGCTGCGTCGAGATCATCGACCATTTTCACCATATCGGCACTGGTCAGCCCCATCATCGTGCGTCCGGCAGTGTCAAAACTCATGGTTCCAGCCCAGGTCAGTCCCGCCAGCATAAATCCTTCGGCTGCCGCGCGATATTCCTCGGGCGCACTGATGGTTTCAAGCCAGCCGATATCGGCACCCCCTGCTTTCAGCCCGTCGGCCGCTTCGTGAAATATTTCGACCGCCAGCGAATGGCTGAGCGTTCCAACCGGCTCCATGATCTCGCCTGTTGGTCCGACCGAGCCTGCAACAATCACGTCGCGCCCTGCGGTATCGGCCACTTCGCGGCCAATTTCGGCTGACACCCGTGCCAGTTCATGCACGCGCTTCTCGGCCCCATGCAACTTTAGCCGCGAGGCATTTGCCCCAAAGGAATTGGTCAAAAACAAATCACTGCCCGCGTCAACAGCACCTTTGTAGAGAGATTTGATCTTTTGCGGCTCGTCCGTATTCCAAAGCTCTGGCGCATCGCCGGACATCAATCCCATGTTGAAGAGGTTCGTGCCTGTGGCGCCATCAGCAAGCAATGTGCCTTTTTCGCCGAGCAATTTCAGGAATGGATTTGTCATGGGAACTCCGCGCATTAGAGAAGGCAGGGAGTGTCATGAATGTACACTCAAGACAAACTCATAATTCTCATCTTGGTTATGAGGATGAGAACCATTCGATGGTATCAGGGTCTCGGGATGTGTCACTGAATAGGCGATGTCGGCGGCCGCCAGGGTCAATCCGGCAGCTGTCGGTGAAGCCATGTAAAGCGGCACCCAAACAGGCCCAAAACTGGATTTAAACTGGCGCAGTCCCGGCCCGCCGGATTTGGACACGACCCAACGCGCAAGCCTGCGAAAAAAGGCATTTTCAGGATCAGGGCAGGCGGGTGTCGCTGCCAGGGAGATTTGCGCGATGTTGCGCGCGCGTGCCGCCGTGATGGCCTGATTGACCAGGGTGTGCATGGTGCCATCAGGGGCGTCGGGCTGGCATCGCATCAGATCGAGACACCATTGGTGGTCGCTGGTATGAAAGCTGGCATAAGCCAGAAGTTGATCGCCCTGCCAGGCAAGAACGACGTATTGACGAGACAGGTAGTCAGGGCAGAACCGGCCCATTGTGCCGCCCCGCGCGGGACCCCGCGCAACTTGCCACTCGCGGTCGATCCGGGCCATTTCTTCCCAGGGCATGACGTGGGGTGCGCGCACAACGATGCCCGCTTTTGTCGCGCTGCGCAGTTTACGGCGCAAACTGCGGCATGAGGGGCGGTCAAGATCGAATTCTGAGGGGGTGAGCACGGCTTCATCGGCGATGTGCAGGACCGCCCAGCCGAGGTTGCGCGCGCACAGCGCGATGCGGCTGGTGCATTTGTAGAGAACTGCGATCTTGTTATATGCTGTCGCTTCGCGCGCGTGCTCGACCAGAGCGCGGGCAGGATCGTTGGTAATCGGATCGCACAGGGCGGTATGGGTTTGCCGGGTGGGCCATATTGCCAGCGCTGCATTTTGCGTGACATGCCAGAAACCGCCATTCTGCCGGATAAGGCCGCATTCAGCGCGTTTGAACGATGAAAAATCCGGCGCCGACAGGTCTGTTTCGTCGCGGCCTCCTGAGCCAAAGGGACGGGTCATGGCCAGCATGGCCAGAAGCGCTGGCACCGCATAGTAGATCACACGGAACATCACGATCGCACAAAGCACATCGGTTGAGGCTGCTTGCGGCAGAATGCTCAAAAGCGTGAGTTCAAAGGGGCCGACCCCACCCGGAGTGCCAGAAAGCAAAGCCGCCGCCAGCGCCAAGAGATAGGCAGGGAAAAACACCGCAACCCCAAAGGAAATGGCATCGGGCATGAGAACGAACAATGCCGCCGCTGCCGCTGAGACGTCGACCAATGTCCAAAGCAGTATCGCCCCGCTTGCGCGCAGCGAGGGAAAGCGCAGGGATTTGCCGAACACTTTCGGTAACTTAACTGTAAAAAACAGATAGGCCAAGAAAGGCAGACCCGCCATGACAGCCAGCGCAGGAAACAGGGTCCAGCCCGGGGCGGAGAAGATCAGCATAACCGCGGCCCCGACAACAAGCAGACCGATCATGAAAGAGAGGGTCACGAATGCGGATAGCGCCATGGCTCGGGCAAAGGAAAGATCTGGCAGCATTCGCCAGCGGGCCAGCGCGCCGGTAAAGATACCAAATCCAAGGGTCTGGGCCAGGCAAATTGCAATTGTGCCGGAGCGGGCTGCGTGGGAGCGCGAAATTCCGGTTTGCAGGTGACGATGGGCGATGACGTCATAGCGACCTGCGGCCCAAAGGCTCACGGCTGTCAGAGCCAGCGCGGCAGTCCACTGATTGGCGGAGACATGCGCCATCTGCGCGGTAATTTGTGCGATGGACATCTCGGCCAGACGGTCGGTCATCAAAGAAAGACACAAGGCAAGAATGCCCAGCGGAAAACCGACACGCATGGCAAAACGGGCCCCGCCGGCCCAAGATAGTTGGATCATTCCCACGCGCTCCGATAGGGCCCCCGACGGGGAGGCTAGCGGATCAGAATGAGATAAGTGTTAACGTGGTCCCGGAGGGTTCCCGCTCAGACCTCGTCCATCAATTGCGCCTTGGCCTGCGCCATAAGCTCCAGCATTTTGGAGCGGATTGTGGCCTCATCGGCCTTGTCGCCGAGATCGCCGGAAACCTTGCGATAGACATCCTCGTCGCCAGCTTCTTCAAAATCCGACCTGATGACTTCCTTCGCATAATCTTCCGCGTCATCACCTGATTTGCCTAGCAGCTCAGCGGCCCAGAGACCCAACAACTTGTTGCGACGTGCCTCCGCCTTGAACTGCATTTCCGCGTCATGGGCGAATTTGTTTTCAAACGCATTTTCGCGGTCGTCGAAGGTTGTCATGGCGCGATCTCCTGATGTTCGATAAGCCTCTGCAACAGATATGCGGGCTTGCGACGCTTTGCGCAAGTGGCGCTGGCTTGCAGCAACGCGGGGCTTACACTAAGAGGGGCGCAACGTCTGCCGTGATCCTCACGGTAAAAGTGCGAAAGGACGCCCATGGCCCGGCGCAAGAAAATCTACGAAGGCAAAGCGAAGATCCTTTATGAAGGTCCTGAGCCCGGCACAATTGTTCAGTATTTCAAGGACGATGCGACCGCCTTCAACGCCGAAAAGAAAGCCGTGATCGAGGGCAAGGGTGTGTTGAATAACCGCCTGAGTGAATTTTTCATGACAGGCCTTGGTCAGATCGGCGTGCCAAACCACTTCATCAAACGCCTCAACATGCGCGAACAATTAGTGCGCAGCGTGGAAATCGTGCCTTTGGAAGTGATCGTGCGCAACTATGCCGCGGGCACCATGTCCAAACGTCTTGGCATTGAGGAGGGCACTCAACTGCCGCGCCCGATTGTTGAATATTGTTACAAAGACGACAGTCTGGGCGATCCGCTGGTGACAGAAGAGCATATCGCCGCTTTTGGATGGGCCAGCCAGCAGGACATGGACGACATTCTGAGCCTCGCCCTGCGGGTCAATGATTTTCTCTCCGGCGTGATGATGGCGGTTGGAATTCGCCTCGTTGATTTCAAAATCGAGGTGGGCCGTGTTTTTGACGGAGATTTTCACCGCTTGATCGTGGCGGATGAAATCAGTCCGGACAGCTGCCGGCTGTGGGATATCGAAACCGGTCAGAAGCTCGACAAGGATGTCTTCCGACGTGATCTTGGAGATCTCAAAGACGCTTATACCGAAGTGGCGCGCCGGTTGGGCGTTATGCCCAAAAATACGCCACCGGTGACCAAACCGACCCTGATCAACTGACTATTTGACACGAAACGAGAAAATTAAGGACAGAGCATGAAAGCGCGAGTGCATGTGATGCTAAAAAACGGCGTTTTGGATCCACAGGGTGAGGCGGTGCGCCATGCTCTAGGGGCCTTGGGGTTTGAAGGCGTCAACGGTGTGCGGCAGGGCAAAGTGATTGAACTTGACCTCGCTGACGGTGCGACCGAAGCCGATGTGACCGCGATGTGCGAAAAGCTGCTGGCCAATACGGTGATCGAATCCTACTCGGTGGAGACGCTCTGATGCACGCAGCGGTTGTTGTTTTCCCCGGATCCAACTGCGACCGCGATCTGGCCGTTGCTTTTGAAGCAGCTGGTGCCAAGGTCAGCATGGTCTGGCACAAGGACAGCGCGTTGCCAGACGGCGTGGATATTGTTGGCATTCCGGGGGGGTTCTCATTCGGTGACTACCTTCGGTGCGGCGCGATTGCGGCTAACTCTCCGATCTGTCGATCTGTTGCAGATCACGCGGGCCGTGGCGGGTATGTTCTGGGCGTCTGCAACGGGTTCCAGGTCTTGACGGAAACCGGTCTTCTGCCCGGTGTATTGCTGCGTAATGCAAAGTTGAAGTACATCTGCCAAACCGTTGGTTTAAAGGTAGAAACATCTGCATCTGAATACACCAAAGGGTACAATGCGGGCGACGTCATCAACATTCCAATTGCCCATCATGATGGCAATTATTTTGCTGATGACGATACCATCGCGCGGCTGCAGGGCGAGGACCGTGTCGCGTTTACCTACACTGACAATCCGAATGGAGCGCGCGCGGATATCGCGGGCATCCTGTCGGAAAATCGCCGCGTATTGGGCATGATGCCGCACCCGGAGCGAGCGGCGGATGTTGGCCATGGCGGCACCGACGGTCAGGCGCTCTTCCGCGCATTGTCGCGTGCGCTCATCACAGCGTGACTTGAGCCTATCGGGCGCTTTCGCGTAGATTACGCGGATGAGCAGCAACGTCGATCCTGACAATCAAGAACGAGCGGTCAATTGGCGCGTGCGCGTGGCCTTGGGCGTATTGTTATTGCTGGCCGTCTCTGTCGTTGCCGTCACCAATAGCCTGCTGACGGATCGCTTTACCGAAAGCACGCGCAATCGGGCGGAGTTGCGACTGGCACTTTATAGCGGCAACCTGCTGTCGGAATTGCGCCAGAACGCAATTGTGCCACAGCTTCTGGCCCGCGACGCCGAACTGATCGGTGCTCTTAACTCTGCCGATTATACCGCCTCGACCCGCAGGTTGATTTCCTTTGTCGAGGAGATTGGTGCGGCCTCTCTGATGCTTTTGGACATTGATGGGCGCACGGTGGCGGCAACGGATCGCAACCGGCTTGGGTCGAGCCATCGCGCAGAGGCCTATTTCGTTGACGCGATCCGGTCCAATTCCACCATCTTCACGGTCGCCGAACGGGAAACCGGCGGATACGGGTTCGTTTATTCGCGCCGGGTTCAGTCAGGTTCCGACGTTCTCGGAGTGATTGCGGTTGAGGTCGATTTGCAGAAATTCGGCCGCGCCTGGGCAGGGATCTCAGACGCGGTGGTTGTGACCGACAGCACCGGCACGATCATTCTGACAACAGAACCCCGCTGGCGGGGACGCACAGAAGAAGAAGCGCTGGCGCGTCAGACGCCGCAAAACGCAATTCAGCGTGCCATTCAGGCGACGGCCGATTGGACCGCCCTGCCGCCTGATGCCTATCTGCAGGGCGAAGCGGTCATGCGGCTGGAAACCCGCATTCCCTTCCGCGGTTGGCGGATGGCGAGTTTTACAACCTATGCGTCGGTGCGTGAGAGGGTGAATGGTGTTTTGGCGCTTGAAATCATGGGTTTCGCGATTCTTCTGGCGCTCAGCTTCTATGCGCTGAGCCGCAGGACGGCGCTGCGTATGGCTCTGTTTCAGCGGGAATCTGCCGAACTGCGCGCACTTAACGTGGCGCTACAGCGAGAAATCGCCGAGCGTAAAAGGGTGCAGGAAACGCTCGCCGTGGCCGAACAGACCCTTGAACAATCCAGCAAACTGGCGGCCTTGGGTGAGATGTCTGCAGCGGTCAGTCATGAACTTAATCAGCCACTTGCTGCGATGAAAACCTATCTGGCTGGCGCACGACTTTTGTTGCGCAGGAACCGACAGGAAGAAGCGCTGTCTTCCTTTGGGCGCATTGATGATCTGATCGAGCGGATGGGCGGTATCACACGTCAATTGAAATCCTATGCTCGCAAGGGGCAGGAGGCCTTTTCCCCAGTAGATATGGGAGATGCGCTGGCCTCCGCCCTTTCCATGATGGAGCCACAGTTGCGTCAGCGCCATGTCCAGATCAGCCGGATCGTGCCTGAGACGCCGGTTCAGGTGATGGGGGACAGGCTGCGCATTGAGCAGGTGATGGTGAACCTGTTGCGCAATGCGATTGATGCCACTAAATCCGAGCGGTTGCCGAAGGTTGATATTATGCTGTCAGCTGGCGAGACGGCGACGTTGACCGTCCGTGACAATGGGCCGGGCATCGAAGACCTAGATCAGCTCTTCGAACCGTTTTACACTACCAAGCAGGCGGGGGACGGCGTGGGGCTGGGTCTTGCCATCTCCTCGGGGATTGTTAACGACCTTGGAGGACGGCTCACCGCACGTAATGGACAAGCGGGCGGCGCAGTTTTTGAAATGCAGCTGCCTATTTTGGGCAGCGAACACAGCACACAAGCGGCGGAGTAAGCCATGACACAGGCCATGAAAATCGCAATCGTGGACGACGAACAGGACATGCGGCAGTCGATCAGCCAGTGGCTGGCACTATCGGGATATGACACAGAGACGTTTTCCAGCGCCGAAGATGCGCTCAAGACATTGGGGCCTGATTATCCGGGCATTGTGATCTCTGATATCAAGATGCCTGGCATGGACGGGATGCAGTTCCTGAAAAAACTGATGGGCAATGACAGCGCGCTGCCTGTGATCATGATCACGGGGCACGGCGATGTGCCAATGGCTGTGGAAGCCATGCGCGTTGGCGCATTTGATTTCCTTGAAAAGCCGTTCAACCCCGACCGGATGAACGAATTGGCCAAAAAAGCCACCGGCGCGCGCCGCCTTGTGATGGACAACCGGGCGTTGCGGCGGGAGTTGTCGGATGGCGGTCAACTGATGAAAAAGCTGATTGGCCAAAGCCCCGTAATGGAGCGGCTGCGCGAGGATATCCTTGATCTGGGGCAGGCCGACGGCCATGTGCTGATTGATGGCGAAACCGGCACCGGCAAAACCCTGGTGGCCCATGCGTTACATGCGGTGGGCAGTCGCGCTGGCAAGAAATTCGTTCTGGTCAGCTGCGGGGCTTATGAGGAAGAAGCCCTGAGCAAACGGCTTTTTGGTCCGATGTTGCCGGAAGACGCACAATTGCCAGCGATCGAGGAAGCACGTGGCGGGACATTGGTGTTGGAAGACATCGAAGCTCTGTCAGAGACCATGCAGGCGCGGTTGTTGAGCGTGATCAACGAGCAGGGCGCCCCGGCGGAAACGCGCATTGTCGCGATTTCAAACCTTCAGGAAGCAGGACGTACGTCCGAAGATGCCCTGCGCGCTGATCTTTTTTACCGGCTGGCAGCCCTGCGCATTACCGTGCCGCCGTTGCGTCAACGTGGCGAAGACATCCTGACGCTATTCACGCGACTGAGTGAGCAGTTCTCCGATGAATACGGCTGTGATGCGCCGCAGGTCTCGGCCCAGGAGGCAGCGCAGCTTTTGCAGGCACCCTGGCCGGGCAATGTGCGTCAGCTGATTAATGTCGCTGAACGCGCCGTCTTGCAGTCACGTCGGGGGTCGGGAACGATTGCGTCACTGTTGATGAACGATCACGAAGACATGCAGCCGGTCATGACCACGGAAGGCAAACCGCTGAAAGAATATGTGGAAGCATTTGAGCGGATGCTGATCGACAACACCATGCGGCGGCATCGCGGCTCGATTGCCAGCGTCATGGAGGAATTATGCCTGCCACGACGCACGCTTAACGAGAAAATGGCAAAGTACGGGCTACAGCGATCAGATTACCTTTGAGTAGGGTGACCTGAAGGAAAGTTTCGGAAAAATGACGTGAAAACCGGGGGATAGGCGCAAATTCAGCGCCTATTCGCACATTGCCCATTGTGTTTTCACATCCTGTGGCATTATCTAAGGGAATGGAGGCATGTCGCCCGCCGACAATCCGCTTCCTGAGAGATTCGCTGCCTTGGGCCCCCGTGTGGACGTATCACACACCCGATGCAGACCGATTGGGCCGGAAACGGCCGAGGAACCGCTGATGTGGCTGAAGGCAAAACGCCCTAAACACACAGTATAATAATGGATACGTGGCAGCCTTTACGCCCGTATCGGAGAAGAAACGCGATGACGCGCGCCGATGCATTGAGCAGATTTGCCATGGCCCCACCGGGCCAGATTGGCCGTGCGTCCCTGATCGCCCTGACAAGACATATTCCGCAACGCCAGGCGCCCCCGGGCGATGGTCGGCTGCGGCTGTGCAATCTGGAAATATGGCTAAGAAAATGCTTATCGATGCCACCCACGCGGAGGAAACCCGCGTCGTGGTGGTCGACGGAAACAAGGTCGAGGAGTTCGATTTTGAATCCGAAAACAAACGCCAGCTTGCTGGCAACATTTACCTTGCAAAAGTAACCCGGGTCGAGCCGTCGCTACAGGCGGCCTTCGTAGACTATGGCGGCAATCGCCATGGGTTCCTTGCGTTCTCGGAAATTCATCCGGACTATTATCAGATCCCGGTCGCGGACCGTCAGGCGCTGATGGAAGAAGAACGTGCCTACGCCGAAGCGCAAAAGGCGAAGGAAGACGAGGAAGAAAAACCTAAGCGTCGCTCACGCAGCCGCAGCCGCTCGAAATCGAAGGCCGCTGAGGCGAAAAGCGATGATGCGGTGATCTCGCAGGACGTCGAATCCGATCAGATCGATGGCATGGAAACCATTGATCTGGCGGCGGAAGAGGGTTCCTCGCCGATGGAGCGCGTGGCTGAAACGCCCGTTGAAGAGCCTGTTGAGCCGCCTGTAGAAGAAGCATCCGTTGAGGCGGCTGACGATGATTCCTCCGAAGAAGGGACGGTTGTATCAGAAGAACCTGTCGCTGAGGATGAAGAGGCGGCTGAGGCCCCTGAAGCGGCAGATGAGGATGACGACGATGACGACGTGTCCTCGCGCAAGTCCGATGCTTCCGCCAAGGATGACAGCATCGAATCCGTCGCGGACGATGACGATCAGGAAGACATTCGGCCCGCTCGCAAACCCCGTCCTCGCCGGTACAAAATCCAGGAAGTCATCAAGGTTCGCCAGATTCTTCTGGTGCAGGTGGTCAAGGAAGAGCGCGGCAACAAGGGTGCAGCACTCACCACCTATTTGTCCTTGGCCGGTCGGTACTGTGTGCTCATGCCCAATACCGCGCGGGGCGGCGGGATTTCCCGCAAGATCACCAATGCCGCAGACCGTAAGAAGCTCAAGGACATCGCCAATGAGATCGAGGTGCCGGAGGGCGCAGGGCTCATCGTACGCACTGCCGGTGCCAAACGGACCAAAGCGGAGATCAAGCGCGACTATGAATACCTGCAGCGGCTGTGGGAACAAATTCGCGAATTGACGCTGAAGTCCATCGCGCCGGCGAAGATTTACGAGGAAGGCGATCTGATCAAACGGTCTATCCGCGACCTTTATAATCGCGAGATCGACGAAGTGTTTGTGGAGGGCGAGCGCGGTTATCGCATTGCCAAGGACTTCATGAAAATGATCATGCCGTCCCACGCGAAAAATGTGAAACTTTACGCCGAAAGCCTGCCGCTTTTTGCGCGTTATCAGGTGGAAAGCTATCTGGCGGGCATGTTCAACCCGACGGTACAATTGCCCTCAGGTGGCTACATCGTGATCGGCGTGACCGAGGCGCTGGTGGCCATCGACGTGAACTCTGGTCGCGCGACCAAGGAAGGCTCGATCGAGCAGACGGCGACCAAAACCAACCTTGAGGCTGCCGATGAGGTGGCGCGCCAGTTGCGGCTGCGTGACCTTGCCGGTCTGATCGTGATTGATTTCATCGACATGGACGAGCGCAAGAACAACGCCGCCGTCGAAAAGCGCATGAAGGAAAAGCTCAAAACCGACCGTGCCCGCATTCAGGTGGGCCGCATTTCGGGCTTTGGTCTGATGGAAATGTCGCGCCAGCGTCTGCGGCCGGGCATGATCGAAGCCACCACGCAGCCGTGTCAGGCCTGCCACGGTACCGGCCTGATCCGTTCGGATGATAATCTCGCCCTATCCATCCTGCGCCAGATCGAAGAAGAGGGCACCCGCAAGCGGTCCCGCGAGGTTTTGGTGCGTGCACCTGTGGGCATCGCCAATTTCCTGATGAACCAGAAACGTGAACATATCGCCCAGATTGAAGGACGTTATGGCTTGTCGGTTCGGATCGAGGGTGACCCGGCATTGGTTAGCCCGGATTTCAGCCTTGAGAAATTCAAGACCGCGACACGTGTTGTGCCGGTTGCCGCTGCACAAGTGGTGTCGGTCGACACCTCTTTGATGGATCAGATTGATGCGGATGACAGCGATGTCGTGGACGCGGATGAAGCGCCCGCCGCACCCGCCGGGGACGCCGCTGGCAATACAGCTGCTCCGGAAGAGGGAGAAGGTAAGCCAAAACGCCGCCGTCGCCGGCGCCGTCGCAGTCGCAACAAATCCAATGGTGCTGAAGCGTCGCAAGTTGAAGATAACGGCTCCGCTGGCGGAACAGAGGGCGAGAAACCAACTGAGCCTGCCGAGGTGGCATCAGAGACGCAATCTGACGCGGATGAAGCGCAGGTAGAGGTGCCCGAAGAAAAGGTCGAGAAACCAAAGCCGAAACGCCGGTCGCGTAGCTCAAAGGCGAAAGCTGAAAAAGAGGACGCGGTATCTGAAGAGGCATCTGTGGTTGATGCGCCAGAATCGGCTGCGGAAGAACCTGCGCCAAAGCCAAAACGCAAGCGGGCCAGTCGCGCAAAAGCACCCAAGGTTGAAGCGGCAGCCGCAGAGCCCGCCCAAGCCCCAGCGCCCGAGGCAACTGCGACAAGCGATACTCAGCCTGATGAGCCCGCCACCGAGACGGAACAGCCCAAACATCAACCTGTGCCCGAAGCGGCAGCGGTGGTTGAGCAAGCGCCTGATCCAGTGCCAGAACCCGTCGCTGCTGCCCCCGAGCCCGAGCCGGAGGCGACACCAGCCAAGCCCAAGCGAAGGGGTTGGTGGTCGCTTGGTGGCTGATCACCTTGCAGATTGAACGAGAAAGGCGTGCGGGCAAGCGCGCCTTTTTTCGTTACGCCTTGCGGATCACGTAGGTTTGTACAGGCCCGTCATCGTTCATTGAAATCAACTTGTGACCAGCCTCGGCGCAAAAATGCGGTACATCAATCACTGCGGCAGGATCATCTGCAAGGACAGTCAGGGTCTCACCACTCGCCAGCCCCTGAAGGCGTTTGCGCGCCTTGAGAACGGGCAGGGGGCATAGCAGCCCGGTTGCGTCGAGGTGGGTTTTATCCTGGGTCATACTGCCCAGATAAGCGTGATGTTTCAGTCTGTCCACAAGGATGTGACCAGCCGTCGCGTGACCTGTCGGCGCTTATCAGCTAGGGGATAGATATGTTTGGATTTGAAATCATCGACGCGGGCCTTCTTCCTGCCATGATCATCGCCCTCCTGGCCGGTGTGATCAGCTTTCTCAGCCCCTGCGTGCTGCCGATCGTACCCCCATATCTGGCCTATATGAGCGGGGTGTCGCTGGGGGAAATGACGGGTGAGGCGGCAGCGCGCAGGCGTGCGGTGATTGCCGCACTTTTCTTTGTTCTTGGGTTGAGTACGGTCTTTTTGATCCTCGGCTTTACCGCCTCGGCCTTCGGCGCGTTTTTCCTGCAAAACCAGGTGATTTTCTCACAGGCGGCGGGTCTTGTGGTGATCATTTTCGGGGTGCATTTTTTGGGCCTTATTCGCATTCCCTTCTTGGACCAGGAAGCGCGGCTGGATGCGGGTGACAAAGGCGGCTCCAGCTTTGGTGCCTATGTTCTGGGGCTGGCCTTTGCCTTTGGCTGGACGCCCTGTATTGGTCCCCAACTGGGGGCAATTCTGTCGCTTGCGGCCTCTGAAGCATCGGTGAGCCGGGGCACGCTCTTGCTGGGCATTTATGCGGCGGGTCTGGGCATTCCGTTTCTTGTCGCTGCAATGTTCATCACCCGTGCCGTTGGTGTCATGAACCGCCTGAAACGACACATGAAAATGATCGAGCGTGTCATGGGCGGATTGCTGGTGGTTGTCGGGCTGGCGCTTGTCACCGGTGCCTTCACAACCTTCTCCTGGTGGTTGCTGGAACGTTTCCCGGCCTTGGCAACGCTGGGCTGATCGCATTAGACTGAATTCAATCCCTGCGACGCTGCCGGGCTTGAACAAGGTCTGGCAATGGGCAGCACATCTCCCACCCTCGTAAAGCACCGCAAGGTTTTCTACATCCCGGGGTATGATCCTTTTCCGCCCCGTCGGTACCGTGAGCTGTTTCGCAAGGAAAGTGCCGCTCAGGCCGCGATTTCCGGCTATCGGATCGAGATGCTTGGCGCGCTGGAGGGCGCTGCTTTTGGTTGGCGCGTTCAGGCCGAGATCGAGGGGCACGTTACCGAGAGTGAATTCGAGGTGCTGGTCTGGTCGGATATCGTCCAGAACAGTTTTCATGCGTCGATCCTGCTGACCTATGCTGCACTGATACGTACCGCGTGGATCTATATTTCAACCGGTGCCTTGTGGCGGTTGATGCGGTTGCGAAAGGGCCCCGTTATCGCAGCCTTGTTCCCCGTTGTGGCGCTGCTTCTGCAAGCCGCAATAGCCTGTGCCATCGGGTTCCTGGGCTGGTTGGTGGTTGATGCTTTGCTTAGCACGATCTGGAACAATCCACTGGCTGTCGGCCTTGTAGCAACAGGGGGGGCTTTCTTGTTGGCGTGGCAGACCCTACGCCTTTTCAAGAAACATGACGGCCGCATTTTTGCGCATTACCTGATGCATGACTTTGCCCATACCGCATCGCAATATGGGGCCTACCCGACGGCATTGACCACGCGTCTGAAACGTTTTGAAGGCGCGATCGCCGGCGCGCTGGTCTCAGATGTCGACGAAGTTCTTGTGGTCGGGCATTCCTCGGGCGCGCATCTTGCGGTGACGGTGCTGGCCGCACTGATCCGCGAAGGCCATATCCCGACAGGCGGGCCAAAGCTCGCATTTCTGTCGCTGGGGCAAGTGGTCCCAATGGTTTCTTTTTTGCCCCGTGCCCATGCCCTCAGGCGCGATTTGAAATACCTGTCGACAAGCGATCTGACATGGGTGGATGTGACGGCCCCTGGTGATGGATGTTCGTTTTCGCTTTGTGACCCGGTGGGTGTATCCGGGCAGGGCACACCGCAAAAGAAATGGCCGTTGGTGTTCTCGGCAGCCTTCACCAAAAGCCTGTCGCCTGAACGCTGGTGCGCTTTGCGGTGGCGCTTCTTTCGGCTGCATTTCCAGTACCTGTGTGCTTTTGATCGGCCTCGGGACTACGATTATTTTCAGATCACCGCTGGTCCGCGCGCTCTTGCCGATCGCTACGAGGGGCGGCCCGCGTCCCGGTCGCGGATTGACCATACAGTCAGCAGATATACCTGCACCGAACCATGACCAAACCGCCCAAACCTCCTGCGCGTGTGGGCAAAGTCCCGCTTTGGCGATATGCGCGCTTGTTCCGGCGCGACATCATCTCGGCGCAGCCTGAGCATCTTTACGGTGCGTGGATGGCGGAGTTTCGAACGCCGTTTTTCCACAGCTTCATGGCCAATGACCCCGAACTGATCAATCTCCTGCTGAAAGAACGCCCGGATGATTTTCCAAAATCCGATCGCGTCGGGGAAGGTTTGCGCCCTTTGCTGGGTAACTCGGTCTTTCTGACGAATGGCGAGACGTGGAAACGCCAGAGACGGATTATTGATCCCGCTTTCGAAGGTGGACGTCTTCGCGAAACCTTCCCGGCGATCTGGCAGGCTGCGGAGGCCGCGGCCGCACGGTTCAGCGCGCACGCAGATCAGGAAATCGATGTGGAACCCGAGGCCAGCCATGCTGCGGCTGACGTGATCTTTCGAACACTGTTTTCAATCCCGATCGACCATCGCGTCGCACGGGATGTTTACGAGGCTTTTCGGACCTATCAACGCAGCCAGCCCATTTTGAACATGGCGGCTTTCATGCCCTTGCCCCGTTGGATGCCGCGCGGGTTTCGCCGCACGACCAAGCGGAGTGCGCTGCAAATCCGACGGTTGATCCGGGAGATCACGCAACAGCGGCAAAGGGAAATTGATGCGGGAAATGCACCGCAGGATCTGGCGACCAAGATCATGACAACGGCTGATCCTGAGACCGGCAACACCTTCGACGTCGATGAAATGGTTGACCAGGTCGCGATTTTCTTTCTGGCAGGACATGAAACCAGCGCGTCGTCCCTTGCCTGGTCTCTCTATCTTCTGGCGCTTTTCCCGGATTGGCAGGACCGTGTCGCTGAGGAAGCCCAAGCCCTTGGGGAATGTGATTTCGGCGTTTTGTCGAAGCTGCGAATAACGCGCGATGTGTTTCGTGAGACCTTGAGGCTCTACCCGCCGGTGCCGATGATGGTGCGCGAGACGCAAAAAGAGGAAACACTGCGCAAACGGGCTGCACCACGGGGGGCGCAACTGGTGATGAGCCAATGGCATTTGCACCGGCACACGCGCCTCTGGGACGCCCCGGATGATTTTAAGCCCGACCGCTGGCAAACCGAGAATGGACAGGCCTGTGCACGCAATGCCTACATTCCTTTCAGTGCCGGTCCGCGGGTTTGCCCGGGGGCGGGCTTTGCGATGATCGAAGGGGTGTTGATGCTCGCTCATATTCTGCGTGATCACCGGGTGGTGCTGACCGATCATCCAACGCCCGTACCGGTGGCACATTTAACGGTCAGATCGCGTGATGGCATCTGGTTGCGCATTGTCCGGCGCTAACATGTACCATCCGTTGCCGGACTGTTCTAAAGAAGGCCAAGGGGCGGAATCAGAAGGAAAAAGACCATGTCAGACCAAGCTGCAATGCGCGAGCAAATGAAATCAGGTGCAGGCTTTATCGCCGCATTGGATCAGTCTGGCGGTTCAACACCGAAAGCGCTGAGCCTCTATGGTGTGGAGCCTTCGGATTATTCCGGCGATGAGGAAATGTTCCGCGCCATGCACGATATGCGCGCACGGATCATTCTGGCGGAGGATTTTACCAAGGCCAAGGTCATCGGCGCGATCCTCTTTGAGCGCACGATGCATGACACGATCAATGGCACGCCGGTGGCGGACTTGTTGTGGAACCAGCGCGGTGTTGTCCCTTTCCTGAAAATCGACAAAGGTCTCGAAGAGCAGGCCGACGGTGTGCAGTTGATGAAACCTATGCCGGGGCTCGAAGATGTTCTGACCACGGCACAGGCGAAAGGCATCTTTGGCACCAAGGAGCGTTCAGTGATCCACGAAGCAAACGCCAAGGGCATTGCCGATATTGTTGCTCAGCAATTTGAAGTGGGGCAAACGGTGACGGGCGCCGGGCTTGTTCCGATCCTGGAGCCTGAGGTCAACATCCATTCAGACACCAAAGGTGAAGCGGAGACCTTGCTGGAAGGTGAAATTGCCAGGTATCTCGACACGCTGGATGACGGCGTGGACATCATGCTGAAACTCACGCTGCCGGATCAACCTGGTCTCTATGACGGTCTGGCCGCACACCCACGCGTCCTGCGTGTCGTCGCCTTGTCGGGCGGGTATTCGACGGACGAAGCCTCTGCCAAGCTCGCAGAAAACAAGCACATGATCGCCAGCTTCAGCCGCGCACTGACAGAAGGGTTGAACGTGCGGATGTCAGATGGCGAATTTAACGCGGCTCTGGGTGGAAATATTGACAAGATCTATCGCGCGTCGGTCTGAGACCCCGCCAAACGGTCTTGTAGACTGCGCAGCACATAGAGTCGGATCGCGGAGGCCAATCCCATGTCGCTCCCGCGATCTACATCAATTTCAGCCACTAGCGCATTGATTGGAAGTGATTTTTCTGCGGCCAAATCACGTAGGGCCCGCCAGAATTCATCCTCCAGAGATATTGAGGTTCGGTGCCCTTTTAAGGTCACCGAGTGTTTGACGGGCCGACCGCTCATGTCTCGCGTTTGTGAGCGTCCAGATTGCGCGCGATTTTCTCCGCTTTGGCCTTGAGCGCCGCTTTTTGCGCCTTGGTCTGTCCGAAGGCCACCGCGTTCTCATCCGCCCGCGCCCTGCGTGAGGCGCGGTTGCGTTCTTTTTTTACTTTGTTGAGATTGATGGGCGTGCTCATTTGGGTCCGATCATGTTTTCCGGGCGCACAACGCGCTCGAAAGTTTCCGCGTCAACAAATCCCAGCGCAATCGCCTCTTCTTTCAGGGTTGTGCCGTTTTTATGTGCGGTTTTGGCAACCTTGGTCGCATTGTCATAGCCGATTTCCGGTGCAAGTGCCGTGACCAGCATCAGGCTTTCGCGCATCAATCTCTCGATCCTGTCCGCATCGGCTTTCAGGCCAACCACCAGATTATCCGTAAAGGCCGAGGCTGCATCCCCCAGAAGTTGCATGGATTGCAACACGTTATAGGCCATCATGGGCTTGTAGACATTGAGTTCGAAATGCCCCTGACTCCCCGCAAAGCCGACGGCGGCATCATTGCCGAACACATGGGCGCACACCTGCGTCAGGGCTTCGCATTGTGTGGGGTTCACCTTGCCCGGCATGATCGACGAGCCCGGCTCATTCTCCGGCAGGACCAGTTCTCCCAACCCGCAACGCGGGCCAGACCCCAGCAGGCGGATGTCATTGGCGATCTTGAACAAAGAGGCGGCGACCGTCTTCAAAGCGCCCGAGATTTCGACCATGGCGTCATGAGCTGCAAGCGCTTCGAATTTATTGGGCGCGGTCACAAAGGGCAGGCCGGTGATCTCGGCCATATTCCGGGCAACCGTCACATCCCAACCTTTGGGGGTGTTCAGACCGGTGCCCACCGCAGTGCCCCCTTGCGCAAGTTCATAGATGCGGCCCAAACCATCCTTCACGCGCTGGATACCCATGGCGACCTGATGGCTGTAGCCCGAAAATTCCTGGCTGAGCGTAAGGGGTGTGGCGTCCTGGGTGTGCGTGCGTCCGATCTTGATGATACCGTCGAATTCGGCGACCTTGGCCTCCAGCGCGCGGTGCAGTTTTTCCAGGCCCGGCTGCAACACGTCATGCGCGGTCATTGCCGCGGAAATATGCATTGCCGTGGGAAAGGTGTCGTTGGACGACTGGCCCATATTGCAGTGATCGTTCGGGTGCACGGGGTCTTTCGATCCAATCTCACCGCCCAGAATTTCAATCGCGCGGTTGGCGATCACCTCGTTGGCGTTCATGTTCGACTGGGTGCCGGAACCCGTCTGCCAGACCACGAGCGGGAAGTTGTCGTCGAATTTGCCTTCGATCACTTCGCCAGCGGCCTGCACGATGGCATTGCCGCGATCCGTGTCGAGTTTGCCCAAAGCGATGTTGGCCTGGGCGCAGGCTTTTTTGATCACGCCCAATGCGCGCACTACTGCAACGGGTTGTTTTTCCCAGCCAATCGGGAAATTTATGATCGAGCGTTGGGTCTGCGCGCCCCAATATTTGTCCGCGGGCACTTCAAGGGGGCCAAAGCTGTCGGTTTCAGTGCGGGTCGCTGACATAATATGCTCCGTCATTTGAGTTACCTGCGGTTTACAGTTGCCGGCAGGGCCGTGCAACTGAGCATTGACGATATCTTTGAAAATGCCCCCTTCGGGTGGATTTGGTCTGTCCAACAGGTGTCATCTGTCGTTGAATAGCTGGTGTGGGGTGCTATCTTGAAGAGAAGGAGGCAGGGCGATGTCAGACCTCCGTTCAGTCGTCGACAAAAGGTCCGTCATCATGATTTCACAGCGACGCACGATCAGAGCCCAGCTCGCACTTTGGCAGGCTCTGTGCTGCATTCTGGTGGCGGGGGTGATGCTGACCGCTAATATGGCGCAGGCCGATATTTCCCGATTTGTCGGGACTTACAAAGGGTCGGCGGAAGTAACGTCGGCGGATGGCACCAAACGGCACAGGGACATGGACGTCGAAGTTACCCAAACCTCTGACGGTTTTCGGGTGGACTGGACATCGACGACCTATCGGCCCAATGGCACGGCCAAAGAGAAATCCTACTCCATCGAATTTGTCCCGTCAGACCGGGGGGATGTTTATGCATCGGCAATGAAACGCAACGTTTTTGGCCATGATGTACAGCTCGATCCGATGAAGGGGGAACCCTACGTCTGGAGCCGGATCAATGGCGATACCCTCAGCGTCTATTCGTTGTTCGTGGCGGAGGATGGAGGCTATGAGATTCAGCAGTTCAACCGCACGCTGGCAGAGGGCGGGCTACAGCTGGATTATCAAAGCGTGCGCAATGGTGAAATCCAGCGCACGGTTTCCACATTTCTGACCAAGCAGTAGCGGCTATTTTCTAAAGCTGTCCAAAGAGACGATTTCTGCGTCTTTTGCATCATCTTCACTGGTTTCTTCCGCGTCATGGGTTCTGGTTTTGGACGCAGGCTGCACCGCCGGGACGGAGGCGGTTGTCGTGGGTACCAGATCGGTTGGCCCGATGTTTTCGTCCTCATCCTCTTGGGTTTCAAAACGCAGGCCGAACTCAACGGAGGGGTCGACGAAGGTTTTGATCGCATCGTAAGGAATAAACAGCGGCTCCGGCGCATCGCCAAAGTTCAACGTTACGGAGAAGCCGTCATCGCCCACATCCAGATTGTCGTACCAGTGCTGCATCACAACCGTCATTTCACCGGGATAGCGATCGGACAACCAGTCGGCCAACTCGGCATCCGGATGGCTGGTGTCAAAAGTGATGAAGAAATGGTGCGCGCCCGGAAGACCGTTTTCAGAGACATCTCGCAGCACTTTTTGAATCAGACCACGCATGGCCTCATGCATCAGGTTACCATAATCAATGCTGCGGCTCATCGTGATCCTCTGAGCTAAGGGTGATCGGTGGTTAAAGCATAACCGATTCCCGCCCAGAGGAAAGAGGTTGCAGACCGAAATCGGCCTTGCCTCAAAGAACGCCGACGCAAAGGCCGGCGATGGCCAGGATGAAGAGGCTCTCCACCATCCCCCGTTTCAGCCAAAGCAGCAGCGCGGCAGCCAGAAACGTGAGCGCCAGGGCGCGCAAGTCGAGAGAGGTCATGTCGGGCAGGGGGGCAGCGGTCCAGCCTCCCGTGCCAACCCGGTCAAAGAGCACATGGACCGCAAACCAGATCGTCAGATTGAGAATGACGCCGACAACCGCCGCGGTGATGGCATTGAGGGCGGACGAAAGCCGCGGTTTCGCCGCGATCCTGTCCAGATAGGGACCCGCCAGAAAAATCCACAGAAAGCAAGGGGTGAATGTGACCCACAAGGCCACAGCCCCGGCGGCGACAGCCAATCCGACCCCGCCCTTTGCAAAGCCTGCAAGCAGGGCGACGAATTCGGTCACAAGGATGAGAGGCCCCGGTGTGGTTTCTGCAAGTCCGAGTGCGTCGATCATTTCGGCGGTGCTGATCCAGCCGAAATCATGCACCACCGTTTGGGTCATGTAGGCCAGAACAGCGTAGGCCCCGCCAAAGGTCACAACCGCCAGCTTCGAGAAAAACAGCGCGATCTGGCTCAGGAATGCGTGATCCATGAACCAGAGAGCCAGGACGGGCGCGCTCCACAATCCGCCCCAGATCAGCAACGTCTGCAATGTGTTGGGCGGGCGGGTATGGACGATGGTCTCTTGTGTCTCGGCAGATTTGCGCATGGCGAAACCGTATAACCCTGCCGCGATCACGATCAGCGGAAAGGGCAGCCCAAGGAAATAAAGTGCGACAAAGGCGGACCCAGCGAGCAGGAGAGCGTCCCGCCCTGTCAGGGCCTTGCGGGAGACTTTCAAAAGCGCTTGAAGAACGATGATGATCACCGCCGCCTTGATCCCTTCGAAGGCGGCTTGAACCAGCGGTACCTGCCCGTAGAGCGCGTATCCCAATGCCAGACAGAGGATGACAAGGGCACCGGGCACCACAAAGAGCAGACCCGCGATCAGCCCGCCAAAGGTGCCGCGCAATCGCCAGCCTGCATAGGTCGCAAGCTGCATGGCTTCGGGGCCGGGCAGCAACATGCACAAGGACAAAGCGCGCAGATAGCTCTCTTCGCTGAGCCAGGGGCGGTTTTCGACCAGTTCGCGGTGCATCAGGGCGATCTGTGCGGCAGGCCCTCCGAAGGACAGCAGGCCAATGCGCCCGAAAACTTGGATCATCTCGGCAGTTGATGGGGCGTTCATCCGACATCTTCCTGCCAGTCATGTGTTTCGCTCTGTCCATCCCGCGCCCAGCGAAAGAGCGCATCATAAAGAACCATACCTGCCTCCAACTGCGCCAGATCATCCCGAGATCCGCGCGACAGCCCCACGGACATGGCCAGCAAACCGGCGCATTCGGGGGCCAGATCATGACGGTTGGTGTCAGCTCCGCGAATGATCTTTGCCATGGTTTGCAGGGCGGGTATCTGCAGGCCAAACCCACTCAGCATCGTATCAAATGTGCATTGCGGACCGTCGTGGGTCCAGGGCGCCCCCGGCACATCATAAGCCACTGCGCCGAATTTCTCGGAAACTTCGGCAACTTGCGCGGGGGGTACGAACAAAAACTCAGCCTTGGGGTCAACGAAACGCCGGATCAGCCATGGACAGGCAATGCGGTCGATTTTGGGTCGCCAGCGTGTGACCCAGCGGGACCCGGGTGTGGCTGCGGGCAGCTTGCCCACGGGGATGCGCGGCAGGCCCGCCTGCTTCCAGGCAATGTTGCCGCCCTCCAGAACTTCGGCCTCAATACCGTGGGTTCTCAGAAGTGCTGCACTCCCATGGCTCAGTTTCAGCCCTTTTTGACAGATCACGACGACGCGCTGGCCAGTGAGGTCACCGACCAATTCGGGGATCTTCGTATGTGGCCAGCGACGCGCCGTCGGCACCAATAGCGGATCAGCGCAGAAATCTTCATCAATGCAGACGTCTATGATAGCGGGCGCATCGGGCGTGCCAATCAGGCGCATGAGGGCAACGGGGGATATTGAGGCAAATTGGGCCATAGAACTGCATCCTTTTGTCGAATCAACAGGATGCGATACTTGGGCCTGAGCCTCACGGGGCTATCGCTCTATCCCCATAAGAGACAAATGCCACAGTTGCGGGGGCGCGGTCAATGCAGGCAAAGGAGAGAAGTGCAGGCTTCTGTTGCCAGGTGCCTGCGGACCCCGCCTTACGTCGCTAAACGCAAGGAGTTAGGTTTCAGTATCTCAGGTCGCTTACGCGGCCATTGCTACTGGAGCACGATTGTCATTTGCAATTGTACATGTTTCGCCGATAACGGTGGCAGACAGCCGAGACAAAGCAAACCCCTTTAGACGTTCGTCGATCCTGTTTCGGCCCCATGATCCCCAAATGAAGGATTTTGGTGGAGCCGCCGGGTACCGCCCCCGGGTCCGATCCGCTTATTACGAGCGCGTTTATGTCCATAGTCCCGAAGGACGCTTTAGATATAAGAGGATCAGGCTGCTGTTGCAATCAGACTGGGCAAATTTGCCGGAAATTGTTCTATAGACTCGGATTTTTAAAGATTGAGGCCAAGACCAAGCATGCCAATAATGGTTTCACAAATCAGGAACACCCATTTCTTGCGGGATTGTCCGTCCAGCATCAGTGAAGTCAGTCGCCCTATCGCCCCACCAGCCCAGATAAAACCGATCATGGCGTAGGCGTCGGGCGTATTGAGGGCGAGCGCGCCGATACCTGCAAGGACGTAGAGGGCACCAGAGGCTGCGCGTATTTCCGACATGCCCATGGTCGATCCGCCGTCTTGAAGGTCAATCGTCGACATTGTGTATTTCGGCGCCAGCCACCCGAAAATACCCAAGGCGATGCTGATCAATGCGAGAGAGATGTTAATGCCGGTTACAATGTCCATTCTGGGCCTCTGTTTGCATTTGTTTCCGCGAAGCTAAGCCGAATTGCCGAAATGGCCAGCCACGTCTGCTGACGCCTGACAGCAAAGGACCCTTTCGACGCAATTGTTGCTGTGTTAGCTAGAAACCATGTCCATTAACCGGGTCCATTGTTATCGGGGCGAGTGGTATGTGATATGCGCAGGTTCGCGCATGTGCTGGGAAATTGTTCTTTCAATTGGGAAAGCATTGGCCAGAATTTAAGGACGCTCCATTGTCGGTGCGGCCTGTGACGATTGAAAAACGAAGCCTTTTGGTTATGCCGGTTTTTGTGATTCTGCACTGCGGGTGAATTATGGAAAATCAAGACAACATTTTGACACTGGAAGCACTGGCCGAATGGCTGAGCGATAAAATCGGCAATTGCAGTGTGCTCATTACGCAGGTGCAGACGGATAAGCAGTTGAATTTGGCAACCAGTGGTCAAGCGCTACCAGATGCGGTGCGGGATGAGGTCCCCATTGGCTATTCCATTTGCCGTCATGTTGCGGCGATGGATTTTCCGTTGGTGATTGATGACGCCTTTACGCACCCCTTGCTGAAAGGCAACGCAATGGTCACAGAGTTTGGCGTCGGTGCCTACGCAGGGGCGCCCACCCACAGCCATAATTCAGAGCCTTTTGGGGCTGTCTGTGTGTTGAAACAGAACATACACCGTTGGCAGGCGCCTGAAATCTCCCTGATCATTCGCGCAGCGAGTATGGCCGACAAGGTATTCGCCGCCGCGGGATAGTGTGCAGCCATGCTTGACAGATGATTTGCTCTACCTAGAATGTTTTTCTTGCATAAACTTCAATCAGTGGTCGTATTGTAAAAGTGCAGTGGCTGCCTGTCAGGGTGGTACCATGACGAAAGGAAGATCTGTTTCGCTTATGGAAAACGTCCCGCCAATTCGTCTGTTGTCAGAAGAACCCGGTTCTGACGACGCTGAGAAGGCGCAGATCGTCCGTGCGTTTTTTGATTTGGCGGATGCGATCATAGAGGACGCACCCAAGGAAAATCCGGCCCCCCTTGAACTCTCCTTGTCTCGCAGCAGGATTGATGAGCTGATTGATAAACACAGCGACGCGCAGTCTGTCGAGCACATCAAGAACATCTGGAATGCATTGCAGTATCTTGTTGATGAATCTGCTGCGGAAAAAAGTACTGATCCAACAGCCTCAGAGTCTTCGGTGACTAAAAAACGTACCTAGCTCGCGGGTTTACTGGATTTTTTCAGACGTGAGGCAAAGACGCTCTGGGCAAGCGTCTGAGTTTCTTCTTCCAGCGCTGACAGGGCGGCCTGGGTTGCTCGGGGGTCCTGCTGCTCCAACGCGTCCGCGATGCTGGTGTGCAGCGCGACAATTTTGCCCCGTGACCGGGCGGTGAAGGTAATCATGTTCATCAGGGGCTGCATTGCCTCTACCGCGCCTGACAGCTGATAGGACAGAACCGGGTTTGACGCGCCGTCGACAAGCGCCCGGTGAAACGCTACATCGGAGGCACAAAAGGCTTCGTCTGTAAGCCCAGGATGCCCCTGGCGCAGAATCTCCGCGCGCATTGTCGCCAGATGATCCGCCGTGCGACGTTCGGCAGAAAGCGGCGCGCAGGCGCGCTCCAGGGCATAGCGTGCTTCGCAGGCGGTCTCAAAACTCACGGCATTCATGCTCAGAAGCAGCGTGGACGTGGTGATTTGCTGTGGCTGTGCCGCTTCGAAACTCAGACGATTTACAAATGCGCCGCCCGTGGCTCCGCGCTGGGTGCGGATCAGCGATTGCGCTGCCAGCCGTTTCAATGCCTCTCTGACCGTAGGACGCGACACATTGAACTGGTCAGACAGCTCTGCCTCCGAAGGCAGCCTTTCGTCAACGATCAATGTGCCATCCACGATGGCATTTCTTATGGCGGCGGCGATCTGCGCGGACAGATCAGCAGGGCTGTCGGGGTCAATTTTCATTTGTCTTACATTTAATGTTTGATCGACTTCTAATTGTCTGGCATTTGATTGGCAAGGATTAAGGGGGACTCACTTCGTGCACGGCATCATGCGCTCCACACTCTGGCTTGGATTTTTTACCGCCATTCTGGCGGCCTGGTGGGTCATGTACGCGATGAGCATCGACATGGACCTCGATCTTCTCGGAAGACCGGGCGAGATGGGCGCACGCATGGCCGCGATGGACCCGCGCATGCCCATGTATATGCCCATGGCCAATTTCGGCCCGCTGTTTGCCATGTGGGCGATTATGATGGCGGCGATGATGTTGCCCACCCTTGTACCGACCTTACGCGCGTACGAGGACCTGATGGTTTCAGCAAACGGCACGCGGGCAGGGTGGTTGGGCGTTTTGCTGGGCTATTTCGTTATCTGGGTTGGCTTTGCCGCTGTGATAACGGGCGCGCAACTCGGCTTGCTGTTCGGCGGCATCATCGACATGCTCGGTGTCGCCAAATCGCCGCTGGTGGCGGGCGCGCTGCTTATCATTGTCGGTCTTTTTCAGTTCACCCGCGCCAAGGAAATCTGCCATGGCGTCTGTCACGCGCCGGCGATGTATTTTCTGGGTCATTGGCGCACAGGGTTTCAGGGCGGGCTGGGCATGGGGCTGGGCCTTGGTGCATTTTGTGTCGGCTGTTGTTGGGGTTTCATGTCGCTGGGATTTGTCGGTGGGGTGATGAACCTCGCCTGGATGGGCTTGGCGACACTCTTCATGATCCTCGAAAAACTGCCGCAAATCGGACATTACGTGACAAAACCTATGGGGGTCATCTTATGTGCTGCGGGTCTCGCAGTGATGGGCTGGCCGAGCTTGATGGGAGGATAACATCATGGCAAAGAACAGACGCGCGGACGCTGACAAGCTGCCCATCAGCCAGCGGATTGACCAGCGAATGCCCAACCCCAAAAGGCGGCAGACAAGCCCGACGGAATGGGCGATCAAGGGCGAGCTTTTCCTGAATTGTTCATGCACGGTGTTTTGCCCCTGCGTTGTCAGCCTGGGCGCGCATCCCCCCACCGAAGGCCACTGCCATGCCTGGATGGCGATTGCCATCGACGAGGGCCACTACGAGGGCGAAGACCTGGGCGGTCTGAATATCGGGCTTCTGGTCGACATCCCGGGCCGCATGGGCGAGGGCAACTGGAAGGTGGCGGCCTACGTGGATGAGCGGGCAACCGGCAAGGCCTACAATGGTATCTTGCAGATATTCTCAGGTGCAGCCGGAGGCACCACAGGCCTCTTCACCATGCTGGTGTCGAAGATCATCGGGGCGGAGCGCGCGCCCGTTGAAATCGTTCGCGACGGCAATCGCCGTTCCATCATGATCGGCCGCAAGATTCAGGGGGAGATCGAAATGCTGACCGGTAAAGACCCCGAACATCCGGTTATGGTCAGCAATTCCAAATACTGGATGGGCCCGGATATCATCGCCGCAACCGGCCTGAAAAGTCGCGTGCGGGATTACGGTCGCGTCTGGGATTTCGGTGGAAAATCGGCAGAGATTTGCCCGATTGATTGGAAAGGCCCTAAACCGTGATCGACCCGGCCTATGCGGTGATGATGGCACGCTACAACGGCTGGCAGAACGGCCAGTTGATGCCTGTGCTGGAAGCCATGTCGCATGAGGACCTGACCCTCGACAGGGGTGCGTTTTTTGGCTCGCTACTGGCAACGGCGAACCACCTGCTTTGGGGCGATACCCTCTGGATGAGCCGGTTTGACCCGTCGGTGGAGCCCCCCGCAGTGCCGCCCAAGGATCATGCTAAGCTGCATCCGACCATCCAGTCATGGGCGGCGGACAGGTTTCGGATGGATGGCAAAATCCGCTTCTGGGCCGAAGGGCTGCGCACTTTGGACCTCAAGGGAGATCTGATTTTCACGCCCAGCACTCTGGGACGTGAAGTGACGGTGCCTTTGGCCTCATCCATCGTGCATTTTTTCAGTCATCAGACCCATCACCGCGGGCAGATTCACGCGATGCTTACAAGTGCAGGACAGAAGGCCCCAGTCAGCGATCTGTTCCTGATGCCAGAGGATGCCTGACATGGCGTTGATTTCACCTTCGCGGCGGTTGCGCCGCACGCCCTTTTCCGCAGGTGTCGAAGCGGCGGGCGTCAAAGCCTATACCATCTACAACCACATGTTGCTGCCAACGATTTTTGAAAGTGTCGAGGCGGACTATCATCATCTGAAAAACCACGTTCAAGTCTGGGATGTCTCTGTAGAGCGACAGGTGGAACTGCGTGGTCCGGATGCCGCAAGACTGATGCAGATGCTCACGCCGCGCGATCTCAGAAGCATGTTGCCCGGGCGCTGTTTCTACGTGCCTATCGTCGATGAAACAGGCGGTATGCTGAACGATCCCGTCGCCGTGAAACTGGCTGAAGATCGTTGGTGGATTTCGATTGCCGACAGTGACCTTCTGCTCTGGGTTAAAGGCATTGCCAATGGGTACCGTCTGGATGTGCTTGTGGACGAGCCTGATGTGTCACCGCTGGCGGTGCAGGGTCCCAAGGCAGATGACCTGATGGCCCGGGTCTTTGGCGATGCGGTGCGCGACATCCGGTTTTTCCGGTTTGGCATGTTTGAGTTTGAAGGGCGCGATCTGGCGGTTGCGCGATCCGGTTACTCCAAACAAGGGGGCTTTGAAATCTACGTCTCCGGCAGTGACATTGCGATGCCGCTTTGGGAGACGCTCTTTGCTGCGGGCGAGGATCTGAACGTACGGGCAGGGTGCCCCAACGCCATCGAGCGGATCGAAGGTGGGCTGCTTAGCTACGGCAATGACATGACCGATGACAACACACCCCATGAATGCGGATTGGGCAGGTTCTGTGACACCCAGACGGCGATTGGCTGTATCGGAAGGGATGCTTTGTTGCGCGTCGCAAAGGAAGGCCCGGTTCAGCAGATCAGGGCGATTGCCATTGAGGGCGATCCCGTGCCGCTTTGTGATCGCGCCTGGCCGCTCTTTGCACAGGGTCGGCGAGTGGGCCAGATCACCTCGGCCACCTGGAGCCCGGACTATGCCACCAATGTGGCCATCGGCATGGTGCGGATGACCCATTGGGACAGCGGCACCGCACTTGAAGTCGAGACCCCCGACGGCATGCGATCCGCGACAGTGCAGCCGGGGTTTTGGCTTTAGACGATTTCAGCGCAACATTATGCGTGTACCCAAGAGACAGTAAAACTGGGCAGGGACCCGAAAGGAGACAAGGATGTTCAAGGCACTTGTGGTGAACAAGGATGACGAGAGCGGCAAAACCTCCGCCGCTGTCGCGGAGATTTCAGAGGATCAACTGCCCGATGGGGACGTGACCGTCGCGGTTGAATATTCGACAGTCAACTACAAGGACGGTCTGTGTATTGGGCCGGGCGGTGGTTTGGTGCGCAACTATCCTCATGTGCCGGGGGTTGACTTTGCGGGCACTGTCGAAGCCTCCGACGATGATCGTTGTAAACCGGGGGACAAGGTTGTGCTGACCGGTTGGCGTGTCGGCGAGGGCCATTGGGGCGGTTACGCTCAAAAGGCGCGGGTGAAGGCTGACTGGCTTGTGCCGCTGCCCGATGGGCTGGACACACGCGCCGCGATGGCCGTGGGGACGGCCGGTTTTACCGCGATGCTGTCTGTTATGGCCCTGCAAGACCACGGCTTGAAACCGGGCGACGGGCCGGTGCTGGTCACCGGTGCTGCGGGCGGCGTTGGGTCGGTTGCCGTCGCTCTGTTGGCGTCACTTGGTCATGAAGTGGCTGGTGTGACGGGACGACCGGAAACCGCAGACTACCTCAAGGGCCTCGGGGCCAGCCAGATCGTTGCGCGTGAAGAGATCAATGAGACCGTTAAACGCCCGTTGGAGGCTGAAACCTGGGCCGGATGCATAGATGCGGTTGGCGGCGCGATGCTGGCGCGTGTCCTGGGGCAGATGAAATATGGCACCTCCGTCGCAGCGGTGGGCCTTGCGGGCGGTGCAGGGCTGCCGGCAACCGTGATCCCTTTCCTGTTGCGGGGCGTGAACCTTCTGGGCATTGATTCCGTCATGCAGCCCTATGAGAACCGCGTTCGGGCCTGGCAACGGGTCGCCACCGATCTGCCGATGGATAAGCTTGAAGCTATGGTTGTGCCCGCGACGCTTGCTGATTTACCCCAGCTTGGAGCAGATATTCTCAGAGGTCAGGTCAAAGGCCGCGTCGTCGTCGATGTGAATGGTTAAGTCGCCGTTCGGATGCCACCCTGAGCCTTTGCGGATTTGAACAGCGCAGCAAAAAAGGGACGCTCGAAGGAGCGCCCCTTTTTTTGTGAGCTAGAGATTACTCGGCAGGCTGAGCCTCGGCATCTGTAGCAATACCCGCTTTTTCGCGACGACCGTCGTTGAAGAGCGCCTTGATCAGAGAAATCACCATCAGAACCATCACCATGGTAAAGGGCAATGCGCCGATGATCATGGCGTTCTGCAATGCGCTCAGACCACCACCGCCAGCCAGCAGCAGGGTGCCGATCACAAGGGTCAGAATGACGCCCCAGATAATCCGGTGCTTGACACCTGTTTCTTCCGCACCACCGGACATGATGGTGTTCATCACCAGAATGCCGGAGTCGGCGGAGGTCACAAGGAAGGTCATGATCAGCACAACGCACATGATGATGATGCCTTGCAGGAAACCGCCCGAGAGCATGTTTTCCAGCGTGACAAACAGTTTCGCGGAATTGGAGGCACCAATGATGGCCCCTTCGGCGGCACCATTGATTTCCAGATCAATGGCCGTGCCGCCAAGGATTGTCATCCAAGCAAAACAGACCAATGCCGGGGCGATGACCGCGCCAAGGACAAACTCACGTACCGTGCGACCTTTGGAGATGCGCGCCAGGAAAAGCCCGACAAAAGGCGAGAACGCAATCCACCAGGCCCAGTAGAAGGTGGTCCAGCCAGCCTGCCAGCCAAACAGACGTCCCTGGTCCCCTGCATCATAGGCGGCTTCAAGATCAGCGGCAGGCAGTGCGGCCGCCGCACCTTCGAGGCCCCCTGTAAAGCCCGACAAGCTGCCCCAGGGGTTTGTCGCTCCCGAGTAGATGGTGCTCAGTTCTTCGGCAGGCAAGGCTTGTACCGATGCAGGTGCCGCCTGGGCAAAAGCGCCTTCGCTCAAGGGTGAATAAGCCTCGAAGCTCAGACCGGTGAAGCTGATCACATAGTCGATCAGGGCAGTGGCATAGGTGGTCATCGCAAAGAGAAACGAGCCGAAAATCACAAAGGTCATCAGCAAGATCAGCGACAGCACCAGATTGAGATTGGAGAGATATTTCACGCCGCGCCCAACGCCTGATACCGCCGAGATGATCGACATGCCCATGATGACCACCAATGCAACGATCAACCCGGTTTTGGTTGCGACCGGTGTGTCGCCCGAGGTGTCCATCATCCATTGTGCACCGGTGATCGAAAAGACCCCGTCGACCAACTGGCTGACGCCGAAACCGATGGTTACGGAGACACCAAGGATGGTTGCGACAACGCCCAGCACATCGATGATATGACCGAAAATCCCGTTTGCGAAGCGACCGATCAGGGGCGTCAGGGCTGAACGGATCGTCAGCGGCATGCCGCGTGTGTAGGCGTAGTAGGCGAGGCTCAGGCCGGTGACCACATAAATGGCCCAGGCATGGAAGCCGTAGTGCAGGAAAGTATAACGGAAGGTGGATTTCAACGCTTCCGGCGTGTTGCCTGCCACCTCACCGGCGACCACCACCGGATTGGACCCCCAAAGCCCGAGCGGTTCCGCGGTTGCAAAGGTCATGAGACCCACGCCCAGCCCTGCACCAAACATCATCGAGAACCAGGAGAAATTCGAGAACTCCGGTTTCTGCCCGGGCGTGCCGAGCACCCGGCTTCCGGAGGACGGTATCAGCGCAATGATGAAAAGAAAGAAAGCAAATACGCCAACCGACAGAATGTAGAACGTGTTGAAAGACAAGAGCAGGGTGGTGTTGATCGACGAAAGCATCGCCCCGGCGCCTGCGGGAAAGACAAGGGCCCAAAGGACCAAAAGGACCATGCTGACCTTGGATATCAACGCGATGGGAAGGCTGTAGCCTTCATAAAAGCCGGTATCCTGAGTATTGATCTCAAGATCCGTAAACGGTGGTTTCACAGACATTTTGGTTTCCTCTGTTGCGATCCGACCGTCTTGGCGGGCCGTGACCGGTGTTTGACCGGGAGCAAATAGAGGCTCCAAATGTGTCCGATACCTTATTGTTGCCGGTCATTTGGTGTTGGGTGCATACCACCCATCGCGCGACTGTGACAAAATAAATCCCGGCGCGTTGGTTTTCAGGCGACGTTTGAGGTGCAGCAGCGACCTTTGGTGACGTTGAAGAGGTGCGTGTTTGGCCAATAGGGCTCTTGACCTGTGAAGCGTTGCGAGGGACCGTGGCCCCATGACATTAGATTTGAATTTCGTCCGCTCACAGTTTCCCGCATTCGATGTCCCGAGCCTGCAAGGTCAGGCTTTTTTCGAGAATGCGGGTGGCTCCTATACGTGCACGCCGGTCATTGACCGGCTGACCCGGTTCTACAACGAGCGCAAGGTGCAGCCCTATGCGCCCTATGAAGCCAGCCGTCTGGGCGGCGAGGAAATGGATGAGGCGCGGTCCCGTCTGGCGGCGATGCTGGGGGTGGAAACAGAGGAGCTGAGTTTCGGGCCGTCAACCACTCAGAACGCCTATGTTCTGGCACAGGCTTTTGCCGAGATGATGACACCCGGCGAGGCCATCGTCGTCACCAACCAGGATCATGAAGCTAATTCCGGCCCTTGGCGCCGCCTTGCCGCCCGAGGCATCGAAATTCGCGAGTGGCAGGTTGATCCTGAAACCGGACACCTTGATCCGACCCGATTGGAAAACCTGCTGGACGAGAAAGTGCGACTGGTTTGTTTTCCCCATTGCTCCAACGTTGTGGGTGAGATCAACCCGGTAACCGAGATCACCGCATTGGCGCATGCGGCCGGTGCATTTACCTGTGTCGATGGGGTATCTTATGCGCCGCACGGCTTTGCCAATGTTGGCGAGTTGGGTCCGGATATCTATCTGTTCTCAGCTTACAAGACCTATGGTCCGCATCAGGGTGTCATGGTGATCCGCCGTGCACTGGGTACCCTGCTTCCAAATCAAGGCCATCATTTCAATGGCGACAGCCTTTACAAGCGCTTCACACCCGCTGGCCCCGATCATGCCCAGGTGGCTGCCTGCGCCGGTATGGTTGACTACATCGACGCTCTTTATGATCATCATATCGGTGAGCAAGCGACGCCTGCCAAGCGTGGGCAAGCGGTTCACGATCTGATGCGCGGTCATGAGATCGATTTGCTGGAACCTCTTTTGGCCGCAGTGAAATCGCGGAATTCGGTGCGGTTGATCGGTCCATCGGATGCGCGCCGCCGTGCCCCCACCGTGGCGCTTGCCCTCAACCGGTCCGGCGAAGATGTCGCGGCAGAATTGGCATCGCGCGGGATCATGGCCGGGGGCGGCGATTTTTATGCTGGCCGGGCATTATCCGCCATGGGCGTGGATGAAACCACGGGCGTGTTGCGCCTGAGCTTCACCCATTACACCTCTGCCGAAGAGATCGACAAACTTCTGGCCGCGCTTGACGACGTTTTGTGATCCTGTCGGTGATCCAAACGCTTCCGGCATACGTAACATTTTAGACGAAACGTGAAGGCCGTATCGAGTGACGACGTCTCCAATTTTGATCTGGTTCCGTCGGGATTTCCGGCTGACGGATCACCCGGCGCTGAGTGCAGCCTGTGCCACCGGATCTCCGGTTATTCCGGTTTTCATTCATGATCGTGAGGTTGATGCTTTGGGCGCGGCGCCAAAGTGGCGTCTGGAACTTGCCATTGATACGTTTGCGCAAAGCCTCGCAGCCAAAGGCAGCCGTCTGATTTTGCGCCGCGGCTCAGCATTGCAGGAGCTGCAGAAGCTTGTCACCGAAACAGGGGCCAAGGCTGTCTACTGGTCGCGCCTTTATGATCCGGCAAGCATCGCACGCGACACAGAGATCAAGAGCACCCTGAAAGAGCAGGGTGTTGCGGCCCAGTCTTTTGGGGGCCATTTGCTGTTTGAACCATGGACCGTCGAGACCAAGACAGGTGGTTTCTACAAAGTCTACACGCCCTTCTGGAACATGGTGAAAAACCGTGATGTAGATGCGCCGCTGAAAGCACCCGACAGTCTCCGCGCACCGGCGCACTGGCCGGATAGCGACGATCTGATGCAGTGGAACATGGCGGCTGCAATGAACCGTGGCGCCGATATTGTGCGCCCGCATGTGCGGTTGGGGGAGAAGGCAGCTCAGTCGCGGTTGGGCGCGTTCATAGACCGGATCGTGGACGGATATGACGTCACCCGCGACCTGCCTGCGGTTGATGGCACATCGGGCTTGTCTGAAAACCTCAGCCTGGGCGAGATTAGCCCCCATCAATGCTGGCACGCAGGCCAGCGCGCGCGGCAGGAAGGCAAGAGGGGTGCTGAGACCTTTTTGAAAGAACTGGTCTGGCGCGAATTTGCCTATCATCTGATGCATCACACACCGCGTCTTCTGACCGGGAATTGGAAGCCCGATTGGGACGGTTTCCCCTGGCGAACAGATGATGCTTCGCAAGACGTCATGGCGTGGAAGCAGGGCCGCACGGGCATTGAATTTGTCGATGCTGCGATGCGGGAGCTTTACGTAACCGGTCGCATGCATAATCGCGGCCGCATGATCGTTGCGAGTTATCTGACCAAACATCTGCTGACGCATTGGAAGATCGGGCTTGATTGGTTCGAAGAATGCCTGATCGACTGGGACCCCGCCAGCAATGCGATGGGCTGGCAGTGGTCCGCCGGGTCTGGCCCCGATGCCACGCCGTACTTCCGGGTTTTCAACCCGGTCACGCAGCTCGAAAAATTCGACAAGAACCGCGACTACGCAGACCGCTGGATCGCTGAACAAAGAGCCAACCCTTCACCGCAGGCCCTGTCCTATTTTCAGGCGATCCCGCGATCCTGGAACCTGTCGGCAAATGCAGAATATCCCGCCCCGGTTGTACCCGCGGATGTGGGCAGAAAAGTCGCACTTAATGCGTATGAAAACAAAGGCTTCTGAAACTCTTGATCGCGCAGATGCGTGTATCTTAACAATGGGCTCACGCCCGACTGTCACAACGAGCGAAACCTGTATGATCCTGACGACGACGAACGGCCAAGACAATCTGCCGCGCTACTTCCCCCAAGTTTTTGCGATGGCTGAAAAGATGAATAATGGTCGTGTAGAATTTGTGATGCCCGACGCGCGGCGTTTTCGCGCAGAGGGCAAGAACCCGGGTCCCGTGGCTGAACTTCACATCCACAATGATGATCTTTTTGCCCGCCTGATCCGGGAAGGAGATCTGGGCTTTTGCGACGCCTATCTGGACGAATGGTGGTCGACACCGGACCTTCAGGCTTTCATGAATCTTGTTCACGCCGATAACGAAGACATCTACGATGGCTTCCCCGGCATGTTCTTTTTGCGTAATTTCGAGAAATTCCGGTTCTGGTTGCAACGCAATCACAAAAATCAGGCCCGTAAAAACATCAGTCACCATTATGATCTGGGCAACGCCTTTTATGGTTTGTGGCTGGATGACACCATGACCTATTCGTCAGCCATCTTCGAGACCGGCCAGGAAAGCATGGAGAATGCGCAAATCGCCAAGTATAAATCCATGGTCGACGAAATGGGGGCGCAACCGGGGGATCATATCCTCGAGATTGGCTGTGGATGGGGCGGATTTGCGGAATATGCTGCCAAGGAGCGGGGCCTGCGGGTCACCGGTCTGACGATATCCGAAGAGCAGTTTAAGTATGCCAGAGAACGTATTGAAAAAGCGGGCCTTTCAGAAAGGGTGAGCTTCAAGCTTCAGGACTATCGGGATGAGACTGGCCTCTATGATGGGATTGCCAGCATAGAGATGTTCGAAGCCGTTGGCGAAAAATACTGGCCCACGTATTTCGATGTTGTGCGCGAGCGTCTCAAGCCGGGAAAAACCGCGACACTACAGGTCATTACGGTCGCTGACAGGCGCTGGAAGGTCTATCGGCGGGGCGTGGATTTCATTCAGAAATACGTCTTTCCGGGGGGGATGCTGCCAAGCCCGACAGCTCTGCGCAGTCAGATATCGCGCGCCGGGTTGGCTGTGGAGCGATCGATCGAATTTGGCCACAGTTATGCCGTAACTTTGCGCCGATGGCATGATAGCTTCAATGAAAAATGGGATCAGGTAAGCGCGATGGGGTTCGATGAACGCTTTCGCCGGATGTGGAATTTCTACCTGACCTCATGCGCCGCGACGTTTGAAAGTACCAATTGTGACGTGATTCAGATCACTGTGAGGCGGCCGGGGTAGGGTCGCGAGACCAAAAAGGAACGACCCAATGCCCGACGCCGCCAGATTGTTTGCATCCATTTGCATCGGAATTGTTGGGTTTCTGGTTTCCTATCAGATCATGCCTTTGATGCCGGAAAGCACTGATTTCGGCAGCTTTGCCTATGTCAACGGGATCATCGGTATCTTTGTCGGTTGGCGGGTCATGGGCAAGCGGGCAGGGCGCGGTGTTGCCGCCGCCATCAACAACGGTATGGGTGGCGTTCTTGTGCTGGTGTTATGGGGTCTCTTCATCCACTCCAGCTATCAAATGTTCGACCGCGCCATGGCGAATTGGTATAACGGTGCGTTTCAGGCGCTGCTGGCGATTTTCAAGTTCATGGCGGAATACGGGCTTGTCATGATCAACCCCTTGGTTATGTTCACCCTGATCTCGGGCGGCATTCTGTCCGGACTTGCAACAGAATACGCTTGGCGTACTTGGCGGTGAAATAGAATTGAACCCTAAACCATTGTTTTTGTTTGGGACGCTGCGGCATCGCGCGCTTCTCGACGCGGTCATCGGTGTTAGCACACATTTGCGCATCTCACAGGCGGAATTGTCTGGTTTTGCCCTTCATGCGGTTGCAGAAGGGCCATTCCCGGCAATTGTCCCCAGCCCGGATGCCAGTTGTCTGGGCGGCCTTGTCGAAGGGCTGACCTCGTCTGATCTGGAACGTCTGGCTTTTTATGAGGGTGCTTTTGGCTATGCCTTGGAAGATGTCGTCCTGACTGATGGTGGCCTGGCGCGTGCCTATATGCCGGAACCCGGGCGATGGACGACAAAGGGGGATTGGTCCCTTGATGATTGGGTCCGGGACTGGGGATCGCTGAGCGTTATTTCGGCGCGCGAAGTCATGTCCTACATGGGCAAAAGGGCCCCTGACGAAATCGCGGCGATGTTTCCCATGATCCGCGCGCGCGCATGGTCGCGGCTGAATGCGGCGCAGGGCAAACATGATGAGAAAACCCTGCATGGCACCGTGGATGTTCAACGACATTACCGTGCCTATGCGCAATATTTTGCGCTGGATGAGTATGACCTGAGCCATGAACGTTTCGACGGCAGCATGACACAAACTGTCAAACGCGCGGTGTTTCTGTCACCCGATGCAGCCCTTGTGCTGCCTTACGATCCAGTCAGGGATCGCGTGTTGGTCGTGGAGCAAATGCGCATGGGGCCCTTGGCGCGTGGGGATAAGACCTTATGGCAGCTTGAACCTATCGCCGGTCGGCTCGACCCCGGGGAAACCCCGGAAACAGCCGCTCGGCGCGAAGCCATGGAGGAAGCGGGCCTCTCCCTTGGCGCGCTGCATCCTGTGGCCGAAACCTATTGTTCGCCCGGTAATTCATCAGAGTTTTACTACATCTATGTCGGGCTGGCCGATCTGCCAGAGGATATTGCTGGCGTTGGTGGGCTGGAAGCAGAGCACGAAGATATTCGGGCCCATTTGATGCCTTTCGATGATCTTCTGAAGCTCTGCGACGATCAGGGTGCGGCGAATGCGCCATTGGTGCTGTCGGCTTACTGGCTGGCACGACATCGTGACCGGTTGCGCACCACCTCTTGAGGTCACGCCGGTGCAACGCTAGGTGTGGTGCAAGCACTTAGAAGGGGCATGGTGATGCACGTTGCAAGCGATCTGGCCGCGGCCATTGGAAACACACCTCTGATCCGGTTGAAACAGGCCAGTGATGCCACGGGTTGCGAGATCCTGGGAAAAGCCGAATTCATGAACCCGGGCCAGTCGGTCAAGGATCGCGCGGCGCTTTTTATCATCAAGGATGCGGTCGAAAAAGGCCTGCTGAAACCGGGTGGCACCATTGTTGAAGGAACCGCCGGAAACACAGGGATCGGTCTGGCCCTGGTCGGTGCTTCGATGGGATTCAAAACCGTCATCGTCATTCCTGAAACGCAAAGTCAGGAGAAAAAAGACATGTTGCGCCTTGCGGGCGCTGAATTGGTTCAGGTTCCGGCAGCACCCTATCGCAATCCCAACAACTTCGTGCGTTATTCTGAACGGTTGGCGGCTGAACTGGCGCGCACCACCAATGAAGGTGTGATTTGGGCCAACCAGTTCGACAACGTTGCCAACAGGCAGGCCCATGTTGAGACAACCGGGCCGGAAATTTGGGCGCAGACCGATGGCAAGGTTGATGGCTTCATCTGCGCGGTCGGATCGGGCGGAACCCTCGCAGGCGTTTCCGAAGCCCTGAAACCAAAGGGCGTAAAGATCGGCCTTGCGGATCCGGATGGGGCGTCCCTTCATAATTACTACACGAATGGCGCGTTGGAGATGTCTGAAGGGTCCTCCATCAATGAGGGGATTGGCCAGATCAGGATCACCAAGAACCTGGAGGGGTTCACGCCTGATTTCAGCTACAACATCCATGATGCCGAAGCCCTGCCCATCGTGTTCGATCTGCTGGAACACGAAGGGCTCTGCCTTGGTGGCTCCAGTGGCATGAACATCGCAGGTGCCATACGTATGGCGCGGGATATGGGGCCGGGACATACCATCGTGACCATCCTGTGTGACTACGGCACGCGTTATCAGTCGAAACTTTTCAACCCGGAGTTCTTGCGGGAGAAAGGGCTGCCAACGCCGGGTTGGTTGGAGCAGGCGCCGGCGAGTATTCCGGGCGTGTTTGAGGACGTATGATCCAACGGGCCAAAGCGCTGGCATGGGGTATTTGTTGCGCCGTTTTCCTGTGTGTGGCGTCAGCTATGGCGCAGGATGCAGACAAAACCGACATCGAGGCGACGTTCAAGGCATGGGAGAATGTCGCTGAGCTGGCGGAAACTGCCATTGACCGTAACATTGCAAGCAACGAGCGTTTGGAGCGGTTGCGGGCGGAGGTCGCTGTGTATCGCAGCGATTTCTCGGCGGCCAGTCAGGTCAATGCCGAGCGCATTGCGACGCTGCGCAAGCAGATCGAAGCTTTGGGGCCAGTGCCTGAAAATAGCGAAGAATCCATAGAAATCAGGGCGCGGCGCACGGAACTCGATGCCCAATTGGAACGGCTTCTTGAACCGGTGCGCGTTGCCGAAGAAGCCTTTCGACGCGCGGACGGTCTGGTGCGCGAAATTGATGCAATCATCCGCGACAGGCAGGCGCGCAGGTTGCTGTCTTTGGGACCATCACCGCTAAACCCGGCAAACTGGCCGGTTGCCGCAGACGAATTCTTCAACATTCTCAAGCCAGGCTCCGATGAGGTTGCGGCTTTTCGAGATCCGGATTTGCGAAAGGCGTTTCAGGAAAAACTCCCGCTGATCCTGCTGCTGATCGGTATCGCCCTGGCGCTGATCATCCGAGGGCGGACCTGGGCCGGTATCTGGCTCAACTACCTCAGAGAATGGGGTGGACGTGGTACCGGGGTTTGGGGTTTTTTGGTCTCTTTGTTGCGCATCTTCCTGCCGCTGACAGGCTTTTTCATCCTGACATATGCCATTCGCATGACCGGCATGATTGGCGAGACGATGGATCTGTTCCTGAAGTTCCTGCCTTTCTTTGCCTTTGTCCTTTTGTGGTTCAGATGGTTGGCCGAGAGGCTGTTTTCACGGTTCGATGACATTGCCCTGATCCAGTTGCCGCCCGAAAAACGTCGGGCTCAACGGCTCTATGTTTTGCTGTTGTCAGTGTTCTTCGTATCAACCGGCGTCATTGAACTGCTGTTGGAAACCGGCGTCTCCGGCCCGGCAACGGAAGCAGTTTTGAGTTTTCCATTCATTGTGCTGATAGCACTTGTCCTTGGCGGTATGGGGCGGATCTTGCGCGGTTACGTTGTAAGCACCGAACAGGCCGGAGAAGAGACCCCTCGCGGCGGCGGGTTGGCGCGGGTATTGCGCGGCTTCGGCACCGCGATGATGGTCGTCTCCGTGGTCTCTCCGATCATGGCCGCAATCGGTTACGGCGAAGCGGGCAGCGCGCTCCTTTTCCCCACGGTCATAAGCGTGCTCATTTTGAGTTTTATGCTGACGCTGCAAAGATTTTTTGCAGATGTGTACTGCCTGATAACCAAGCAAGGTCCCGAGGCCCGGGAGGCGCTTATCCCTGTCATAACGGGGTTTGTTCTCGTCCTGCTGTCGATGCCGCTGCTGGCGCTGGCCTGGGGCGCACGGGTTGCGGATCTGACCGAGCTTTGGGCCAACTTCAGCCGCGGCTTCGAGATCGGAGACACGCGGATTTCGCCCGGTGACTTTGTCACGTTTGCAGTCATCTTTGTCGTTGGTTATTCGATCACCCGGCTCGTTCAAAGCACCATTCGCGTCAACGTACTGCCCAAGACCAAGATGGATATTGGCGGCCAGAATGCCATCGTATCAGGGTTGGGATACATCGGTATTTTCCTGGCTGCCCTTTTGGCGGTTACAGGGGCAGGGCTTGATCTGTCTTCACTTGCCATTGTGGCCGGAGCGCTTTCGGTGGGGATTGGCTTTGGCCTGCAAACCATCGTCTCCAACTTTGTTTCAGGCATAATTCTCTTGATCGAGCGCCCGATTTCGGAAGGCGACTGGATCGAAGTGGGCGGACAGATGGGCTATGTTCGCGATATTTCCGTGCGGGCCACGCGCATCGAAACCTTCGACCGGACTGACGTTATTGTTCCGAACGCGGATCTCGTGTCGGGCACCGTCACAAATTATACGCGGGGCAATAAAGTTGGCCGCCTGATCGTTTCAGTTGGGGTTGCCTATGGCACGGATACCCGCCGGGTTGAGGCGATCCTGAAAGAGATCGCCAACGCGCAACCCATGGTCCTGTCCAAGCCGGAACCGATGATCCTGTTCAACAATTTCGGGGCCGATTCCCTGGAATTCGAAATCCGCATGATCCTGCGGGATGTGAACTGGATCATGGCCGTGAAGAATGACATCAACCATGAAATTGCGGAACGTTTCGCCAAGGAGGACATCGAAGTGCCCTTTGCCCAGCGTGACATCTGGTTGCGCAACCCCGAAGCCCTTAAGGACGCCAAGTCATGACAACCCAGATGCTTTTTCGGGCGGATCCTTATCTGAAATCCGCCGATGCGTCGGTTGTGGCGCACACGAATGAAGGTGGTGTGGTTCTGGATCGCACCGTTTTCTACCCGACCGGAGGCGGGCAACCGGGAGACAGTGGAAAGCTGGATTGGCCGGGCGGCTCTTTGTTGATCAAGACCACTGTAAAGGGCTCCGACGGATCAATCGTTCTGATGCCCTCGACGGAAGCAGAGTTGCCTCCGCTAGGTCAGCAGGTGACGCAAACTCTGGATTGGGAGAAACGGTATGGACATATGCGTATCCACACGGCGTTGCATCTGTTGTCCGTCGTCATCCCATTTGGCGTTACCGGTGGATCGATCAGTGCTGACAAGGGGCGATTAGATTTCGACATGGCCGATCCTCCCGAGGACAAATTGGCCATCGAACAGGCGCTGAACGAGAAGGTCGCCACGGACGCATCTGTAAGTGAAAGCTGGATCACTGAAAGCGAACTCGACGCGCAGCCTGATCTGGTGAAAACCATGTCCGTTCAGCCCCCGCGCGGCGCAGGGCGCATTCGCCTTATTCGGATCGGCGATGCCGTCCATCCCTTGGACCTGCAACCTTGCGGTGGCACCCATGTTGCAAAACTGGGTGAGATTGGCCGTTTACGCATTGGGAAAACAGAGAAAAAGGGCCGTATGAACCGCCGGATCTATCTGCATCTCGAAGACTGATCGGATTGAAATGCAAAAGGCTATTTTCTCCCTTGCATAACTTGTGCCTGGCGCGCTACACCGCGCGAACGGAGCGGTGGCCGAGTGGTCGAAGGCGCACGCCTGGAAAGTGTGTAGGCGGGAGACCGTCTCCAGGGTTCGAATCCCTGTCGCTCCGCCACTACCATATCTTATTGGTTTTACCTGGTATCGTTGCGCGGCCTTTTTCTTTGCTGTGCAGGCAATTGCGACGTTTATCATGACGTTGGGTTCTTTCGATGATGGCTGCACTATTTCCCTGAGTGGTAGAGAGTGTGGTGTTTCTGAAGCGGCCCTATCCGGCAAGCTGACAATGAAACTGGTCGAGGATCTTGAGGTCGCAGATGCAGCGCGCGAAGTGGTGGAAATGAGTTTGGCACACCAAGTTGGATCAGATGTGGAGCGGGCATGGGTGGCGATCAACCATACATGAGACCGTCTCGAAACGCTTTGTGAGACCTGCGAACGCCCATGTCAGAAGCTCAGTCCCGAGGCCAGTTTGGCGGCTTTATAAATTTAGTCGCAATCATGGACTGGCAGCCGCGCAAGGTTTTTGCGGGGCGGATCGCCCGCCAGCGCCGGAAACCATCGTCCAGATGGACCAAAGGCCAGTCATGCACCAACAATCAAATTGGACCACGCAAATGAGGCTGATCAATTCGGCCGTGAAGAAATCTTTACGCTCAAATCAGTCGTCAACCGCAGGGAATGACGATTGGCCGAGCAAGACGCATTGCTTGCAATTGGTCACTAGATTTCACGGTCGTCGAGCGCGTATCGATAGAGTGCCAGAACGTCAGCACCACCCATCTGCCCCGCTTGGACAGAGTGCCGGCGGCGGTCATTAAAGTCATCGAATAGGTAGATCAGGCGTGAGATATTCTGGTAGTACTGGCGCCCCATGGTAAATGACTGTTCCGCACGCCAGCGGTATTTCCGTGCCTGGTTCGCAATCCGTTTATCCTCGTGGCGAACCAATGCTTGCAAGCTAAGTGTGTCGGCCAAATACGACGGTGGGAAATGCATAGGCGCATCGACCAGCCGTTCGGCATCCATTAACTCTTTGAGCCAGAGGCTGGCGTCGCTGAGCCTTTGCCGCGCCTCTTGGTCTTCGCTGGCAGCGAGCCCATCAATAACAAAGGCGTCATCAATCAGCGCTTTTAACGCAGTCAAATTTGCCAAGGCAGGATACTTATGGTGAGTGACCAAGTAAATTAGCGTGGCGCGTGCGTGGCGTCGGTGACCCGTAAATGTGCTAATTTGTGCGCTAAAGTGCTGTTGATAGCTTTCAACTGCATCCAAAAGATCTTTCGATAACAGCTGATCCGTTTGGTCTCGTAAGCACTTAACGTTTGCGTCCCAATGAGATAGGGACCTAGATTGGTTTTGAATGAGGTTGCTTTGGCTTGAAGGGCAATATCGGTGATAAGCAAACGAAGCTCCGATGCGAGCGTCGCCGCGACAACCTCGGAAGTATCCGTGGTTCGAAAGTCGGATCGCTTCTCGCTCGCGCCTAGTTGGGTTTTCGTAGCGTCGATATCGTCCGGATAAGCCAGCTCCTTCAAACTGACCAGCCGGTCAATTGCAAACGTGCCAATGTCACTTCCGTCAGATCGGTTATTGAACTATAAGCTGTTTGCAACACAAAGGTTGGGAGGTTCTTTTCATCGAGTGTGTTCCAGTCACCGCGTTCGGCATGTGGCATCGGGGTTTCACTCATTTTTATATTGAGACGTCGTGCTGACATATTTGCTCGATAGAACACAAAACGTCTTACTTCGTGTAACGCCAAAGCGTAATTGTAATGCGCTTTAAAGAGGTATCCTTCTGTACCCGATTCCCGACAATCAGGATTATTCGTTACAAGCTTTGGAAATCCGCTGTCGGATATGTTGTAAGCCGCCCGTCCCTTAAAGAAATGCAGGTCCCCGGCCTTATTGTGCAGTTCGGCCATCACCAACAGGTGGTTCGAACGCGCATCGCGCGCTCGCGTACGTCCGCTATCGTGCGGGTTTTCCATCTTTTCGGTTTCGGTGGAAGTCACGTCTCGTACGAACGGAAGCGTCGTACGAAGCGCACTTAATTCGCGCTCGACAATACTAAGGCTGGTATCAACGCCGTTCTCCAGCTTTTCAGCCACCCAGGCGCCGGCAAAAACTGGTTGGAAGATCAATGGCAGGTGCTTGACGACATGTGACAAGGGGGCAGGATCGGTTTCATGCCGGTCCAACGCCGTCTTTAAATCATACTGCCGAAAAGAAATGCTGAATGGTATTGCGCCTGCGCGCGCTCTTCATCCGCTTGCTGCTCGTAGGTCAGACCGACTTGCAGCATCAGGCGCAGTCGTCTTATCGCCCACGGTAAGTTAAGTCGTATGGCGTCTTTTGCCGCTTCCGATTGCAGTAGAATACCATGCATGAACGGCGCGGGAGGCCGGTTTGGCCTTTCCGAACGCACAAGATCTGTGGCTTTGACCAGCATCGATTCTTGTGCGTAACTGGACCAAAAGTTGGATTGAATGACACCTTCGATGGCTTGTTGTAATTTATCGTCAGAGCTCAGAAGGGCTCCGTTCAAGCGTTCGAACTCTTGATCAATCGATTGCAGCGCGCGCTCGTAGTAGTCGCGGGAGATGTCGTAAGCTTGGTCGAATTCATAGAGTTCACCAAGCGCCGTCATCAGATCGGCGTTTGTCTCGCCCGAACTTTCCAGCATCTCTGTGAACTTCGTTTTCAGCTCGTGGCTCTCGTCTAGTGTAAAGTTCAGAGCTGCCATCTCGGCCTGCGAGATCCGCGAAAGGTATTTGATTTCTATGGCTAACTCAGATCGAAAGCGGAAAGCAAAAAGGCCGTTGAGCACTCTATGAAAATAACGCTCTGCCGAGTTGCTCAGGATGGCATCGAACAATCGCCTGAGGTCAGGGGCCCGGTGAATATGCGCTAGTTCGTCCAATCGCTCGATTGACGACCAAGAAAACGCCCGATTGTGCATTTTCATCAAGAAATCAAAAATGAATATGATTGATTGATTGATATTTTATCGTCGCGCTGCAGAAGATCCACACCAAAACTGGTCTCAATGTGCCGGAAGAGAGAGTTAATAAACTGAACGCGATAAAGTAGCTTTTCATCGATCACCAGCGCATCTCGCGATGTGGGAACAAGAGCATCCTTTTCGATCTGTGGATCCAGCAAAGACCCGCTGGGGCGTACCATTTCACTCAAGAGTTCGTTCAGCTTCTTTGGAGATCCAGCTGAACGATAGGCTAGAAATCCGATAAAGGTGCCAAAGAACTCTTCGCGCCATAATACTTGGAGCTTTTCAAGCGCTCCCAGATCGTCCCAGTCAGCATCAAATGCTTTCCTATTTGTGTCCTTGCGCCGCATGGTATTGCCCATGCGCGAGTCGATTAGGTCAAAATCGGCATACGTTCGCGCTGGCGCGCGATATGATCGGCATAGAGCATGGCGGTACTTCCCATTCTCGGAAGGCCGATCCACGGCAATGGCGACTCTCGATGAGCGTTTCCTCAAAATTGACTGAACTCGAGTAAGTGTTGACTAGAAATTCCTTGATCCTGAGGTCAAGTGCTCTGTTTGGATGCTTGCTATATCCGACAAGCGCATTGTCGTAACGCGCACGCGAGAAATCTATCAAAAGCGAAGGCAAATAGATTTCATGATCGAAAATCGAAGTGAGAAGAGGCTGAGAGGACCTCAGGCGATTTTGGTCGCGAACCCATTCATCATGCAGTGCGCGACCACCAACAAAGATGAATCTTGCCGGTGCAGACGAAATCACACGCTTCATGTCTGATAGAAGGCGATGCAACTGATAAGCGCAATTGCGTTCGCTAAGAAGTGCCTGCTGGTCCTGTTCCGCGACTATGCGCACAGTTGGATCAGGGTCGACAACACCGCTCAACTTGTCCAGTTCGTCGAATACAAATTGGAGGTCCGGCATCGGTATCGTAAATCGGCGCCAGGGCCCATAAGCTGAGCGTGAGCTCTGCGATCAATTCCTCTTGTTTGACGTCAGCGCTAATGGGACAGTTTAGGTCGATTTGATAAGGGAGGGTTTCTGGCACATCGTAACCACCAAGGAGTGGAGATGAGACAGAAACCCAGAACACGCAAGAGCCACGGCGAGAAGTTTGTCAAAGACATCCGCCGCGCCACGCGCAAGCAGTATTCAGCGGAAGAGAAGATCGGGATCGTCTTGGACGGCCTAAGGGGCGAGGACAGTATTGCCGAACTGTGCCGCCGCGAGGGGATTGCGCAGAGCCTCTACTACAGCTGGTCCAAGGAGTTCCTCGAAGCTGGGAAGAAGCGCCTGGCGGGTGACACGGCCCGTGCTGCGACGTCGACCGAAGTCAAAGACCTGCGTCGGGAATCCCGTGATTTGAAAGAGGTCGTCGCTGAACAGGCCCTGGAGCTGCGGCTGATCAAAAAAAGCATGCTCGGGGCTGGGGAGGACGACGCATGAGGTACCCCGCATCTGAGAAACTGGAGATCATTCGCCTGGTCGAAGGCTCGCATCTCCCGACCCAACGCACGCTGGATCTGGCGCTGCAGGCTTCGGGTTGTGATCAGGCGACGGTCCTGCACAAGCCACGCCTGCTCAGCGACAACGGGTCGAGGTACATCTCGGGCGAGTTGGCTGATTGGCTGGAACATCAGCAGATGGACCATGTCCGAGGCGCA